>CAZGIM010000019.1:0-81217 GCA_964525995.1 uncultured Prolixibacteraceae bacterium | reverse complement strand
AAAATAAATATTCATCCGCGGTTTGTATGTCTTGGCCTTATGGGTATTTCCATTTAATATGTTCACCGGTCGATCTGTGATGATGAACCGGTTAGGGAAAGGATGACGCCAGCCAGCTCTTCCGGAGACTTTTGCCCGTCGATCCATTGGATTCTGATTCCTCTTCGTTCCATTCCGCGAAACCAGGTCATCTGCCTTTTGGCAAACTGCCGTATGGCAATGTTGAGCCGGGTCTCTAATTCGGTACATGATAGTTGTCCCGTCACGTAGAGCGTCACAAATTTATACTCAAGCCCGTACCGGATGAGTCGTTCCGGACTTAATCCCGAAGCCAGAAGCCGTTCCGTTTCCGCGATCATTCCATTCCGGAGCCGGTTGGCCAAACGTTCCTCAATGCGCTGTATCTGAAGGACCCGGGGAATGGCGATGCCGAAGATGTTTCCGCTGAAATCGCCGGGGTTGACCGAGTGGCCTCCCGAAGAATCCATGTTGGTTTTTTCGGCAATGAGAATCGCTTTTATCATCCGTTCCCGGTCTTCGAGGTCGGTCTTGTTGTGCAACCTTTTCAAAGATCGCAGAAGCCGGGCCAGCTCCCGGTCGGTCATTGCCTGTAGCTGTTCCCTTCGCGGATCTTCATCGGGTGCATCGGCTAACCGGTAATCACTCACAACGCTGTCGAGGTACATGCCGGATCCCCCACACAGGACGGGCATCCTGCCTCTGGAAACAATATCTCGGTAAGCCTCGGTAAAGTCGTGCCGGAATTCAAAAATGTTGTATTCGTACCCCGGATCTTTAATATCGATAAGATGATACGGAATGTGCTTACCGTCGAAATCATATTCGCCTAAATCCTTGCCTGTTCCGATATCCATACCCCGGTAAACCTGCCTCGAATCAGCGCTGATGATCTCTCCGCCAATGCGGTGAGCCACCTGTACCGCAATCTTTGTCTTGCCCGAAGCGGTAGGACCCAGGATGGTGATCATGGCGCTTCAGGATGATCTAAAAGGGAAACCGCCGTCATGGAAACATGACAGTCACAAACGATATGATTCCAGGTTATTAGCATGGTTCAAAATTAGGAATTTTTTGGGGGAACATATGAACATTTACAGGGAAATATGAACAGTGAACCGCTTCAGGTACAATTTTTCCTACTTTTGCGTCGTTATACTCCGGCTGTTTGAATTTGTGAAAAAAATGCACACTTAAACACTCAGTATCACTGATTCGAAGCACTGTGATAAACATTAAAAGGAGTCACCACAACCAAACATTCAGAATGCGGTCGTTTTACAGCATGACCGTTTATCTTGGATATCCCATGTGATCAATAAAAACAAATTATATATACACATGAAAAACACAGCATTTACAAAGTTTCACGAAGCCATGGGCGCCAAAATGGTACCATTCGCAGGCTATTACATGCCCATACAGTACGAAGGCGTCAATGCCGAGCACGAAACCGTGCGCAAAAGTGTCGGCGTATTTGATGTTTCACATATGGGTGAGTTCTGGGTCAAAGGCCCGCATGCTTTACAATTTATACAGTGGGTTACCTCCAACGACGCCTCCAAACTGGTTCCCGGTAAAGTTCAGTACAGTTGTTTCCCCAATGAAACAGGCGGGATCGTTGACGATCTGTTGGTTTATAAAGTAGATGATGAAACCTATTTGCTGGTGGTGAATGCTGCCAATATCGACAAAGACTGGGCCTGGTGTACCAGCCACAATAAAGTGGGCGCAACCCTCGTGAATGCTTCCGATGAAATTGCCCAATTGGCAATCCAGGGTCCCCTCGCGTTGAAAGCCATGCAAAAACTTACCGATACCACGGTGACCGATATGGAGTACTACACCTTCAAAAAACTCACTTTTGCAGGCGTTCCCGGCGTGATTTTCGCCACCACCGGCTATACCGGGTCGGGCGGATGCGAAATTTATATGGCCAACGCCGACGCTCCTAAGATCTGGAATGCAGTCTTTGAAGCCGGAAAAGAGTTCGGTATCAAGCCGATCGGACTCGGTGCCCGAGATACCCTGCGCCTGGAGATGGGATATTGTTTGTACGGCAACGATATCAACGATACCACTTCGCCCATTGAAGCCGGCCTGGGCTGGATCACCAAGTTCAACGATACTAAGGACTTTATCAACAAACCACAGTTGCTGAAGCAGAAAAAAGAAGGAACAGTGCGTAAACTGGTTGGATTCGAAATGGTTGACAAAGGAATCCCCCGGCATGGTTATGAAATTACAGATGCCGCAGGAAAAACCATTGGCGAAGTCACTTCCGGCACCATGGGTCCTTCGGTGAAGATTCCCGTTGGAATGGGTTATGTACCGACAGCGCTTTCAACGGAGGGAAGTGAAATCTATATCAAGATCCGGGATAAGATTTTGAAAGCAAAAGTTGTTAAGTTTCCTTTCTATAAAGGATAAAAACATTCAGAACCAATAATTAAAATCATCAGATATGAAACAACTCGCATATCAAATAAAATCGGTCCGCTGGCAGCACATCATCTTTATGATCCTGATGGCAGGACTTCTGGTTGGTACGGACGGTTGTAAATCGACCGGCAAATTATCCAAAAAGGAGCGTAAAGCCCAGATCGAGGCCGCCAAGAAACAGGTTCAGTCGATCATCGACGGAACCTCGACTTTATCGCTCGATGACCAGAAGCAAATGTTGGGTGATATCATGGATAAAAACTACAATGACCCTGCATTGAATTCCATGATCATCAAGGCGCAGCAAAAACTGAAAACTGAATTAGCCGAACTGTATAAAGTGAGGGCCCAGCAGGTGGATGAGGCCCGGGCTAAGCTATATGATCTCCTGTTGAACAAAGACGGAAAAACAGCCGATCAGATCGAAAGGGAGGTCAACGCCATCAAGGCCCAGAATTTGAAAGACAGCGAAATCGACGAGTTGATCGGACGGGTCGAAAAAAAGGTAAGGGATATGCGCGAAGCCGGTTCTGCAGCCAGTTTGCCTGTCAAAACCCAGATCGAAAATGCCTTTGATGCCATTGCGAAATACGCCACGGGCGGTAATTATACCCAGGCCGACAATACCATCGTTAATACCCTGAAGTTCTTTTCCTCCGACGATGCCCCTGTACTGATCATTATAAGCCGTGAGGGCTCCATCGTCGATTACGACAAACCCACCACCATCAAACGCTACCTGAATTTTGTCAGGGATACCAAAGCAAGCAATAACGTCATCGATGCCATCATGACTGATGCTAACGGGAAAATCAAAGGACTTGATTTAATTAAAAAACAGTAAAGATGAGAAAGAGCGTTTCAATATTCACCTTGTTTGTCCTGGTACTTACTGTATCGGGAGCAATGGCGCAGGATAACATTTCGCCGCAGCGTAAACAGGCCATCGACAGCCTTGCCCTCGAAAAAGTCCGTGATCTGAGCAAATACATCAGCATTATCGGCGATAAACAGACTCCCTGGTCCGACGCGCAACGCGTGATCGAACGTGCGGTCGAACTCTTTATGGAAAACAGCGAGGTGGGAGTATCTTCGCTTGGCCGGCAGGATGTAAACTACTACAAGGTCAGAGAATATTTCGACCGGCTGATGCAACTGAATTACGACAAGGTCACGATCGACTGGTATAAAATCCAGTATGTGAGCGACCTGGTACGCCAGCCCGATGGCACCTACGTCGGGGTGATCACGATTTACCAGCGGTTTCAGGCCTTTGACAAGGAAAAGGGATTGGTTTATGAAGATACCACAAAGAAAGACATTACCGTTTATGTTAAACGCAAAGAGACCCAGATCGGAGGAAGACTCATCGGTTTTTGGGATGTGATGTTGGGAGATATCAGGGTTAAGGAAACATCAAAATAGGGGTTGTTTCACGAAAAATTCCGCCTGTTAAAGAACTTTTCGTAAGGAAGCCTTTCATGTAATTTTATGCGAAATTTCATTGTTATTGCCTTATCATTGTTGCCAATGCTGATGTTGGCACAAGGGTCGATCGGATCGTTTGCGGCCGATGAAACGCTGCTTTATGCCCAGACCAAACAAGTAAACCAATTTTTCCTGCGGTTTAATGCCGAGGAGGACATCCGCGGGAACCGTCTCTATCCGGGCGACAACGGCTATCATGATCTGAAAAACCGGAAAAAGTACCTGGAAATGCTCTTCGACAACTCCAGCCCTTTGATCAATGAGGATAAAAAGTTTGTCTTCGTCGAGGATGCCCTGAACAAGAGGAACCCGGCATTCCTCGACTTTTACTCAAACAAGTGGTTCGCCGAATTATCCACCACATTCCATTACAAAAAAGAGAAGGTGAACATTATCCTTTATCTGAAAATTGAGAAACAGCTCCAGGGTTACAAGTGGGTGATTTCCAACATCTATTTCGATAAGTTTGAATCCTGGTTTTCTCATATCAACGATACACTGAACACCAGTCATATCCTGCACCCGATGAGTCATGAACTCGATTTCATGAATATTCACAAGGTTTTCAGGGAACCCGAAAACATCGACTATTACTTACAGCGGAACTACCGGCCCGACATGTTAAGCTTATTCATTATGGAGGTGAAGAACGGGAACCTGGTTTTCGGATCGGTCAACGAGGTGAAATTTCATATTTTTCAAATCCCGAACTGGTACTTTGAGCTCTCCTGGTTCAACCGCAACAGCACTAATTCGGGATGGCTGATATCCAATGTCATCCGGGTGAATGACGAGGAAAAGAAGACGCTGATGCAAAATTATACGCGGGTAAACTGAAACGGCATGCGAAATCATTTATTGATTCTGTTAATGATCCTGGCGACCGGATGTTGGATTACAGCATCCGGCGCTCATTTACAGTCGGCTGGCGCTGCACCAGCAAAGAAAACGGACAATACTCTTGCACTGAATGTAGTGCAACAGAATAAGTCAACAGGAGGTCAGAAGAAGACAACGACCACAACGGGGAATAAAGGTGCGACGCAGAAGCAAAAGTCGCAAAAAAGCGGTGTCAAACCTAAATCGACGACTTCCACGACGGTCCCGGCGCATTCAAAAGCCGGGATGATAGCCGCAAACAAGGTCGATACTTTTAAACTTCAGGTAACCCCGCTGGTAAAATTCTTTGAAAGCTCTCTTAATTTTTTAGCCGATAAGCGAAATCCGGTCAACGAAAAGAAGACCATCATCACCCAGAGCTATCTCAAATGGTGCTGGGATCCGGAGGTTCAGGTAGAGGATGACCTGGATGAAAACCGGTTGGTTCCCCTGCACAAAGATATGCCCGCCTACCTTAGCGATGTCGATTTCTTTTTCAGGCAGGCCCGTTTCAGCTACGATATTCAGGATGTGGCGGTGGAGACGAACGCTCAGGGATTGACCTATTTCAAGGTTACGGCAAACCGGAACCTGAAGGGACTGACTGTTAATGGTGATTCGGTGAATTCAAACAAAGTACGTTACCTTGAGATTAACTTTGATTCGGTAAAACAGCAGCTCAAGATTGTGAGCATATATACTACCAAACTCAACGAGAAGGAAGAGATGCGGAACTGGTGGAATCAACTTCCGGTTGCCTGGAAGTCGATTCTGGGAAACGGGAAGCAGGCTGGCTCCACCGACCTGGCAAAGATTGAGTCGTATAACGATACCCTTGCCCTGGTCGGCGGGATTTCCACCCCAATCAACGGGGATGAATTCTATCAGGCGATATCGGCCGTGGTACACGCTGCTTCGGTTGACCTGTCTGGCAACCGCGATATTATGAACCTCGATCCCTTGAATAAAATGTCGGATCTGAAATCGGTGGATATTTCCGGGACCGGGATCAGTGACCTGATGCCATTGCGCAACCTGAATAACCTTACCGACCTGAACCTCTCCGGTACCGCGGTAATTAGCCTTGATCCCCTTCGTTATTGTTCAAACCTTACCCGTCTGAACCTATCGGCAACCGGAGTGACCGATATCTCGGTAATTCCCACTTACCAGGCGCTGGAGCTCCTTGACCTTAGCGGAACACCTGTTTCATCGCTGACTCCTTTGGAGGGGATGACCCGGCTTAAGAATCTGAATATCTCCAGTACAGCGGTGCCGGATCTTTTACCGATAGCCGGACTTGTTTCTCTTGAACTACTTGATTTTTCAGGAACACCGGTCACCGATCTGACTCCGTTGAAAAACCTTTCTTCCCTGAAGTCACTGACTTTCGACAGTACCGCAATAAGGAGCCTGGCCCCTTTGAAAGATTTGAAGAACCTGGAGCACGTCAGTTGTAACAACAGTAAAGTCGGACAGCAGGAGGCCTTTGCCTTCCTGAAGGAGCATCCTGGCACTTCGTTACTTTACGCAACCAAGCCGCTGACCGAATGGTGGAGAAGCATGACTTCCGACTGGCGCAATACCTTCAACCTGGCCATGGAACTCAGCAACCCGCCGACTCCTGAGCAACTCCATCTGCTTATCCTGATCGACAGCGTCAATATTGCCGGTCGCCTTGCCATTACTTCCCTTTATCCCTTGCAAAAGCTTACCCTGCTCAGAAACCTTCAGTGTCAGAGTACCGGTATTTCGAACTTTGAAGCGCTTTCGTTGCTGACCAGGCTGAAGATTATCAATGCAGCAAATACTAAAGTTAATAAGACCGATGCGTTGTCGGGATGTACAGCGCTGGAGGTGTTGAACATCGATAACACCCAGGTGGCCGATTTGACCGGCCTTGATGGATTGAAGTCACTGCGACTGATCTTTGCCGACAATACCCCGCTCGATGACCGCGATGCCTTAGCATTTGCCGATCGGAATCCGGATTGTACACTGGTTTATCAAACCTTTGAAAATGAGACCTGGTGGCAAAGTTTGAACCCTGCCTGGAAAGAGATATTCCTGAAATCGATCGACCTTACAGGAAACCCTGGCAAGGTTCAGTTGGAACAGATCGCTTCGAGCCGGAAACTCACGATAACCGAGAATTTTCAAATTGCCGACCTCAGGCCGCTGACTCATTTGAAGAGACTTACCGAGCTTGAATTTTCGGGTACTGCGGTTTCTGATCTCACTCCATTAGCCCGGGTATCGCGGCTGAAAGCGTTACGATGTCCCAAAAATCCGATCTCAGACCTTTCACCGGTTAAGGAGTTGCCCGGACTGACGGAACTCGATTTTTCCAATACCCTGGTCAACGATTTAGAGGCGATACAGAATATGGTGCAGCTTTCGGTATTGAAATTCAACGGGACCCAGATCAAAAACCTCAAATACCTTGAAAAGCTGGTGAACCTTACCGTTCTTGAATTTTACAATACCAAGGTCGGAAATATCAATGTGTTGGAAGGGATGAATCAATTGGTTTCCGTAAAGATGTTCAATACCAATGTTTCGGAAAAACGGGCTGAACAGCTCCGGCAGACCCATCCCAATTGTGAAGTAGTATTCTATAAAAAATGATGGAACACCAGTCTGATTGCAGACCCACGCTTGAAGTTTGTTTTTCTCCCCGTCTCTTTCCCGACATGCTTACACGGGAACCGTTCGTCGTTGTGCTGGTGGATATTCTCCGCGCAACCACTTCGATTTGTGCCGCCTTTCATCACGGGGCGAAGGAGATTATCCCTGTTGCCACGCACGAAGCGGCCCGGGATTATAAAGACAAAGGTTTTTTGGTCGCGACTGAAAAAGATGGAAGAAAGCTTGCTTTTGCAGATTTCGGAAATTCCGCCTTTAATTTCACCCGCGAAAACATCGGTGGCCGTACTTTGGTCTATTGCACGACCAATGGCACCCGGGCGCTGGCAGTAGCCGGCGGTTCCGGCAAGGTAGTCATTGCCGCCTTCATCAATATCAGCGCCGTCGTTCGCTGGCTGCTTGCAGAACGCTGCAACACAGTGATCCTTTGTTCGGGATGGAAGAATAAATTCTGTTTAGAGGATTCCGTCTTCGCCGGCGCCTTGTCGGAGCGGCTGCTTCAGTCGGGCAAATATTCTACAACCTGCGATTCCGTGGCCGCATCTGTTGACCTTTGGCATGCCGCATCCGGCGATGTGCTTTCCTATATGGAAAAGGCGGCGCACCGCAAACGGTTACAACGATTGGGGTTAGACGACATTCTTCCGTATTCCTTCACCCATGACCTGACAACTGTGATCCCGGTGTTTGAAAACGGGATTATTCAAGATCAATCACAATCCAAATTAAAATAAATGTATCAGCAATTATGAAATCATTCAGAATTTTACTCATGATGACCATAGCGTGTTTAGCTGTTTCCTGCAATCAGCAGGGCGATAAGGAGAAGAACAGCGGAGTGGAAAATTTTAAATACCTGACCGAACAATTCGCAGATGCCAGGATTTTAAGATACCAGGTCCCGGGATTCGATACGTTGACACTCAGGCAGAAAAAGCTGATCTATTACCTGAGCCAGGCGGCTTTGTGCGGCCGGGACATTATCTATGACCAGAATTACCGTTACAACCTGCTCATTCGCAAGACCCTGGAGACGATCTATGAAAATTATAAGGGCAACAGGAATGCTGCTGACTTCAGGAATTTTGAAGTTTATCTCAAACGGGTCTGGTTCAGCAATGGCATACACCACCACTATTCGACCGATAAATTTTTGCCTGAATTTTCGAAGGAGTACTTTGCCTCGCTGGTTCATGACATAAAACCCGGCTTGTTGCCATTAGACCGGAACCAGGATGTGAAGGGATTTATTGCCGAGATCACGCCCATTATCTTTGATCCGGGGGTTGACGCCAAGCGGGTAAGTCTCGATCCGGAAAAGGATCTGATCCGGTCATCCGCCTCCAATTTCTATGAAGGGATCAATCAGCAGGATGCTGAGCGGTTCTATGAAAACCTTAAAGAAGCAGATCGTAAATCGGGCAGAGATACCCTCATTTCGTATGGTTTGAATTCAAAACTCCTGAAAGAGAATGGACAGGTTACTGAAACAATATATCGAATCGGGGGGCTTTATACCGGCGCCATCGAAAAGATTGTCTATTGGCTTGAGAAAGCGGTTCCCGAAGCGGAAACACCTGAGCAGAAAGAGGGACTCAGGCTGTTGATCGACTTTTACAAATCGGGGAATCTTCGTACCTGGGATCAATACAACGTAACCTGGGTAAAAGATTTAGATGCGCTGGTCGATTATGTCAACGGATTTATCGAAGTCTATGGCGATCCGATGGCCATGAAAGGTTCCTGGGAGTCGATCGTCAATTTTAAAGATGTGACTGCAACCCGTCGCACCCAGATTTTGAGCGATAATGCCCAGTACTTCGAAGACCACTCGCCGGTTGCTCCGGAATTCCGGAAAGAGAAGGTTCGCGGGGTCACGGCAAAGGTGATCACCGTTGCCCAGTTAGGGGGTGAATGTCATCCCACTACACCCATCGGCATCAACCTTCCCAATGCCAACTGGATAAGGAAAGAGTACGGATCGAAATCGGTCACCATCGACAATATCACGTATGCTTATGATCAGGCTTCGCAGGGAAACGGATTCCTGGAAGAGTTTGCATATTCGAAGGAGGAGATAGAGCGGTCGCGAAAGTTCAGTTACCTTGCCGGCAACCTGACCACCGACCTGCACGAGTGCTTAGGGCACGGCTCCGGACAGCTTCTTCCCGGGGTTACTGCGGAGGCATTGAAAAATTACCATTCGACAATCGAAGAAGCCCGTGCCGACCTGTTTGCCCTCTATTACATCATGGATCCCGAAATGGTTAACCTGGGTCTGATTGAAGATTTTGAGACGGCCAAGGCCGAGTACGATAACTTTATGCGCAACGGACTGATGACACAACTGGTGCGGATCCAGCCGGGAAAAACCATCGAAGAGGCCCACATGCGCGACCGTGCTCTTATCGCCAATTGGGTTTTTGAACATTCAAAAGAGAAGAAAATCATCGAAAAAGTGACCCGCGATGGTAAATCCTACATACACATCCTCGACTATGAAAACCTGCGCTGGCAATTCGGTGAACTGCTGAAAGTCATTCAGAAAATCACCTCGGAAGGAAATTACCGGGAAGCCAAGAAACTTGTGGAGCAATACGCCGTAGCAGTTGAACCGGTTTTGCACAAGGAGGTGCTGGAACGGTATAAAAAGCTGAATATCGCGCCCTATGCCGGATTCATCAATCCCGAGTACACGGTTGTGACACAAGGCGACACCATTTCCGACATCACCATCAGCTATCCTGATGACTTTGCACAGCAGATGCTGCGCTATTCGAAAAATTATTCGTTTCTGCCCCTCCGGTAATGCAAAAAGGATTCCGGATTCCGGCTCTTCTCACGTTCCTGCTGATCTGCGCATCATGGGGAATGATCGGGCTGGAGAATCCCCGGAAATACTTTCGCTCCCCGGTCGGTTACCCGATCACCCTTTCAGGCGCCTTCGGCGAGATTCGACGAAACCACTTTCATTCGGGGATCGACATCCGGACCGATGGGGTGCAGGGAAAGCCCGTTTATGCCATTGCCGATGGTTATATTGCCAGAGTTTTTGTGGCCCCGGGTGGTTTTGGAAAAGCTTTGTATATAAGTCATCCAAATGGCTATACATCCGTTTACGGCCACCTGAAAGCTTTTGCAGGACCCATCGGTAACTGGGTCCGCACCCGTCAGTACCGGGAGGAATCCTTTGCAATCGATACGGAGATCGATCCCGGAACGCTGCGCGTTAAAAAGGGAGATCTCATTGCCTGGACAGGCAACTCCGGCTCCTCGGCAGGCCCTCATCTGCACTTTGAAATACGTGACTCACGGACTCAGGAGGTTGTTGATCCGCTCGATTTCGGGTTTATGACCCCGGATAAGATTCCTCCAAAGATCACCTCTGTTAAAATCTATCCGATGAATCCTGTTTCGATGGTCAATTTCACCGGCAATGCACTATTGCTCCCGGTAACCGGCACTAACGGAACATACCGCCTGAAAAGCGCCGACACCATTCGTGTTACCGGCAACATTGCTTTTGGGATCGAGACATCGGAGAACAACGATGGAAGCCTCCGTACCGGGGTGCATGCCATCGACTTGTTGATCGACGGGACGATGGTCTTTTCCCAGAATATTGAAAAATTTGCCTTTTCAGAAACAAGGTATGTAAACAGTCTGATCGATTACCCGACCTTCGTCCGGTCGAAACGGAAGATACAGCGCTCGTTTATCGCCCCGAATAACAGGCTAAGGATCTATAAAAATGTGGTCAACAACGGGATGGCGACTTTTTCCGATAACCGGCTACATCTGGTTCAGTACCGTGTTACCGATGCCTTCGGAAACAGGTCGGAAATCAGGTTTTATCTTCAGAGCCACCCGCCTGCCCCATCGGGCGGGCGTTATGTGCCGGCTAAACCGTCGGGCATTCAGGAGTTTTCGTGGCAAAAAGAGAACCGGTTCGAGCGCTCCGACATACGACTCACCGTTCCGGGCGATGCCCTTTATGAGAATCTCTCGTTTGAGTACCAGGTGTCGCCGCAGGCAGCGAATACATTGGCCGGTATTCACCATCTTCACCTGACCGACGTGCCGCTGCACACCTTTTGTACCCTTGCCATCAAGGCCGATCGCGTTCCTACGTCGCTGCAATCAAAAGCCCTGATCGTGTCGGTCGATCCGGGTGGAAGAATTTCGAACCGGGGCGGCTCTTACGATCATGGCTGGGTGACTGCCAAAATCAGGGAGTTCGGAACTTATTCCGTTGTAGTCGATACGCAGTCGCCCGTGATCCGCGCCGTCAATATTTTCCCCAATAAAAAAGTAACGCGGCAGGTCTCCATTCTGGTCAAAATTTCTGATGATCTTTCCGGCATTAAAACTTACCGGGGAACCCTCAATGGTAAATGGATCCTGATGGATTACGATGAAAAGAACCGTTTGCTGACCTATCAGTTTGACGATCGGATGAAGCCGGGCAAAAACCTGTTCCTGCTGACAGTTACAGATGCTGCCGGCAACTCGAGTCGTTATGAGGCTGCTTTGATCCGTTAAATTTTCCTTATCTTTGTGTCATGCAAGAAACCATCCTGATCCTCGATTTCGGATCGCAATATACTCAGTTGATTGCCCGCAGGGTTCGCGAACTCAACGTTTTCTGTGAAATACATCCATACAATAAAATACCTCGGCCTGAACCCAGGTTCAAAGGGGTGATCCTGTCGGGAAGTCCAAGCTCCGTGAGAGATTCTGATGCTCCGATTCCTGATCTTTCAAGTATTCGGGGGGTGATTCCACTGTTGGGGGTATGCTACGGAGCGCAATATCTGGCACAGGCATCGGGCGGGACGGTAGCAGCATCGAAGATCAGGGAGTATGGAAGGGCAAACCTCTCCTTTATCAATCGGGAAGACTTGCTGATGCGGGGACTTTCGGATGGCTCGCAGGTGTGGATGTCGCATGCCGATACCATTCTTCATGTTCCCGAATCTTTCGGGATCACCGCCAGCACTCCTGAGGTAACTATGGCCGGTTATAAGGTTCAGCAGGAACCAACCTACGGAATCCAGTTTCATCCCGAGGTCTATCACAGCACAGAAGGGATGAAAGTGCTAAAGAACTTTGTGGTGGATATTTGCGGGTGCAGCCAATCGTGGACTCCGGAGTCATTCGTTGGAGCTACCGTTGCAGAACTCAGGAACAGGCTGGGCGATGACCGCGTAGTGCTCGGACTGTCGGGGGGAGTCGATTCTTCGGTGGCAGCCATGTTGTTACATCAGGCTGTCGGGAAAAATCTGTTTTGCATCTTTGTCGATAATGGCCTTCTCCGGAAAAATGAATTTCAGAATGTGCTGGAACGATTTCGAAGTCTTGATTTGAATATCAAAGGTGTGGATGCCGGTGCGCTCTTTCTTGAAGGCTTGAAAGGGATCACTGATCCGGAAAAGAAACGAAAGATCATCGGAAAGATCTTTATCGATGTTTTTGAGGCTGAGGCCAAAAAGCTGGAAGGAATACACTGGCTGGCGCAGGGAACAATTTATCCCGACGTCATCGAAAGCCGGTCGGTGAAAGGGCCATCGGCGACTATCAAATCGCATCACAATGTTGGCGGTTTGCCTGAACATCTGAACCTGAAAATTATAGAGCCGCTTAACACGCTTTTCAAGGATGAAGTACGACGGGTCGGAGCAACTTTAGGACTCGACAGCCTGTTTTTAGAGCGGCACCCGTTTCCCGGGCCGGGTCTGGCTGTGCGGATTTTAAGTGATGTGGATGAGAAAAAGGTCAGGCTTCTGCAGGAAGTTGACGATGTCTTTATCAGCGGACTCCGGACGGCCGGCCTTTACCATCAGGTATGGCAGGCTTTTGCCGTCCTTCTTCCCGTGCAGACCGTAGGCGTAATGGGTGATGAGCGGACCTATGAAAATGTGGTAGCGCTCCGGGCGGTAACCTCCACCGATGGGATGACTGCCGATTGGGCCCGCCTGCCTCATGATTTCCTGGCCAGGGTGAGCAACGAAATTATCAATAAAGTAAAGGGCGTTAACCGCGTCGTTTATGATATCAGTTCAAAACCGCCTGCTACCATCGAATGGGAATAATCAAAACGAACGAGGTCGGCTCCCGGAGCCGTTGTCGGAGAGGCTGCAATCATGTCCTGGTACTTATGGTTGTCATGTTGGTTATGCCGTTGTTTCTTTCATCGCAGAATGTCAACGAGCAGTTGAAGCAGATGCGTTCGACGGTGGTCCAGAATATCGATGGGAAGGAGTACTATATTCATACGATTAAACGGGGGCAGACCCTGTACATGATCTCAAAGGTTTACGGGGTGGATGTAAATGAACTGATCAGGGAGAACCCGGAGGTCAAGGAGGGGATCAAGGCGGATCAGAAAATCAGGGTTCCCCGCTCTGGTACAAAAGTCGCAAAGACCCTTCCACCGGCAGGGAAAGAGAGTCCGGATGGAGCAAAAGCTGCCGGTCCCGGCACAAAGACCATGACTACCGGACGTGGTGTTATTGAAAAATCAGATTCGATCCCGGCGGCTCCGTTGCTGCCATGTGGCATCGACAGCTCCACGAAAAAGCCGGTTTACCGGGTCGCCCTCATGCTTCCGTTGTATCTTAAAGAGTCCCAGTCGCTCGATGCAGAAAATCCGGTTAGGAACATTGTTGAAAATTCCAAATCGTTACAGTTTATCCCGTTTTATGAAGGATTCAGGCTGGCGCTCGATACCCTCGAGAAGACCGGTATCAAAATCAGACTCTATGTTTATGATGTGGAGAAGGATACCCTGAAGACGAAACAACTGCTTAAAAATCCGGATCTTAAAAAGATGGATCTGATCGTGGGTATGTTGTATCTTCGCAACTTCCGGATGGTTGCCGATTTTGCCGAAAAAAACCATATCCCGATCGTCAACCCGATCTCGGAGCGGAACGACATTATCGCCGGGAATCCCTTTGTTTTCAAAGCCATTCCATCTCGAAAAACACAACCAGGACAGGTAGGACAATATCTGTCGGACAACTTCGCAAAGGATCAGATTCTGATTCTTAAAAGTGGCCAGTATCCGGACCGCGATGCTGCAGAGCGCCTTAAAAAGGAATGCCAGGAACGAAATCTGGAGGTACTCCTTCCGGAGGGTCAGGAAGGAGTTATCAGCAAACTTTCAAAGGTGAAGGAAAATGTGCTGGTGGTATTTTCCGATAATGCTGCCTATGCCCTCGACCTGACGCGTCGCTTTTATGAATTGCGGAATGATTACGGCATCACGGTAATCGGCCTTCCCGACTGGGGTGCCATGGATGGGTTGGAAACAGAGTACCTGCTGGCCCTTAAAGCTCATTTTACAGCAAAACAATTTATCGATTATAATGATCCGCAGACCAAATGGTTTGTCGGTCGATATCAGCAGACGTATGCCACTGATCCGCTGCTTATGGCGTTCCAGGGGTTCGACATTGCAAGTTATTTTCTCACCGCCTTACAAAGATATGGTACAAGGTTCCCGGGATGTCTGAGCGACTTTTCCATGAAATCGCTGCAAACGCGGTTTGAATTCGGTTCAACCAAAGGAAATGGGTTTGAAAACCGGCATTGGATGATTTATAAATTCGAAAACTACCGGCTGGTACCGGTCAATTAATTTTAATTTTTCCGGGTTACCGCTAAAAGCGGAATGTTGGTTGCGAAGAGGTTCTTCTTGGTGATGTTTTTTGTAAAGAGCATGTAAAAGAGACTTCGTTTATACGGTTGAAAGGCAATCAGGTCGATCTCATGGTCTCTTACAAAATCATCGACGGCTTTCTGGTTGTCGGTGGCGCTTTCGATGACCCTGAACGTGATCTTGCCCTCCTTCTCTTCTTTTCCAAATTTTACCTGTAAGGCTTTCATCCGTAAATAAGCATCGGAACCCTTGGCCTTAACAAGGAAATGAACAACATGCAGCCTGCAGTCGAATTGCGCGAAGAGGGTACCCAGTTCCGATATGACTTCGGCGTTCCCGTCGGAAAGATCGGCGGAAAACATGATATTCCGGAAGCCTTTAAAACTTTTCATGACGGGTACTGTAAGCACGGGAACTTTTGCATGATCGATGATGAAGGTCGATACTTTTCCCCATACGTTGATGTTGTTTCCCTTTCCGGTGGTTCCCATGATGACCAGATCAGGGTGGTATTCATGGCAAATCTCCTTGAGTTCATGCTCGATTTCGCCTCCGACCACAAGGGTTTCGGGCTGTACCTGGTCGAGATTCTCTTTTTTGAGCATTTGGATGACCTTGAGTTTCAATTCCTCCATATTCCGTTCAGCCTGCCTGTGGATCTCCTTCATCAGCTCTTCGTTATAGATGGTACTCATGTCGAGGGTGTCGGGAAAGCTGGTGTCGGCCAGGATAACCTGGTCAAAATAAGTGTGGAACAGCCGGATCTCGCCGCCGAAGACCTTTAAAAATTCGATGGCGTACTTGCAAGAGATCTCTGTATGGGCTGAAAAATCGACGGGAACTAAAATCTTTTTCATGGGATCTGATTTTATCACGTGGAGGTTTTATTCCGGGAAACGGCATCACTTTCATGCAAAGTTAATATATCTCTGAGTAAATTACAATTTTTAATATTGGAGTAGGATCCTTCCAGGAGCTTCGTCCTTTCTAAAATTCTTTCCGGAGTGAATTCCGATTGGAAGAGTTGTTGAACCCGCAGTCGCAGGCCGTCGGCTGTATCAGCCACTTCACACAGCCCATGCAGGGAGGTGCCGGCGAGCATGAGAGAGTTGACCAGGCAAAAACGGCCGTTATATAACGAATCCAGGAGCTTCAGCTTCAATCCCGTTGCCTGTTTTGTGATCAGGATAGTGAGATGGGCCTCGCGGATCAGCCGGGCCATCTCTTCCTCCGGTGGATCGGGAACCAGCGTTACATTGGCTCTTGATCGGGCTAACCGCACCAGCCAGGCAGGAGGCTTCATGCCGGCAATGACCAGCCGGGGCATCGTGCCGGTCCAGACCTCGTTGATCAGGTACCGGGCTGCCTGGTTGTTTTCGGCAACCGAGAGCTTGCCGTGGTATAAGGCATAACTTCCCTTTCCCGGGATAGTGTTGACCTGTTGATCGCGGTGAAAGCTGGGCATCAGGATCACCCGTTGCAGGGGAAAACGGGCCGAAAGATAGTCGCAATCGGCCTGAGAAACGGGCAGCATCAGGGATGCATGACGTAGAATCCGTTGGAAAAAGAAGAGTTTCACACTTTCGAGGAGGAAAAACACTTTTCTGCCCGGATTTCGTTCCGTCAGGCTAAGATGATAGTAGTAATGATGTTCAATATTGCTTTCGCGGTAAATTTTCAAACGTTTCGAAAGTCTTTTATCATCCATGAATCCGCAGGTATGCAATCCCTCGAACAGAACAGGTGCATCATCCGAAAGCAGAGCCTGAAAAAGTCCGGGTACCATTCGGCTTTTTACGATATAGGGCAGCGGACTCAGGTTGATGAGCCAGCCTGTCTTCCGGGGATAATAGGAGACTTTCGAGCAATAACGCTCCAGCTCGATACTTCGCGCCCGTTGATATTCAAAACAGTGAAGGTGTATGCTGACGCCGGCTTCGTGTAATGCCCTGATTTTGTAATAAACATCGATGACGCCGCCGTAGTTAGGTGGATAGGGGATGTCGAAGGAGACGATATGAAGGCGGAGAGGAGGCATCAAAAGAAAGTCAAAAGGTCAATCGTAAATAAATAGGTTTTCACCTGACAAACTAAATTTAAACAGACTCTAAATTAAAAAGTTCTGAGAGTTTGTGTTGTTCGTTTTCCCAGCAAAGTTCTTCGGCGGCAATCTTCAGGTTCGCTTTGTATTGTTCCAGTTTAACCGGGTCGCCCAACATCGCATCGATGCTTCCGGCGAGCGATTCGGGGTCGTGGCCCGTGATACATGCTCCGATCTGGTATTGGTCGACAATTGCCTTCATTTCGGGGAACGGAGAGACCAGTAGCGGGACGTTTGCCTGGATATAATCCATGATCTTATTCGGCAAGGCATAGTGGTAGTTGATTCCGATGTCCTTTTCGATAGATAGTCCGATGTCGGCGATGCAGGTAAAATGATGCAAATTTTCAAAAGGGATCGGTCCGGTAAGTATCACCTGGCTTTCGCGTTTTTCTTCAGCGATCAGGTTTTTCAGCTCGTTAAAAATATCCCCGCTGCCGGCAATGACCAGTACTGCATCGGTCTTCAGATACTTCAGACACCGAACGGCTTCCTCGATCCCGCGATCCACATTAACCGCCCCCTGGTAAAAGACCACCTTCTGATTCGGGCCGATCGCCAGCTCAGTTTTAATATCTCCGGAGGTTGTAACAGGTTTGCGGAACGGAAGATTCCGCACTGCTGTTACTGTAACACCATATTCTTCATTGTAAATACGGGCGATGGATGAATTCACCGCGATGACCTTCTTCAGATGGGGGAAGATCATATCCTCAAAGGCTTTCCAGATCATGGGAGCGAATTTCCGGCCGACAAGTTCCGGTACTCCCCGGAAATATTCATGACAATCGTGAATGTGAATGGGCGTGCTACGCTTCTTTGAGAACGACAAGTAAAAGATCAACCGTGAAAAAAGGTGGGCGAAATAGGTTGCCGGCAGGGTGTCAAGATCATTGGAAACCAGCAGATGGTGCGACCGGGAGATCAGGAAAAAAAAGAGTCTCAGGTTATATTCCGCATAAAACAGCGGCCCTTTGTCAAAGAGGAGCCGCATACGGTGGGTCGGGTAGCTTCGCGGCTTCAGGGTCAGACTGTCGGTACGACGCCTTCCTACCAGTAACACGTCGTATGAAAGGAGCTGCAGCGTTTTACACGTGCGATCGACACGTTGATCGGTGGTCAGATCGTTGGTCACGGCCACGATGGCTTGCATCGATTTCACATGGTTAACGCGGTCGCTCATCACAGTCGAAGTATAAATACTATAGCAAAAATAAGGTTTTCGTTCAATCCTCAGTCAAAACACTTAATTTTGGCCTTTTCATTGGCCATGCATTTAGATCAGAATGTTCCCCTGAAAGCGCTGAACACCTTCGGAATGGATGTTTATGCCCGCTATTTTGTCGAACCCCGGAACCGTGAGGAGATCCTGACCCTGATGAATTACCGTCATATGGTTCGCATGCCCGTCCTTTACTTAGGAGGCGGGAGTAACGTGCTTCTGTTAAAGAATTTTGGCGGACTGGTTGTCAAAATAAGCTCGAAGGGGATCGATTATCGGGATGAAGGTAACCGGGAGATTCTGGTTACCGCACAGGCCGGGGAGATTTGGGATGATTTTGTCGGATACTGCGTCGGACAGGGATGGGCGGGTCTGGAGAATCTGTCGCTGATTCCGGGAACAGTAGGAGCTGCCCCGATCCAGAATATCGGCGCGTACGGAGTGGAGGCTGGCGAATATATCGAACGCGTAAGCGCCGTCGAGATCAAAACCGGCAAGGTGTTGTTCCTGACCCGACAGGAATGCCGGTTTGGTTATCGTGACAGTATTTTCAAAAATGAATTGCGCGACAAGGTCATTGTGCTGGATGTTACCTTTCGGCTTAAAAAATTCAGGCATTCTGGCCAACTCTCGGATCAAGAAGAAGGGGAGCAGGAGAAAACAGGAGAACATGGAAAACAGGGGCAGACGCTTCGATATGATTACGGGGATATAAAACAGGAGCTTCAGGCCATGAATGTTTCCGATCCGTTACCTTCCGATATCCGGAATGCCGTAATTAAGATCAGGCGCAGGAAACTTCCCGATCCGGCCATTCTGGGAAATGCCGGTAGTTTTTTCAAGAATCCGGTTGTTACGGCAACAATATGGGAGTCGTTGCGTAACACCTTTCCAAATTTACCGGGATACCCTTCTTTGGGTGGATTAGCCGCAACCGGTATGAAAGAAATGATCTCCAACGGTGGAGAAGTGGTTGAATCGGTTGAAAATCCACATGTTGAAAATAAAATGGAACCAACAACAGGGCGCTATAAAATTCCTGCGGCATGGTTGATCGAACAATGCGGGTGGAAAGGATTTCGGGCCGGCGATGCCGGGATTTACCCGAATCAACCATTGGTGCTTGTGAATTATGGAGCCGCATCGGGGCAGGAACTCATCGACCTGGCCCATCAGGTAAAACGATCGGTATATGACCGGTTTGGTATTGACTTGGAATTCGAAGTAAATGTGATCGGTTGATCCATCCTGCGCCGGGATCGATGCGATGTATCCGGTTTCAGCTCTGATTTTTTGATTTCGCCGGGATCAGTCGGTATTCAACGCTCCCACTACCTCGCTGACCGACTTGAAATCATTTTTTATGAGATAATCTTCAATTCCCCTGATGATCTTCAGACTGATGGTTGGGTCAATGAAGTTGGCAGTGCCGACCTGGACGGCTGAGGCTCCGGCTAACAGGAATTCGATGGCGTCGGTGGCATTCATGATTCCGCCTAATCCGATGAGCGGTACGGCAACGGTTTTGTGTACCTGCCATACCATCCGCAGAGCGACCGGCTTGATGGCCGGGCCCGATAGTCCACCGGTTATAGTCGATAGCACCGGTCGGCGGCGATTCACGTCGATGGCCATCCCTAACAGGGTGTTGATCAGGGTGATCGCATCGGCGCCCCCGTCAACCACGGCTTTGGCCACATCCGTGATGCTGGTCACATTGGGTGATAATTTGACCATCAGGACTTTTCGGTAAACTTTTCTGACGGCAGCGGTCACCTCGGAAGCCATCGTGGGAACGGTGCCGAAAGCCATTCCACCGAGTTTTACATTCGGACAGGAGATATTCAGCTCAATAGCCGGAATGGCTTCCAGTTCATTGATCCGGGCGGCAACTTCGACATATTCATCGACCGTGCTGCCCGAAACATTAACGATCAGGTGGGTTTTGAAATTTTTGATCCGCGGATAGATCTCACGGCAAAAATGGTCCACTCCCTTGTTCTGAAGTCCGACGGAATTAAGCATTCCGGAGGGAGTCTCGACCATACGGGGATAGGCATTCCCGTCGCGGTTTTTACCTGTAACCGCTTTAACAAAAACTCCTCCAAGTTGCCCGATGTCGATAAAATCGAGAAATTCCTCCCCATATCCGAAGGTGCCGGAGGCGGTGGTGACGGGGTTTTTAAAGCGGAGTCCGGCAATATTTATCGAAAGGTCGGTCATGGGCATTTAAGAGGTTGAATCATTCAATTTTCGTAAAGACTCACAGCATCAACAGAACGTCTCGCGGGTTCATCAAATCGCATCCCAGCGAAGCCGTTTTGTATTGAATACGGGCCCTTCAACGCAGACCCGTTCATTACCCTTGTCGGTCGGTGTGATGCAACACAGGCAGACTCCAAATCCGCACGCCATGGTGTTTTCAAGCGAGACTTCGCAATCGGCCCCGTGAAAACGGGCTAACCGGGCAACAGCCATCATCATGGCATCAGGACCGCAACAATAAATTTTCTGGAAGTCCAACCTCTCCTTCTGAAAAAGCGGGTGTTCGGTCACAAGTCCTTTGTCACCCTCGGTTCCATCATCGGTCATGAGGTGAACCGTTCCGTACTTTGCATACGCCTCGACCTCGGAAACCTCGTTTTTGGTTCGAAAGCCAACCAGAATGTCCGGCCGGATATGGTTTTGATTCAGGAACTGCGCTAAAAAGAGGAGAGGAGCCACGCCACAGCCTCCTCCGACCAGCAACGATTTTTTGGTTCCGGGCAACGAAAAGGAGTTTCCCAGGGGATAGATCACGTTGAGGGTATCCCGTTCTTTCAGTGTGCTCAGGTTCCGGGTTCCTTCTCCTTTTATCTGGATCAAAAACCGCAGGGTATTTTGCGTATAATCGACGGTGTGAATGGAAAAGGGACGCCTCAGAAAAGTTCGTGGCGAATGTTCAACGAAGATCTGGGCAAACTGGCCCGGCAACATGGTCGGAAGCGGTTCAGGGGCAAGGAGCTCCAGTACGAAATGCCGCTCGTTCAATCGTATGTTCCTGAGTACTGTCAGGTTCTGGATGACTTTCCGAAATTGCATCAATCGACGGAAGAATTAGTTATTTAACCGGGTCTGGATTTCCCTGATGATCTCTTTGTATTTCTTCAGAACGCGGTCCCATTCTTTAAAGAGTTCTTCGCTTTTAACGCTCGCATCGGGCTGTCCGGCCTGTTCGCTCACCAGTTTTACACGATAGGTCAACGGATCGTTTGAGCCGAGTTTGACGATCATCCGCGATCGAACGGTGTTTTTCTTGAAGTGTTGGATCACCCAGGCAGTTCTGAGATAGCCGGTTTCACGGTCAGTGACTTCGATTACGTCAAACTGGTTGGTCACGATTTGGCTGATCAGTTTCCAGGCTTCGAGTTCGGTTTTGCCGGTGGGAACCTCGATGTCGATATTCACCATGTCGGTTGCTTCGGAAGCATCCCACGAATCATCACGTTCCATTTGAACGAAATGCGTTTTCGGGGGCTCCGGGTTTCCCTTTTTGTTGCAATACTTGATGACTTCGGTAAGGTAAGCCAGCTTTTCGATTCTGACCGTGACACATTGGTCGGATTGAATGACCACTTCGCACTGACCGGTTCCCACCTGCCGGTTGTTGACATAAATTAATGCATCAGCTTCGGAAACCGTCAGTTTAACCACCTTTTTCCCCGCATAGGACATCATGCTGATCAAAATCGCCGGGATCAGCAGGAGCAAAATTTTTAATCCGGTCTTCATGTTCTGGTTTTTTGGTGAATAACTCAGGAGTTGCTCATCAAAGATAAACAAATAATTTTCTAAAATAAAAACAGAAATGATTTTGGAATCAGGATAGGGTTTGTTGAAATGGTGAAGGTTTCTTAGGGCTGTTCCGTAACGGAATCGGCGGCGGGTGGCGTTTCCTCCTGATCTGTGGCAGCGGGAGGTACATCCGCAGGTCCTTCATCCTCTTTGAATTCAATCATCTGACGCTCCAACAGCAGGTTGTACCAATGTGCCATTTTTCTGATATCAGAAACGTATACACGGTCTTTATCGTAATCAGGTACCATTTCTTCGAAAAACTTTTTCAACGCCAGGTTATCCGATTTGGGATCGGGCGCTGGTTTGCCCTCTAGTTTGGTGAAGAATGCCTTAAATACATCCTTGAGCGAAATATCCTCTCCTGTGGTGAATACGCTGATTTCCTCTAAGGAACTGATCTTTTCATGACCGAAGGCGGGAAATCTTTTCTGGTCGATGAGCGATTCGACGATGACGGTGTTCTTGCCCTGTGAGACAACTTTAAAAAGTCCGTTCTTTCCCGAAATTGATAAGATCTTACTTAAATCCATATCCCATAAGTTTGATGCAAATATATAAAAAAACGTTGACTGATGAACGGCTATTTTACCAGCCTGAAGTTTCGGTACTCACCTGGTCTCCAACCGGTCAGGTTTTCTAAATATCGAAGGAACCAGTGCACGGGGCCGATTTTTTGACGGGAAGGGTCAAAGTCGAATGTCCAGTTTTTCAATGCGATCCGTTCGGTCATCACCGCAGGATGGGTACCGGTGAACCGGGCTAATGAATCGATTCCGGAGTAGTCAAATTCATGGGTTTCGGATATCTTTTTTACCATCCATGCATCGTTGTGCCAGTAACGGTGGAAATTTTGTTGCTTTGCCTGCTGCCTGTCGGGTGGTTTTACCCAGCCATAGTGATAGATGGTTGCATTTACCGGCGCTACATTCATCTTCTGTCCCGATTTTCGGAATCCCTGCGCATCAAGCCACGAATGTACCGAACGGAGGTTCCGCACCACACGTATCTCATTCCGGTACCAGTCTCTTGAATTGCCGAAGTAATCGTAAGATCCATAGAAATGAAGATACCTGAAAAGGAGTCCGTCAACGCGTTCATCACACTCGTGGTGTTCCATGGCCCGCCTGATTGCATCCAGGTCCTGTTCATGCACCACCTCATCGGCCTGAAGGTAAAACGCCCAGGTACTGTCGGCCGACACCGCTGCAAAAGCTTTATCGGTTTCAACGGCCAACACCCGTCCGCCCTCCCGAAGGTTGTCGTCCCAAACGGTATCGATGATCTTGATTTTCGCATCGCCGATGCCCTCAATTAATTCCCTGGTCAGGTCATCCGAATTGCCGACCGCCACAATAAATTCATCACACAAAGGCAAAATAGACCTGATCGATTCCGTTACCGGGTAATCGTACCGGTTGGCATTTCTGACAAAGGTAAAACCGCTGACTTTCATAGAGGATCGTAATAAAAAGCGGCAGGCGAATGGCGGCCGGGTTTAATGCTGATCGATAGCTTGTTAAAAATTAATGATTCCCAGGTAGTTGAAGGGGGTAATCTGTTTAAGCTCCTTTTTTACCCGGGGGGCGATATCCAGTCCGTCGATGAACTGCTCCAGACTTTTCCGGTTGATGCCCTCCTTTCCTCTGGTAAGCTTTTTAAGAACTTCATAAGGATTGGGGTAGTTTTCGCGGCGCAGTATGGTCTGAATAGCCTCAGAAACAACTGCCCAGTTCTTTTCGAGATCAGCATTCAGCTTTTCCTCGTTGAGAATCAGTTTGTCGAGTCCCTTCAGGAGTGATTTATAGGCGATAACCGAGTGTGCCACCGGAACGCCTATATTCCGGATCACTGTCGAATCGGTGAGGTCGCGTTGAAGTCTTGAGACCGGCAGTTTTGCCGACAGGTGCGAAAAGATCGCATTGGCGATGCCGAGGTTGCCTTCTGAATTTTCGAAATCGATCGGATTGACTTTATGCGGCATCGTCGAGGAGCCTGTTTCGGTAGCACGGACCTTTTGCCTGAAATACTCCGTCATGATATACATCCACAGGTCGCGGTCCAGGTCGATCAGGATGGTGTTGATCCTGCTCAGGTTGTCGAACAGGGCGGCCAGGTTGTCATAATGTTCGATCTGGGTGGTGGTCTGGCATCGTTCCAGCCCTAATGTACTATTCACAAACCGATTGGCGAATTTAACCCAGTCGATATCCGGATAGGCTGCCAGATGGGCGTTCAGATTCCCTGTTGCTCCTCCGAATTTCGCTGAGATCGGGATGGTTTCCAGGAGCGCTAACTGCATCCCTAACCGTTCGACAAAAACATAAAACTCTTTGCCGACTGTGGTTGGTGAGGCAGGCTGTCCGTGGGTACGGGCAAGCATCGGGACTTCCTTCCATTCTTTGGCCTTATCAAGAAGTTCCTGATAAATCTGTTCCAGAAGAGGCTTTACAATCTCCTCGCAAGCATCGCGGAAGGCTAACGGGAAAGCGGTGTTGTTGATATCCTGCGAGGTCAGCCCGAAGTGAATGAACTCTTTGTAAGCGCCTAATCCCAACTGATCGAAACACTCGCGGAGAAAATATTCGATAGCTTTTACATCATGGTTTGTAACCTTTTCAATCTCCTTGACCTTTACGGCATAGGACTCTTCAAACTTCCGGTACAGCGACCGCAGGTCGTTGAACTTTTTTTTGCTGAAGCCTTTCAGTTGAGGCAGCGGCAGGTTACACAACGCGATGAAATACTCTACTTCAACCAGGATCCGGTAACGGATTATGGCGGATTCGGAAAAATAGGCCGACAGGGCTTCGGTTGCATGGCGGTAGCGCCCGTCAACCGGCGAAACTGCGTTCAATGAAGAATCCATAAAGAGGCGCTTGAGGGTTGCTTTTTCAATGTGGAACAAACATACGGATTATTGGTGGATTGTTGAAATCTTTTAAAAATCACCCATCATGTTTTTAGCCTCAGCAAGGTTCTGCAGGCAAATAAATAGTAAGTTTGCAGGGATAACCCATACTAACCGATTAAATTTGAACGCATGAAAAAACTTTTAGCTGTTGCAATGCTGTGCTTGTTTGCCATCTGGGGCGCGACTGCACAGACACTGGTCACTACCAAGACCCTCAATAAAAATGTGGTGTTGGAAGAATATACCGGAATTCATTGTACTTATTGTCCCGATGGACACGCCATAGCGGCAAGTATTCTGGAGAATCACCCGGGAAGGGTTTCGGTCATTGCCATTCACCAGGGTAGTTTTGCCACCCCCAGCGGCGGAGAACCTGATTACCGTACCCCTTTCGGAGATCCTCTTGCAGGGCAGACGGGACTTCAAGGTTACCCGTCGGGTACGGTAAACCGTCATATCTTCTCCGGGTCATCCACCGCCCTGAACCGGGGCGACTGGACCTCTTCATCGGAATTAATCCTCCAGCAACCTTCGCCGGTAAATGTCGGAGTGGAAACATCGTATAATTCCGCAAACCGGGAACTTACCGTACATGTTGAATTGTATTATACCGCCAGCAGCGCGGTTCCATCCAATTTCATCAATGTAGCCCTGATCCAGAACCATGTTTTCGGTCCGCAGACCGGTGGCAATGCCGGCAATAATTATGAACATATGCACATGCTTCGCTACCTGATCACCGGCCAGTGGGGTGATGAAGTAACCACCACTACGCAGGGATCGCTCGTTGAGCGTACTTACGTTTATACCATTCCGGCCGATTATAACAATGTTCCCTGTGTAGTCGAAAATTGCGATGTGGTCGTTTCAGTGGCACAGAGCCACCAGGAGATCCTTTCCGGCGATGTGGTCCCTGCCATCAACGGCACGAATTTATATGTGGGCGATATCACCACCCAGGAGCCGACCATGAAGCTGGGGCACCCGTTTGAACTCACCTCCTTTAACTGTGTTGCGAACAGTAACATTGCCGGTACCCATCCTTTTAAGATAAAACTCGTTTCCGACGCCCCGGACGACTGGCAGGCAGCCTTCGAAATCAACGGACAGACTTTCGCTGACAGTACGGTGGTTGATTTGACCAAGGGGATTCCCAATAATATCGTCCTTCATGTTACACCCGGATTTACGCCGGTTTTCCAGGATTTTGTACTGGAGTTGTCGTCGGTCGATAATCCCAATGCACCTGTGAAATACTTTACGGCATATGTAATCTCGAATGTTCATACCCTGCTTGTAAATGCCGCCGGCGATAATCAAGCCACCCAACACCAGGGTGTCTATATCGACGGACTGACGGCTGCAGGCTGTGATCATCTTGCCGTGATGAAATCGACGCTGTTCACGCAGGCGACCGATGCCGGAATTCTCAGCGAGCTGTTCAACATTTTTTATAACTGTGCATGGACCTTCCCGGCCTTTACCGATGCAGAGGCCATTGCCGTGAAAGACTTTATGGATAACGGCGTCAACTTCTTTGTTGCCGGACAGGATATTGGATGGGATATCATGAGCGGGGCTTCGGGAAGTCACGGAACGCCTGAAGCGCAGGATCTCTACACCAATTACCTGAAGGCATCGTTCATCGATGACGGAAGCAATACGAATAATAAACTGATCGCCAAGGTGGACGATCCGATCTATGGGACCACCGCCATCTCGAATATTTTTGACATATATGGCGGATACATGTATCCCGACCAGATTTCACCACTTGCCGATGCCTCTGCAATTTTTTATTACAATACGGCGCTGACCAAGATCGGAGCCGTTCGTTCGGTAAAAGGATCGGCCAAAGTGGTCTATTTCGGTGTAGGACTTGAGATGGTACAAAGCGACGATGTCAGGAATGATATCCTTAACAAGACCTATGATTATTTTATGGAAGGTGTGGGATTTAGCGACAAGAACAAGGTACCAGATGGATATTTGGGCACCTGTTATCCCAATCCGGCACGCGATTTCGTTACCTTGAACCTGAATGGCCTGGACCGGTCAATGGTTGTTGAGGTCGTCGGCATCAATGGAAAAACTGTGATGTCAAGGAAGGTAATGCCCGGAACAACGCAGATTAGTCTGAACACCGCGATCCTGCCGGCAGGTCTTTATCTCTACCGCATCATGGATCAGAGAAGTGTACTTGAAACAAAGAAAATGCAGGTGATCCATTGATCGATGATCAAAAAAACCTGAACGTTCAGGGTCATTCGACATTCGACCGGATCCACTGAAGGATCAGTTCGAGCGCGGAAGGGGCAATGGTCTCTTCGATTTTTCCGTATTCCGAAGGACTTCCGGTGGTTGCCGTCTGAAAAAGATGGTTTAATCCCGGAAGTTCTTTTATCTGGTATTTAACATTTCCTCCAAGGATCATAGCACTTTCGATGGCACGGAGGTTTTCTTCCGGAGGCACCTGTAAATCAAGGCTGCCGGTAATGGCAAGAAGGGGACAAGTGACCCTGGTAAGATATTCCTGCGGATCGAGGGTCAGAAAGCAGCGGAACCAATTTCCCGTAAGGGTTTCGGTTTGCATGGAAATCATTTCGTCGCTCATCTTGTGGTATCCAATGTCGGCGCTGTGTTTTTTATCATAGTTCCGGTAAATCCGGGAAATTTTTTCTGATGCTTTTTGATTATCCCCGGTCTTTTTCAATACGGAATAGATTTGTTGTGCGAGTGAAAGCCCTTCTTCGACCGACTTTTCATTTGCCCCTTCTGCCCGTGAGATCAGGGCCGACTGTTGATAAAGAATCTGTTCGCCTGTGAATCCCGGCCCAGCCATCAACACGAGAAAGGCGATTTCGGGGCGCCGGGAAGCAACGATCGGTCCGATGAGTCCTCCCTCGCTGTGACCCGCGATGCCAATCCGTAGGGAGTCGATGCCGGGTTGTGTTTTCAGAAACTCAAGTGCGGCTTCGGTATCGGTAGCAAAATCGAGGGTTGTTGCAGTTTTAAACACGCCGCCCGATTTTCCGCAGCCCCGGTCATCGTAACGCAACACGGCAATTCCGTTTCTTGTCAGGAGATCGGCTAAAACCCAGAATGGTTTATGTCCCATTATCTCTTCATCGCGGTTCTGAGGACCAGAACCCGACACCAGGATCACTGCCGGGGCTTTTTCAGTATGCTCCGGCATCGTAAGCGTTCCTGCCAGATCCAACCCGGCGGCCCGGTTCGGAATGACCACCTCCCTGATGCTGTATGGGAAGGGAGGCCGGGGCTCTTGCGGCCGGTTCAACGTAAACTTTTTATCGAGATGTTTCAGAACCAGGGGAAGCGAAAGTACCGACTGACTCCAGGTTCCGTCAAAGGTTTCTGGCTTACGGGTAATCTTGCCCTTGAATTTCCCGCCTATTTTCTTGCAGTAAATGAAAATGGAATCCTCTTTGACCTGTACTTTACTGGTGGGAATACCGCTTACTCCCTGATCGGGACTGTCGAGGGTAACAATCATGCTATCGGATTCGTTGAACCGTATGTTCACTACGATTCTGAGTTCCGTTCCCTGAATTTTCAACGCTCCTGACCAGCTTCCATCAAGTGGTTTCAGAGAAGAGCCGTTCTGGGCAAAAAGCCGGGCCGGAATGATTGCCGACATTGTCAAAACCAGTAATGTCAGGGCTAATAAAGATCTCTTTTTCATATTGTCGGTGGTTAGTTTCTATAAAAATTTACGATTGAACATGATTTACGATTTACGATTTTAGATTCGATTTCGTATTAACAGTGATCATCTTAGTGTATGATCTTAAATCTTTACGTCTTGAAATTAATTTATAACACCAAAATTTGAAAGTAACATTCGTCGATCTGGAATCCATTCGTCATTCGTATTCATTCGTAAATCGTAAATCATGTTCAATCGTAAATTTCAAACAGTCTCTAAAACGTTATATGTATTTCTAAAACAAATGATCGTTGAGGTTATGCGGGAAAATTCTGGCATAGTCACTTTTTTACGGTGTTCCGTGCATAGGTGTTTGAGAAGGCAGCAAAGAACCCGATCCCGCCGTCGCTGATATTTCCCGTCACATTTGCTGGCGGCCCGGTGAAAAAAGGTATGTTGTATCCTGCTTGCTGCACCTGGTTGATGAAATTAAAGTACGCTTCGCTGATCCCCGACATCTGTAACACGATTGTATCGCCGGGGAAGATGGTCTCCCATTTGTGTGCATGGTTCAGGTACATCACGTCAACCCCGTTCATATAGCTGCCGTTGATGTATTTGTCGTCCGATACGACCTTTTTCGTGATGGTATCGGTGAGCAATTTCCCATTCCGGTAAAGGTTGAACATATAGTAATTGACTTCGTCGCCGGGTTCCTGGGCCCAGAGCTTAATAGTCCAGACTCCCTCGGGTCCCCAGTCGGGATGAAACAACGCCGATATGGAATCCAGGTTGGTAACCGGGTTAAGCAGGCAGGAGGCCTGATAATCGATCTTTTCGGCAATAGGTTCCTTCAGGTCGATCAGGAGGGTGTAAAACTTACCGGTTGATGCCCTGAAGCTGGAATCGGTTTCATAAATCCCCGACAGGCCCGGTGAAGTTTCATGCAAATCGAAAAGGTACGTACCGTCGCTGATCCTCACGGTGGCGCCAGTGACGCGCGGCACCGGCTCATTCAGGAAATAATCGGCCGACTTTGACAATGAAACCTGGTATTTCACGCTGTCGTTTGCGATCGAGCCATCAACAACCAGCCTGGTATAGGTGCTGTCGAGTGTCACATCGATCTCTTCGGTACAGGAGGCCAACCCTGCCAGCGCCCAAAGCAGTATGGCGATTCGCTTAATCATGATTGAAATGGAAATTAAAGGTCACAGATGGTATGATCCCGAAGAGATAAACCTTTTCAGCATAGGTGATATCCGGGTTGGTTTTATCCTGGGTAAAATTAATCGACCAGGTGTTATGGCGGTTGTAAGCATTGTAAACCGACAGGTTCAGATCCCAGTCGAGGCGTCTTCCAGGCTTTTTTTTGCTGTAAAAGATCACCGACAGGTCGAGACGGTGGTAATCTTCGTAACGGTACTGGTTGCGGTCGGAATAGATGGGAATGATCTTTCCGCCGATTTCGGCCCTGCCAGTCGGAAAGGTCACCGGCGCCCCGGTAGCATAAACCCAATTGGCCGAAACAGTGAACCTTTTGCTGATCACATAATTGAGAACCACCGAGATGTTGTTTGGCTTGTCGTATGGCGCGGGATAAGGATCGTTGCCATTGATGCCGTTGATTTGCCTGAAAGTCCGCGACCAGGTGTAGCTGACCCAACCGTTGATCCGGTCTTCATTCAGCCTGACCAGGAATTCAACTCCATACGACCAGGCTTTCCCTGTCCGGATTTCGCCTTCCAGCTTATTGTTCAGGATGAGGTTTGCATAGTCACGAAAATCGATCACATGCTGCATCCACTTGTAATATGCCTCTACCGAGGTTTCGATGGTATTTCTCCTGAAGTTCCTGAAGTAGCCCATTGCGACCTGATCGGCGATCTGAGGTTTGACGTTGGGACTTGACGCAAACCAGATATCGAGCGGCGTTCCGATAGTCGAATTCTGTGCCAGTTGCAAGTATTGATAAGTCCGGGCATAACTTGCCTTGAGCGAATGCCTGCTGTTGAAATCGTAAAGAAGTCCTACCCTGGGTTCAATCCCGGTATAGGTGTTATAGATCGTCCCGGTTGAATAGACGGTCGAATCAACCGCCTTGTAAGAACTGTCGTAATGAAAAACGGTTCCGGGGCCGATATTCTGGAACATGGAAAACCGCAATCCATATTTCAGGGTGAGATGGGATCCCACTTTTTGTTCATTCCCGGCATAGATCCCGGTTTCAAGCGCGTAATTGCGGGGTACGGCGACCTCAATGACGAAGCTTTCATTGCCGGTGCCCATGGCTCTTCCGGGATCGAACATGTGATAGGTCACGCTGGCGCCGTATTTCAGGGTGTTGCTGGTATTCAGGTAGTGACTGAAGTCGCCTTTCAAGCCGACATCACGGAGACCGGAGTACCAGTCAAACGAGTTGTTGTTGCCGCTTGGCGTTCCAAGGTTGTAGCGGTAATTACTGTACGCCAGCGACAGGTTCAGGAAGAGTTTTTTAGAGAACAGATGGTTCCATCGAAAGGTTGCCGTCTCGTTTCCCCAGTTCATTCCGGCAAAGGTGTTCTTAAAAACATCCCGGCCAAAGTAGCCCGAAAGGAATATTTGATTGTTGTCGTCGATGCGGTAGTTGATCTTGGCATTCAGGTCGTAGAAGTAGAGTCGGTTGTTCTGCAATGCCTTATTCGATGACAGCGGGAGAAAGATATCGGCATAGGTTCGCCGGCCCGAAACCACAAAGGAGGCCCGGTCCTTCTTTACGGGGCCCTCCACAGTCAGCCTGGAGGAGATCAATCCGATACCGCCGTTTATCTCGTATTTTTTCGAATTTCCCTCGTTCATCCTGATATCGAGAACCGACGAAAGCCTGCCTCCGAAAGCCGGGGGGATATCGCCTTTGTATAATTTCACATCACGGATGGCGTCGTTATTGAAAACGGAGAAGAAACCCATCAGGTGAGAGGCGTTATACACCACGGCTTCATCAAGCAGGATCAGGTTCTGGTCCGGGCCACCGCCCCGCACGCTGAAGCCGCTCGATCCTTCGCCGACCGATTGCACTCCAGGCAACAACTGAATCGCCTTGATCACATCTACTTCGCCCATCAAAGCCGGTATTTGCTGGATGGTCTTGATATCCATCCTGAAGGTGCTCATCTCAGGTTTTACCACGTTCCGGTCATTTCTCTCACTGGTGATAACCACTTCATTAAGTTCGCGCTGATGTGGTTCCAGCTCGATGGATAACCGGTGGTCGCGGTTCAGTGTGACCTCCTTTTCGACCGTCAGGTAACCGATATAAGAAATTCTCAGGTGATAAATACCTTCAGTCAGGGTAAGGGAGTAATTGCCATAAACATCGGTCACGGCGCCCGTTTTCAGCTCTGTAACAAAAATCGTTGCCCCAACGAGCGCTTCCCCGCTGTTCTGATCGGTCACCTTGCCACTTACACTGAAACGTTTTGTCTTGTCCGGCGGCACCCCTGCAGTCAGGGTAACCGGAAGGATCAGCAACACGAACAAAAGTCTGATACAGGTACTGAGCATGAAGTATTGATCAGAGGAAATCCAGTCTGCAGAAGGATAAATTGGCGCATAGACGGTTGCGCTGTCTTGATCCTTTAATGCCTGATAATCTTGAATTCACCGTTGATATCGATTTTAATGATTTGAGATGGTTTCACTTCTTTGATCTCATCGAGTGCTTCATCCACACAATAATCCACCCCTTTTTTAAGGATGGGGCTTATATTTTTAAAAGTCAACGGGTGATTGTGACCGGCGATGTTGGCGGAGGTGGAAACAATGGGCTTCCCGAAGGTATGAATAAGCTTTCGGCAAAAGGTATTGTTGACGATCCTGATCGCAATGGACTGATCATCGGCAATCACATTGGGGGCTAAATTTTTGGCACCGGGATAGATGATTGTCAGCGGTGAGTCGATATGTCTCAACAGATCGCATGCGATCAAAGGAACCTCTTCCACATAATCTGTCAGTTTGTCCGGTTCATCCAGCAGAATGATCAGATTTTTTTTGTCGGTCCTTTGTTTCAGCCTGTAAACCTTATTCACTGCATCGCGGTTGGTTGCATCGCATCCTATTCCCCAGATGGTGTCGGTGGGATAGAGGATGGTGCCGCCCCGTTTAAGCACCTCCACACATTTCATTATTTCCTCTTCCATGGTTTGCAATTAACGGGCAAATTTACCACAAATTGCATTACCCTAAAGTATCCTGAAGCCGGAAATTACTTGCCCCTCCGGTTTAATCCCGGACCGAAACCGATGCGTCACGGCATTTGGGATTACAGCCGGCTGATCAGTTCGAGGTTATTAATGCCGGTGGCACATTTGAAATGACCTTGCGGACAGGCTTTGAATCCATGCAGGCCACAGGGCCTGCAACCAAGCTGTTCCCTGGTTTCCACGACGGCCCGGTCGTCCGACAGCGGGCCGAACCCGAAATCGGGAACGGTGGAACAAAATATTGCGGTTACCGGCCCATTCACGGCTGAACAAAGGTGCATGGGAGCCGAATCGTTGGTGAAATTCATTCGGGCCTGTTCCATCAGGGCGGCCGATTGAAGGAGTGTGAGCCGGCCGGCCAGGCTTTCGACATTCGGATACTTGCTTTTTTGGAGGATCGATTCGCACAACGGTTTGTCGGCAGCCGACCCGAGCAGGTATATTTTTGCTTCTTCAGGTACTGCATCCATCAGTTCGATCCATCGTTCGGCCGGATATTGCTTGGTAAACCACAGCGAAGCAGGCGAGATGGTATAGTACTGTCCTTGAGCCAGGGGCAAGATGGCTTTCCGGTCGTCATGGGTGGGATACAACCGAGGACGGAATCCTTCGCCATCCGGCAGGTCCAAAAGCGAAAGATTCCGGTCAACCTCATGAATTCCTTTTCGAATGTCGTGTTTAACGCTCCGGGTAAAAAACCATGACAACGGATTTTTCGAAAACCCTGTCGTTTCCCTTGCTCCTGAGGCCACGGTGATCAAACCTGTCGAAAAGAACCGTTGTATATTGATCACCCGGTCATATTTTCTCTTTCGGATAATCCCGATCAGGTGCACCAGGTGTGCCAGTTTCCTGGTGTTTTTATCCAAGGTAAGCACTGTATTGATAAACGGGTGATCGCTGAAAAGCGATTCGAATCCCTGCCTGACCAACAGATCGATCGGGTCATCCGGATGCATCTCATGAAGCTTCTCCACAAGTGCCGTGGCCAGAATTACGTCGCCGATAGAAGCTGTCTGTATGATCAGGATCCGGTTCATGCGAATCAAACGGCTACATCAAAATCGCGGAGGGCCTGATTTAAGGATGTTTTCAGGTCGGTTGAGGCTTTTCTCTGGCCGATGATGAGGGCGCAGGGGACCTGATATTCACCGGCCGGGAACTTCTTGGGATAGGAGCCGGGAATGACCACCGACCGGGAAGGAACATAGCCTCTGAACTCTTTCTTTTGAGATCCGGTAACATCAACAATCCGTGTCGATCCGGTGATGACTACATTGGCCCCTAACACTGCTTCGCGACCTATCTGAACGCCCTCCACCACGATACATCTGGATCCCAGAAAACAGTTGTCCTCAATGATCACAGGGGCTGCCTGCACGGGTTCGAGTACGCCGCCGATGCCCACGCCACCGCTGATATGTACGTTTTTCCCGATCTGTGCGCAGGAACCCACCGTTGCCCAGGTATCGATTAGAGTCCCAGCATCGATATAGGCTCCGATGTTGACATACGAAGGCATCAGCACAACACCGGCAGCAAGGTAGGAACCATAGCGGGCAATTGCATGGGGAACTACTCTGATACCGTGTTCGGGATAGTTGCGCTTCAGAGGGATTTTATCGTTAAACTGAAAAGGGCCAATTTCGATGACCTCCATTTTGCTGACCGGAAAGTAAAGGATCACGGCCTTTTTGATCCATTCATGAGTGATCCAGCGATCACCATCGCGGGTCGCCACACGCAATTTACCCTGATCCAACATTTCGATGACTCTGAGAATAGCATCCCGGGTCTCGGGCAACGCCAGCATCTGCCGGTCATTCCAGGCGGCTTCAATATGTTTTTTCAGATCATCCATTGAGAAAAACTACGAATTCTAATCAGGCATTAGGCATTGGGCGTTAGGAATTAGGGAAAAAACAATAATTCAAATTAGGCATTAGGCATTGGGCGTTAGGAATTAGGGAAAAAACAATAATTCAAAATTTAATTCACTCAACCACTCAATCACTCAATCACTCATTCACACATTCACACATTCGCACATTCACTCAATCAACAAATCAGTCAATCAGTCAATTATTCAGTCTCCAGTCCGCAGTCCCCTGGTCCACTTGTCCCCTGGTCCGCTGGTCCGCTGGTCCACTGGTCCACTAGTCCACTGGTCCCCTCGTTCCCTGGATCAAAAATAGGTAAAATTTTAATTCTTTGTACCTTTGCAGCAAAGATTGCAGATGGGAAGAATCCTGGCCATTGATTATGGGAAGAAACGGAGCGGCATTGCCGTGACGGATGAGTTGAAAATCATTGCGACAGGGCTTGCCACGGTTCCCACTCCGGAACTCCTTGACTTTCTGAAAGATTACCTGAGAACCCAACAGGTTGAATGTATGGTGGTCGGCGAGCCTAAGCAGATGGACAATACGCCTTCGGAGGCATCGCTTTATATCGAACCGTTCGTCAAGAGGCTCAGGAATGCATTTCCGGACATCCGGATCGCCCGCATCGATGAGCGATTTACCTCGCTGCTGGCGACACGGGCCATCAGGGAGTCGGGGGCAAGGAAGAAAGTCAGGCAGGATAAGGCCCTGATCGACACGGTAAGCGCCACCCTGATCCTTCAATCTTTTATGGAACACGAACAAAACCTGATCCGGCGGGTATAATACGGATCGGTCTAATTAATACCGGCGAGTACATGCAGTAAGTGTGACTTGCCATGAATAACAGGAAGGAATTTACAATATGATTTTACCAGTAGTTGCTTACGGTCACCCGATATTGAAGAAGGTGACGCTTCCGGTAACCCCCGATTTTCCTTCGCTGAAAGATTTTATCAGCGATATGTGGGATACCATGTACGTTTCTGACGGAGTGGGACTCGCTGCGCCCCAGGTAGGGAAGTCGATCCGGTTGTTTGTAGTCGATGCCAGCCCCTTTTCCGAAAAGTATCCCGAAGCAGCGGGCTTCAAACAGGTGTTCATCAATGCCGAGATTTACCGGGAAGAAGGGGAGGATTTTTCCTTTAACGAAGGGTGCCTGAGCTTTCCCGGATTGAGAGAGGATATTGTCCGAAAACCGGTTATCCATATCCGTTATCAGGACGAGAACTTCATTCATCATGATGAAAAATATGATGGGGTAGTGGCGCGCGTCATTCAGCATGAATATGATCACATTGAAGGAATCGTGTTTGTTGACCGCATCCCTTCGTTAAAAAAAATGTTGCTGAAACGACGGCTCACCGATATCAGCAAAGGAAATGTGGATGTTTCATACCGAATGGTTTTTCCGCAAATGAAACGGGGTAGGACTGGCGGACGGGGATGAATGAATGACTGATTGATTGAATGACTGATTTGTCGATTGAATGAATGACTGATTTGTCGATTGATTGAGTGATTGAGTGAATGAGTGATTGAGTGAATTAAATTTTGAATTATTGTTTTTCCCTAATTCCTAACGCCCAATACCTAATGCCTGGTTTGAATTTTGAATTATTTTCGCTTTTCACCATTTCACCACGACACCATAGCTCCATTTCACCATGACACCATAGCTCCATTTCACCATGGCACCACTGCACCACTGCACTATGGCACCACTGCACCACGACAAATGACTGTATTATAAAAAGTGTATAAATATTTAAAATGATAATACGATGAAGAAAAGTGTTCTTTTTTTGATTCCGGCTGTATTGATGATGGTCGTTTCAGCTTGTTCTCCTTCGCGTGAGAAACAGGTTTCACGCATCGATAATTTGGAAAAACGGTTGTTCGCTCCCGATGCATTCAGTTTCGACAAGGCAAAGGCCGACAGTCTCATTGCGTTTTATGAAGCCTTTATTGAAAAATATCCTGATGATTCGTTATCGCCGGGATATCTGTTCAAAGCAGCCAACATCGCCATGAATATCGAGAACGGTGCGAAATCGATCGCATTTTTCGAACAGTACATCACCCGCTACCCCGATAAGCCAAAAGCTCCGATGTGCCTGTTCTTTAAGGCCTTTGTTTATGAGAATCAGCTTCACGACCTGGAAAAGGCCCGTGAGACCTATCTTTTATTCATCGAAAAGTATCCCACGCATGAATTTGCCAGTCAGTCGCAATTAGCCCTGATGAATTTGGGGAAATCACCTGAGATGCTGGTTCAGGAGTTTGAAGAGCGCCAGCGTGCCGACAGTATCCGTATCGCAGATTCCCTGAAAAAAGCAGCGAAATCAGGTCGCAGGAAATAAGTCAATCCCTTACACACCTTACCGGAAAGGCATCGGCCTTCATGGCAGGATAGGACGACACCGAGAAGTTGATCCCGTTCATGCCGTGTGACCAGGCACGGGTGGCGTCGACCGGGGTGGATGACCAAAACAGTACAGCGAAATCGGCAAAGCTCCAGATGGTATTTTGATACAGCACCCCGTCGGGGTCGGCTTTGAAACCATTCAAAAAAGGATCCATAAGCGCTTCGCCGGCCCGGCTTTGCCCGTCGTAGTAGTTAAATAGGATGTTCCAGTCGCTTTCGGAGGGGACATGCCAGCCGGGCGGACAGAGGCCCTGGCTGCCGGGGGCGGATTCGTAACGCATGAGTTCGTCCCACTGATAAATGGATTTACGATTGCCAGGATTTACGATTGACGATTGAAGATACTGCTCTGCGATGCAGTTGTCGGTTTGATGAATGATGGTTGGAATGGTGGTTCCGTAATCCAGGTTCTTCTGCATCCAACACTGCGAGCCGATTTGCACGGTGGGATACACGTTACCATCCCTGATATCCGTCAGGGTGCTGCCGCAAGGAATGAGTGATTGAGTGAATGAGTGAATAAGTGATTGACTGATTGAAGAACAGCCGAGGGTGTTGGTGTAGGTGTAGGTGATGGTGTGGGTTCCGGGACCGGCAGTGGATGGGGTAAAGATACCGGTGGCATAGTTGACGCCCGGGCCGGAGTATGTTCCGCCAAGGGGTAATCCTCCTTTGAGCCGGAAGGGTTTTGCGTTAACAGTGGTGATGGTGTCGAAACAGGTAGTAAAAGAGACTTCGGCCGAGGGGATGACAGATATTAAAACAGGGTTGCTGGTGGCCGGGTTGCCAGAAACACAATTGACAATGGACGATTGACAATGGACAATGATTTGATCACCGTTGACCGGGATATAACTGAATGTTGGACTATTGCTTCCCGTGTTGATGCCGTTGACCATCCACTGAAACACGGGATTTGAACCTCCATTGACCGCAACGGCCGTGAAGGTGACCGATGTGCCGGAACACACCGGGTTGGCCGAGGCTGAAATGCTGACGCTAACCGGCAGCAGCGGATTAACCATCATCGTAACGATGTTGGAGGTAGCCGGATTACCGGAAATGCAATTGACAAGGGACGATTGACAATGGACCATGATTTGATCACCGGTGGCAGGGATATAGCTGAACGTAGGACTATTGCTTCCCGTGTTGATGCCATTTACCATCCATTGAAACACGGGATTTGAACCGCCATTGACAGGGCTGGCCGTGAAGGTGACTTGCGTACCGGCGCAAGTGGGATTGGCCGAGGCTGAAATGCTGACGCTGACCGGCAGTAGCGGATTAACCGTCATCGTAACGATATTGGAGGTGGCGGGATTGCCGGAAACACAATTGACAAGGGACGATTGACAATGAACCATGATTTGATCGCCGTTGACCGGGATGTAGCTGAACGTAGGACTGTTGATTCCGGCAATAATGCCATTTACCATCCACTGAAACGCGGGATTTGAGCCGCCATTGACAGGAGTGGCCGTGAAGGTGACCGGTGTGCCGTCGCAAACGGGGTTGGCCGAGGCTGAAATGACCACACCCACAGTTTCGCCGGGGTTCACCGTAACGGGGAAGGTGACGGTGGTACCGGTACAGCTTCCCGCCACCGGGGTGATCAAATAAGTGACCACCCCCGGGGAGGCGCCCTGGTTGGTCAACATCTGGTCGATCGTGGTTCCCGAGCCGGGCGAAAAACCGCTGACCGTACCCGAGGTAAGTGAAGCGGTCCAGTAACAGGTGGTACCGGTTACCGTCGCTGAGAGGGCAATGGCGGTCGATTCGCCCGAGCAGATGGTTTTCGCCAAGGGGGCGTTGGTGATGACGGGCGGGTCGGTTACCGATAGTTGAACGGTATCCCGGCCGGTGCATTCCCATGGGCCGGTAACAGCCACTTCATATACCCCCGCAACCGAGGTGGTAAGGGTTTGGGTGGTGCCCACCACGGCGCCCGACGGGAGCGCGCTCCAGAGGTAAGAACAACCGGTGCATGGGCCTGCATCGAAGGTAACACTCTGGCCGGTACAGATCGACCGGTCCGGGCCTAACAACGGAACAGGACCCGGTAAAATAGTGATGTTTCGGGAAGTGGTATCGGTACGGTTGTCGTTATGCCGCACAAAAAGGTGTATGTGGTAGGTTCCCGGCTGGCTGTATGAATGAGTTGCGTTGGTAAGGAGGGAATAATTGGCGCTTCCGGAAGCCGGATCACCGAAGTCCCAATGAACACTGTCGGCTGGAGGCCATGTCCAGGGCGAAAAATGGACCGGCGTGTTTACACAATTCCCGGTATCACGGATATAAATGTAGTATCGCTGTAAAAATATGGGAAGTCCCTGTGAACCATTTCCGTTAATCAGATGAATCGCGTTAAGCTGGAAATCACATCCAATGCCACCGACAGTTGGATTGTTGATCACACATAACGAGTCCTTTCCTGAAATATCACCGTAAATTTTCCCGTCCTGTGCTAACTGAAGATGAACCCCATGGCTGCAATGGCCTACCAGCACTTCACTTTGTTTAAAAGATGCAGAATCTTTAGCTTTTGCATTAAATTGGCAAATGTTAGAGGTTGTGTTTGTCCAGTCACCAGTCGATAAGTACAGATAATGTGAATCTTTGGAAAATTCCATGTACATCCATGGTCCCAAACCAAAACCAACTTGAAAGGAAAAAAGCAGCGTTACCTGTCCGGTTTCGGAATTAAATCTGCAAAATTCAGCTGTATCCGATGGTAATGACGGACAAACCAGCATGGTACCGTCGGGCGAAACCTTCATGGATCCAGAGTTGCAAATAGGGATTGTATCGTGGGGATAAGATGCAGGACTGACCACGGGCGTAGATGACACTCCTGCCGTGGTAACCAGGTATGCCGAATAGTTGTTTGCATTATAGGTGTTTCTGACAATTACCCATGCATCCCTGTTGTTTTTGTGTCTTACAATGGTCATCTGGGTAGGACATGAGCTCGTTCCCTGAACCATGATCTCTTTCTGTCCCGGTTCAATATCGCCAAGTCCTCCGTCCAGCCTCATATTGATGATGGAATAATACAACCCATTATAATCGGCGGGAGAGGGTATTTGTGCCTTCATTGTAAAAAGGTAATAAGAACTGTCGTCATCCAGTTTCTGGACAACGCCGACCGTTTTATCACAAAGGTACTGACCGTGAAGATCGTTGCCATTCGGCATGATGTTGTGTTCACGGTTTAAAACCTGGTGTCCGTTTGAATAGAAAAGAAGATTTCCCAAAGAGTCGGAAACGGAAACCGTATTTCGTTGGGTACTTAGGTGATTAGTAGGTAAGCCCTGCGGTGGTCCGAATTTAAACGTTATGCCAGTCTGGTTGCCAAAGAGCCAGTTATCCCATTCATGCTGCGAAAAAACCGTCAGATGGCCATGGCAAAGAACCACAACGGAAAGCGAAAAAAACCATTTGCCGATTTGTGAATTCACTCAGGATCAATTACAAAATTCGTTTGTGCCAACTTTTACGCAATTTTTCCACCCTGCTTGCCGACTTCCCTGCGCTCTTAAAACCCTTCAGGCATTCAGCAGGGTTTGAATGTCAAATTTTCGCATCTTCAGGAATGACTCGATCACCCGCGGGCCGCGTTCGGGATCGTCCATCAGCTCATAAAGGATTGCAGGGATAATCTGCCAGGAGACGCCGTATTTGTCCTTCAGCCACCCGCACATGCTCTCTTCGCCGCCCTCCGTGAGTTTCTCCCAGTAATAATCTATCTCTTCCTGCGATTCACATTCCACAACAAACGAAACCCCTTCGGTGATCTGGTACATCGGACCGCCATTCAGCCCCATGAAACGATTGCCGTTGATGGTAAACTGAACGGCTAACTGTGACGATGAAAGGATAGCCGAACCGGGGAATACAGAACAATAAAATTCAGCCGCCTCCCGGGCTTTGCCGTCGAACCAAAGGCAGGGATAGATAGGATTATTCATGATTGGATTTTACCGGGTGAATATGAATAATCAATATTTAACGATCTTGACAGTCTCCGTTTTTTCTCCGGTGATCACCCGGATCAAATAAATACCGGAAGGCTTCCCGGTTAGTGAAAATTGGTGGTATCTTTCTCCATACAGCTTCTGTCGTAAAATACGTTCACCGAACATTCCATAGATTTCAATCACAACTTCCCCCGGTGGTGATTCACGCAACCAGTCTAACACGAACGTTCCGGTCGTGGGATTCGGATAAACCTTCCACGAAGTCGGCGCAATATTTTCTATGCTGTTTTTTTCACTTTCTGACTTCGATGGTACGATTGCAGGCATAGAGGGATTGACACACCATGGGCCATCGGGGGAGATGTAACCCCACATGTAACCTCCATTTTGAATCGTCGTCCCAGGATAACAGAGGATGTTTTGTCCTGCGATCAGGGTGGCGCTTCCCCCGTTTTGGACCACGAAAGTGGAGCCGTTCCCGGCAACCATAATGGTGTTGATTGCGTTGAAGCATCCGGCCATGCCGCTTGAAATTGTATCATTGGTGATGGTGCGGATCAAGGGGACGACGTTAACAACAACGGGACCTGCAGGCAGTGATTCGGTAGATCCATAAAGCGCAGTTACCCTGTAAGTGTTCAGACCCATCGGGGCTGATACATCCGGATAGGTTTGTGATGTGATGGGCGTGGTGTTGATCTTTATCCCGTTTCGGTAAACATTGTATCCGGTCAGCGCGGGTCCGCTGCCGGGGATCGGGGGATCCCAGGCCAGGTTTACTGTTTCAGGAATGTATAACGCGGTGAGGTTGCAGGGAGGAGACAAATATTGGGAGGTAAAGGGAATGCAGGTTGGGGTACTTAACGCCAATCCGTAAAGCGTTCTGACGCATGCTGTATCGGTCTGACCGTATGCTACCAGTTCGGGAGGGATTTGAAAAATAGTATCGGTTGTGAACCCGATCAGGGAATTATTGAGGTAAAAATTATATCCGGTAATACATGGATCGGGGCCATACCAATCGGACCTGCTGTAAACCGCAATGTTGTCGATATTCCAGTTATTGATATCATAGGAATTTGTACCTGCCGCATGAAACCTGATCCTGAATGCCTGGTTGCCCGTTTGGGAAGTGATGTTGAGGGTCTCCGTTGTCCAGGGAATGTTCCCGTTGGCATTGGTATAGTTTTTCAGTGCCGACCAGGTAATTCCGTTCCAAAGTTCGACGGTCATCGTGTTTAAGTTGGAGGTCGTGTAATTGTTGAGGTAGATGTCGTAGCATAGCATCATGACCGGTGCATTGACCCCGGACAGCGTTTTACTTGTCAGGTACTGGTGGTAGTCGGAGTTGGCGGGTGCCCCGTTGAACATTGCCGAAGGAGCCGGATTTCCATATCCGCCGGATATCTGCCAGTTCGTTCCGCCCGAAGTGCTCCACTGATTGGTGGCGAAACTGCCGCTGCCCCAGTTTTCCTGCAACTGGTAGCTGATGGGCAAAGGATACATCCAGGTTGCCTGAAGTGACTTGGGATTAACGGCAAGGTCTCTCGGTGGCAAAGCCTCCCGGAGCATAGAAACATGAAGAGTCGTATCGCCTGTAACCAAAACGGCCAACGTACAGGTCTGGTACGAAAATTTTATGACCTGCAGCGTATAACTCCCGTTCCAGATGGTGGGGAAATGGACACATCCGGATGTATCGGTGATCAGGAGATAACTTGTATCGGGATATACTATGTTCGTGAACTTAACAATGGAACCCTCCTTTGAATCGAAAGTGCAGTTCATATTCAGGCATACCGTTACGCTTGAAGTCCAGTTCTTTCCTATGACATTGGAGAAGGAAGGAGAGGAGTAACGCTGCCCGGGAGGCGAATAAACGGCTTTAACTGCCCATCGGTAGGGTCTGGGAGGCAACGTTGGCCAGGCATTGTCGACGGCGACGGTCATGCCGGTTGTCGCGACGGATATCCAGAGGGCCGGATTGCCCTCCTGGCCCTGGAGCAGCCGCCAGACCTGGTAAGAAGGCGCCAGTGACAGGTCACCGGGATTACCCTTCACCATCAAACCGGTTGGTTCCCAGTCGGTATCTTTCCCGGGCATTTGCCATATCGGATTCAGTGCGGCCGATGGTACATCCCCCCGGTGATCCGTATCTGTCGCGATGACGTGTTCCTGACTGTAGCCTTGCTGGTGCATTGGCCCTGCCTGGGTCGATCCGGCCGGGGATTCAACGTCGTTCGTATTCATGATCAACCCTGTATTTCGTTTAACACGGTCAGATGGACCGTCGGAAGGCGACGGGCCTCCTGATCCCTCCACGATGGCCCGGATCATGAAATTTCCCGGGAAAGGCATCCAGGCGCTCCCGGCATCAGCGTTACGCGAAAAGCTGGTCAGCCGGACGAGGGTGGTATCAACACCGGTACCGGCGGCATGCGGAGGAATGCCGCCCTGTTTCATGGCCAGGTAGAAACTGCCCGATTGAATGGTGACAGGGGCAGCGAACGCAAAACTGTTCCATCCAAATCCTGTTGGAGTAACCATTGTACTGTCGGCCGGGGTCCCCGGGAGGCCGATTGGTCCGTCGGCCAGGTAAACAAGCATAGTGAAGGGAGTCAGCGGAGGGGCATTCGAAGGATAGTTGGTAGCCTGGCCGAGGTTCACTTTCCCTCCGGATACTTTTGCGGGCCAGCCAAGCGGCGTAAATCTCACGGCATTCAGGTTGCCTGCCGAATCCCAGACGGCAAGGGAATCCTGGAGGCCGTCGTCGTCGATGAGCTGATACATCCCCAGCGGAGCACTCCACGAGAGGTTTACGGAGGTACCTGGCGTTCCGTTCAAAGCGGCGATCATGGGACCGGGCGGATAGGCAGTCGGCAGAAGAGCTGCATTGAGCGTGGTTGTAATCCCCGGCACGAATGAGATCACCCCCGCATAAGGATCGTACCCCGTTTTCTCGATCTCGAACGTTTGTGTACCTAAAAGAGAGAGCGGTGGGGTCAGATACATACCTCCTGAAACCGACATGGTATAGGTGGTGCCGGCAATGGTGATGGTGGCACCGATGATCGGAACGCCGGTCGAGGCATCGGTGATCACCCCTCCAACCTTTGGGCCGGGTGTCAGCAGGATGTCTGATTGCGTCGCAGCACCAGCGGAAATACTTTGCGACACAGAGGTGCTGCTATAGCCGGCAGCAATTGCAGATACATTGACCATCCCTGCAGGGAGGTTATAAATAATGTAAAAACCATCGGCCCGGGAGGTATCTCTCCTGGTGCCACAAACGACAACAGCCCCGGCAACCGGAAGCATGGTGACGGCATCCCGTACATAACCCATCAGAGCGCCCTGGGACATTGACGGCACACCGAAGCGGATATTGGGCCGGTTTGCCGGCGCATTGAAGGTCGTAGTGGAGCATTCTGTCTGACTGTCGTCGTAATGACCGGCGGTTTTCCCGGTGACGGTTGTTGCATAGACCGGCGAATTGGCAGTATAGGCAATGTTTGCATAACATATTTCTACAATGACATTGGATGACCCGTTCCAGACGAAAGGACTTTCCAGGGTAATGTCGCGCCATCCTGTACCCGGAACCGCATAAGGGCTGGTATAGTATGCCGTGAGACCATTCACAAATCCCGCCGACAGACTGGTAAGAGAGGTGTGACCCATTTTCACACTGAATCCGTTCATGACTTGCGAAGAAAAGGTGATCACATTAAATCCGACCGAGGTAATGTTACCGGCCGTGACTCCTGCGTCTGTCAGTTCGGCAGCCGTGAAGAGCATCTGCGTACGGCCACCCATCCATGAGGTGGGAAAAGGATAAGCAGATGACAACGTTCCCGTTCCGATCGTAGCAAAGGCCGGCTGTAACGGTCCGGCCGTAACATGCACGTCGTCCAGGGCACAGTTGTTCCCGTTTGCTGACGTAAAAAGAAAGGCGACATACAGGGTCGGCTGACCGTTTGCTCCGGGTGGGAGCATTACATGCTTTCGCTTCCATCCTGCCTGCGCGTTGACCCGCTGACAGGATCCAGCATTAAACCAGGCTGTACCGTCCGTCGACCATTGAACGATCACGGAATCCGGGTTCGACGGATAGGCTGGATCTTCATACCATGCAAAGTCGACCATGGCAAAGGTCGTGTTTGTTGTGACTACGGGCAGGGTTCTTTTCAACCGGCTGGAACCTGCGGCAATGGTGGCGGATCCATAGCTGACAAACTTCACTCCGTCAAAGGCGGCGGTGATGGTGGGCGAGGAAGTGCCGGTCACGACGGTCACACCGGGTTGGGTTCCGCTAACCTGTTCCACCACCCATCCGGCGGGCAGTGTCACGCCGGATCCTGACTCAAAACTTTCCGTTAACAAGGTGGTCTGCTGAGCGGTTACGGAAGATCCGCTGATGAGAATTAATACAATGAACAGCAGGGAACCATACTGTTTTCTTATCAATGAAAGCATGGCTGTGAAATTTAGGAGGGTTCTGCTAATGCAGTTATTTTTTTCCTGATATCATTTTTTCAAAGATATTGAATATTTGATTTTATTGCGAAAATTATTCGTTTTTTTTTCATATATTCAATTCTTATCCTTGAAGGATTTGAGGTGCACAGATTGCCTGCCTCCATTCAGTTATTATAACCCGGGTCAAAGCTGAACTGTCGTTTTGTTATCTTTTTGGGGGGGTGACCCTGGCGGCCGGTTTTATCAGACGGCCTGACCGATCCTGCCTCCATTGGCGGGTGGCCTGCCGGTCATCCTTTCGTTGAATGCCTGCTCGTTGGTATTCAACAGACCTATGAGGGTCCGGTTGGTGGCAGTAACGATATACTCTTTCTGTTTTCTGAAGTGGATGAACATGGCAGCCAGGTTCACGGCCACTTCGATGCCTTTTGGATTGCTGAAGATGATGGTGAAAAACATCTTCCAGTAATGATAACCGGTCGAACGTGAGAATCCCGCCTCTTTACAAACCCTCAGAAACGATCGCATGTAAATGAGCCAGGTGCCGAAGGACGGCTTGTGCCGGTAACGGGGCCTGATGTTGAGGCTGGTATAGATGACCCGCCCGTAATAATGGGCAGGATTGTAAACGGTATCAATGACCTTGATGTAATTCCTGAAGATCTCCGAACGGGGGGTTAGGGTGACAAAGTTCAGCCCGCTTGTCATCTGGTCGATATCGCTGTCGCTCACTGTTTGCGACGCGAGATGAAAAAGTCTTCCCTCGGCCTCCAGTCTTCGGGTGAGCTGGGTATTGGGCAACGCGTAAAGCAACCCGACCATGGCCATCGAAATCCCCGACGACTGGATGGAGTTGATCATATTCGAGGCTATCCGTTCACTTTCGCTGTCGAACCCGATGATGTAGCCCCCGTTGCAAACTATTCCATAGGAGAGGATCCTTTTGACCGCTTCGGTCACCGGCCTGTTCACATTCTGGTTCTTGTTGTTCAGGGCGAGGGTGTCGTTTTCAGGGGTCTCTATACCCAGGAAAACGTAACGGAAGTCGCAATCCTGCATAAGCTGAAGCAGTTCGTCATCATCGGCAAGGTTCACGGAGGCTTCGGTTGTAAAGTAGAACGGGTACTTATGTTCCGCCGACCATTTTTTGATCTCCCGAAGCAACTCCTTGACTTTTTTCTTGTTGCCGATGAAATTGTCGTCGACCATGTCGATGTGCCCCCGGTATCCGAGGTCATACAAGGTTTGCAGTTCTTTCAGAATCTGTTCGTTGGATTTAAAGCGGGGGGTCCTTCCGAAAAGTTCGATTACATCGCAGAATTCGCAGTTGAACGGACATCCACGGATAAACTGCATGCCGATCATGATGTAGTTGCGGAACCGGATCAGGTCGTACCGCGGAACAACCGCAACCAGCATGTTGGCCCGCTCGGTTGAATCATAGACCCCTGAAATTAACCCGTTTTTCAGATCTGCCAGGAACATGGGGATGGTGATCTCACCCTCGCCCAGTACCAGAAAATCGGCCTTCCGGTAAAGATCGGGCTGCGAAGAGGGATCGGGCCCGCCAACAACCACCAGGCGGCCCAGGTCATGCGCCCGGTCGATGAATTCAAGCATGCTCTTCTGCTGGGGCAGCATGCCTCCGGTGCAAACGATATCGGCCCAAACCAGGTGCTCGTCCAACAGCGGCTCTACGTTCTCGTCGATCAGCCTGAAGGTCCAGTGCTGGGGAAGCAAGGCGGCGACTGTAAGGAGACCGAGGGGCGCTGCCGGGTATTTCGCACCCACGATGTTGCAGACATCCTGGTAGTTCCAGAAGCTGAATTCGGAGAATTTGGTCTGGACCAGCAGGCATTTGGTAAAGCCTTGATATAAATTTCTCATCAGATCTTGTTCAAAATATTGCTGCAGGCAGGGCCCGTAGCCGTCTTTAATGAAAGGAGATAGATTTTCTGAACAATCGGGATGGTGACGGGAAGGATCAGAAGAACTAAGTTCTTTTTAAAGGTGTGCAAATGTACGCATAATTTTCATGAATGAGCCCAGGGTGGAAACCATGACACGTGATGCGTTACGGGAAAAACTTCAGCCAATCAGTCAATCAGTCAATCAATCAGTTGTTTCCGAAATCTCTCATACGAAGCTTGCTGACAACCACCACACCAAAATTCAATCTGGCTGTTTTTCTTTTTCAGCTCTTCAATAGTATTTTCGAGGGCAAATTCCCTCGCTTCGATCTTCACCGACATCATGCCGAAGAAGCATAGACGCCATCGGCCAAATCGCCCGTCTCAATTCCTACCCCTTCGCCGGTTTGGAAGTCGGTTGCCTGCAGCACGATTTTCATCCCGAGGTCCTCGATGCGCCTGTTGCCGAAATACTCCCTGAATTTTTTCCGGAGTGTATCAGGTTTGATCAGAGCCGACCCTTTATCCATTTTACAATACGGAAGTCGTACCATGGAGGCAAAAGCCCTGAAGTTCGGTTTAAAAAGGTCTTTTTTGAGTCCGGGCACTACCGTTCTGACAATGTCATCGGGAGAATAACCGGAGGCGAATAGCGCGGTCATGATGCTTCCTCCGCTGCAACCGGCAATCAGATTGAGCTTAATGTTGTTACGTTCCAGAAACTTCAGAAGCGGAACGGCGGATTTGAACAAGAAACCTGTTACAAATTTGTCTATTTTTGCTTAACATACACAATACCATCAATCAAATCATGAACATTTGGTCATAACGTCATAAGAAAATCAGCTTTGTAACGTTTGTCAGAAAAAAGAAGATTCAAATATCATGGGCGAGATAGTCAGGCATCACGAACCGGGTGATGCTCCCGATCGTATGGAACTGGAAAATCAGTATTAATACTACCTTCATGACCCGACAGCAAAATTTAATGTTCATGCGCTTCGCCATGTTGCTGGCGATCATCGGCTGTTCAGTTCCATTGCAGGCACAATCCTGGGAATTTGCCAAAGAGAAAGAGGGGATCAGGATCTATACAATGAAGGTGAAAGACAAGCCGCTCAAGGCCTACAAAGGGATTGCCGAAATTAATGCCCCGGCCGAAAAGGTCTTTGCCCTGATTGAAAATGTAAACAACACCGACTGGTGGGATAAAAGTCTGAGTCAGATCAAAGTGCTTGGCTATGAGAAGAACAGGTTTGCCAGGTACCACCTGATTTTCGACATGCCCTGGCCGGTTTCGGACCGGGAATTATTTGTCGATGCCCAAGTAACCATCGACCCGGAAACCGGGACCCGGAAGATAACCGCAATGCCGCTCCGGGTCGACACCCCGTCGCCAAAGGATATGATCCGGATCAGTGAGTATCGTCAGACCTGGACCGTGAAACCGGTGAGTTCAAACCTGACACAGGTAACACTCGAAGGGTACGTGAACCCCGGAGGTTCTCTTCCTGCATGGATCATCAACATGTTTATCGTCGACGCTCCCATGAATTCCATCGGGGAGGTCAAAAAACGTACGACACGCTGACAGGCGGATGGAAAAATTTCCTTAATTTTCATGTCTGATTTATTGGTGAGCCTCAAATTTTTTAAACGAAGCGCAAAAATTTTGTTAGTCGAAAAATCCTGTACTATGAGGAAGATGTAATAACCCGCTGCGCTACGTCGGAATTGGTGTCCAGGGCTTGCCTTGGAGTTCCTACCCGTGATTTATGGCCCTCGGATTGTGGACTTTATAATGTAAAACGCACAAAACAACGAAACCATGAAATATCCATAGGAATCAGGTTTATGCAAATCGCGAATGATAACAATGGATATTCCATGTGACCAATGAAATATAAAATTCTTAACAAATGAAAAACACCATCAGCAATATCAAACCCCTCGACTTCCTCTGGGAAGTTCGGAATCCCTTCCTTTTCTGCGCCCATCACCTCGATTATTATCCTGCCGGGGATGACCGGATGGGGCCTGTTGCATCGCTGGCCGGACGCAATCTCGGACAGGATTTCACGGTCAGGGACGGTTGGCGGATGTACCATGGTACAACAGTGCCCGGATTCCCGGAACACCCGCACCGGGGATTTGAAACGGTGACCATCGTCCTGAAAGGATTTGTCGATCACTCCGATTCGCACGGTCAGGCCGGCCGGTACGGCATGGGCGACGTGCAATGGATGACGGCAGGGTCGGGACTTCAGCACAGCGAGATGTTTCCGTTACTCAACAGGGAGGGAGGAAACACCACTGAGCTTTTCCAGGTCTGGCTGAACCTCCCGAAAACCCGGAAATTTGCCGACCCCTACTTCAAGATGATGTGGAGTGAGCAAATTCCGGTTTACAGATACCCGGATGACAAAGGAAAAACCACGGATGTCAAGGTAATTGCAGGAAGGATCGGTGATGTCGCAGCTCTGGCTCCTGCTCCCGATTCCTGGGCAGCCGATCCACGCAACGAGGTGGCTATCTGGATCATCCGGATGGACCCCGGTGCAAAGTGGACCCTGCCAGCGGCGGGTCCGAAAGCATTGAGGACCCTATACTTTTATGGGGGCGACAGACTTACCATTGCCGGAACATCAATTACTGCCATGCACTCCTTTGAGATAAAAGCGGGATTGGACGCGGATATCGAAAACGGAGCTTCCGAAGGCTTGCTGTTCCTGCTGCAGGGAGTGCCGATCGACGAACCCGTCGTGCAATATGGTCCTTTTGTGATGAATTCGGAGGAGGAGATCCGGCAGGCTTTCAACGACTACCGCGCCACCGAGTTCGGCGGCTGGCCCTGGCCGCGACTCGATAACATACACCCAAGGGAGAAGGGGAGGTTTGCAAAGTACAAGGATGGCGTTGAGGAGAAACCAACAAAAATTGAGTGAATGAGTGAATGAGTGAATTACAATTGAAAATTGAAAATTGAAAATGGGAAATGAACCTTCCTATTCGCTATTCGCTAGTCCCTAATTCGCTAATCCCTTAAATATATTTTCCATATTGCCTACTGCCTATTGCCTCCTGCCTATTGCCTCCTGCCTGACTAGATGATTAAAGGCAGGATTCTACTGAAACAATCGTTCGAGAAAACCTGACAGGTCGGAGGGGGTGACATTTTCGGCCAGGTTTCCATCCAGACTGTAAGCCAGGTCGCCCGTTTCTTCGGATACGATGATGGCCAGGGCATCCGATTTTTCCGTTATCCCGACCGCGGCCCGGTGGCGTAGCCCGTAGTAAGAGGGAATGGTTGGACTGCTTGATACCGGCAAAATACAACGGGCAGCCCGGATATTGTTTCCGGTAATGATCACGGCGCCATCATGAAGGGGACTGTTCTTGAAAAATATCGTCTCGAGCAACACCTCAGAGATTGTGGCTTCAACCGGTTGACCGGTAGCCACGTACTGTCCGAGCTCATTTTGCCGCGTGATCACAATCAGCGCGCCGGTCCGGGTCTCGGCCATTTTCTGACAAGCCTTGACGATCTTTCCGATACTGAGATTCACCGGATTGTTGATTCTGAAGTGCCAAAACAGAAACCTCTTCCGCTGGTTTTTAATGATCCGGGTATTTCCAAGAATCAACAGGAATTGTCTGATCTCCGGTTGAAAGACCACAATCAGCGCGATCACCCCCACACTGATAAACTGTCCCAGTATTTCGGTCAGCAATTGCATCTGCAGGATTTTTACCACCCTGTAGATGATGTAGATGGAGATCATCCCGATAAAAATCTTGATCGCTGCCGTACCTTTGACCAGGTTGTAGAGTTCATATAGCAGGATGGCGAACAGGATGATATCGATGATATCGATGATCCGTAAACTGAATGGGCCGGCTAATAACATGCCGCAAAATTAATCAATTTCACCAGATAACGCGCGAAATAACCGGATTGCCTCCACCGCCTCTTTTACGTCGTGAACCCTCAGGATATCGGCGCCTTTCGTCAGCGCGAGGGTGTTCAGAACGGTAGTGCCGTTCAGCGCCTGTTCCGGGGTACAGTCGAGGGTACGGGTGATCATCGATTTTCGGGAGAATCCGGCTACCAATGGGTATCCCAGGGCGGTGAGTTCATCCAGATGATTCAGAAGAGTATAGTTATGTGCCACGCTCTTCCCAAATCCGAAACCTGGATCAATGATCACCTGGCGGATTCCATGTTCTTTACAGCGGGCAGTCTGTTGTTCAAAAAAGTAGGACACTTCAGCGACTACATCCGAATAAACCGGATTGTTCTGCATGTTCTCAGGGGTTCCCTTCATGTGCATAAGAATATACGGGACATTCAGGTTTGCTACGGTTTCGATCATTGCTTTGTCAAAGCGGCCGCCGTAAATATCGTTGATTACCGTGGCGCCTTCCTCTACAGCGGCGCGGGCTACGGCAGCACGGTAGGTGTCGACCGAAATCATCGCTTCCGGAAAATGGCGGCTGATCTGTCTTACAGCCGGTAATAACCTTTCGAGTTCACATGCCTCGTCGACCTGCTTGCCGCCCGGCCTGGTCGAAACTGCGCCGATATCGATGATCGTGGCGCCTTCCGACAACATCCGTTCGACCTGCCTTAGCTGGTCAGCCGGATCGGTGAACCGACTGTGATGGTAAAAGGAATCGGGGGTGATATTCAGGATTCCCATGACCTGAGGTGAAGAACAATCGATCAGCATGCTTATGACACTTTTCCATGCAAATGTAAATCTTTTGTAAATTTTATGGATGATGACCTTCCGGGGCCGGTCAATTGGAACAGATGTCGGAAAATTTTTCTAATTTCGCTCCTGTTAATTGTGTTGATGTATGGACCAGGCTGCTGATACAGGTAAACAATTTGATGAGGTGATCGGCCTCTGCCACAAAACGTTTATGTCGAAAATGGGTGATTACGGATCCGCGTGGCGAATCCTGCGCACACCTTCGATCACCGATCAGATCTACATCAAGGCAAACCGCATCAGGAGTATCGAAGAGAAGGGAACCCGTAAGATTGATGAGGGTATCCGCCCGGAATACATCGGAATCATCAACTATTCGATCATGGCGTTGATCCAGTTGGAACTTGGCTCCGATCAGCCGTTGAATCTCTCCGTTGAACAGGCCGACGGACTTTACCTGAAATTCTCTTCCAGGGCCCGGTCGCTCATGATGGATAAAAACCATGATTACGGAGAGGCGTGGAGGAATATGCGGCGCAGTTCGCTTACCGATATCATCCTGATGAAGCTGATGCGCATCAAACAGATCGAAGATAACTCCGGGAAAACATATGTCTCCGAAGGAGTTGACGCCAATTACTTTGACATTATTAACTATGCCGTTTTCTCACTGATAAAAATGGATTATGAAAATAATTAGAAACCTTCTCAGGATCCTTGTCGGAGTCGTCTTTATCTTCTCAAGCATTGTAAAAGGAGTGGATCCTTTGGGCACGGTTTACCGGATGGATGATTATTTCACCGCATTCAACATGCCCTTTTTTATGCAGTTTTCACTTTATTTCGCCATCCTTTTGTGCGCCCTCGAATTCATTCTCGGTATCAGCCTGCTCCTGAATCTGTGGATCCGTAAAACAGTGTGGCTGTTGCTCCCAATGATGATCTTTTTCACGGTGCTCACCTTTTTCGACGCAGTTTACAGTCCGGTGCCCGATTGCGGATGCTTCGGCGATGCCATTAAACTTACCAACCTGCAAACCTTTTTAAAGAACCTGGTTTTGATAGCTATGGTGATACCCATCTTCATGTGGCGGAAAAAATACCGGAGCCTGCTGCCACAGTGGGGCGATATTTCCGTTTTAATCCTCGCGGTTTGCAGCTTTACCTGGATGTCGGTCTATGCCTACCGCCACCTTCCCCTGATCGATTTCATGGCCTGGAAAGTCGGGAACCGGATAAACGAAAAATCGAAACAACCGGTCATTTTTTACGTGACCTATAAAAACAAAAGCACCGGCGAGGAAAAGGAATTCATCTCCCCCAATTATCCCTGGAACGACTCAATATGGCTTTCGCAGTGGATATTCAAGAGTCAGCGGGTGGTCGATCCCAACGCCGATCGTGGTGTCGCGCTCAGAATCGAGGATGCTCAGGGAAATGATTACACTTCGGGCATCATCGATAATCCTGACTTTCAATTTATTTTGGTGGCATATGATCTCGATCAGACTCATGTTGATGGATTCCGAAGCATTTTACCTTTTTATAAAAAAGCAGTTGCCGACGGATACTCCATGGTATGCCTGACCAATACGCTTCCGGCCGGAATTATTAAATTCAGACTGGAGAATGGCGCCGCATTCGATTTTTACAACGCCGACGATGTGGTTTTGAAGACAATGGTTCGATCCAATCCCGGACTGATCCTGATCCGCGACGGGGTAGTTTTGGCGAAATGGTCGTTCCGTGATGTTCCATCGTATGAGTCGGTGCGGAAGGAGTTTCTTAACCAGTGATCTTGCGCGTAGCACGGAACAGTTTACACCCTGAATGTTCTTTCTCAGAACGCAAAATAAGGTAACGGGGCATGCGAAAATTTGTTTTAAAGCGACTTGGATACGGTATGCTCGTGTTGTTGGGAGTCGTATTTGTCGTCTTTTTCCTCTTCAACGTCCTTCCCGGCGACCCGGCCCGGATGATGTTGGGTCAACGCAGCGATATAGCCTCGGTGGAGGCGATCAACAAAGATTTGGGGCGTGACAAACCCCTGCCCACCCAATTTCTGAACTATCTTAACGATCTCTCCCCGCTGTCGGTCCACAACATGACTGATAAGCAAAATTACTGGTACCTGGATCCCGCCAAATACAGCCGCACCGTGACCCTCATCCGGTCGGGCGATCATGCGCTGGTTCTTAAACAACCTTACCTGCGCAGATCTTACCAGTCGAAAAGAAACGTCGCGGATATCCTGGCCGACGGTTTTCTCAATACCATGATCCTTGCGGTGGTGGCAATGGCCTTTGCCATTGTTCTGGGTATCGGTATCGGAATCGTATGCGCCCTTTACCGCAACAGCTTTATCGATCGTGTTTCGCTGGTATTCTCGGTATTGGGCATGTCGCTGCCCTCCTTTTTCATGGCCATTCTGAATGCCTGGATTTTTGCTTTCATCCTGGGAAGGTACACCGGTTTAAACATGTCGGGCAGCCTGTTCAGCGTCGATGATTTCGGAAATGGAACCTATCTCGATCTTAAAAACCTTATTCTGCCGGCATTCACACTGGGAATCCGACCCCTGGCCATCATCGTCGAACTGACTCGCAATTCGCTTCTCGAAGTCCTCACTCAGGATTATATCAGGACGGCTTACGCCAAAGGGTTGAGTAAGACCCGCGTGGTGATGAAACATGCACTGAAGAATGCCCTTAACCCGGTCATTACGGCCATTTCGGGTTGGATGGCATCGCTCCTCGCCGGGGCCGTCTTTGTGGAATATGTGTTCGATTGGAAAGGCATCGGTATTGTCATCGTTAATGCCCTTGAAAAATATGACTTCCCCGTGCTGATGGGCGCCGTACTCTTTATCTCGATCATCCTTATCTTTATCAATATCCTGGTCGATATTCTTTATGGGATGCTGGATCCGAGGGTAAGGTTGCAATGAACAGGGAGGAACTGACTGATCTGGCGTTGATGGGCGAAGAAAACGGCCGGAGTTATGTGAAGGTTATCGGGGGTGAAATTGATCCTGCTTGTATGTTAGTAACTTTTGCGGGAATCGTGCAATTTTAAACCTGAAATGTTGTTTACCATCCATAAAATCAAGATATGAGAACGAAAATTGTTGCCGGAAACTGGAAAATGAACAAGACCTTCGAGGAGGCTGAAGTGTTGATCACCGAAATCGCCGACGGACTCGATGAATTGGAGTTGAATGATCACGGCGTGATTTTGTGTCCGCCTGCGCTGTACCTCGAAATGGCGACCGATGTGGCCGAAGAGTCGAAATTTGCAGTGGGTGCACAGAATGTCTTCCCTGCCGACTCCGGTGCCTTCACGGGTGAGATCAGCCCGTTGATGCTGAAAAAGCTGCATGTGGAGTACTGTATCGTGGGACACTCGGAGCGCCGGAAATATTTTCAGGAAGACCATCTTTTCCTGAAACAGAAGACAGATGCCTTGTTGCGGAATGACGTCATCCCGATTTTTTGCTGTGGTGAAACCCTTCCGGAACGGGAAGCGGGAAACCATTTTACGGTTGTTGAAGGCCAGCTTGTTGACTCTTTGTTCCACCTTGACCCGGAGCATTTTTCAAAGATCATGATCGCCTATGAGCCCGTTTGGGCTATCGGCACCGGCGTCAATGCCACGAAAGAGCAGGCGCAGGAGATGCATGCATTCATCAGGAAGCTGGTTGCAGATAAATATACGGCTGCGATTGCCGGGGATTTGACCATTTTGTACGGCGGTAGCTGCAACGCGAAAAATGCAGCAGAACTCTTTTCGCAGCCCGACGTGGATGGCGGACTGATCGGAGGCGCTTCGCTGAAATCGGACGAATTTCTGCACATTGTAGCATCTCTGTAACATGGACTATATCGAAGTCACCGTTACGGGATCAAGTGATCCCGATGCCGAGGTCGCCATAGCTATACTGGCGGAAATGGGATTTGAAAGCTTTTCAGAAGTCGCCGACGGATTCCGGGCTTATATTTCCGCCGACCAGTTTGATGAAACAGCGGTGGTTTCATGGCTTACCACCATGCAGGATCAACTGGGGATAAAATTTCAGATAGACAGGATCCCGGCGCGGAACTGGAATGAAGAGTGGGAGCGCGCCTATGATCCCGTTGTGGTTGAAGGAACATGTCTGGTGAGGGCGCCTTTTCATAAACCGGTTGCGGGAATGTTGTATGATATTGTCATCGAACCCAAGATGTCGTTCGGTACCGCCCACCATGCAACCACCGACCTGATGATCGGGTTGATGATGGCCGAGGAGCTTACAGGTAAAGAGGTTCTCGACCTGGGTTGCGGCACGGGCGTTCTGGCCATCCTCGCTTCGAAAATGGGGGCATCAAAGGTTATTGCCATCGATAACGATGAGTGGGCGTATCAGAATGCCTGCGAGAATGTCGGGAAAAACGGCTGCCAGGAAATCACGGTCATCCGAGGCGAACTTTCGGCTGCCGGCAAATCAGAATTTGATCTCATCGCGGCCAATATTAACCGGAATGTATTATTGCACGACATTCCGGCCTGTGCATCCTTGCTAAGGTCCGGAGGATGCTTACTGATGAGCGGATTCTACGAGGAGGATGTCGCACAAATTACCGGGGCGGCAACCCATGCCGGTTTGACCTATTGCCTGCAAAAAACCACGGACCGGTGGACGGCAATTAAATTCAGAAAATGAACCGAACCTTTACGCGTCTTATTTTTTTATCGGCATTCGCAGCGACATTCCTGTGGTTGCCTGATGCCGTGGCGCAAAAGAAAGCCTGGTTTACCGGCGATTCTGCGAAGTTCATTGCCGAGGTCAATGGAATTTTCGCGAACCTTGCCGATAATGAACAAAAGATCATCAAACCGGGAATCGAGGCATTTCAGAAAAACTGGTACGAAAACCTGTTCGGGGATCAGGAAAAGAAGGAAATTCTTCTCATTCTGAATGAAATGGTGAAGAAAAAGGTCAGGCCATTCCCCGATTTTTACAACTACCTGAAAGCGTTGAACATCTTTCTCGACACGAAACAACCGGTCGAATATTTCGGCCCGTGGTCTGACATCCTGAAAAAGCTGATCGGCGATAAAAACACCCGGAAATTCCAGTCCTACCTGGAGTCTACCTCCAACTTGTTTGCGGAGCAACTGGTCTACAAGTCGCCAACCACAAGCTGGAAGGCCGGTACCGTAAAATTTCAGTTGAAATTCGACAGTGTGCCCTACATCGAATTTCCCGCTACTGATCTGGCCTGCTATGCAAACGACGATTCGCTGAATGTTTACGACACCCGTGGTATCTACTATCCCCTTTCATCCACCTGGAAAGGAACATCGGGACGGGTAAACTGGAAGCGGGCCGGCGAGGATCCCGACAAGATATTTGCACTCCTCGACCATTATGAAATCCAGATGCGGTTTTCGAAGTTCACGGCCGATTCAGTTCGCTTTACGCACAAACGGTATTTCCCTTCACCGATAACAGGTAAGTATGTCGATAAGGTTCTGGCCGATGTAACCGAGGAAAAAGCCTCCTATCCCAGGTTCTATTCCTACGATAAGATGATCGGCATCCCGAAGCTCTTTAACAATATCGACTATCTGGGCGGTTTCGCCATGGAGGGGAGCCGGATCGTGGGTTCAGGAGATAATACGACCGACGCGCGCCTTTTTTTTAAGAAAGATGGAAAAGATTTTGTCATCGCACGGTCGAAATCGTTTATCATCAGGCCCGACCGGATCAACGCGAGCATGGCTTCCATCACCATCTACCATGAAAATGATTCGATATTTCATCCCGGGTTGCAATTGAAATACATGGATGCGTTGAAGGAGCTTTCATTCACCAAGGATGAACGTCTGGTCACCATCAGTCCCTGGTTCGACTCTTTTCATAAAATCGAAATCTATTGTGAAGCCTTGTTCTGGAAGGTGGGAGAACCGAAAATCAGTTTTGAGATGATGAAAGGGCCATCGAAGGAGAGCAAGGCTGTTTTTGAATCGAGCAGTTATTACTCCCTCCATCGTTACGAAAAGTTGCGCGGCATCGATGAGGTCAACCCCCTTGATTTGATCAAGTTCTTCACCGAAAAGATCAACCGTCGCACCATCACCCTCGAGGAGCTGACGCGGTTTATGAACAAGCCGCCCGAACAGGTGGAGGTTCAGCTTTTGAACCTGGCCAACCGGGGATTCCTGGTTTACGACTTTGAAAACAAAGTTGCGCGGATCAAAAATAAATTGTACGACTATGTTAAAGCCCACGCCGGGAAATCCGATTACGATGTGATCTTCTTTAATTCGTTCGTGACCAATACCGCCAACGGAATCCTGAATCTCGAAACCTTTGATCTGAAAATCCAGGGCGTTCCTATGATCGTGCTGAGCGATTCGCAGCAGGTCACAATCTATCCGAAAAATGCAGAGGTAATCCTGAAAAAGGATATGGATTTCCTCTTTACCGGAAAGATGGAGGCTGGACTCTTTGATTTTTATACCCGCGATTGCTCCTTCGAATACAACAAATTCAGAATCAACCTTCCATTCATCGACTCGATGACTTTTTATGTGAGAAGTAAAAACTGGGATCCCAAAACCAATACCTTCCCGCTCATCAAGGTCAAAACTGCGATCACCAAGCTTGCCGGAGAACTCCTGATCGACGAGCCTGACAACAAGTCGGGGATGCGGGCCCTTCAACAGTATCCCATCTTCACCAACCGTAACGACGCTTATGTTTATTGGGATAAAAAGTCGATTCAGAAAGGGGTTTATGCGAAAGACAAGTTCTTTTTCGAAGTTCAGCCTTTTACCATCAAAAGTCTCGATGTGGTGGCTACCGACAGCCTCGACTTTACCGGTGCGCTCACCTCGGCAGGCATTTTCCCTGTCCTCGCCCAACCGCTTAAGGTAAGGCCCGACTATTCACTGGGTCTGGAAAAAACAACCGACACGACAGGGTTACCGACTTATGGTGGAAAAGGTCATTTCGTCTCGAAAATTGATCTGAGTGACCGGGGACTAAGGGGCGACGGATTTCATACTTATCTAAATTCCACGACGCGGTCGCGCGATTTTCTCTTCCTTCCCGATTCGATGAAAACGATCGCCCGCGACTTTGATATGACCGAAGTGACCGGCCCTGTAGAATTTCCACAAACTCATGGCGATTCTGCCCGGCAGTTCTGGCTCCCTTACCGCGATTCGCTCATCGTTTCCTCGATAAAAAAGGAAATCGTCATGTACAATCAGCAATCAACCTTCGGCGGCACCCTGGCGCTGACCCCACGGTTACTAAGCGGCGATGGTACCATGAAGATCCGGGATGCGGAGATGGATTCAAAGGGATTTCAGTTTAAACGGCGTACTTTCGATGCACTCATCGCCAACTTCAGGATCAAATCGTACGATTTAGCCGACCTGACCATCTCGACAAAGAACTACCAAACCCATTTTGACTTTGATGAGCGGAAAGGCGTTTTCAAGTCCAACATCGGCATTTCGAAGGTCGAATTCCCGCTGAACAAGTATGTGTGTTCCATGGACCGGTTCGACTGGCTGATCGACAGCGAAGAGATCCAGCTTGCCAACGAGCAGAGCCGGAAGGTGAACGCGGATTCCCTCAGTCTGGCGCAACTCATCGACCTTGGTTACACCGGTTCGGAGTTTATATCGGTACATCCGTTGCAGGACAGCCTGAAATTCTTTGCCGCCAAAGCACGGTTCAATATCCGAACCAATGTCATCAACGCCGAAGAGGTCAGGATCATCAAAGTCGCGGATGCCGCAATCTATCCCGACTCGGGTAAACTCGTGATCCTTAAAGATGCCCAGATGCAGCCTTTGTCGCGTGCCATGGTCATTGCCAATACCCGAAACCGATATCATCAGTTTTACAATGCCAACCTCTCCATTGCCTCCCGCAAGAATTACACCGGCAATGGCGATCTCGATTATGTTGACCGGACCGGAGCTCGTCAGCAGATTCATTTTTCGAGAATTCGCGTCGATTCTGCATTGCAGACCATTGCCCAGGGGGCCATCGGCGACTCGGCGCAATTTGTATTGAGTCCGGAATTTGCCTTCAAGGGTGAGGTGAACCTGGCTGCCGCTGAAAAGTTTATGAATTTTGAAGGAGGGTTCCATCCCATAACGGATTGTATCCGCAGGAAACCCGAGTGGATAAGATTTGCAGGAAAGATAAACCCGGGCCGGGTGCAGATACCGGTGGTATTCCCATTGAGGGACCTGAATAACGAGCCTGCCAATCTCGGGCTGATGTTTTCAAACACCGAGGGCAGGATCACTCCTTCATTCTTCAGGAAGAAGGTGAGTTTCAGTGATACTACCATCGTGACGGCACAAGGATTCGTAGAATACAACATCCCGACAACCGAATTCCGTATTTCAACGCCTGAAAAGCTCGACAATCTTGCCGCACAGGGTAATTTTTTAGCGCTGAACAACACCAACTGCATGGTTCGCGGCGAAGGGAAGCTGAATCTCGGCGTCAACTTCGAATACCTGAAGATGGAGAACTACGGAACTTTCGATTATTTCATAATTCCCGATTCTTCGAGAATCCACCTCTCCCTTGCCCTTAATTTCCCCTTTTCGGAAGAGGGATTGCAAAAGTTCAGTAACCAGGTGGAGTCGATCAACCTTTCGGGTGTGAACCTGATGAAAACGCCCTATTCGATGGTCTTAGACCGATTGATGAGCCCGCAGGAGGCGGAACGGCTGAAAAATGAGATGGAACTGATGGGTAAGTACCGGAAATTCCCCGAGATTCTGGAACGCACCCTGTTTTTAGCCGATGTATGGATGAAGTGGGACACCGCCCTCCGTTCGTACGTTTCGTATGGCGCCATGGGCATCGCAAACATCGGGAAAAACCAGGTCAACAAGTATGTCAAGGGGATCATGGAATTAGCCAAAAAGCGAAACGGCGACGAATTCACGCTGTACATTGAGTTGACGCGCGACGACTGGTTCTTTTTCAATTACCGGGGGCGCACCCTTACGGCATTCTCATCCGATCTGGCTTTTAACGATATCATCCGGGCCGCGGCACAGTCGAAACAGGAACAAAAGAGGGTAGGACACCTGGCAAAAGGTTTTTCTTATTCCCTTGCCACCGAGCGAAAAAAGAGGGATTTCCTGCGTAAATTCAGGTCGGAAGAAGAGGAATAATCATCCGTAAGGTGAAACAAAACGATAACGTTGAAGTTGGAAGTCGAAGTATCTATCGTATAATTTTTGAACTACAATGATGAATGTGTTTATAATTATTCCGGAAGTGATCGTGGCCTACCTGATTGGTTCGATTCCTTCGGCCGTTTGGATCGGAAGGTTATTTTACGGGGTGGATGTCAGGGAACACGGCAGCGGGAATGCGGGAGCGACCAATGTGATTCGCGTATTGGGATATAAGGCGGGAATCCCGGTACTGCTGTTCGATGTTTTCAAAGGCTGGGTTGCGGTCAGCCTCGCAAGTTGGATCGGTTTGCCGGGGGCTTCACCCGATCTGATCGTCTATGTGAGTATTATGCTTGCATTTGCGGCGGTTTTAGGCCATGTTTTTCCGGTTTTTGCAGGTTTTAAAGGGGGAAAAGGAGTCGGAACCCTGGCAGGCGCCGGTATCGCACTCTATCCGATTGCCTTGTTGATCGTTTTAGGTGTTTTTATTGTTACACTTTCCCTTACCAAATACGTTTCACTCTCCTCAGTATTGTCGGCATTGCTTTTCCCGGTAGTCGTAATTCTGGTATTAGGCGAACAACATCCGGGACTCGTGATCCTCGCGATTGTCATTGCCATTTTTATTCCGCTTACCCACCGGAAAAATATTTCACGACTCCTGAAAGGTGAGGAGAAAAAGTTTGATTTCAGTCGGAAGAAAGATTCCGGGCCAAAATTGCGATAAACCCATGTTTTGTAAAAATTATCAGAATATTGTATCTTTGAAACGATTTTATAAACCCCGATGATTATGAAATTCATTATTTCCAGCACGCTGTTACTAAAAAACCTTCAAGCCATCCAGGGCGTTATCAATACCAACAATACCCTGCCCATTCTCGATGATTTTCTTTTTGAACTGACCGATGACAACCTCACCATAACCTCGTCAGATCTGGAGACCACCATGCGGGTGATCGTAAAGACCGATATGTCGGAAGACAACTGCAGTATTGCCATTCCTGCAAAAATCCTGGTCGATACGCTGAAAACTTTTCCCGATATTCCGGTCGCCATCACCATTGACCCGGCCACTCAGATGATTGAAATTTCAGCGGGTGAAGGGAAATATAAGCTTTCGGGACACAAAAGCGACGAATATCCACGCACCCCGTCGCTTGAAGAAACCAGCGCAGTCGAATTTGATTCAACCCTGCTTGCATATGCCATCAACAAGACCTTGTTTGCAACAGGCAACGATGAACTCCGCCTGGTGCTCTCAGGAATCTTTTGCGAGCTGACACCCGACGATGTCACCTTCGTTGCAACCGATGCCCATAAACTGGTGAAATACCGTCGTACCGATGTGACCGCCGCCAAGTCAACCGCCTTCATCCTTCCCAAAAAACCGATGAACCTTCTGAAAAATATCCTTCTTAACCAAAGTTTGCCGGTTACCATCGAGTTTAACAAAACCAACGCCTTTTTCTCCTTTGGGAATATCCACCTGATCTGCCGTTTGATCGAAGGAAAATATCCCAATTACGACGCGGTCATTCCCAAGGAGAACCCCAACAAACTAACCATCGACCGTCATGCGTTGCTGACCTCGATCAAGCGGGTATCGATCTTTGCCAACCAGTCAACCCACCAGATTCGCTTTAGGATTACAGGGCAGGAACTGGTTTTAAGCGCCGAGGATATTGATTTTTCGAACGAAGCGCGTGAAAGATTGTCGTGTGCCTATGAAGGTGAAGATATGGAGATCGGTTTCAATTCAAAATTTCTGGTTGAGATGCTGAGCAACATTGATACTACTGAGGTGCGTCTTGATATGTCGGCTCCCAACCGGGCAGGGATCCTTACACCGGTTAACAGTGAGAATAAGGCCGAGGATATTCTCATGCTTGTCATGCCCGTCATGTTGAATAAGTAACCCTGCACAATGAATCGGCTCGTTGCTGCAGAGAATTATGGTTAATCATTTAAAATCCATTCTTATGCGCAACCGCTGTTTTTTCATCCTCCTGATAGCTGTTTCAGCAGTATTGATAAGCTCCTCGTGCAGCAAGATCAAAGAACTTTCGGCCTTTGATGTCGTTTACACCCTGCCCAGGACGACCTTCACCTATAACCCGGAGAAGTTTAAATCGGGCGAGCAGTTGCTCTATTCGGGATTCTTCAATGCGAATCTCGACAGCATTCTGAACGCGAACGGTTTCTCAAGTGGCCTGGTCGGGAATACCATGCTGACCAGCTGCTCTGTAACCATCCTGGAGCCATCGGATATAACCTTCAGCTGGCTGCAGTCGGCCCGGGCTGAGGTATCGGCCAACGGGTTCTTCTCACCCTCCCAGCAGGTTGGATCCGTAGTGAATCAGGATCCATTGGGAAAAACAGTCGTACTGACCATGAATAATACCAATATCCGCCCCTATCTGAATGGACAGGCTTTCTACTTCAGGATCTACGGCATATTGAACGGACCGGTTCCATCCGATTGGGTGCAGATGTATATTGACGGCGCCTTGCAGATGCACCTGGAACCCTTGTAATAAATGCGGGAACTCAAAAAAAAAGCGGGAATATATCCCGCTTTTTTTGCTTCAATGAGTCAGAATTAGTCTTTTCGAACGTTGATCGCTTTTTTACCGCGTTTATCCTCTGTGACATCAAAAGAAACCTGGTCATTTTCACGAATCTTATCCACTAATCCGCTGACGTGGACAAAAACTTCCTGATGGCCTTCATCGTCAATGATGAAACCAAAACCTTTTCTTTCATTGAAAAATTTTACTTTACCTGTTGACATAATACATTAAAATTAGAATGAATAACCAGAGCGAATTTACAATTAAAAATCAAAAACAAAAAATTTGTTGATTTTTTTTTGAAAATGTCTGTCTGAAAAATAGGATTAAATTCTATAATTTTACAAAAAAACATATCCCATGAAAGACCTTTCCTTAACACTGGAAAACCTCGATGGTGCGTTTCCCGAAACATTTACTCCCGAGCAGATTGCGAAGGCAAAAACGATCTTTTTAAAACGGTTGGCAAAAGATGCCCATACACTTTACCAGGGCAAGATTCAGACCGTTCCCAAGGCGCCGGTTGTCGGATTCAACTGGTTTAATGTATGGTACACGCCCGGTGTCTCGAAGGTTTCGACCGATATCCGCGACAACAATGATGCTTCGTTTGATCTTACCAACCGGGGTAACCTGGTTGCCGTGGTGAGCGATTCGACCCGTGTGCTGGGCGATGGCAATTGTACTCCTCCGGGAGGTTTAGGGGTGATGGAAGGAAAAGCCTTTCTAATGAAATACCTGGGCGGGGTCGATGCAGTGGCGTTGTGTGTTGACAGTCGCGGTCCCGACGGGAAAAACGATCCCGACAAGATTATCGAATTTGTGAAGATGTGTCAGCCCAGTTTCGGAGCGATAAATCTCGAGGATATCTCCCAACCTAACTGTTATAAGGTACTTGATGTATTGCGCGAAACCTGCGACATCCCGGTTTGGCACGATGACGCGCAGGGAACTGCCTGCGTAACCCTTGCGGGTGTCCTGAATGCATTGAAACTTGCCGGAAAGAGTCTGCACGATGTGCGGATCGTGCTTCACGGCGCAGGGGCTTCCAATACCACGATAGCCAGGTTGCTCATTGCCGACGGCGCTGATCCGGCCCGGATGGTCATGTTCGATACCAAAGGATCCCTTCATACCGGCCGTGAGGATATCAAGGCCGATACCCGTTTTTACCGGAAATGGGAACTTTGCCAGACCACGAATCCCGGACGGATTCCGACGATTGAGGAGGCCATGAAAGGCGCCGACATATTAATCTCCCTCTCCACGCCGGGTCCTGATGTGATCAAACGCCCGTGGGTCCATTCCATGGCTGATAAATCGATCGTGTTCTGCTGTGCCAATCCGGTTCCAGAGATTTATCCTTACGCGGCAAAAGAAGAAGGTGCATTCATCGTAGCGACCGGCCGGGGCGATTTTCCCAACCAGGTAAACAATTCAATCGGATTCCCCGGGATTCTGAAAGGAGCGCTGATGGTGCGTGCCCGTAAGATCACCGACACCATGGCCATTGCAGCAGCCCATTCATTAGCCGAATATGCCGAAAAACGCGGCATTAACCCCGATAATATTGTTCCCAACATGGAGGAGGCGGCGGTATTTCCATACGAAGCAGCCGATGTCGCCATGCAGGCCATAAAAGATGGCGTTGCCCGTATTGTGATGACCCGCGAAGAGGCATTCGAGAAAGCCAGGAAGGATATCGAATACGCACGTAGTCTTACCCGGAGTCTGATGGATAAGGGTTTCATCGATATGCCACCAGCCTCGATGATCCACGATGCACTCGCGTATGCCATCAAACAGGTGAGCTAGGGAGAGAATAGCGATATCCTTCCTGTAAGGCTAAATTACGTTAAAGCATAGATAATGAAGATTTTTACAGTCGATACACATGGTAAATTAATTCAATATAAAGAGCATTCTTTTGGGATTGATAATAAAGAGTCTGACCTTGAGATTTTATTAGAGAATAACCCAGAATGTTTTTTTAAGGATGGTAAAATCCTAATTATTGGCCGTCAAGTATTGACAAATTTGGGTACATGGATTGATTTGCTCGGACTCGATAGTCTTGGCAATACTGTCGTTATTGAATTAAAGCGTGGTAAAACACCACGAGAAACAGTATCTCAACTTTTAGAATATGCCTCATTCATTGAAAACCTGGATTATGAGCAACTAAACCTGATTTATCAAAACTATATTGGAGAGGAATCATCCTTGGAAATGTATCATCAAGAATTTTTTAATTCGATTGATTCCGATAATGTTGCATTTAATAAAGGATCAAAATTAATGATTGTTGCACAGGATATAAGTCCCTCGATTAAACAGTCTGCCGAATATTTAAGAAAAAAAGGAATTGATATCTATTGTATGGAATTTAAGTATTTCTTAAATCATGCGTCGGAAAAAATGATTGCAATTGATTTTGTGGTTGGAGAAGATACTTTTATTCGTTCAGATTCAATAAAATCAACAGCTCAATTACCCAAAGTCGATGAAACGAAGTTTTTTGATTCATTGGATTCTTTTGGTAAGCCTGTTTTTCAGCAATTGTTTGATTTTGCAAAATCAAATGGATTATTGATTCGTTGGGGTTCTAAAGGTTTCTCAATAAATGTTACAATTAAGGATGGATTTGTTGGATTATGCTTTGGTTATCCGCCGCAATCTGTGTTTAAGCAAAGTATTTATACTGGATTTGAAGAAATTAGAAAAAAAGTAATTAATTCGGATTCAATTATTGAGCTATATAAGACAGAATTAGCGAAAACCAATAAATTTATATCAGCAAAATCTAATCTAAAATGGATTGTAGACAAACCTACGGATAAGAATGATATTGGTGGTTTTTTAACAATTTTGAAATTAATAGTTGATAAAATACATAAAAGCGAATTAAAATGAAGTTCCTTGCGGTGATCACACCACAATGAATTTTAAACTTTAGTTTACTTTCCAGAGGGTCACCAGTCTGGCTCCATGGCTCGGAACCTTCATCTCGAAGTGGCCGCGGACGGTTCCAAGTTCTGTTTGCCTCCACAAATCACGAAGCACCCAGATCCCATCTAACTGCAAATCGTTCATTTCGAACGGAATGTAAAGATTATTTCCGGTAAGATTGAATAACCCGATCGCGATTGAACCGTTTTCCAGTTCCTTGGCCCAGACTTGGTACCCGGGGCCCTGGCGGACCAGATCTGCCTGTTTCCCGCACGGATCCTGGTTTACGGCTAACACTTCGTCGTTGGTCAGAAGATTCAGGGTGAAGGCATCCAACTGGCTTAAATCACATCCGATAAGCAAGGGAGAGGCTAACAGGCTCCACAGGGTGATATGGGTGTATTGCTCGTTGGGGGTAAGCCGGGTATAGTGAAGGGCAGGGCCCCATCCGACCCAGCCTACAACCAGCATATCGGGATCGTTCCAGCGACCCGGTGTTGCATAGGGGGAGCATTTGTTCTGCCTGAACCCGATCTTCGACATGCTTTCCCAGGTATCTTCTATATCGCCGGTGGTGCGCCAGGAATTTCCATCCACCTCTGCGCCCCATTCCCATACACGGCCCATCCCGTACTGGCACAGACTGTAATGAATGTCGCGGTTAACCTTTCTGATAGCGTGTTTCATCTCTTTGTACGGAGCCTTTAACTGCTCCGGGGTGGGCTTGGGTGCGATCTGTCCGTACGAGCACCAATCGTACTTGAGGTAATCGATTCCCCAGGCGGCATAATTTCGGGCATCCTTCTCTTCGAATTGATAACTGCCTTCATATCCACCACATGTTTTCGGCCCGGGAGAGGAATAAATCCCGATTTTAAGCCCTAACCCGTGAACAAAGCTGCACAGGGCTTTCATATCGGGGAATTTCTCGTTGGTAAGGATATTCCCGTCACGATCGTGGGTGTCTTCCCATCCATCGTCGATATTGACATAGGTCCATCCGTGGTCGATCAACCCGCTCGATTTCATGGCGCCGGCCGACTCTCTGACTTTCCGGTCACTGACGCTCAGTCCCCAGCAATTCCAGCTATTCCATCCCATCGGCGGAGTCAGTGAGATCAGGTCGCCGACAACGATCTTCAGGTTGCGTTCTGCATATCCGAGGCAATTCCCGACGTGTAATGTGACTATATATTCCCCCCGCTTTTTAATGGTGCCGGTGATGATGCCCGTCACTGAATCGATCGATAGTCCTTCGGGAAGATCCGGTGCAGCATAATGGAGCGGAGGTGTCCCGGTGGCAGCGACCTTGAAAAAGAAAGGCGAATAGGGGCGCACCCCGAAGATGGAGGCGCCGTTGATGGATGGTTCGGGTTTGACGGGGGGTGTGGTGAGATAGGGTACTTCGATCGTGTCGGTGAGTGTCGCTCCTGTGAGTGTCTCATTGAAGCTAAGGATCAGATGTACCGGTTTATAAGGATCGCATTTGAATGAGATTTGTCTTTCTGATGTGATACCAGGTTCGAGCAACATGTCGGCTTGTTCGGAAAACAGACAGATACCCCGTTCTTCCACGGCACGAATCTTCAGTTTGCCCTGAAACTCCTTTTTTTGCGACTTGTTCCGGAGGGTGAACTTCCGTATTATAGTACTGTCGTACTTTAGCTCGAATGCATGTCCCGAAAAATCAAAACTGAGGTAATCCCGGATGCCGGGAATCGAAATTTCGTGGTTGTTGCCGAACAGGCCTCCGGCTCCTCCCTGGTCATAGCACCGTATGGCAAGGATATTCTCTTTATCCCACAGGATTCGGGGATCATTGACGGAAAGGACATATCTTCTGGGCAAGTCCCAGATTCCGCGGACATTGATAAAACCATCGCCCGCAACTGTTCCTGCCTTCACTGTAATGCCATTTTCCCCGATAAGCGCTCCGTTCAAAAATACCTGGTCGCAATCATCAATTTTTCCGGGCATAAATTGAATGCTATCGCCGTACGGACTGCCGGGTTTCAGTGAGGCAGGGATCACGACATGGATCCGGTACCAGGCAATGCCATCAAATCCTTCATGACCCTGGTATTCCCAGATGGTATTGGGATTGATGGTAGCCCAGGCAGAATCGTTGCAAGCCGGGTTGGCATAGGCAGGATGGTCTCCTTTCATGAATTTCCATCCGGTTTCCAGTGATATTTTATTCGGTTCCTGATTAAAACTACATGAGGCGAGTGTCAGGATACACAACAACATCAGGGTATGTAGCAGTGATCTCATTTTTTTTGTTGGTTAAAGTCTGAACAGTACTTTTTTAAAGTCGAACCAGTAGATATCGGAGTTGCCATTACCCGGGAGGTTGCGATACCGGTGAAGCGATGAAGATTTCCATCCGGGCTCCAGGTCTTTATAGTAGAGCGTTCTGGTGGCGGAAGCAAAAAACAGGTAGGTACCATCGGCGCTGACCGATATGCTGATTGCTTCGTGACAGGGCAAACGCAGTGTTTTGACCAGGTCAATTTCCCGGCTCCAACTTCCGTCGGGATTATGGAAAAAGATGACATAGGTGGAATGGAACGCCTGACCGGATGAATCTTTTTGAGCGCTGCAGGATACCAGAAACTCTTCATCCGGCGCGATGGCCGCATTGTAGCATGATCCCTTGCCATTTACGGTTTCGGGCAGGGGTATGGTGTCGGTAAATTGAATCCCATTAAAAGGTGCCACCATGATCCTGCTGGCGCCGGTCACCTGATTGCGCCGGGTAAAATATAAGCTACCATTCCGGGCAACCGATGGGTAAAATTCCTGATCATTCGTGTTTACAGGCGGAGGAAGTTTCTCGGGACGGCTCCATCCGCCTTGCGGCAGTCGTCTGGCCATCCAGATATCCTGTTCAAGCCAACCTGGTTTTGCCGAGAGGAAATAGATCCGGCTTCCGTCGATCGTTACCGAGGGTTCGGCGAAATATCTTGAGGTATCCCTCGCAAATTCAGCCACAACGGGCTGGTACCAGGTATTGCCGACACGCCTTACCGTCATGATCGTGACCCAGTCGCCGGTATAGAGGGTATAATAGATTTCGTTCCCATTGCCGGTAATCGAGAGATCCCGCTCGTACATTCCTGTTGAGATGATCCCTTGGGCAAACTTCTGGGGCTTATCCGAAGGAAGCGTCTGTCCAAGGTATTTCCGGGGTAGTACCGGCAATCCTTTCGGAGGCTGTTGCTGACTACACGAACAGATCAGAGCGGCGGTCAGGACGATCAGGAGGGTGTGCCTGTGCATGGTTCTGGCAGTTGTGGCTACTTGTTGATCACCAGTTTCCGGATAATGGTTCCATCGTCGTTGCTTAGCTTCAGAATAAAGGATCCCGGAGCCTGATCACTCAGATCAATTGTCTTTTTAAATGCAGTACTTACATTCATTCCCGGTATTGAAAGAACAACTGAACCATTGGCGGAGATGACCGTCAAATCTGCTTTGAACTCTTTCCGTGCCCTGATTTCCATCGTTAACAGACCCTTTGAAGGATTCGGGAACAGTTGCAGGGTGACTCCGGGAATCTCATCTATTCCCCCGCAGACTTTAAAAGTCACGACAACGGTGTCATTACCGGTGCAGGCATGTTCGTTGGTAACCAATACGGAAATCTTTTGTGATCCCAGTCCGGTACCGGTTGAATCGACTGTTATCGTCGGGGTGGTTTTGTTCGATGGAAGCCACAGGTAGCTGATGGCGCCGGGGGTAGTGGCGTCGAGGGTGATGGTTCGGTCGGCGCAAATTGCCGTGTCGGCGCCCAGGTCAATGGCCGGATTCTGGTAAATCGTGAGCAGGAGTTCGTCCTGAGCCCCCGGGCACTTGTCGCTTCCCGAAACATTGACACGGAGCAGGGCGGAACCGCTCGAAACATCAGAAGTTCCCGGGGTATAGCTGGTATGAAGTGCATTCGGATCGGCGAAAGTACCGTCGCCTGAGGTGGTCCACAGGTAGGCGGTTGCATGGAGCGCCGTTGCATCGTTTAACGGGAATAGAGATCCGGCGCAGATGTGGTTGTCGGGACCTGCTGAAACTTCAGGCGACGGATCGATTTCGAGTTTCATGGTGGTTGAAGTAGGTAGTCCGCCGTTACTGTAAGCTGTAAAGGTAAGCTGAACCTGGCCGTTCAGGATATCCTGGGGACCCGGTGTATACAACGGTTCCATCAAGAGAGGATTGCTGAATACACCATCGCCTGTGGTAAACCAGCGCAGTGAATCGTAATCATTCGCCACTCCGTGCAGTTGGTAGTCTGTGCCCGCGCAGATCCGGTCGTCGGGTCCGGCGCTGACAGTAGTTTTATACTGGGGCGGGAATACGATAAAGTCAACCCATGCGGCATCAGGGGCCACCGAAACTGAGGCGTCTTTTTCAAAAATCCATTTGAAAGTGTGGGGACCGGCAAGAACGGGATAGGCCACTCTTTTGAAGGCTGTGTCGATATTGTTCGACCATACGCCAACCATCACGTCATCGATGAAAAACTTCATATTATCGAGGAGTCGCTGACAGATCACTCTTTTGTAAAATGAGATGCTGTCGGTGAGGGCACAATTATACTGTATCATCAGACCCGATGATTCGCCATGACCGATGGCTGCCGACCGTGCCGAAAAGTTTCCCTCGTACCGGATGACCGGATCGATGGTCCAGGGTTTTGACGGATCGGTGAATTGCCAGTCGAATTTGTTGAAATTCCCGGTCTCCCAATCTTCCACGATCAGGCCGATCCGAAGGTTGAAATATTTGTCGGTGGCTTTATATTTGGAAGTGACAACGTTGTGGACTCTTGCTGCTGATCCGATGGCTGCCCCGGGGTGTACTGTAACCGGGAAGGTGGCAATATAGGCTCCTCCTGCCTGAAGGGTTCCGATATTCACCGTCCCTGTACCGATATGCAGATAGGCATTGGAGGAGATGAGGTTGCTGATGACATTTTCGGCATCCCAGATGCCGGGGTTCCGGGTGACGATTTCGAGTGTGGCGGATTCACCGGGATCGAGGCGTCCGTTCCCGTTTCCGCCCGGGGGTGGATCCGATACGGTCAGGTTTTCAATCACCACGTCGGGAGCGTGCGCAATCAAAGGGAAGGTACTCCAGGTAATGCTGTCGTTTTTATCGACTGCCTTAACGGTGAACAGAACAGCTTCGTTGTTGTTGATCGAATCGTTTACCTTAAATTTATATCCGTCGGTGATAGTAATCTCCTGGTCCACTTCAAAATGGCCGTAGAACTGTGTGGAATCAAGCATGGTGATGTGCGGGTTATCGGTCGAAAGATAGACCGTCACGCTGTCGGCAAAGGTGGTGCCTATATTTTGCATTTTAAGCGATAGTAGTTCGGTTTCTCCATAATCCATCAATCCGTTGCCATTCCCGAATGTAGCATCATTCAGAATGTTTCCCGTGTTGGAAATGGAGGCTACCGGCACCATGATATCAACCGCCGAATAATAGGTCAGGCAGTGTCCCGAACGTGTATCGGTCCAACAGGGATAGGTTCTTCCGTTGTAGGCATCGATGGCTAAATAGTCGCCCATGTATTGGGAAGCCATATTCGGGATGGGGGAGGGGGTGAAGGCCACATCGCTCACCTTGAGGTCGGTGAAAGTTGCGCCGCCGTCGGTCGAATAAGCCATCCAGGCTTCGGCTTCGGAGGAGGAGCAATTCCGGTTATCGTAAAAGACAATGCTGATATAGCCATTGGCCTGGTCGCAGGCAATCCAGGGGAGGTAATGTTGCTTTCCGGCAGTTGAGTCGGAGTTAATCCGTTTCGGGGCCGACCAGGTGGCTCCCTTGTCGGTCGATTTAATCAGATAAACAGAGCTTCCCGGGCCGATATTCACACCAGGAACCCCGATATTGGTCCATACCACATAGATTGTTCCGCGGTATGGGCTGTTGCTGATGTCACATGCCATCGATGGGAAGGAGTTGACCCGCATGCTTTGTGAGACTCCGGTGGTGCGGATCCCTTTCAGGTTGTTGATTGCCCTGATGGCGGGCTGCCAGGTGGCGCCGCCATCAAGCGATTTCGCAAAACCGATGGCTTTTTCGTCGCCGGGCCAGTTGTCATAAACACCCCAGGCGGCATAAACTTCTCCATCAGGGCCGCATTTAAAGTTGACGCCCTGGTTATGACTTCCTGCTGCGGTAGCCGATGAGATGTTGACCGGAGCGCTCCAGCTTGTGCCATTGGTGGTGGAACGTGATACCGATATGTTGTTCGAAACCATCCACCCGTCGTACAGGTTGTTTTTGTAAGGACTGGTCGGAACTACATCCACCCAGAGGTGATTTTTATCTAACATATTAAAAATGCTTCCGTTGGCGACTTTTTTGGTGGTCCAGGTGGTGCCCTGGTTGTCGGAATATGCGACCGTCTGTCCATAGCCGTTATCGATAAAACCAACGAACCACCTGCCATTCAGGTCGATTACCGCTGCCGGGTCGCCCGAGTTTGACCCCCCGGCGCCCTCGACGGTTCCGCCCCAGGTTGTACCGCCATCCATGGTCGACAGGGCGTCGGCTCCTTTAACGCTTCCATTGCTTGGTTGTGGCGTCGAATTGTTTGAATTCAGAAGATTCTGGTTGTTATTTGGATTGATGACGATAGAATTTTCGCTTTGCGTGGTTGCCGAAGGTTCGTTGGTAATGCAAACATCGGGCGAATCAGCCACTCTGACGCCACGTATCAGGAGTTTGCTCCCGGTGTAACGGGCCGGCGGGATCTGAACATAGGGTTGAACCGGCACGAACCCCGCTGCAGCGCACCGCTGCCAGTATCCCATGTTATCGATTCGCGTATCAACTTTATAGTCAGGAGGAAAAACCGGCTTCTTCCCCTGTGCAACTGCATCAGTTCCGGTCAACAGGAGGATCAGACCGAACCATAACAAGGTAAATGATGTTCTCATAATTTTCGGGAGGATCAAGGTTTACTCCAACAAAAGTAACTATATTCTAATACAATTATGTTATGGAACGGAACAGATTTAAAGAACGTGACTTTCGTGATCTGTCCAAAAGGAGGCAGATAAATCGCAGGCCTTTCGAGGATGGACCGACTGCTGCGTGCAATTTTTATATCTTTGCACCGTTTTCCCTATCTACCGGGATGTAACAGATTACGGTCGAAAATCCTTTTTATCTAAAATGCCGCATTTAACAGTCAGGAGAGGTCGGAAATACCGGGAGAACCTTAACAGGGTATGTTCCTGGATGTTGTTTGTGATCTTTCTGTACTCGTCCACGGGATTTTTTGTGGTCAGGCATATTTGTAGCGCTGAATCCAGCAACACCGTAACCTTGTTCCGCGAATACAGGGATGAAACAGCATCAGCCTGCTCCTGTTGTTCCGCGAATGAGGTTAACCGGAATCCGTTCGATCCTTCCTCCATGAATATGCAGCCGGAGTCATGCTGTCGTGAGCTCCACTTTTATCTGAAGGCAGAATTGACCCCGCTTCCATCGCAAAAAATATCCTGCTCCGGCCAGTCTGCCCTTGCATTGGAGTTACCCTTCTTTAGTACCGGTGAACAGGCGATTGAGGTCCCGGAGTACTGGTTTGGGCCAGTCGTCGATCCCGAACCACCTCCGGGCTGTCGAAATCTGATTTATTTCCTTCATCAGGTTAAAATTCCTGATCCGGTTTCCTGAATTATTACCCGGCATTTACCGTTTCAGGAGTTGCCTGTGTACACTCCCTGAATGGAGGGCTTGTGATGCTTGCCGGGTGATCCGTCAGTCCATAATTGCCCTGGCGTGACTTCCATCTTATGATTTAGGATGATCAGGGCGCTTTTCAGTTACCTTAATGTTCCAGCAAATGCAACGACCTAAAATATTTTATTTATCGATATTTCTGATTTTTGAAATTTTAAACTATTCCTACGGACAGTCGGTTCATGGCTTTGTATATGAACTGAACAGTGAGGGGCGGAAGAGCGGACTGCCCGGCGTCAACCTTTTCTGGTCAGGTACAACCCGTGGCACCTTTACCGATGAAAGCGGAAAATTTCGGTTGTCAGGTTCCGGAGGAAATGATCGGCTGGTCGCCAGTTTGATCGGTTACCAGCGCGATACGATCACTTTACAGAGGGGACAGAAAGAACTTGAAATTGAGCTCCGGCCGGTGGTACAAAACCTGAAAGAGGTCCAGATCAAAGGCAGCAGCGGAAACGCTTTTATCTCGCGGCTCAATGCCAGGGCCACCACGGTGATCACCACCGGTGAACTCCAGCGGGCGGCCTGTTGTAATCTTGCCGAAAGTTTCGAGACCAATGCATCGGTCGATGTCTCATACAGCGACGCCGTTACCGGTGCACGGCAGATCCAGTTGCTGGGATTGTCGGGGATTTACAGCCAGATCATGACCGAGAATGTGCCGCTGATCCGCGGGTTGGCCATACCATACGGTCTGAGCTATATTCCGGGATCATGGATGGAGTCGATCCAGGTCGCCAAGGGAATGGCTTCGGTGATCCAGGGGTATGAGTCGGTGACCGGGCAGATCAATGTGGAATACAAAAAGCCCGAAAACAGTGAAAAGTTATTTCTGAACCTTTACAGTAACAGCAACCTCCGTTTTGAAGCCAATGCCGACGGTGCAGTGAAGATCAACGACCGGCTGAGCGTTTCCTTGTTGGCACACGGGGCCGGTTCGCGTTATAAATTCGACCGGAATGGAGATGGATTCATGGATATGCCTCAGGTGACGACCCTGGCGGGCTTCAACCGTTGGGATTATATCATTCCCAACAGGTTTGTCTCCCGGCTTGGTTTCAAAGTTCTCTATGAAGACCGGAACGGTGGGCAGATGGATTTTGATAAAACCGAATTTACCTTCGACACCAGCGGAATTTCGGACGGATCGAAAAAATATGGAACCGGGCTGACAACCAAACGGCTTGAACTATTCTGGAAAAACGGCGTCATGTTTCATAACCGGAATGAGTCGAGTTTAGGCTTGATCGTTTCGGCTATCAACCATGAGCAGGATGGTTTTTACGGTATCAATAAATATCACGGACACGAGCAGAATCTGAACGCCAACCTGATCTTTACCTCACGCCTGAAAGGGGAGCGACACCGCATTTCGGCCGGGTTGAGTTATTTTATCGACGATTTTTCCGAGAATTTTCTTCAGACCAGGCTGGCATACCGGTACCAATATCTTCCCGACACGGTAACCCCGACAAACCAGGATTTGTTCACACTGACCGGCGATTCACTGGTCGAATATGTCATGGACCGATCGGAATGGGCCGGCGGGGCTTTTTTTGAATATACCTTCGACATCAAGGATAAATTTACCCTGATCGCCGGTTTAAGGGGCGATTATAACAGCCGTTTCGGATTTTTACTGACCCCGCGGCTTCACGTACGCGTCAACATCCTCAAAGATCTGGTTTTCAGAGGATCTGTCGGTAAAGGTTACCGCAGTCCCAACCTCCTTGCCGAGAACCATGCGGTTTTTGTCAGTCAGCGTGCGCTCTATTTCGATCCCGGATTAGGGAATGAGGAAGCCTGGAATTACGGTGCCAACCTTACCTGGACCTTTCAATTATTCGGTCATAAGTCGGAACTGAGCATTGATGCCTACCGGACGAGTTTCATCAAACAGATTATTGTGGATCAGGACAGCATGCCTGCTGCGGTTTACTTTTACAATCTTGATGGAAAATCATACGCAAACGTGCTTCAGGCACAGCTTGTTTTCACGCCTGTCCACCAATTGTCGGTTACAGCCGCTTTCCGGCTGAATGATGTGAAAGTCACCGAAGGAGGGATGCTAAAGACAAAGGCCATGGTCAATCAGTATAAAGGGCTGTTATCGCTCTCCTATGCTACGAAATATGACAAATGGAAGTTTGATCTCACCGGACAGTTGAACGGGCCGTCGAGGCTTCCTGACACGGAAAAAATGCCGGTTTCGCTGCAGCGTCCTTCGCATTCGCCTGTTTGGGTCAATGTATTGGCGCAGGTAACCCGCAAATTCAAGCATTTCGACCTGTACCTTGGTGGTGAGAACCTGACCAATTACCGGCAAACGGATCCAATCGTCGAGTACTGGAAACCCTATCACACCCATTTTGACGGTTCGATGGCATGGGGACCCGTAACCGGCATCAGTATCTACGCGGGATTCAGAATGACCTTATAAAAGTTGTTCGAAATCATCTGAAATCAAGTTATTAAAAATGGAATTAGTAATGATGATCAGATCAAACATCACAGAAGAAAGAATTTTTATGGATAATCCATATGACTATTGAAATCAAAAATTTTTAAACAATGAAAAAAATGATGATAATCCGAAGAATTTTCTTAATCGCCCTCATGCCGGCGGTGATTTTTATTAATCCGGTCAGCGCGGATGGAAATACCGGTGGTTTGACAGTTCAGCAGAACCGGGGATCAGCAGGTAGTACCACAGCGTATTGTCTGAATTTAACCGACATCGGTGGATCTTTCCGGTCTGAGGCCTTCATTGATCATTATGGAAGTGACCGGTTGACAGGGTCTCAACGGCTTTACGGTCCGGATCCAGTGATTCCCGGGAATGCCGATACCCTCCGGATCATGACCTCTGCGGTGTGCGGACAATGCAAGGATCGTATTGAACGAAACATGACATTTGAAAAGGGGATCAAAGATGTAACTCTTGATCTGGACACGAAAATTGTGACCATCCGGTACAATCCGAAAAGTACGACGCCGGATCAGATAAGGAGAAAGATTTCAAAACTGGGGTACGATGCCGATGATGTGCCGGCCGATTCTGTTGCTTACAAAAAATTGCCGGCCTGTTGTAAGAAAGATGCCCCGAAGCATTGATTCGACCTCAGAAACATAGATTATATGACTCTTAGGGACTGTTTAAATAGAAAGGATTTTCACCTGACAAACTAATTTTAAACAATCTCTTAATTTTACAAATCAGTTTATAAACATCGTGAATGATATTTATGAACCGCGTAATTCCGGATATCAATTGAAACCATGGATCTCACCATACGAAAGCCCACCTTGCTGCTCGATGAGCAAAAATGCAGGCAAAATATCGTCAGGATGTGTGAAAAGGCCCGGCGGTCGGGCGTTGTATTCCGTCCTCATTTCAAGACACACCAGTCGCAAGCGATAGCACGCTGGTTCAGGGAGCAGGGAACAGACCGGATTACGGTTTCTTCCGTGACAATGGCAAAATATTTCGCCGCTGATGACTGGAATGATATCACAATTGCGTTCCCGGTGAACCTGGCCGAAATGCGTGCCATCGACCGGTTAGCATCACGGATCAGGCTTAATCTGCTGGTTGAATCAGAAGCGGCAATTGGTGCGTTGGATCGGGGGCTGCATCATCAGTCGGGAGTTTATATCAAGATCGACTCCGGTTATAAAAGGACCGGCATCCGCTTTGATGATTTTTACGGTATTGAAAAGTTAGCAGCGGAAATTTCCCATTCGCGGCATTTGGAGTTCATGGGATTTCTTACCCATGCGGGGCAAACCTACCAGGCTAAGTCGACGGATGAAATACGGCAAATTCATCATGCGGTGGTGGAGCGCATGGGTTTATTAAAGAAACGGTTTGAGCGTCGTTATCCCCGGTTGGCCATTTCCGTCGGGGATACTCCTGCGTGCAGTGTGGTTGAGGAATTCGGAGGCATTGATGAGATCAGGCCGGGGAATTTTGTTTTTTACGATCTGATGCAATTATTTTTAGGCTCATGTTCTGATCAGCAGATTGCGGTGGCGATGGCCTGTCCGGTTGTTGCCCTTCATCCCGAGAGGAATGAGATGGTTATTTATGGCGGGGCGGTTCATTTTTCGAAGGAGCGGATCGTGCTTCCGGCTGTAGGCGCCATTTACGGACAAGTAGTGCCTGATGGACCGCAAGGCTGGGGCGATCCGGTTGATGGTATGTATCTGACCGCGCTTTCGCAGGAACACGGTATTATTACTTTTCCCGGGCATTTTAAAAATTTGTATAAGGTAGGCGATATTGTTTCCATTCTTCCCGTTCATTCCTGTCTGACAGCCTCCTGTATGAAAAAGTACACCACCCTTTCCGGCCAAATCCTCACCAATCTCCACTAACTCCCCGTCCGCTTTACGTCCAACTCTTCATCCAACTTTACGTCCAACTCTTCGTCCAACCCATTTACCAGATGGCAAATGGCAGAATAAAAAAAATCCCTCGTTTTCCGTTTTCCATTTTCCATTTTCCATTGTCAATTTTCCATTGTCCATTCTTTCCCATCCGCTCTTCGTCCAACCCGTTGACCTTTTCCAATAATTCCGATAAAGCAGTAAAAATATGTTGCGATGAAGGACATTGAGGTTAAAACAGTGTTACTAAAAGGTGCCAGATTGATTTGTTTGTATTTTGAGAAAGACCCGGGTTTGGTGTACCGGCTCAAGTCATTGGCAGGCAGTTGCTGGCATTCGGCGTTACGATGTTGGGTGGTTCCTGATACCCTCGAAAACCGTAAGGGGTTGAAAGCTATTTTTGGAGACCGAAACCGCTATAATCTTTACAGAAGGAGGGATCCTGCGAAAGTCACGGCGAAGTCGCGAAGGGCTGTCATGAAACTTCCGCATTTGGAAGCGGCTGATTACGGGTATCTTGAGAAGTTGAGGCGATGGATGGAATTCAGGCGTTACACAGCCTCGACTATCAGGATATACACGAAGATGGTGGAGGTATTTTTGAGGTTTATCAAGCCGGGCAGTGCCGAGGATGCGTTAGGAAGTGGTATTCAGCGGTTTACAAATGAGTATATCATTTCGCAGCGGTTAAGTTATTCGTATCAGAATCAGCTTGTCAATGCCTTGAAGTTGTTTTACTCGCAGGTCATGAAGCAGGAGTTGAGTTTGGAGCAGGTAAAGCGGCCTCGGCCCGAGTACAAGTTGCCAAATGTTTTGAACAAGGATGAAGTCAGGCGGATGTTAAGAGGGATCAGGAATTTAAAGCATTTAGCAATGTTGACGACCATTTACGGGTGCGGGTTAAGGCGGAGTGAGTTGCTGCATTTGAGGCCGGAAGATATTGACAGTTTGCGTGGATTGTTGGTTGTAAGGCAGGGAAAGGGGAAGAAGGACCGGGTTGTCCCGATATCGATGAGGAACATTGAATTATTGCGTGAGTATTACCGCAAGTACAGGCCGGTAAACTGGATGTTTGAGGGGATCATAAAGGGGAGACCCTATGATGAGCGGAGTTTACAGGAAGTGTTGAAGCATGCAGTGCTGGCAGCCGGTATCAGGAAGCCGGTGACCCTGCATTGGTTGAGACACAGTTATGCAACCCATTTACACGAGTCGGGAGTTGACATTCGGTACATTCAGGAGATTTTGGGGCACAAGAATTCGCGTACAACGGAGATTTACACCCATGTAAGTTCACGTAGTATTCAGTTGATCAGGAGTCCGCTTGATGACCTGTGAACCTATTGACCGGCAGGGCCGGGAGATAGGTTCTCATGGCTGAAGATGAGAGCAGGAAGAGTCGTGAAGATAGGTTCATTTTGAGATTCAATTTTTGGAAAATTGTTCAGGAATGGTAGTTATTTGATCATCCGGGGAGTCATTTGATCATCATCAGGTAATCGTCGGGATGGTATTTACGTAGTCATTTGAATTCCACGGGTGATCATTTTAGTGTTATTTACAAAACATATTTTGTTAATAACTATATTTTTCATTTCAAGGTAATATCAACATTTTTTTATTTAATTTAGTAAAATATAATAACAAGACACATGTTGTTAATATTCTTCTGCTTCGGTTCGGGTTCAATCACTCAAAATATAACACGCAACTTTACTTCTCCTATTTACTCACAATGCTACATTACACCACTAACCCCACCACTCTTGCAAGTAAGTTAGTTGCCATTTAAAGAAACATACTCATCGAGAAGTTTCAAAGCAACTTTTAA
>CAZGIM010000018.1:0-82865 GCA_964525995.1 uncultured Prolixibacteraceae bacterium | reverse complement strand
CTTTGAATTGATTCAGGTGTGATTTTTTGCAAACCTGATTTCTTTGAGTATAATTCGCCTGAAAATACTATAAGTATTTTTGAATTATCACATGTCGGTACTGCTGATATTAACGCCAGTCAGGATTTAACAGTTTATCCAAACCCAAGCTCAGGGATCATCTTCGTCTCGTTAAAAAAACCATTTAACTCGGATTACAGTATTGAACTTTATAATATAATGGGTGTTTTACTCAAAACTATTTGTTCAAAATCCCAAACTACCCTTACCATTGATTTAACAAATTATACTCAGGGCCAATATCTCCTTCGGATCAAATCAAATGAACAATCTTATATTCGTTTAGTAACCAAAATGTAAAGAAAGCACCCGTATAATTGAAATGTAATTATTGGCTTAATGAATAACCGAGGTTTCTTTTTGGGATTCAAGAGGGGAAACCCATACGCTTATTGTATGTACACATGGAATACTAAAGAAGACAAATAAAACTCTAAAGTCAGAAATCGAAAAAGCTTTAAAAATAAAGGAAAATTATTTTATGGGATTATTAATTTAAGGAGGTATATATGGAACTGGTTAAAGGATATAAAACTTTAAGTGAATTAGAGGATAAATACTATGGGAAAATTGGGACTCCTGAGAGAGAACAATACGAATTTGAATTATCAATGGATATTCTTGGGGAAAAGCTAAAGCAAATCAGAAAAGATCGGAAATTAACCCAGGAACAATTAGGAAAAATGATTGGAGTCCAGAAAGCTCAAATTTCAAAACTGGAAAGTGGAAACAATAGTGCCACTATCTCAACAGTATTGAAAGTCTTTCGTGCAATGAAAGCCAAAGTGAAATTAAAAATTGAGATTGAGGAACCAATTGGACTTGTGGCAGAATAACTACGTCAACAGCTAACATGCCTGTAAAACCAATACCGGGAAGGGTTTCCTGCGTAGCGAATGATATTACGGCACATGGTTTTACAGCATCACAGGACAATTTGAATACAACGGAAAAATAATCGAATTGAACTGGGGAATTATCGAATTGAATTACTACCTTTAAATTTCAGTTATCTTTATTGCATCATTTATTGAATGATCCGAAACCATGAAAAAGCACATCGTCCTGGTAATGATAATGCTGATGCCCCTGACAGTGATTTTTGCTCAGGAGAAGACCAATCAGGTAACCAACGACACGATCCCCACTTTAAAATCACAGAAAAAAACGAAAATGAAACCCGATCGCCGGTGGGGTGATGGTGGCGCCGGGTTAGGTCTGGATTATGGCGGTTTGGTCGGGGTGAAGGCCTCTTTTTACCCGATCAAGTATATGGCTGTTTTTGGGGCTGTCGGATGGGAAATCATTGGGATCGGGTGGAATGCGGGAATTATAGGGCGTATTATCCCGGCTGACGGCAAACACGGAACCCGGCCCTATCTGAAGGTAATGTATGGTGTGAACGGCGCTACACAAGTCAAGGGAAAGAACGGCTATGATGAAATGTTTTACGGTCTCACCGTCGGCGCGGGTCTGGAGTTACGTTTCGGGAAGATCAAGAAGAACGGGATCAACATCGACCTGAATGTTCCCTTTCGTTCACCTGAATTTTTCGATATGGTTGACCGCATCAAGAATGACCCGCAGATCGACCTGAAGAACGATCCCTGGCCGGTTACGATATCGGTGGGTTACATGGTGGAGTTTTAAGCTTTCTTTTCAGCTTTAAATAGTGACTCAGGATAAATAGTCCTCCTGTAATCACAAAAGGCAGGGTAATGCTCGCAATGATTGCCAGGCTTGTCCAGATGGAGTGGTTATGGTGGTAATTTCCGGTGAAAATATAGGGTGTGAATCCCAATCCAAGGATGGCCAGAATCGTTCCTCCGACCAATTCCCACTTCCAGGCGATGATCAGAATTATGATCAGGATAAAAGACGGGATCAGGTGCATGAAAAACTCCTGCCATTGCCGGGAGGCGGGAAGTTTGGAGTCGAATGAATCGAGTGCAAACAGGCTGATGAACAGGATTGCCAGGATGCACAACACGCGTGGAAGCCAGTGTATGATTTTCATTTGTTAAACATTTTATCTTTCATGTTTTTTGCGGTGGATATCAGCGTCTGTTTAAATTTAGTATGTCGGGTTCAATCATAAATTTTAAACAGTCTCTTAATGTGTCAGAGGGGACCGTTGATCCCTTCAATCTTTGCAGCATCTCACGGAAAATCCGTTCTGAAGTAAGTTGAAATTGCGCTTGAGCAACCCGTTGTTGGCGTCGAGGATATAATTCCAGGCGTTGACAGAAGCGGTATCGGTTGAAGTCCAGAACATGCCTACATTCCCGAGGGAGTAAAAGGTTCCGTAATTAATGCGATAACCACCGGGAAGTCCGGTAAACCCACTGGAGTTGTCGGCTTCGGCATTCGGGGTGTACCACAATCCGGTTCCCTGTTCGATGGTCCCGGTCGATTTCATTTTTCCGCCGGCAATGGCCATACCGCCTAAAAATGCACCCATTGTTTCCCATTCATCGTTGGTGGCGACATGCCATCCGGCAGGACACACTCCCCTTGGATCGGTTACCGCAAAGAAATTATAGAGAAATCCATAGACCGGAAGGTTTGTCCCGTTATGGTCATAGATGGCACGGGCCCCGTTGGTGAGAATTTTCCACTGCGCATCGGGCTTCACCTCAGGGATCGCATCACCGGTGCGATACCGGGTAACCCGGAGGTTCTCCTTTAACCATTTCTGGGAGCCGATGACCACGATATGGTAACTGTTTCCATCGATATCGGTCACGGTATCCTCAGGAATCGCAAGGGTGGTAAAGGAAAGCGTATTCCCATATCCCGTTCCTGCGCTGTTGGTGGCATAAGCCCTGACAAAATAAACCTTTCCAGGTTGTAAACTGGTAAGTTGACTAACGAATGCTCCGGCGCCTGATCCGTTGGTTGTCAGCGTGTCATCAAGGGTAGGTGGATCCGAACGACTCCAACAGATACCCCGTGCGGTCACAGTCGCCCCGCCGTCGGAGGTAATGTCGCCACCCGAGGCGGCTGTGGTCTGGGTGATTTGGGTAACGCTGGCGGTTGTAAGAACCGGTTTGGAGGGAAGAACCTGCGGACTTTCCTCTTTTTTTGAACATCCGGCAGGGATCATCAGAGCCCATGCCAGGATAAAAACGGGTGACAAAATCAAACCCGGAAAATGTTTCCAATTATTCATATCGAATACAAATATAAGGCAGTTATACCGATTCGAAACTGGTTTACAAATTGGTATACAGTTATTCAGAAATTGTAATCCGGATCTTCCCGGTCAGTTGAAAGTAAGCCTTCACCGACTCCGGCGAGATCAGGATTTTGTCGGTTTCCAGATTATCGATATCACCGGAAATTTTAAGATAAGGATGAGCCTGTTTATTTTTCAGGTAGTTTTGCATCTCGTCGCGGGCTTCGCGAAGTTGGTCGCCCACCGGAAAAACCAACCCTTCCGACATTTTCCGGAGTAATCCCGAATGGAAAATCCACGAACCGGTTTTCACCAGAACATTTTTGGTGCTGATCGAAAAATCGAGGTTTTCAAGTTCTACCGCGTTTGTCTCCCGGTTAAAAACCGGTTTCCCGGAGAGGAACATGGATCCCTTCACACTGCCTTCGACGGCCATAGCCACGATGAGGTTTTCGCCCTGCCCATAAAGATTGATATCGCGGATGTTTATTTTGTACCTCTTGTAGGAGTAGTCATATCCCTTGAACTCCTTGCTGACTATTTCATTGATCTTTGAGAAGGGGATATCGACGGAGAAGTTCACTGCGAAACGCTCCGGCAGCGAACTGGTGATCTTCAATGGAGGTAATGGCTTGCGATCCGTTTTCCCGGAATTGGCGCCGAAGGAGAGTTCCACCATCGCGCCAACGCTTACCGAATGCTTGAAAACCGATCCCGATCCGCCGAATGGTACTGAACTAACCTCAACCGGAGTCACCTGCATCCAGATGTTGTATTCATCAGAGATCTTTACCGGCTGCTGGATCGAAGTCCATGCGCCGGTAACCAATTGCTTCAAATCGAAAGATGACTTTACAGCCATGTCGATTTCCCTGCTGATCACGGGCATGGCCTCCTCAACCACCAGATCGCCGATAACCGGCAGCGGAATCTTCAGGAGACCCGCCATCATCTGCGGGTAGCTGATCCATTCGTAGCCGTCGGGGCGGGTCAGGGTCCCGATGCTCCAATCCTTGTTAAGGTTTACGGTGGTTTTGAACTTCAACGCCACTTCGGCAGTAGCATCTTTGGTGGTTCCGAAACTGTATCCCAGAAATCCTGCTTCCAGTCGCTTCCGAACCCATATTTTAAGCGGGATCCGGTAATACACGGTATTGCGGTCGATCGTAAGCGTGATGCTGTCGCTCCGGGTAGCGCGCAGCATCAGGTTGTCACGGTCATTGTCGACGAAGCTGGTATCGGAATAGATCACTCCGGCGATCTCCCGGTTTATCAGCTTCTTCAGGGTTGCGGTACTGGTTTCAACAGGGATGACAAGGGTCGAAAGACGGGGAGCATAGTTTACCTTGTAATATTCTTCAACGGGCCGGTCGATGTTGAGACGGTGGCAGCCACTGGCAATAACCATGAGTGCCGACATGAATGCCAATTGACATGATAACTTGAATCGCATCATTTTAACTAAAGATGAAACAAAATCAGTGTCCGGTTCCCAGTGGAAATAACTGTTTGATGTAAACGAAAATTGCAGTTCAGAACCATTATTTCCTTAATGACATGAATAGTTGTCCAAATAAATTCAGTGCATCAGCCACCACTTTTTCGTTTTCGACCGGAATCTTCAGATACGTTTTTCCTGAAAGGGGATCCTTATCGACTAGCGATGAAACAAGTTTTTGGGTTGCTTCAGGGGAAGAAAATGTCTGTGCCAGTCCGCTGAAAAATCCAAATCCCCTGGCGATTAGATCAGCTGGTTCGGGTGGTGGTGCAGCCAGATGAGAATCCGGTTGGCTGCCGGTTGCCTGAGCGCTGGTAATCCTTGATGAATCCTTCGATAACGGCTGATCGTATGCCTGGCCGGTTGTTGTTGATTCTTCCCGGGATTCTGAAGAAGATATGGAAACGTCATTACTTTCCGACATTCCGGGAATCGAGATATTCTGTCTTGTCTCAAGCTGTTCGGTAATGATGCTTCTTGTCAGATCAATGCCAACAGGAACCACATCGTCATCTCCCGGGATGGGATTTACAGACACGGTATCTGCATGATCATCAGGGTCTTTTCTCATCTCATCAACTGCCCCGATTCTCAATCCTGCTGATTCTTCTTCAAAGTCTTCAGCGATCTGAACCGCTCCGGTTTCATTGGATTCGGAAGGCATGGTAATGCTTTCGACGGTCTTCATAAATTCGCGGAACTTGTCTTCGCCCATGAAAATGGAATCTTCGCCATCGTTTAGGATCCCGTCAAATAAGGAGGTCTTGAATTTGAGCACAGCGATCATCCGGTGCTCGATGGTACCTGACGACACAAAATTAATTACCTGGACTTTACTTTTCTGTCCATACCGGTGAACCCGACCTATCCGTTGCTCCAAAATGGCAGGATTCCACGGGATGTCAAGGTTTATGATCATAGAGGCCGACTGAAGGTTGAGACCGGTGCTGCCGGCGTCGGTCGACAGGAATACCCGGCATTCCGGATCACCGTTGAAATGGTCGAACAGGGATTTCCTTTCACGGCTGGGAACGCCTCCGTGAAGGTAGCGGTAGCCGATGTTCCTTGTCTCCAGTTCGCGTGCAACCAGCCTGGTCATGCGTTCCCACTGGCTAAACACTACAACCTTCTCCCCGTTCCCGTCGAAATACTCTTCCAGGATATTCATCAGTTCATCGATCTTCGTATCGTGCCTTGTCTCCTGATCAATGATGTAGGTACTGTCGCAAACCATTCGCATCAGGTTCAGGTTGATCAGCAGGCGCTGCCGGTCTTTTTCGTTTAAAAATCCCTGACGTTTCCATTTGTTGACGATCCGGGCAACGGCATCTGCAAACTCCGTGTGCATCTCCATCTGCTTGTCGGTCATGGCAACAAAGAGGGTTTTGTCCATTCGCTCTGGGAGTTGCGACATCACCTCTTTTTTGGAGCGCCGGATCATGATATCCGACAATTTGTGGGATATTTCATGGAGATGCCGGTACCCAAGTACCCGGCCGGTTTCATTCTTCACCTGGTAATAATCCAGGAAATGGTAATATGGACCCAGTTTGAACGGGTCAACAAATTGAACGATCGAGTACAGCTCTTCCAGCTTGTTTTCGAGTGGGGTGCCAGTTAACACCAGCGCGTAAGTGGAACGTATCTTCTTGACGCTTTGCGCGATCTTGGTTTTCCAGTTTTTGATTCGCTGGGCTTCATCGAGAATCACCAGGTCGAATTCGCCGGCATTGATCGCTTCGAGATCGTGTGCGAGGGTGTGGTAGGAGACGATTTTATACAGCGCATCGGAAGAATATTGCGACTGGCGAATGTGCGGCATGCCTTCAATAACCTGGACCGTACTTTGGGTGAACCGTTTGATCTCCGATTGCCATTGGTATTTTAAGGAAGTAGGACAGGCGATCAGAACACTTGCAATATCCGCTTCCGTTTTTATTAGTTCAGCTACACCGATGGCCTGGATGGTCTTCCCCAATCCCATTTCGTCGGCGATCAGGCTCCTGCCGGCTTTTGCTGCGAACAGGATACCTTGTTGCTGATAAGGAAAGAGTTTTGTAGCGAGGATCCCTTCGAGTTCTTCGCCGGTTGGATAATGTTCATCGATCCACTGATGTCTTTTTTTTCTTTCTCTGGATTCAAGGATAAATTCCATAGCGTCATCATAACACCTGAATTCAGGGTCAATGGCGGCCGCTTTCAACCTGAACTGCTCAAAATTGGTAAAACCGTATGGCGTCAGATTCATATCACGGTCGAAATACTCCCAGGCCATGTTTTTAAACTTAATCCGCGAATCGGTTCCGATACGTAACCTGACTTTACGCTCGTTACCGTACTGAATATAGACCGAAGAATATGGTGGGGAATAACCTTTTTTCAGCAGCGATTTGAGCCGGGGTGTCGAACTGATTTGAAGGAGGACCGCTTCAATGTGTTTGCAGGTACCCAGGTGGTTGGTTTTAAAATCGAGGCACGTGCAGAAATTCATAACCTGGTCGTTATTTCGGATGGCAACCTTGTAAGTATTTTTTGTCACGGGATTATAGACCGAATAATCGGTGAAAACCGGATGACCATCGAGTCGTTTGATGGCAAATGGTTTATCCGTTACAAATTGTTTTCTGAGTGCGATCTGCCAGGCTTCGAGCGACATATTATGTGGCTTGCGATGGTAGGGAATGGTTGCTTCCTGTTTTGGCGTTGGTTTCCTGTTCTTGGCTTTCTGCTTTACAGGCTTCAATACATGCATTTTAAGTGGCATATTTCAATAGATTTCGTTTTGATGGAGAAGTTTGGCTATGATCTGAAATCGCGTTAAGCGGAACCGGGAAAGTCTGTTTTTACATGCGTTCAGAGGAATTTTTCAAACCCTTCTGCTTTACTCCGTACCTCGAATTCGATCACATCGTACCGGGCAACGCCATGGATCACATAAGGATCGTGTTTTATGATCTCCAGCGCCTCCTCCTTGTTGGTTGTTTTCATCAGGATAAAGCCGCCGGTGCGGGGGATCTTTGGCCCCGAACAGATAGCAATCCCTTTCTCGTAAAGGGATTTCACATAAGCCCGGTGTGCATCGAGGTATTTGTCGACCTCGTCGATGGGCTTCAGGTAAACGGAATGAGCGGCAAACATGGGTTTGATTTTCCATCAAAATTAACGGAAAATCAAATGCCAACGAACATTTTTCCAATGCCTGCACCTGCTTTCGAAGCGCTATGAAAATTTCAATCGTAAATAGAAATCTTGCTTTATTGTCAAACTTTTTCAGCTTCATTCTATCTGAGAAAATCCTGGTAGTTTGCCGGATTTACCGTGAGGAATGCAGTCGGGGTGTAATCCTGCATGAACCGGTTTGGTGGTTTGGCGGTTTTTGAACGATTCCACTTGAACTCAAACGCCTCGTAAGAGCGGTTCTTTTCAATGACCAAGTCGATCTCCTGCTGCTGGTGTGTCTTCCAGAAATAGTGGGAGGCCATCGGATCGAGGTATCGATCCCATTTGATCCTTTCACAGACCAGGTAATTTTCCCATAACTTTCCGGTATCGTCTCTTAGATTTAAAGGGTTGAACTGGTTGATCAGCGCGTTGCGGATGCCATTGTCCCAAAAATAGACTTTCCGGCTCTTCTTTATTTCATTCCTGGGATTTTTATTGATGGGTGAAAGGCTGAAAATGACGAACGTTTTCTCGAGCAAGTCCAGGTAACGGATAACGGTGTTACGATCGCAACCTGCTATTTCGCCCAATTCGGTCAGTGAAACCTCATTAGTGACCTGCAGGGCAAGTGCACGTAATAGTTTCGGAATAATACCCGGCTTACGGACCGATTCCAAAGCCAGGATATCCTTGTACAAGTAGTCTCCGGCCAATTCCATAAGCAGTTTTGACCGATCAAGGCCCGTTGTGACGATCTCAGGATACATGCCATAAATAAGCCTTTGTTCCAGCAGGCGTATCTCATCGACTTCAGTGTAGGAACGGATCATTTCGGAAAAAGTCAACGGGTGCAGATGAAACTCAAGTTTCCGTCCGGTCAATGGTTCCTGGATTGAATCACGAAGCCCAAGAGCCGAAGAGCCGGTAACCAGAAGCTGCAATGGTTTGATCTGATCACAGATCAACTTCAGGGTGATACCGATGTTCTCTATCCGCTGGGCTTCATCGATAACCAGCAATTCGGCGTTCCCGATCCTGCCTGCCAATTCGGTCGAGGAAGGCCGGTTCAGGTATTGTTCCACATCGGGTTCATCGCAATTCCACATGAGCCAGCGTTTGCCTGTGGCCTTAGCGATTTCAACAGCCAGGGTGGTCTTCCCGGTCTGTCTCGCCCCGGTAATAATGATCGCCTTTCCCTTAAACAGATAAGGGCTGATCACCTGCTGAAGTGTCCTTTGAATCATTTCACTTTATTCTGTTCACAAAATTAATATAAATTTTATGAATACGATCACAAAATTGATATACGATTGACATGATTGAATTGATTTACGATTGCCAAGATTAAATTTATTTACGATTGACATGATTTACGATTTACGAATGACATTCTTTCAATCGTCGATCGTAAATTGAATTAATTATGAATCAATTTTTTCTTGCGGTCTTCAGGCTGGCCACGAAGATAGAGAGCAGTTCCAGGGTTTCCTGTTTGAGGCCGGTGAGTTTTTCTGGTTTTATCAACTGCAGTTCTTCGATGATCTCAAGCCAGAACATGGTTTCATCAGCCTCTTCTTCTACCGTTTTAATTTTGTTGATAAAATCACGCCGTGATTTAGACCGGCATGCAGATCTGTAATTGGCACCCACGGAGCTTCCTGACCGAATTATCTGCCGGGCAATCATCGTTCCAGGGATGGTTCCCGGCAGAGATACCGCAAGATTGATAATCCTGATGCTGAACCGTTTGGTCCTTTCGCAAAGTTCTTCCCTGTCCATAAAAAATGTTTAATGGTTTATCAGAAAAAAACAAAAAGGTGAAAAGTTTTTAAATAATATTTTCTTCAATCATGGCAATCGTAAATCATGGCAATCGTAAATTAAAGGTTATACATTTCCGGCCTCCTGTCACCCAGCAGGTCATTGAACGGATTAATCATCTTCTGATCGGCTTTGGAGGGATCGAATCCGGCCAGGCCAACGAATGGCTGGTCGGTCGGGGCTGAAGATAAAATCTCGCCGGTGCACGACATGATCTGGCTGCCGCCGGTGAAGGTGAAATCATCGTTTCCTCTTTGTTCTCTTCCGATGCGGTTTGCGGTGATGGCGAATACCCGGTTTTCGATGCACCGGGCGAACAGGGCGCGCTGTGCCCAGGGCAGCACCAGGTTCGAAGGATGTACGATCACTTGTGCGCCTTTCAGAGCAAGGGTCCGGCACAATTCGGGGAAGATCCAGTCGAAACAGATCATCGCGCCGATTTTGGCTTTTCCGATGTCGATAACCTCTGGCAGCCGGTCTCCTGGCGAGAACCAAAGTTTTTCCTTATTGAAAAGGTGGATCTTCCGGTATGTTCCCAGGATCTTTTCGTGATCGGTCACCAGGCAGGAATTGTAGTATTTTCCATTTTCAGTTTCAACGAAGCCACCCACCATCACGGCGCCGGTCAGGGCGGAGAGTTCCATCAGGAACCGGGCGGTGGGACCGTTCACCGGTTCGGAAAGGGTTTTTACTTCATCCGAGGAGATGAAGGTGTAGCCAGTGGCAAAGAGTTCGGGAAGGACCAGGAGATCAGCCCTGATTCCCTTTGTCAGCGAACGGATAGCGTTGAAATTATTCTCTTTTAAACCAAAGAGCGGGGCAAACTGAAGGTATCCGGCAATCATGATGGGCTGTTTTTTTGATGTTCAGATATACCGATATATTCAAGGATCTGAATAACCATATCTCTTGGCTGATCGGACACTTTTTTTGTTCTTTTTTCATGCGGATCTCAGCAATTCCATTTCCATACCGGTTTGATCGTGATGGTTCTGTCGCCAATAGTGATTTTATCATCCTCATTCATCGTCAGTAGTAAACCTTCCGGAAGATCAAAAAAGAGCATGGCGTTTTTTAATCCCTCCAATTCCCTGTCCTTGTTATCATGGGTGAGTTGAGCGCAAACCTGAACAGCCATGGTCACCGCACCCGACTCCCTGACGATGAAGTCGCATTCCCGGGTATCGCGGAAATAATAGATCTCCTTATATCTGCGTCGGAGCATCAGAAAAACCAGATTTTCGAGCATCCTTCCCGTGTCGGAAGAAAAAGAGAGCGAATTGGCCAGGGCAAGTCCATTGTCGACCGCATAGATCTTTTTGGGATTCACCGATTGGTTTTTCAGGGAATGATCAAATTTCGGGATTGAAAAGAGCAGGTATGATTCCTCGAGAAATGATATATAATCGATCACGGTGGTCACTGCGCCAAGAGAAAAAACCCGGCGGATTGAATGGTAGGAATAATCCTTTCCTATGTTGCTTAACAGGAAAACCGTCATTTCTTTCAGGACTTTCACATTCCTGACAGCGTGCTTCACCGCGATGTCGCGCATCAAAACATCAATCAGCAGTTGTTGCAGGTAATCCTTTTTACCTGAAATCAGGAATTCAGGAAAGCCGCCAAGGGTAAGATACTTTTGAAATGAAGAAAGCCCGGCTGTCGTGTTTTCGAAAACGAGGTACTCCTGATAGGAGAAGGGAAACAGCTCAAAATCAAGATGCCGGCCGGTAAGGTGGGTTCCCGGCTCCCGGCTCAATAACCGGGCATTGGACCCGGTGAGGATCACATGTCGCTTTTGGTCGAGTTTTTGCCGGATATAAATTTCCCATCCCGGCACATTCTGGATCTCATCGAACAGTAAGTAATCACATTTTCCGAACTCTTCCAGGAATACTTCCTCGGTTTTTATGAAATCTGTTGCCTCGAATGGAGTCAACCGCACATCTTCAAAACTCAGGTAATAATAACCGGGAAGGCTTTGCGCAAGCTCTTTCAGCAGGGTGGTTTTACCGCAACGCCTCACACCGGTGATCACCAGGGCTTGTGGCGAATCCGGATCAATCGTATTCAACTGGTTCCGTGTGATAAACCGGTTCTCCGCTTCCAGGTTTTGGCGTTGGTCCAGAATTATTGACCGGAGGTCCTCTTTTCGGATCACGATGATTTTGTTTGTTACAAAGATACAAATTCATTTGTCAGTAACAAACAAAAATCATTTGATTTCCAATTCGTCTTACTTCTTCACCACCTTCGCTATCTCTGACTGGTCCCCAGCCTGTACCCTGACTATATAGATGCCGACAGGTTTGTCGGAGAGGGAGAATTGGTATTTATTGTCACCTTTGAGCTGCTTTTGGTAAAGCCTTCCACCAAGCATGCTGTAAACAGTAATACAGGCATCCTCCGTAGTGCCAACCACCTCCACGATGACCATATCGCTGGATGGATTTGGGTATACCTTGATCAACGGGGTTTTCTCTAACTCCTTCATACCGACTGTCTCACCAGCCTGGTTGCTGGCCATAAGGGGTGCCAGCATGGTTCCACAGAAATTTCCGGTGGTGGTGATATACCCATGCAGATAACCGCCTGAATATACTTTAGCCCCGTTGAGAATGGATATCTTATTGCCTGCAATCAGAGTCACACTTCCACCGTTTTCCACGATGAAGGTGGTTCCGTTTCCTGCGACTGTCAGTATTTGCTGGGCATCGTAACAGGTGGTGAGGCCATTTGGAATGATCACATTAGCCAATTCCTGGTTCATTGGAGTAGTGGTGCTCTTCAGTCCGGTAAAGGAACCAAGTGCTATCAAACCATTAGCAGTTAAAACATGGGTGATTGCGTTCGTGGGTCCATAGGTCATCCATGGCGCAGGGTTGACTTTAGAGCAGGAGAGTATGTTCTCTGTTCCCACTACATCGTCGGTGAGATACTGGAATGTTGCGTTGCAAAGGAAGTTGGTGATCCCGGCATAAGAGAGGTTCCAGTAGCGGTTCAGGTAGTTTCCAGTGATACCTGCATCGGGATACTTTTCGTTCTTCAAACTCACCCCGACGTAGTTTCCTGGGGCAAACGCAGGGCTTGTAAAGATGATCGTCACGGGTGAATATTCGGGTGTTCCTGTATCATCACCTACTGGGTAGACGAAGGTTCCTGAATAGTCTTCCGGGAACTCTTTACGCAGTTCTCCCGTGCCGGTAACGATGATCATCACCGATGCTGAAGGAGTGCCTACAATGGCTGCCAATGGCCCCAGGGTGAGGTTGCTTGATCCAAGGGATATCCTTCCGCTTGTTAACGTCAGATTGCCATTTACGGCAGTATTACCTCCAATGGCAACCCCGGTGGAATTATTGACCGTAAGGTTTGCCAGGATGTTCTGTCCGCTGATGGTTTGCTGGACTGTACCTGACAGTTCTGTGGTACCGCTGCCGAGGGAATTCGGCGAGACATTCTCGTTGGTGAGGTTCTTTTTACAGACCACCGTTCCGCTGTTACTCAGTGTAGCCCCGTTTTTGATCACCAGGTTGTCCATTGATACAAGAGTAGTACCCGGCTGGACTTTCAGGATGGTACCGGGAGTGATGAGATTGTCTGCGGAACCTGTATTTACGATAAAAATCGTGATAATAACCATCATCATATTTTTGGCCAAGTAACTGATATTTAATTTCATATTTTTACGTTTTTAATAAACAACCAACGTCGTAAGATGTAAGTTTTTTGTCGTTTAATTTGCGTCTGGTTGAATTCGTTTTCGACCAGGAGTATATTACCAGGGAGGAGACAGGTACCTAAAAACGCCGGATGGCACGTACACTGAAACTTTCCCACTTGGTATAATAGCCTTGATATCCGTTTGTGAAGGCCTGATACCATGCCTGGGCCTCATTAAATTTATACTCCGTTGAACTCCAATAGTCTTCGCCTGTAAATCCACCCACGAGATCTTTTTGCTCATACAAAAGGTTCAGCTCATATTTTGAAGGCAGATACCAGTCTCCGTATGTGATTCCGCTCATGGTCGAAGCATATTCATTGCAGATCCTGGCAGCATAAAGCCACCCGTCTTCAAGCCCCACCCTTGATATTATAATGGCTGTGTTTTGTTCACCCCCCCCAATTCCGTCGGCAAAGGCCATGGTATAGAACGGATCGACAATCCCGCCAATCCATGGCATAGGGGAGCCCTGGTCGGCAGTAGCCGAGATCAGGCCGTGTTGTCCGCCGTCGTAAACGAAAAATACAATGCCGCCGCCATAGCTCTCACCTATGTAATGGACGTTATTCGGCGGAAGAGCTGCCGTCGTCTGAATGGTATGGTCGGGGAATTGAATGCCGCCTGATGTAGCATGGATGATCCCTTCAACAGTGAGCTTCTGATCGGGAGTAACCGTCCCGATGCCGACATTGCCTCCCATAAAGGAGGTCCTTTCCAGAGCATATATCAGCAGGTTATCATCCAGATCTTCCGAAAGATAGACGTAGTCCCCGTCGCCGAAATTCAGTGTCGAAGATATTCCGAAATAACCGGGTCCAATCAGCCGCAGGGTATTTGCCCCGCCGGAAATCGTCAGTTTATGGGTGGGATCATAGGTACCGATCCCGATATTTGTTCCGTCGTTGTAAAGGACATTGTTGGCAATCCAGTCGTTTCCGTCACTCCGTAAAGTTTGGCCGTTTGTTCCCGCCGGAAGCCGTAAGGAGATCCATCTGATGCCGTTCCAGTAATAATATCCGGGAACCACGTCATTCGGAACGACGCCGGAAACTGCAATGTTCCAGACCAGGAGGCCGGTGGCTGGTGAAGTGACCGGAGCCGCTGAACTGGCCGACTGGAGGGCAACACGGGGAGGGAGGAATCCTTTATCGGCCGATTTTACCTCGAGCATCGCCGATGGATCCGGCGAACTGTTATCGGTATTAATGCCCACCTGGGCGATCATCTGGACCGGGGTCAGTAGTACCACAGTGACCAGGAAGAGGATAGTTTTTTTCATAAAGGAATATTTTTCGATATACATCAAAGATATTCCGTTATGAAGGTCAGGTCAACTGAATGAATGTCTTGTTTGCCGGGATGTTAAAACTTCACGAGCCGTTCTTTCATAGCTTTGATCACCGCTTCTGATTTGGAGTTTACATGAAGTTTCCGGTAGATGTGATTTATATGGAACCGGACCGTTCCGATGGAAATGCAGCACTTGTCGGCGATCATTTTATAACTGTCGCCTTCCAGCAGGCACCTGAGGATATCGATTTCCCTGGTTGATAACTCGTATTCGCCGGGTCTGCCCGGATCGGGAAAACCGAAGAAATCGATGACCTTCCGGGCGATTTCACCGGTCATTGGGGAGCCGCCCCGGTGGAGATCCTCGATGGCTTCGAGAATCTCTACGGCCGAGCTTTTCTTCAACAGATAGCCGGTGGCGCCAGCGCAAAGGGCATCGAAGACTTTGGTCTTGTCTTCGAAAATAGTCAGGATCAGAATATTGATATCCGGGAATCTGGATTTGATCATTGCCGTAGCCTCGATCCCTGAGATGCCGGGCATATCGATATCCATCAGGATGACGTCGGGCCGGGTCGAAGCACAGTTGTCAATCACGGAGGAACAATCGGGCCATGCTCCGGCGAGTTCCAGTTTGTCTGATCCCATGATCAGAAAAGACAAGCTTTCGCGCAGGGGTTCATTGTCTTCGAATATGGCGACGCGAATGATCATTTTCACGAAACAAAGAGTGGCAGAAGGACAAACTTACATTACTTTGATAAAGTCTGCAACTGTATTTTTATATGGTTTTCAACCTCAGGGCAATCCTTGTCCCCTGCGACGGTCCTGTGTCGATCTCCAGCTCCCCTTTGATATGGGAGGCACGCATTTTCATATTACGGATCCCGTTGCGGCTGGTTGGCAGATCAGCGTTAAATCCTTTTCCCTCATCGGTGACGGTCAGTTGAAGTCCGGAATGGAACATAGTAACCGAGACAGCGATAAAAGGGCTTCCCGAGTATTTCACCGCGTTGGTGATCGCCTCCTTGGCGATAAGCCAGATATTTCTCCGGATCTCCATCGGGAGTGTACGTTCGTTCAATGCCGGGTCAAACCGGATATCGAAACGAATGCCGGCCGACTCAAAGAGGGGGATCGCGAATTCACGAAGCCGGAGCGCAAGGTCCTGGAATTTATCATTGGTCGGATTCACCGTCCAGATAATGTCGTCGAGCTTTTCGAGCATGGCATGTGCATTGCGGCCGATGGTGCCGACCATTTTTCCCAGGCCGGGATGATCCGGCTGTTTTTGCAAGATGTCGCTGATGATTGAAATGCTGCTCAGGGTGGAGCCGATGTCGTCGTGGAGATCGCCGGCGATGCGCGTACGCAACCGCTCGAGCCGCAGAAGCTGCTGAAGCCGGTAACGGTAAGCCAGGAATCCGAATGTGACCAGGATGATCAGAGAGGCGGTCAGAAACCACCAGGTTTTCCAGAACACCTGCCGGATCACAAAGGTCAGGCGCCCCTGTTCGTTACGCCAAATCCCTCTTTCCGAGACCATGAACCTGAAAGTGTATCTGGCGGGAGGAAGGTTGGTGTACCTTGCTTCGCGACCCCGGCCGGCATAGATCCAGCCGGTATCGTATCCTTCGAGCCGGTACCTGAACCTTAACTGACCGGTGTTGTCGTAACAGATAGCTGTATACCTGAAAATAATGTTTTTCTGATCCGCACTGAGATCAAGCGGCATGATCCCCTCCTTCCCCATTTCAAGAGGACAGTTCCTGTCGTTGATATCAACTGACTCGAGGATTGGCTTCACTTCGGGGATGACAAGGTTTATATCGGCGGTGTTTTTCGTTTCAAAATGATTTGCGAAAGCCAGGTAGATATTACCTTCCGGGTCGGTACAGATGTTTTCATCGACGCCGATCCTTCGACGCAAACCATTGTGTTCAGTGATCATATAGACGGTCTCATCGTAGGGATTCAGCCGGAGAAGACCCCAGCTAACCAGCCATAGAATGCCGTTAGGATCGACGGCCATCCTGCCGATGTGCGATTCGGTTAATCCGCTTTCGGGACCATAGGCCTTAAAGCGAAAGGATCCCTCTCCAAACCGGTCTACCCGCAACAGACCCTCTCCGTCAATGCCCAGCCATATCCGGCCAAGAGTATCCCTGACCATACTGTTGATCCATCTCTTGGTGATCCCGGCGGCACTCAAAGAATCCATGAGTGCATTCAGGAAATGACCGGAAGAAAGATCAAAGAGACAAGCCCCGTCATCTCCGCCGATCCAAACCCTCTGATAACGGTCCTCGCAGAAAGAACGGAATCTTCCCCCCTTGATCAGGCTGTAGATATCGTCCTCCCGGTGGATGTAATGAGTGGCCCCGGTCCGGTCGGGATCCAGAACAAAGACCCCTTCGCTCCTGGTCCCGACCCACAGGTTACCTTTAGAATCTTCCATCAATCCGTATATCCAGGGATCGCTCAGCGGTAAAGGCTTTCCGACGCGATCCGTGAATTGCCGGAGGGTTTTTCTGCCCGGATCGTACCGGTATAGGTTGTCCCGGGTGCCGGCCCAAATCTTCCCCCTGGAATCTTTCAGCAAGGAATGGATCGTGAAGCCGTATTTACCCGGAGGACGACCGGGTCGGATAACATGCCACCTGCCGGTTTCACGGTTGAGTATGTAAAGGCCTTCTCCGTCGACCGCCCCGACCAGGAGTTGATTTCTATCCTCGTCTAAAAGGAAAGCAGTGAGATGATAGTTTTGAAAAGGTACATCCACCTGGTCGAAAAGCAATCCTCCCGGTCTCAGGATCGTTATGCCATCGGTCGAGACAACCGCAATGTTTTTCCCCTGGTTGATATATCTGACGCTGATTACGGAACCGTTGACCGACGACTGTCCTTCCTGTTGCTCAAAGGGCGGGTAGGAAAAGCAATGGTGTTTCTTGTCGAAAAGGGCCAGGCCGTGATCGATCACTGCGACCCAGAGGTATCGTTCGTCGATGGGAGTGATGCCGGTTACACTCCAGGGCCTGACCGGATCCCCCGGAAATTCATTCCAGGTCTTCCGTTTCAGATCGAGGCAGTTCAGTCCGATCCCCCAGCCCCCGCACCATAATATGGAATCGCCATCTGTAAAAAAATCGATGATACCGTAACCATTGTTGATAATGTTCCGGTAATCAGCCGCAACGACTTTTTGCTTTTTGTCAAACACCAGAACACCTCCCAGCGTCGCTAACAGCAGATGGTCATTATTACGGGGATCGGCAATGATCTTTGAAATGAAATTAAAATTATACTCACGGGAGGAGGGATCATTGTTACCCCTGATCGATATCCTTTCAAATCGCAGGGGATTTCCTGTCGCATGGACCAGACCGTCTTCAGTGCCTATCCATATGCTGTGATCCCTGTCCTCATAAAAGCAGGTCACCGACTTTACAGGGAAATGCCTTTCTTTTTGGCTATAAAACGAATAACTGGTAAAACAGGAAGCGAACGGATTATAAACGGAAATACCGTCGATGCCCCCTATCCACAAAAGTGAATCGGATGTCACAGTCAGGGGTTTAACAAGATTGTCGACCAGTGAGGCAGCATTGCCCGCGACATGATGGAACACTGTGATGTTTTGTCCGTCAAAGCGCGCCAACCCGTAAGCCGTGGTGATCCAGAGATAACCCCGGAAGTCCTGAATCACATTGTAAACCTTGTTGGAAGGCAACCCGTTGTCGTGGCTGATCCGGCTGACAAGGTGCAGCCTGTGAATGCCTGTTCCCGGGGGATCGTCCGCGGGTCCGGGATGAGCGACCAGTGGGGAAAAAAAGGCTGCAAGGATGACAGGTAAAACGGTCAGCAGAGGAGCGTAAAATGTCAGGAAAGGAACGCTTCTGCAGGATTTTCCCGGTTGAAGGGCCATCACAGTGGCTGGTTTCGCCGTAAACGATGCATTTCCGGCAGGTCTTAAAGAAAGATGCCTTCTCACGGTTCCGGATGATTTGATAAGCTGATTCTGCCATAAAGATACGGGAAAATCAATGTAAAATTTCTGCCCGGAGGCCTGTTTCCGATGAAGCACTGGCGCAGGGTGTCTGTAAACGTTACAGACTGGGATCAAATCCCGATATACCCCTTCAACGCCTCCACGTACTGTTCGAATGCTTCCACTCCTTTGGCGGTCTTCCGGCATAGGGTTCGCGGCATCTTCCCCCTGAAGGTCTTGGTCACCTCAATGTAACCGGCCTCCCTGAGTTTGTCGATCTGGATACTCAGGTTACCTGCAGTGGCCCCGGTTTTTTCACGGATGAATACAAAGTCTGCCTCATCGGCGCCGATCAGGATCGACATAACGGCCAGCCTCAACTGCGAGTGCAGCACCGGATCAAGCTCCCTGTACATAGCCATTCTCTTTTTTCCGTAACATATGACCGGGAACAACATAACCAGCCAATACTGATACGATCAGGGCGATCAGCTGTATTTCAAGGATGTAATCACTGCGGATCAGAAGGAAGATCAGGAATGACATCCCCCAACACACCCATGAACCGGTAACCATTGGTATGAACCTGTATGCGCGGCCGGAAATGAATAATGCAAATCCATACAAGATGAGCATGACCGGGATCAGGAATGTCCAGTGAATCCATTCGAGAACACTAAATAAATTTTCAGTCTCATGAAGTGCGGGTATCGACGCCATTATCATGCTGATGATAATGGTAACGACCGAAATGCTGAATGCAATCCAGACGTAATCCAGCACCTGTTCGGTATATGTTTTAACCCCCCCTTCAAGATTGATCTTTTTGACCAGCCGGTAATGATAGATCAGTCCCATCGGCATGATGCACCAGGCACAGTATGAATAGTATTTGTCATAACCGGAAAGCATGACCAGAAGAATCAAATTCAGAATGCTTACCGCGATGATGAGATATCCCCAGAAAAGAAAAATCTTTCCTGTTCCTCTCTGCAGGTTGTTCTTGGCCGAACTGATCATCCTGCCGATCAGCTCAAGGCTTTCTTTTTCCGAAAGTTGGTTTTCCATAGCTTTAAATTTTAATGTTTCTGATAATTCCCCGTCCCTTGCGACGGAATTTAAGTCCGAAGCTCCTTCACGGGGTCATATTGTTTGATTTTTGTTGCAAATATAAACCAGTTTATGCTATAAACCAAATTTTCGGAGCTATTTTTTCTTTTTTTTTTTTGTTGCAAGGAGTAACACGTTGAAGGATGAAGAGAACCGTTGCCGCTCAGGCAACCCAGGCCGGTGTATGATTATTCAGTATAAAACCCGCGTCACTGTTGCTTTTACAGTGAACGTCATACCATCACGTTCCAGAATGAGTTTACGGTATTCGCCCGGTTTCCCGCGCAGGGCCCCGATAACTGTTCCCATCGTTGCTCCCTGCGTTTTCAGGTGACCATCTGATTACTGGTTTGTTTGATCATAATTAAACAGTGTTTCCAGGGTTTTATCAAGTTTATTTTCTTTAGGATCAAAACCGTACCAGACATCGAGCAGATACCCTTCCCGGCCGATCAGGTTATAAAGCCATAAGCCTTTTGAGGAAGCAACCACTACTTCCGGAAGGTTATTCATGGCGGGTTTCAGTTCAATCTTCCAGGGGGTCCGCACTGATACGGGAACGGTAACCATTTCATAACCGATGCATGAAAACCGGAGGCTCCTGATCACATTGGTATCAATTGAGAACTGAAACACCCCGTCGGCATTTGTTATTGAACCCTGGCTGGTTCCCTCGAAAGCAATGCTGACAAAGGGCAGAGGGAGGGAGGAACTTTGATCGACAACAATACCACTGATCCTGATCTGGCCAAAAGCGAAAGATACTGTGAGAAGTGACATCACAAGGATCATGCGCCGAAGGAAATGATAAAAAGGTATCACCGAATGCATGGGGATAAGCAACTAATGTTTACCCGGGTCTTTGTCGAGCCAGTGCACCAGGTTCAGCACAAACTGCGCATTATGGGGAGCGTCCGGCGAGTTAAAGCCGACCAGCATCTTTCCTCCCGCAATCTGAGCGGTGAACATGGCAGCTTCACCGAACACGGCAACCCTCCCTTTCCCGTATTTCAGCAACGCCCCCTGGTGAAACCCGTTCAGCGCCTGTCTCGGGGTTTTTGGATTAAATCGCCATGCCGTGTCGGGCTGCAGTGACCAATCTTTTTCGCGGAAGCTTAATACCGGTATCCCATTCGATGGTATCCTGAAAGCAGAACCGGTAAATGTAACGATCGTGTCGATTTTTTCAGGGGTGTAATTTTTCCCGGTGACAGGTGATTCCCTAAGGGTGTTATCATTCCTGGTAAAGATGGAAGGAGGCCATGAATGTTCTCCTGTGAAGGCAAACCCGTTGAGAAATTCAAACCCGAATGTTTTCGCAAGATCTTTGGCTGCACCCGCAAAAGGCATGTGATCGGCGATCAGAAGCAACGTGCCCCCGTTATGCACCCACTGATCAATGATATCGATCTCTCCCCTCGTGAAAGCTGAAGGCGTTGGCAACGCCCAGTTGTCGGCGTTGGATGAATCGAGTGCATTTGAGATAACAAGGATCCTGCATCCCTTTAAAACATTTACATTATTCACGGGAACAGAAAGACTCTGAACCTGATAACCGTCTTTTTCCAGTAATTTACTGAAAGCAAAGAAGCCCTCCTCTTTCGTATGAAAGTTATAATGTGCCCTGTCAATATAGATTAAGGGACCTTTCCCGGAAGGATACGCCGGTTGCAGAACCGGGAAAACATAGGCGGTATCAGGAACCTGCTGACCATACAGAGAAGAAATAAAACCGGCGGCCAGAATTAACACTCGAAAAAAATACTTTGTTGACATAGCGAGAGTTTAATAAGATAAATATAGAACTAAAATTTTGGTTACCTGGATATGATTATTTTTCCTGTCATCAGGACTGTACCCGCCCGGATCGCCACGATATAAACACCCGGAGAAAAAAGATCGGTCTGCAAATCGAAATTATGAACGCCACCGGATTTGATCCCTTCGGATTTCCTGAAAACGCAGTGTCCCGATGAATTGATCAGTTCAGCCACAACTTCTGAACGCCCGTCGATCATATAGCTGACGGAAGCCAGGTGATTCGCAGGGTTGGGTGAAACGGAAAGGATCCTGTACGGGGTATCTCCTGATTTCTCGGTTATCCCGACTGTATTTTTGAATTTTTCGCGAACCACAAGTTCCACTAACTTTCTTGCATCGGCAGAGTCAAGATAATAGACCGGGACAGATAGAATTATGACCTTGAAATCGTTGCCCAGATATTCAATACCGACGGGTTTGTTCTTCATCTGCCCTTTCGCGGAGGTACTGTCATAGGCAGTACACCAGCGGTAAATCAGCGATGCATCAGGGGCAGGATAGAACGATTCAACATTCATAAGATGTCCGGGCACCTGCGGTATGCATTTCTCCGGATCGACCCTCAGTGAATCGTACCCGGATCCCACAGGGAAAGCGCCATTGAGCAATGCCTGAGGCTTCCGTTCCACTTTGCTGATCTTGAAATATTGATAGATTGTGTCATTTGGGCTGAAAGTCTTGTTAGACTTGGTATTGCCCATGATCATGTAACTGGGCATGAATCCGTCGAGAAATAACTTCCCTCCATCCCTGATGTATACCATGACCTCTTCCCGGTGCCTTTTGAATGATGAATTGGTTTGATCGGTATAGGAATTTGATAACCAGCAAATGCGTTCGTACTTGTTTAGAATGCTCAGATCAAGAGAGTCGGTGACCGAAGCATCGGTATAGTCGAATGTAAGGTTTGAAAAGGCCTTCAAATAAAATGACGTTACTGCTGAATCGGATGGATAGTTGTAACCTCCTTTCGTGTCTTTTACCACCAGCAGGGGGCGGTACCTGGGTGCGGCGGCACCCCATGTGATGTTAGAGGGAGTACTTTCGAATCCTCCTTCATTGTAAGAAGTGATGTAATAGTAATACTTCGTCCCGATCATGACCGATTGGTCGGAGTAGGAGAATACATGGCCGGCAATTTCTTGTGCCAATACGAATCCGGAATCAGGAGAAGTACTCCGATAAACCCTGAAACCAGATACGTTGGTATTGGCGGTATATAACCATGAAACGGTGATCCCATTGCCGGTTGAGGTATATGAAGGTTTCTGAGGAACGGGTGTCAGTTGTTCATTCAGCAGTATTGCGGCATTGGCCTTTGCTGTTTCGAAGCAAAGTTCCATATTGCAGTTCCTAACGCTGTCGTTGATTGTATGGTATGTTGGGCTCAAACCATACTCTTCGAAACCTGAAACGGGATATCCAAGGTCCCAGAAACGGGTGCCATCGGATGTCGGATAAGGGCCCTGGATCATTTCCAGTGATGAATATGTGGCCGCAGATGAGGCAGTAAGATTCCCTGCCCAAACGTTAGTACCGGAATTCATCTGAACCCCGAAAATCTGGAAACCTGTTCCCTGGGTATTTGCTACCATGTCGTTACAGATGACCAGACGGAGATCCTGGCCGAGAACTGCCAGTTTGTTTGCATAATAGATACTTCCGCTGTAATTGTTGTACCCGACGAGTTCCTCTGCGGCAAATGTTACGAATTTAATGGTCGAAGCCGGTTGAAATCCTTTGAGGTTAAGCACACGGGCAATCTCGAGAGCAACCGCACAACCGCTTGCGTTGTCATCCGCACCCGGAGCGGAGATATGAGGGTTAGGCGTGGCATAATCGTCGTGGTGGGCGCCAATTATATATGTTTCGCCGGGAGCGGATGATCCTGGGAATGTGGCGACAACATTGTACTGCCAGACAGAGTCTTTCGGAATAGTTTCACCCGGAACTTTAAATGAATCCAGCACCACATCGGTATAGCCATAGCTCATAAATTTTGCGGCGATCCACATCGCAACCTGTTTCCGGTTTTCGGAATACATGAACCGTGTCCCCATGTTTACCATTGACTGCATCACCGATACCAGTGAATCTTTGTTCATCCCCGACAGAATTTCGGTGATGACCGGATTGGGATTTTTTACCGGAATATCATCAGTTGTTTTGATCGAATTTCCTGCTCTCATGTCAGAAAATGTGATAAAGAACATGATGATAAAAAAAATGTACCTGTTTTTCATAATGTCTGGAAATGGTTTTTTTTAAAGGTACAAGAAATATCCATATGTTAAAAAATCCGATCGTTGCCTTTCGGTTTTCATCCGGCAAAAAGGGCAAAACAATGGATGTTTACCGTGTTTCAAATACATTTTTCTCTCATACCTGATTTAGAATTACCTGCTGCATGAAAATGATCATCGAAAAGTTCCTGGTACTCCTTCAGTTTTTTCGATATAAGTATTTTCGGGCTGCCTGAAAGGTCAAAGCGGCAATAGCTCCGGCCGGGTTTGATCATGTATTTGGAGTATATCAATTTGTTGGGAGAAACGATACGGGTCGAAAGTAAAGAAGGAGCCGGAAGTACTTTTGAAATTGACCTTCCGCATCAATATCGTCAAAACAACGCTGTTTAACGAAATTTTTTCTCCCTGAAATTTAACTTACTTATTTTAGCTGTTTAATCTGGAGTAATCGATCTTTTTTCCTGAGAGATTTCATAAAAATATCCGGTTTCTGTCTTACCAAATGCTTAAAGAAAGAAATTCTAAACACTGACCTTATGAGATATACACTGTTCTTTTTTACCCTTATAACGGGTATTTTTTTGATGGCGGGTTGTAAAAACGGCCCCCAGTCCGGTATAAAGCCCGATGCTCTGGCCATGCATATCGATTCGACGGTAAACCCCGGGGATGATTTTTTCCTCTTCGCCAATGGCAAGTGGTTTAATGAAAATCCGGTCCCGCCTACAGAACAGAATAACGGGCTCTGGCAACTGATCCGCGACACCATCAACGCACAGATCCGCAACATTTGTGAATCCTCGGCCGGCCTGAAGGATGAACCCAAAGGGAGCAACAAACAAAAGATCGGTGATTTCTTTTTTTCCGGAATGGACAGTGTCTCTCTCAACCGTAAGGGGATCTCAGAATTGAAAGAGTATTTAATGCGTATCGACGACGTTAAAAATTTCGATGGTCTTGCGCAGGTAACCGCACTTATCCACATGATTTCATCTTCTCCAATGCTGTCTATCTATGTTGGTCAGGACGACCGGATCAGCAGCAAATATGCCGTCGTAATTAACCAGGGAGGACTAAATCTGCCGGAACGGAGTTATTATTTCGACAACGATCCTCAGGCGAAAGAGGTACGCGAAAAATTCGGTCAATACCTCCGGAACATGTATGGAATTATGGGATACGCAGAAAAGGAAGCCCAAAATGCCGCGGAAAAAACTATGAAGCTTGAAACAGAAATCGCGCGTCATTCCCGCAAAATTGAGGATACCCGCGATCCCCAGAAAAACTATAACAAGGTGACCCTGGTGCGGTTAAAGGCTATGACACCCGGGTTCAACTGGGACGGGTTCTTTGGAACTACAGGTCTGGCAAAGGTTGATACGGTGATCGTCGGACAGCCTGAATTCCTGACCGGGATAAACGGGCTGTTGAAGTCGGTTCCGTTGGCCGACTGGAAAAATTACCTGAAGATTCACCTGATCCGGGGTCTGGCGTCGTACATGGATGATAAGACCTACCGGACCAATTTTGATTTTTACTCGACGACACTCCGGGGAGTGAAAGAGCCAAGGCCACGCTGGAAACGGGTCGTCAGTGAAACCGATGGTTCACTCGGAGCGCTGATCGGACAGGTGTATGTCGACGAATACCTTCCCAAGGGAACCAAGGAAAAACTTCAGGAGATCGGAAAGAATATCAAGGAAGCGTATGCCGAACGGATCAAGGCGCTCGACTGGATGAGCGATGCCACCAAGAGCAAAGCGCTGCAGAAACTCGACGGGATCATCATGAAAGTAGGTTATCCCGATCAGTGGAAAGACATGAGCAAGCTGCAGATAAACCGTTCTTCCTATCTGCAAAACGTAATTGAAGCGAACAAATGGTGGTTCGGCTATAATATTTCGAAGTATGGGAAACCGGTCGACCGCACGGAGTGGCACATGGATCCGCAGACCTACAACGCTTACTACAATCCGTCGAATAACGAGATCTGTGTTCCCGGATGCAACATTATTGTCCCGGGCTATGAGCGGGTCATGGCCGACGATGCCATTCTTTATGCCATCATCGGAGGATCAACTTTCGGTCATGAGATGACCCACGGGTTTGATGACCAGGGCAGCAAATATGATCAATACGGAAATCTCAACACCTGGTGGAGTTCCGACGACAGCATCCGGTTCTTCCGGAAAACAGGGATGATTGTGCAACAGTTCGACGGTTATTATGTTACCGACAGTCTGCATGTGAATGGATCGGCCACCCAGGGGGAAAACATTGCCGACCTGGCCGGCGTTGTTTTGGGATACCAGGCTTTTCAAAAGACACAGCAGTATAAAAACAAAGAGCTGATCGCGGGATTGACGCCTGATCAAAGGTATTTTTTAGGGTATGCCTATGCCTGGATGATCAACGACCGCCCGGAAGCAATCGCGAACCAGGTGCGGAGTGATGTACATTCACCCGCGAAATTCAGGGTCAACGGGCCCCTGGCTGATATCCCTGAATTCTATACCGCGTTCAACGTGAAGCAGGGCGACAAACTCTGGAGGCCTGACTCCCTGCGGGTAAGGATCTGGTGATCCGGTGGGATCATCAGGTAAGAATATCCTTTTTCCGGTAAATGAATCCTGCTCCCGCGATCAGCAAGGCTGTTGTCCCCAGGAAGGCGGCAGTTCTCCATCCCTCAAGTCCGTAGCCCGGCTGCGATACACTGACATCAACCCATTTATAAGGGCTGATATAACCGAAAGTGCCGTCAACACCCGACATCCTTGAGATCGTATGAAGAAAATAAAGTACCATAACCAGGGCGATGCAAAACGAAGTCACCGGCCGGGCCCGTTTCATCAAAACTGAAATCAGTACCCCCAGAGAACCGAAGAGAAGGTTCAGAAACAGTGTGTAAAGTGAAATCACAAAGAACGGATAAAAATCACATTCAGTTTTTTTAAATATATGAATGGATATAAAGCCGACAAGGGTCGCAATTACGTTTAAAATGAAAACGTTCAGAAATGCAACGAAAAGCTTGGTGTAAAAGATATCGTTCCGGGTAATGGGTCGCGACATAAGGTATTCCGCAGTCTTACCGTATTCTTCCTTCAGCAGAATGTTTGATGAAAGCATGATGGCATAAATACTTCCAAGCAGCATCATGTAGATGAGGTTGTTGGCGGTGTAAAATCCCATAATGGAGAAGATGTCGTTGATATTGGAGAATCCGCGCATTTTGACTGCAACAGCCGGAACGATCTGGATCATGCTGGCAATCTGCTGCTGGTAAAGCAGCACGGTGCGGAAAAACGACATGGTGAAGAAGATCAGAGCACTGATGATCAGTGCCCACATGATCAGGCTCCTGGCATTCCTGCGTAATTCCATCCTGAAAAGAATCCCGTTCATTGCTGGCTTTCTTATTTATAATAATGAAGAAATATCTCCTCGAGTGACGGCTCCTCGATGGAGAGGTTTTCAATTTGCTGCGATGCAAGTTTTCCAATGAGATCATTGATATTGCCCGAGAACATGAATACCAGTTTTCTTCCCCGGTCTGATTCTGCCTGCCCGATCCCTTCGATCCCGAGATCCCGGATATTCCTTGATTCAGGAAAATGGATCTGAATCTTTTTCAATTGTTTCTTCCGCAGCGTAGCGATCTCCTCGACAGCGACAATCTTACCCTCTTTAATAATGGCAACGGTCTTGCAGAATGATTGTACTTCGCTCAGAGTATGCGATGAGAAAAAAATGGTGGTCCCCTGCAGGTTCTCTTCGTGAAGGAGGTCAAAGAATCTTGACTGGATCAATGGATCAAGTCCGGAAGTAGGCTCATCGAAGATCAGTAGCTCGGGTCTGTGGATCATGGCCTGAATGATCGACACTTTCTTTTTATTTCCCATTGATAATTCTGCGATTTTCCGGCCGGGATCGAGGTCAAAAACCTCAAGCAGGCGATCAATCCGCTCCTGAATGTTGTCAACTCTGTAAAAGGAAGTGACGTACTTCAAGAAATCCATTACTTTCATTCGGTCATATATGCTGGCATCGGAAGGGACATAACCGATCCTGGTCCTGATCTTTTTCGAATCCCTCACCGCATCCAGCCCGAAGACCCGGGCGCTCCCGGATGTCGGGAAAATGAGATTAAGGAGAATGCGGATAGTAGTCGATTTCCCGGCGCCATTGGGACCGATGAAACCAAAAATGTCGCCCGCTGCAACCGACAGATTCAGATCGTCAATGCCCCGCGATCGTCCGTAGAATTTACAAAGATGATTGATTTCGAGGAGATTCATGAAAAAATTCCAATTCCAGAAGCGAAGCGAAAGTTAATGGAAACTTAGAAATAATCTTGTCTGAATTTGCAGAAAATGCGAAAATTTAAACTGCTCCCGCCAAGTCAGGCAAAAATTCCCAATGGATTACCTGACTACTTCGCCCAATCCAAAAAAAGGCAACCGCTACCGGAAAAATGCGGGCCATAACGAATCGGCATTACTCGATGAGGTTCATCTTTATTTGAAGCCAGGAACCCTGACGGACTTTTCTTGCTGGAAAAGTGTCAGCATCCCTTACACATCCATTGTAAATGTTGAACTATACGTGAAAGACCGGGCACGTACAAACCTGTCATGGCTTGTCCCGGGCATTGGAGGTGGTTTGATCAGTGGCAGTATAGTGATTGTGACCGCAGTAGGATTATACCAGTTGTCGCACATGCATTTAAACATTGGACTTTGATCCGGTTCCTAAATGCAACCCGGAAAATTACCAGGTTAGTTCCACCCAAACAAATACAAACGATTTGCATTTCACGGTTTTTTTTCGTATTATTGAGAATTAAACCACGGAGGCCCCCCAGGCTACTCCCTCTCATTTGTGCTGTCAATTGTTTCATTCCTCTCATTGACGGCCTTCACGGGTTAAACAGTCATTATTGGATTGTCTAAAGAAAATGATTTCTAAAAATTATTCATTATGAAAACATTTTTTAGAATCCCGATGATCGTTATAGCCTTAACGGTCTTGTTTCCTGATTTGTTCGCACAGGTGGAAATTAAAGGTGCAGGTTCAACAAGCGCTACGGTTACATTTCTCACCAAGAACAGTAACAGCGACACTTCGCTTCTGGTCCGCGATGACGGGCGTATTGGTATCGGCACTTCCAGTCCGACGACAAAACTTGATGTTAACGGCTTGGTTTACGCCCGAAACGGAATTCAATTTCCTGACGGGACCATCCAGCTTTCGGGTTTCCCAGGCACGACGATGATCCCGAGGGTGTTCACCGTGGCGGCTTCCGGGGCCAACTTTACCACCATTACGGCCGCCATCAACGCCAATGTTTACGATATCATTACCCGTTCAGCGGCAGGTAATGCCCAGGGAAATTTCAACACCAACAGTAACGGACTGGTGATCGGACCATAATGGAACCTGGGTCAGACAACGGGGTCCATCCCCAAACCGGGATCTGATATAAAGAAACCCCCTTCCCATATCGGGAAAGGGGTTTCACATTGTTATGCCCATCCTTTCGTGATCAGGATCAAAGGGGTTTCACCTGGACACAAATGTCAACCTTGATTTTTTCACCCTGCCTGGGCTCTTCGGGATAAACTTCATAGCAAGGTCCATCATCGGGCTGGTAACCACTCTGCGGGAGCCATGTTCCATACACCCACCCCCAGGCTTCCATGAATTCGTTATTTTCGACTTCAAAACGGCCAATGGCGTAAGTCCCTCCCGGTACCTCCATTTTCCCGACCTTCCCATCAACTTTCGTATTTTCAGGAACCTTGATTGCTACACTGATCCGCAGTTTGTCCTGTTCCGTCATCTTTGGATCGTCGTGATATAAAATGATGATCCCTATGTCGTTCTGTTGCAGCAAACCACGGGGTCCTGCCCAGGTGCAGAGTTCACCGATCAGTTTGCCAAATAACTGGCTGTTGCCCTGGTATGGCCCGGTATGCCGTATGTAAGCCACCGTCATTTTCGGAAGTTCTTTAACCTCCATGCTTTTGTTCAGTTTCATAGTTGCCCTCCATTTTAAGGTTTTTGTTTCCCGGCAAAAGTACATGGAGAGGTCATCGTGGGATGTTCTTTGGTTGCCCTGGATTTGTCGCTGGTTGCTTTCTGATATTCCATGGTTGCTCCGGGAATACTTTCCCGGTTCGGGAACATGAGAAGCTATTGAGCCGGATTTACAGGGTCCCGTTTCTTTGTGATCTGAAAAGTCTGGCAGATTCTCGTTTTTACTTCTCCAGACACTCGGTGAAACTCCGAAATACTGGCGAAAAGTCCTTGAAAACAATGCCGGAGTCGAAAAACCGCACTGATATGCTATTTCAGAGATGGTAAGGTTGTTATTGTAGGCTAACAGGGCAGCTCCTTTTGCCACCCGGATCCGGGTAAGGAACTGGAAAGGTGTTTCGCCGGTCATGGCCTGAAAGATACGGTGGAAATGATATTTCGAAAATAACGCCACATTGGCCAGTTCTTCGAGCGTATGGGTCTCGCCCAGGTTTGCCTCAATGTAATCCATTACCCGGTTGATCCGGGCCTGGTATTCGTTCTGAAGATAGGAATTGTCCATCGGATAAAATTCTTCTGCAAAAATATGGAAACAGGTCTGAATTACAGAATTGCCGCATCAGATCCTTTTTGCAGATCATCATCTGTTTTGACCGTTTTATCTGATCTTTTAATCAGGATGCAGATTTTTTTTCATTTTGGGAAAATCCGGCTTTATTTTAGCGGCTCCTTGATGCGGTATCCTTGCATTTTAAATAACACATTTCTGGTATGAAAAAGATCTATAGCGTTATTGGGTTTTGTCTTTTCTATTGTTTGATAGGCAATCCGAAAAGTCAGGGGCAGATCCCTCCCGGCTCTTACCTGGGACAGAATCCCCCGGGCGAAGTTCCCGAGATCTTTGCCTCCGGGATCATTCCTGCTATCACCCCTTCCATTGTTTTTACATCAGACGGATTGGAATGCTTTTACACATATTTTCCTCCTACAGCCATATTCCTTCTTATGACTGCGAATGGATATAGCGGAGACTGGACCGACTTTGATACGGCATCTTTCTCCGTGGGATATGACCAGAGTCCCTTTCTTTCGCCCGATGACTCCAGGCTGTTTTTTATATCCCAACGGCCGGTCCCGGGAATGCCTTTCCTTGGTTTGCATGTATGGTTCACCGACCGTCTGAGCACAAGCTGGTCTGATCCGGTACCATTGGATTCTCCGGTCAGAGATTACCAAATCATAAAGGCCTCGGTTGCCGCTAACGGGAACCTTTATCTTTCAGTAGTGGATAATGATAGTATCGAAATCCATGTTTCGAAACTGGTCAATGGTTTCTATCAGGAACTGGTGAAAATGAGCGACAGTATTCATTATCTACCCCGGCCGATGCGTCCATATATCGCTCCTGATGAAAGTTACATGCTTTTTGATGCCTCCGAGACTCAGGACCCTTTTTCCCAAAGGGATCTATTCATCACGCATCGGAAGCCTGACGGAACCTGGACAAAGGCTGCTCCCCTGAGCAACGCCATCAATACGGAAACAGATGAGACTACTCCGCATGTGTCGGGTGACGGTCAGTATCTGTTTTTTAACCGGGACGGAGTTACATACTGGATGCTTGCAGATAACGTGGTTTCCGTTAAAGGTGAACATGCCCTCCTGCAATCTGAGGCGCAACTTTTTCAGAACGCTCCTGACCCTTGCCGTGATATCACAGCCATCAGGTATTTCCTGCCTCGTCAGGGCCATGTAAAAATACTTGTTCGTAACCTGCTTGGGAACGTAGCGGCATTGCCTGTCGATGAAGAGAAACCGGCGGGAAACCATGAAATCTATTTCAACACCGCGGAACTGACAGGTGGCATATACTTCTATACACTTTACTATGAAAAGTCACGCATCACGCGGAAAATGATCATTCAAAAGTAGTATTACCAGGATGATCCTGTTTAAATCTATTTCGTCATGCAGGCATTCTCCCTGATAGGTTTCGGGTTGGTCATCCTGTTCCTGATCCTCAACCTGATCAGGCGGGATAAGGATCGGTCGACCCTATTCTTGCTGGCGTTCTTTTTTCTTGTCGGATGTGAACTGATGTACCGGTATATGCTGACAACCGGCATGAAAGCCGGATCAGGACTCCTGATCGGATTCGACCTGGCCTACTGGATTCTTTTGGGTCCCACCATTTACGGATACTCCCGTTCACTGCTTTTCCCCGATCAAAAACTGACCTGGAGATCTGCGATCCACCTGGTTCCGTTGGGCATCGTAATGATACCCTATACTGACTACCTTATATCGGGAACCGGGAGCGATTCGTTTTTCACCTTTGCATTTATGGATAATATCATTTACAGGATGATCATTCAGGTTTTCTGGGACTACCTGGTCCTGGTTTACCTCGTGGCCACTATAATCATGATATTCAGAAACCGCAACATCCTCAATTGTTTCTTTTCAAGCCGACGGAGAAAGAATTTAAACTGGCTTATATATCTTAACGCCGGATTCACCGCACATATCGTAATTGCCTCCGTAATCTTCCTGATCGCAGATTATGGAATAATTGACCAGACTCTGAAACTTAAAGAGATTTCTGGGATCATTCTTGTTGTCTACCTTCTCGGTATCGGTGTGTTTGGTTACCGGCAGGAAGGAATTTTTTCTGCAATCCGGCTCACAGATATTTCCAATGCCAGGATTTCCGGAAAAATATCTCCTGAAATCGAGAGAGAATTCAAGTACCGGAAATCCGGCCTGCAGGATCAAGAAATAACAATGCTGTTGTCAGAACTGAACAGGATCATGAAAATCGGACAACCTTGGGTTAACTGTGATTTGAACATCCAGGACCTGGCAAAGCAACTGAATACTTCAGTGCATAAACTATCCCGGGTGATCAATGAGCACTTTGGAAAGAATTTTTTCGATTATATCAACTCCTATCGGCTGGCAGCAGTAAAAAAAATGTTGGGGAATCCGGTAAATAATGATCAGAAAATCATGGCCATTGCCTATGATTGTGGTTTTAATTCCAAATCGGCGTTTTATGCCATTTTCAGGAAAAATACCGGAATGAGCCCTATTGAATTCCGCATGAAAAACCAACCCGAACGGTCAGCCGTGTTTTCAAACTGATTTAACCTCCTTTTTTATATCCTGTCCGATAAATCAGGACTCCATCCCATACGGGCTGCGATAAATTTGTATTTCGTTCGACAAAAGATTTTGTTATACCGGAAAACCATCCGTCTTTCATGGAGAGGGATGAAGAATCAGATTAACGCATTTGAATTCGAAACATTTCAATATAGGAGGAAAGATCATGAAGAAATTGTATTCATTATTACTGGTCGTGGCCGGATTGTCGGGATCATTCCCTGCAGTCTCACAGGTCTTGTTGCAGGAACATGTGATCATGAACGACTTTTACGGGGCCACATGCATCTCCAGCGCCGATTTCAACGGCGATGGCTTTGTCGATTTCGTGGTAACGGGAAATTCCGGCGGTATCATTGGCTGGTTTGAGAACGACGGGAACCAGAATTTTACAGAACATACCGTGGCGACCGGTTTTACCCAAGCAAAGGGCATCGTGGCTGTAAAAATTGATGCGAATGATTCCTGGGATTTTGTTGCAACCTCAAAGACCCTTGGTAAATTTTCCTGGTTTGCAAATGATGGTACAGGAAATTTCACGGAGCATGTGATCACTGATTCTACCTGGACCAGCGCCGATTTCGTGGATGCCGCCGACATCGACCACGATGGGGACCAGGACCTCATCCTGGTGGCGTGCGATAACAACAAAATCGCCTGGGCCGAAAATGACGGCACGGGTGGATTTACCATAAGAATGCTGAAAGAAAACTGGATCAAAGCCAACTGGGGTACTGCCGCCGACCTTGATCAGGACGGAGACCTCGATATCATTGCAACAGCCAAAGCCGGCCAGATCATCTGGTTTAAAAATGACGGCCAGCAGAATTTTTCCCAGGATACACTGTATGATCATCTTGACGGGGCCAATTCTGTCAGGATTGCCGATCTGGATGGTGACGGGGATCTGGATCTGGCCGGAACGGCCTGCGGAAACTCCGACCTGGTTACATGGTACGAAAACGATGGCAACTTTCATTTTACAATGCACCTTCTCAGGGATAATTACAATGGAGCCAGGGCCTGTGAATTATGTGACCTGGATAAGGATGGCGATATAGATTTCCTGTCGATCGCCTGGCAGGGTTCCCAGATATCATTATGGGAAAACGACGGGAAAGGTCATTTTACAGAGCAGATTATTTGCAACACTGCGTACGACATGATCAGGATCCATGTGGTGGATCTTGACCTTGACAACGATCCCGATATACTGGGAGCATGTTTCGGTGACCAGGAGATACGCTGGTGGGAAAACATTTTTACTTTTACCAAACCCGATTTTACAGCCGACAGCCTCTCAGGCCATCATGTTCTTCAAGTAAACTTTCATAACCTTACGGTGAGCCGTCCGGGAATTCATACATGGCGCTGGGATTTCGATAATGACGGGATCACCGACTCACAGGAACAGCATCCGATGTGGGTGTACAATAAACCGGGATCATACACAGTAAAGCTTGTTGCGATCAGCGATTCACTTACCGACAGCATTGTAAAACAGGATTACATCAGGGTATTTGACAGGGAAAGCTCCCTTGAATTCAACGGCAGCTCGGGCAGTATGATGTGCACCCAGGGCTCCATTCCTGATATCACCGGATCTTTTACCCTGGAGACATGGATAAAACCAACCAAATTCGGCATAAACAGTTCACGGAAAATTTTCGACAAAACAGTCATTTCCCTGTTTACTTACCTTTCGGGAACTCTTGTTCCGCCCGATTCCTGCCTTACCCTGATAATGGTTCATGCCAGCGGGATCGTGAGTGTCGTTGCCACCCCATCAGGGTCTGTCAGACTCGACGAATGGCAGCATATAGCGGTCTCCTATTATGATTCTTCAAGCGCGGTGAAAATTTACATTAATGCAAAGGAACAGCCTCTGGAAACAGTGACTCCGCCTGACGGCCCCCTTTCCGGGAACGGGTTAAAACCCATCGTGATTGGTAACGCTCGCAATGGCAACCAGGGCTTTCAGGGTTGCATCGATGAAGTCAGACTCTGGAAAGGAGCGAGAACCCGGGAAGAGATTGAAGAGTTGATGGGGTATGACCTATCGCCGGATCAGAAAGGAATGTATGGCTACTGGAAAATGAATGAAGGTGCCGGCGATACCACTTTTGACCGATCGGAAAACGGGCAAAAAGGAATCCTGAAGAATACAAGATGGGCTCAGGGCGTGCACCTTATTCCTTTATCCACTGACGAAAAATGGCATGGTCAGGAATCCGGTTTCCTGAAAGTCGGCATCTATCCCAACCCGGTTCATTCAGCGGCCAGGATTGAGGTTGAAAGCCATGAAACGGGGATTTGCAGTGCCGCTATTTTCAATTCAGCCGGAGTCAGGATCAGGCAATTCCCTGATTTATTATGTCCTGCGGGGAAAAAATGTTCATTTATATGGAATGGTAATGATGACCTGAATGAACCGGCCCGTCCGGGTTTATACTTTCTGAAAATCAGCCTGAATAACCAGACGGTCACAAAAAAGCTTGTGTTTCTCAACTTTTAATCTCAATCCGGGCGATGATTGCGGAACTTCCCGAAACCTCAATGTTTATTTCAGGAAATTCCGCAATCATTTCTCCAAAAATCCTGCCAACCGAATCGTCACCCTCAAAGGTCTCGGTTACGTGTTTTTTACCAGGGAGCAGGTGGACTAAATTTGAAAAGTTATCTGATAATCTCCAGATGTCGCAACACATCCATGGTTATCATTTTACGGGCCAGCGCGAAGTCGCTGACCTGCTGCTGGTCTTTGGGCTCCACCAGGGTAGCAAAATAAAACACCCTGCCTTTGGTTTCGATCCAGCCAACGAACCAGCCGTAGTTATTGCCATTTCGGATCGCCCAGCCGGTTTTACCCCGGAGAATATAGGTCTCTGTCTTCTCGTTCACCATGATATCCTTCATAATGGCCAGCACAGATGGGGTAACGGACAATTTCCCTTCGTTGAGCCGTTGCAGGAATTCGACCTGCTGTCGCGGGGTGATACGCGATTTTCCTTCAAGCCAGAACAGATCGATATTTTCGGGATGAACATCCATACTGCCATAGTTAAAACGCCCAAGATTTTTTTTCATCTGTTGCGGTCCGATCTTGCGGGCCAGTTCCTGGTAACAGGGCACACAGGAGACGGAAAAAGCCTGTTTCAGGTTCAGTTCCCTGTCCCATTGCGCCATTCTTCGCTTCTTCCCATCCCATTTGAAAATGTAACTCGTGTCGATGACACCGGTTTCCAGCCCGATGAGGCTGTTGGGGATCTTGAAGGTGGAGGCGGGGAGATATCCAACCTCCCATCGGGCCGGGTTGTATCCCATGAATTCATTCTTTTGCGGATCAAAAAGGATGATGGTCCCGACCATCTCGGCTTTGTCGAAGATTGCTTTCAGTTCAAGCGACTGCTCGGGATTTTTGATCCCGGCTTTCAGGTACTGTAGATAGAGTGAATCGGTTTCCCATTTGGTTTTCACCACCGGTTTCATCAGGGAGTTGGGAATGGCAGCCGAAAGCACGTATTGTTCTATTTTCCATGCCCCTTCCTGCATCTGCAGCACTCCCGATCCCCGGCAGATACCCATGTGGGTGTCGAGTATTTCATCGAACCATGCAGTCTGTTTATCCCGGCTGAAATCGATATTCCGGCTGACCGGCCTGAAATTCCAGGTTTTCCCTTTCGCAAAATGGGGTTTACAAAAGTTCCGGAATTCATCGGTGGTCCAGCGTTCCGAAGCATCCGTGCCGATGTAGACTCCGTTGGGGCTCATCGCACCGATAAAGGCATCGAGCTTGCCATCTGCCGCGTCGCGGTGCCACTTATCCAGGATTTCGTTCAGGTCGGTTTTGAGTCGGGAAAGTTGTTCTACGGTTTGAGCATGGGCAACACGAAAACCGAAAAACAACAGGAAGACTATTAAAACAGGTCTTATATGATTCATTCTGGTCATTTCACATTTTATTTGGCTTGTCAAATCATGCATGACTGGTTTATTTTTGACTTATTGAGAATTTTAACCTGATTTACGCACAAACATAATTATTTTAGCTCCATCTTTGTTAATATCTTAGAATTTTTTACACGGAGAACCACGAAGATATTCGGCATCACTCACTTTACCCAAATCGTAAATCATGTTCAATCGTAAATTCATTCGAATGTTATATCTTTGAATCCTATATTTAACAATTATGGCAATTCCAACTTCACGAACCAAAGAACCCGGGATCATTTCGGTAGATCCTGAAAAATGTAAGGGTTGCGGGAAATGTGTGGCAGTATGCAGCGACCTGGACCTTGAATTAAATGAAGGCAAAGCAAAGCCAACCGGACAGGGCGTCTTCGGATGCATCGGATGTGGGCAGTGCATGATGGTATGTCCGGAAGATGCCATCCGGATCACCGAAAGGTTTATTTCGCCGGAAGCGCTGTTCCCGCTTCCCGCGAAGGAACAAACGGCCGGTTATCAGTCGTTGCTGAACCTGATGATCCGGAGAAGGAGCATCCGGAAATTCAAAAGTACCACCGTGGATAAAGCCGTGATCGATCAGGTTGTGGAGGCTGCGATGACCGCACCGATGGGTATCCCCCCTTCGGATATCAACCTCCTCGTTTTTGATTCCAGAGACAAGGTCAGGTCATTCACGGAAGATTTTTGCAAGTACCTCGAAAAGATCCGCTGGATCTCCTCTTCATGGTTCCTGACGTTGATGAAACCTTTCTGGGGAAAGGAGACCGACGAGCTTTTCCGGAATTTTATGCGACCGCTTGTCGACAAATACATCGATTCGATGAAACATGGTGAAAACTGGGTGACTTACGATGCCCCGGCAATGATCTATTTCTACGGTTCTCCTTACTGCGATCCGGCCGACCCGCTGATTGCCGCCACATATGCCATGCTGACCGCCGAATCGCTGGGATTGGGTACCTGTATGTTGGGAGCCATTCATCCAATGATCCAGAGCGGCAGCGGCGCCCGCAAGTTCCGCGAAGCGCATGGTATCCGTTACAAAAGCCGCGAAGGGATCTTCCTCATCATGGGTTATCCGAAATCCGAATACCTCAAAGGCATCCGCAGATCGTTCGCCTCCATGAACTATTCTGCATCTTAATGAATGTACAAAGCATTTTTCTTTTGGATGCAGTTATACCGTGAAGAACGGAAATTCATTTTCTGCATACCTTTTCCTGCTCGGTATAAATGGCTTTCCCGGTATTGACCGGTCTCAGTAAGGCATAATTATTACCCTGGCATCATTCAGTATTTTACAACTGAATAAAATCCTGAATAACAAAATGAAAACAATCGGTTCAATCTTGTAGCTTCAGAAGTTTTTTTACCAGGAGCTGATTCCCTGCACGGAGTTGAAGGGTGTAGATGCCACAGGGAAGATGGGTCATGTCGACGGATTTTTCGTAGGATCCTGCCACCAGGTAACCATCCTGCAACAGCATGATCTCCCTCCCGGTAAAGTCGGAAACCGACAGCCGGATATCCTGGCTGACGAGGGTAGAATATTTTATCGTCGTAACAGCAGATACCGGATTCGGCATAGCATGGATCACGATCTTTGCTGCAGCAGAAAGATCTCCCATACCATGCGGGGAGGAATGCACGGTATCGTTTGCTTTTCTTGCAATGAGTGAATAAGTGGCATTACGTACCGACCATATACTGTAAAAGCAGACGGTTCCGGAATCCAGACCGGATTGAACGAATTCAGAAAGCTTTCCCTTATAAAGCACCTTACCGCCATCGATAATCGAATCTCCCGGATTGTAGTTTCCCACCGGCGGGCCGAACTTGTTTACCTTACTGAAAGCAAGCAGTACCGAGTCCTGTGTTTCATTCGGTTCCCATTGTAGATTCACAGTTCCGGCACTCCCCGCTGCAGCCGAAAAGGCAACAACCGGCTTCGGAATGGCAGGATCCTTATAACCCTGGGTCAGAAGTAACGCCTTATACGCATTCAACCTTCCCGTCCCGATCATCCCTTCGTACCCGGGATTAAGGCTGCTGATATCATCGGTGGAGTTTAAAAGAATATCCTTCAGATCCACCGGGGTCAGCAACCCTTTCGCTAAGGAGACGACCAGGGCTGCTACACCAGAGACATGCGGACAGGCCATCGAAGTTCCCATCAGGTAACCGTAACCTCCGCCCGGGACCGTGCTCAGGATATCCTCTTCGTTGAATGGATAGTAATTCCCGCCCGGGGCGCTGATGGAAACCCATGGGCCATAATTGGAAAAAAAGGAACGGATGTCCTGGTGAGAGGTAGCTGCCACTGCAATGCAGGGGGCATAGCATGCCGGATAAGAGATTTCATTGGTGTCGGCATTGCCGGCCGAACAGATCAGTATCCCGCCGTTCATCGCGGATCCTCCTCCGTTGGCGATGAAATAATCGATGGCTTCAAACAGCGAAGGCGAAGCCAACGGAAAATTCCAGCTGTTTTGCGAGATAGCTGCTCCGCGGTCGGCGGCCCATATAAAAGCATTTGGAATATTTGCCTCGATTATCTGGTTATCGGATGAAATGATCTGGCATGACATGATACGTACGCCATCTCCCGATCCTCCACCCCCTGCAATGCCACTCACCCCGATACCGTTGTTCGTGTTTGCAGCAATCGTACCAGCTACGTGCGTTCCATGAAGACACCTCTCTACCACTGTCGTATCGGCATAGAAATTATACCCGATACCGGGCCACATATTTGCTGCCAGGTCCGGATGGTCGAACTCGACGCCCTGATCCATGATGGCCACAATGACGCCGGTATCACCCTTTTCAAGTTCCCACGCTTCGGGCAGGTCGATGTCGCAATCCGGGGTGCCCCCCGACTGGCCGGTGTTATGATAGTGCCACTGTAGCGAAAAAAGGGAATCCTCGGGCAGCCATTCGTTTGTTATCCCAATGCCGGCCGATGTAAGTCTGGCCTTAACCAGTAACTCAACATCAGCAACCTCGCTGAGGGCGGCATAAAGCCCTGCCAGCCGTCGCAAATCCTGATCTGCTCCGACAGTAAGATCATACCAGAGGTGGAGCCCCCATTGCCGGTGACGCGCTTCATAGGTTTTATTGCGAAGGGCGATGGAAAAGGTTTGTTTTGCCCGTTTAACACCCACTGCCTTGTTTAAGTCATCGATGGCAGGGATCCCGAATGGTGTATAACCGTCAAAACTTCCCGAAACATCCATGAATGGCAGGATGTCGGAATAATCATCCACCATTCTGATCCTGATAATGCCGGGAAGGATGACGGAATCCGCCACCCCCGAATAATCCGGCACCGGTCGTTCGCCCCGGACCACCGTTCGTCCGGTTGGGCTGACTTGTTGAGCTGGAACATTATTTTGCCCCTTGACAGCACATGAAAAAAAGAAACCCGTAATAATCAGTAGCGTCCAATTTTTCCTGATAAGACCATGCATGGCAGAAAGTTTTTAAGATAAAGCTGATTTTTTGTCCCCAGATCAGAAAGAGGAAAGACAAAATAACAAAAAATACAGCTAAGTCTTGTACTTTCAGGATTTTTTTCACCAGGAACTGGCTGCCTGCACGGAGTTGAAGGGTGTAGATGCCACCGGGAAGATCAGACAAATCGATGGATTTTTGGTAGGATCCTGGGGCATTGGTCCTGACCAGTATGTCAAGCATTTTTAAAAATATCACGCATTCTGAAATTTTTCTTGACTTTTCATTTTTCAGTATTATCTTTGTGGTGTATTAATACATTAATACACTAACACACTAAATATACGGATCATGATCACCATTCGCAATCTTGATTTCTGGTACAGCAAGCGTGAAAGTCTCTTCGCCGGCCTGAACCCTGACATGCAGCCGGGTCACATCTACGGACTTCTTGGTAAGAACGGCGCCGGAAAGACTACTCTTCTGAAAATAATGTGCGGATTATCTTTCCCGAAAAGAGGCGAGGTCTTTCTGGATCATTGGATCCCCCGGCAACGTCATCCCGGTTTTTTACAGGATATTTTCTTGTTGCCTGAAGAAATCTATTTACCACTGATAAATGCCGAAAGCCTTGTACGCCTGTATGCTCCTTTTTATCCGCGATTCAGCAGGGAACAGTTTACACGGGCCATGGAATGCCTTGAGGTGAACTCCGTCAGAAAGCTGAACAAGCTTTCATATGGCCAGAAGAAGAAAATCATGATCGCCTTCGCGCTGGCCTGCAATACACGTTATCTGTTTCTCGATGAGCCGACCAACGGACTCGATATACCATCAAAAGCTACCTTCAGAAGCCTTCTTGCCGCAGCCTTTTCCGAAGACCGCACCATCATTCTTTCGACCCATCAGGTAAGGGATCTTCAAAGTCTTATCGACCATGTGCTGATCCTTTCCGGCCGCCGCATCATGATCCATCAGTCGCTCGACTTCATCGGATCGAGACTTAAATTTCAAAGGTCGGTAACGAGGACGGAAATGACTGGTTTACTGTATTCCTGGAATACCGAAATGGGTCATGCCTGCATCCTCCCCAACTTTGATAATGAACCTGGCCCTGTTGACATTGAAACCCTTTTCAATGGCGCTCTTGAAGTACCTGAAAAAATAACACATCTTCTTCATTCCGAAATCCCGGTATTATGAACACAAAATTCAGTCTGAAACGCTTTTGGCAACAAATACGGTTTCATGGAGCCGGTTCATGGAAATCGTACACCATTGCTTACGGTATCCTGATCATCCTGATGGTCTATCTTTCGATGGTTGGGGGATACAAGATGATCCTTGCATTTTATTCCTTCGCTTTGTGTATCGCCGGCACGCTGATCTCCGCAAGGATCTTCAGGTCGTGGTCCGATTTCGGGAATGCCTCATCAACCCTGATGTTACCTGCTTCTCTGACAGAGAAGTTTTCGATCGGGCTTTTGTATGGACTGGTATTATTCGTGCCTCTTTTTACCTGCATATATTATTTCTCGGCATGGATCACCCTGAATATTTTCGATCATGCAATTTCTATTAAAGAAATCTGGCGGGGTCCGGAGTCGCTGCATGAATCAGCCTATGCCTTTTTTATGCCGACCATAATGCTTTTTCTCCTGGTACAACCAATAGCGCTGTACTCGGCAGTCCGATTCCGGAAATACCAGTTTCAGATCATGATACTCCTCATCATTTCACTGTTTGTGGGCTATTACTATGCTCAACATTTGCTGATGCTCAATCTTACTAAAACGCTGGCATTTAATTATGTTTATTTTGTTGTTGGCGATCACCTGACCTATTTTTCAGTAAAAAGTGGAGGTTCTTATACCACGATCATGATTCCGGCAATAATCCAGAAACTTAATATCACGATGTGGATGATCTTCGCTGCGGGAATGTATGTCGTGGCATTTTTAAGGTTAAAAGAACGGGAGATCTAAGCCATGACCATGGAATTCAACGACAGGCAGACCATATATCTCCAGATCGTCGATTATGTGGAGGATCACATTCTGGAAGACGCCTGGAAACAAGAGGAGCGGATTCCTTCGGTCAGGGAACTGGCAGTCGACCTTCAGGTCAATCCCAACACGGTGATGCGGGCTTATGAGCAGTTGCAGCAAAGGGGCATTATCCAGAACCGGCGCGGAGTGGGCCATTTCATCACTTCCGATGCTGTGGAACGGATCAGGAGCATGCGGAAGGAGTATTTTGTGGGGCATGAACTCCCCCGTATTTTTCGTCAGCTATCGCTGATGAACATCGGCTTCGATGAGCTCTCCGAGCGGTATCAACAATTCAACAAGGAACTCAAATCAAGAAATAATATCTCCGGCAATGAAAAAGAGTAGTGTTTTACTGATCATCATGGGAGTGGTCATCACCACCTGGTTTGTGATTTTCGAAGTCATCTGCGCGCGGGCAGTTGATGATATTGCGAATGGCCGCAAATCACGGCTGGGGTTTTATGATGCTGATAGCCGTCCTGGAAACAACGTTGGAAAACATGCTGCAATTCCATTGACATCGTTCAGGGATCTCGAGATCATCGCAAAAAATAATGTCAGCGTGATACTGCAAAAGGGCGATCGTTTTTCAGTATGGTGTAACATCGATCTTGTGAAAACGAAAAAAATATGGTACCAGGGATCCAAACTTCAACTGATACTGACCGGCGAGAAAGAAAAATTCATTGAAGTGGTACTGGTTGTTCCTTCAGTATGTTCGGTGGCTTGTTACAACCTGAGAGGCCTTACCCTCAGGGGCATTGACCAGGAATCGCTGAACATTTCAACATGCAGCGTTTATTCTCTGATCGTTGAGAATTGTAAAATAGGTTCTTTCTTGCTTAATACCAACAATGCAACCGGAAGTGAATTCATCACCCTCGATGGCACCAACAGATTCGATACGCTGGGATTGAATATCCGCGGTGAAGGAACTCTTGTTTTGGGTTGTGCCGGGTTGAATTCCAATAACGCACTTTTATCAGATTTGATCGATATCAGGTCGGATATCAGGACGCTGAAGAAACTCAGGCTGCAGTGACAGTTTTCGCCAGCTTCCGCATCCAGATCCAGTGCACGGCAAAGAGGATCACGCTGATCACCAGGATCAGTCCCGATACCATGATGGTCCTGTTGGTGTTATGCTTGGAAGCGGTGATCCGGTCGTCAACCGCGGCCTGGTACATTGCCCGCAACGTCTTATCGTCGGGAACGTATCCCGGTGATGATTGTTCCCCTTCCTTTGCATTCGATTTCAGGATATCCATCTTAAAGTTTTCGAAAGAGGCAAGGCTGGGCGTGTTTGCCGGGACGAAGATACTCCCGGAGTGCATGGGATCACCCAAATCCATAATTGCCGGAATGAGATTGGCCAGACAGATCAGGAAGGTGATCACGGCGACCAGACAAGTGGTATAACCATAAATCTGGGCCATTCGATGTGGTTTTTCCATGACTTTTTTTGCTTAAAGGTACGATCGCCAAAGTCAAAAGTCAATATTCTTAACGAAACTGTTAGGGTTATAATGATTTAGAGACTGTAACCGGAAATACTAAATTTGATTGACTCTTTAAGTTTGACCTCTACTTACAAAGGATTTACTTCATCGGGATTATATGTATCTTGCAACCAAAATTTTGAGCATTAACGCTTCAGAAGTAGCGGTTCTCAATTAGTTTGAAATACTGATATTGAATCCCGTAAATATATAATTTTTGATAACCCGTTAAATCGTAAATTCAATGATCGATCTTAGAAGCGATACCGTAACCCGTCCCACGAAACCGATGCTCGAAGCCATGATGGCTGCGCGGGTAGGCGACGATGTATTGGGTGATGATCCTACCGTGAATGCCCTGGAAGAAAAAGCTGCCGAAATGTTCGGAATGGAAGCCGCTTTATTCTGTCCATCTGGCACCATGACCAATCAGATTGCCATCAATGTGCATACCCGGCCCGGCGATGAGGTGATCTGTCACCGTTTTTCGCATGTTTATTATTACGAGGGAGGAGGAATGATGCGCAATTCGGGGGTTTCGGTATGCCTGCTCGACGGCCCTCGCGGACTAATCACAGCCCGTGAAGTGGAAGAGCATATTAATCCCGAATCAGATCCGCATCGGCCACTGACCAGTCTGGTAGAGGTGGAAAACACTATGAATAAAGGGGGTGGGGCCTGTTATGATTTCGGGGAGTTGGAGCAGATTTCAGCGGTTTGCCGCAAACAAGACCTGAAATTCCACCTCGATGGCGCCCGGTTATTCAATGCCCTTGCTGCAACGGGTGGTACGCCTGCTCAATTTGGATCAGTCGTCGATTCCGTTTCCATTTGTTTATCAAAAGGACTGGGTGCTCCGGTCGGATCACTGCTGATCGGGGATAAATCGTTTATTAAACAGGGTCGCAGGGTGCGGAAAGCCTTCGGTGGCGGAATGCGGCAGGCAGGGTACCTGGCCGCAGCCGGAATTTATGCCCTGGATCATAACATCACGCGTTTAGCCGAAGATCATGCGCGTGCACGATACCTGGGTGAAGTTCTGAAATCGATGCCCTACGTGGAGACAGTCTATCCGGTTGAAACCAACATCGTAATTTTCAAACTGGGTACCCGGTGGAGCGCCCGGGAATTCCTTGACCGCCTGAAAGAGAACGACATTCATGCCATGAGCCTCGATCCCCGGGGAATCCGTTTTGTAACCCATCTCGATTTCACAGAAGAGATGGTGGAACAGGTCGAACAAGTGTTGAAAAGTCTGGCGCAGGTGAACTTTTAATCCTGAAGGCACCGTACTGGAAAAGCATCCGCCTTCATGGCCGGATAGGATGACACCGAAAAGTCGATACCGTTCATCCCGTGCGACCAGGCGCGTGTGGCATCCACAACAGTGGAAGACCAGAATATCACGGCAAAATCATGATAACTCCAAAGGATATTTTGATAGAATACTCCGTTGGGTTGTGCGGTAAATCCGTTCAGGTAAGGATCCCATAATGCTTCTCCGGCGCGGCTTTGTCCCTTGTAATAGGTAAAAAGCACATTCCAGTCGCTTTCGGAGGGAATGTGCCATCCGGGGGGACACAAACCCTGGCTACCGGGATCAGGCTCATAAAGAAGAAGCTCATCCCACTGGTAAAATGATGAGGTACCATATAGAATAGATGGATTACCGGTGTATTTTTCAGGAATGCAGTTATCCATCTGATGGATTGATCCGGGAATTGCCATCCCATAGTCGAGGTTGGCTTGCATCCAGCATTGCGAGCCGATCCGGACGGTAGGATAGGAACGGCCGTCACGAATATCGACAAGATCGTTGCCACAAGGAATGAGTGATTGAGTGAATGCGTGAATGAGTGAATTTTTGGATGATTGACAACCAAGAGCATTTGTGTAGGTGTAAGTGATGGTGTGGGTTCCGGGGCCGGCTATTGATGGAGTGAAGAGGGCGGTGACGGAGTTCACCCCCGGACCGGAATACGTTCCCCCTAACGGAAGTCCGCCCTTAAGCTTGAATGGCTGGGCATTTACCGTGGTCTTATCGTCGAAGCAGCAGGTAAAGGTTACATCGGGAAGAGGCAATAAAGAGATCGTGATCATGTTGCTCGAAGCAGGATTCCCGGTGGTACAAAGACCTGAGGCAGTGAGTTGACAGGTGATTGCATCGCCGTTACCCGGGGCGAAAAGGAAGTTTGGTAAATTGGAACCGGCAGGGATCCCGTTTACCATCCATTGAAACGCGGGATTTGATCCGGGATTCACTGCACTGGCTGTGAAAGTGACCGGGATTCCCTCGCAGACCGGGTTGGCCGAAGCGGAAATGGTGATCCCGACCGGCAACAGGGGGAGGACACTGATCTGTTGCTGGTTGCTGGTCACGGGATTGGTGGTAGTACAGGTTACAGAGGAGAAGAGAAGGCAGGTCAGGATATCGCCATCGTCTGGGGTAAAGAAGTAATCAGGGTTGTTAGTTCCGACCGGATTGCCGTTAAGCTGCCACTGATAGACCGGATTGTTTCCGCCCCCGATTGGAGTTGCCGTAGCCATAACGACTTCTCCCGTGCAAACCTGGGAATGATCGACGATGATGGTCAGGGAGGGAGTTACAGGGATTATTACGGTTATTTTCAGGGCTCCGGTTTCGACAGCGCCGATCCAATCGGGCATACAATCGACCCGGGCAATCCTTTTAAACCAGGTGGTCTGTGAAACGGTTCCGGGAGCATAGTCGGGTGTATTGGATGCCGGGATATCGACGAAACCGGCTTCGGGCCCCGTTGTCGACATCTGCCATTTATATTCAAGGTTCCCGGTTTGGCCCGACGGAAGCAAGATACTGGTCAGCGGTGCGGGAACGAAGCTGCCACAAAAGGTCTGACTTTCGCCGATGGATCCCGGATCGGCAGGATTGATGCAGGGAGGAGGAATGTAAGTCCAATTTGCCGTGGAAGTGGATGAGATGAAGCCGAAACATTCCGCATAGATGTTGTCGATACCCGGAGTAGTGCCCGTTCGTGCATAGCAATATTGAGCATCTCCTAATGCATCGGTATAGGCATTACCGATCAGGGGCCCTAATCCGCTGATGTTGAAATTGACGAGCACGCCTGCAACGGGATTATTGTAATTATCGGTGACATGGGCCGTGAAACATAGGGTGGAAACATTAAGAATCCCGCTGGCTGAAGGCGGGGAGAGGGTCACGTTGGTTACGGTTCCGACAGGCGACAGGGAACAGCCGCCCGGGTAGCCATAGGAATCGGAAGGGTTCCAGCCATATGAAAACACGCCGAAAGGAATGGAGCTGTTAAAAGTGTGCGATCCCTCGGCAACAGATCGCTGGGCTCCATAAAAACCGGTTGTCCCGATCGGGGTAAAGGCAGATGCTGGAATCAGCACACCATCCTGGTAAATTGCATTTAGCGCATTACCGGGAGCAACCACATTGACCCAATGCGAGGCAAATCCCTGGACCGTTGCCACCGTGTAGTTCGTTAAAAACTGCTCTCTCGGAGGGATCAGCATCATAAAAGGATCACCCAGGTTGGTTCCCGTACAACTATGTCCTTTGGCAAATTGTGCAAGAAGGGTTGCCTGGGAGGTTGTAATAGCATTATATCCAGTGAGTAGTGTTTCATAATAATCACCGGCATTGATGGTTGCGACGTTGGTTCCGTTAATCGAAATATCGGTGCCGTCGGAGGCTGCCACGATCCTGAAAACATCTCCGTTGTCGTCACGACCGGCCAGCGGTACGGTGACGAAGTTTTTCCCCCATGAATAATATGGGAACATCTGTTCGACAATATGGTCGCACGATATGCAGTATGCAGGAATATTCACACATTGGTGGGATCCGAATACGGCAACCGGGAAGTTGGACTGAATTCTTGATCCGGTCACATCATTCCCCTGAAAGGAGTGTGTTGTGACATAAGTTTGTCCCTGATTCAACGTGATATTGGAGGTTGAACCCGTTTGATGGTTAAAGATGGTAAGGACAGTTCCATCCTGTGTAGCGACCGCGCTGAAACTGGTTCCAAAACTTCCGGGCGTCACTTTGTAGGTCATGATTCTATAATCCGTTCCCAGGGCATTTGCCGGAAGCGCAAGAAATGCATCGGTCGATGCAGGATATTTATTCAGCCCGTAAAGGGAAATGGGATCGTTGGAAGTTACATGAATGCCCTTATCTTCAATATATGAAGTAAGTTCCACTCCGCCTGGGAGTGTCAATTTGGTAACGGAGCCGGGGATCACGGTGAAAGTTTGATCGACACCCGGGTAAGCAGAAGTTACAGTTCCGGAGGTGGTGTAATTGGACGAAATAAATAACTCAATTGTCGCCATTCCCCCATTATCAGGAAATGCAATCCAGAAGTCGGTACCCACGTTGGTCACCGTCTGGGTATAGCCCGCCTCTATCAGCAGAAGGAAAATTAAAATAGTAGAAAATCTTTTCATGATCACTGCTCCTGACAAATATACTGAATTATAATATTTGCATCAAATATGATCGACAAAAAAAGAGGGTGACACGTTCATGTATCACCCTCCCCTCACTGAACATGTGATAAAATCATTTCGCCTGGACCATTTCGACATTCAAGGTAATATTCACATCAGAACCGACTACAGCGCCGCCGGCTTCGGTCAGGGTATTCCATTTCAATCCGTATTCCAGCCGGTTGATGGTGGCTGTGGCTTTAAAGCCGGCTTTAGTGTTGCCCCAGGGATCCTTCACAGTACCGCCATAAACCACAGTGAATTTCACCGGTTTGGTCACATCGCGGATGGTCAGGTTTCCGAGTAGTTCATACTTGTTGCCGCTTATTTTCCGCATCAGAACACTTTTGAAGGTCATTACTGGAAATTTTTCGGCGTTGAAGAAGTCGTCCGATTTCAGGTGGGTATCACGCTGTTCATTGTCGGTGTTGATACTGGCAATATCGACTGAGAAATCGATTTTTGCATCGGTGAAGTCGGGTTTTGAAGCGGTCATAGTCCCATTGAAGGTTTTGAAATGACCTTCAACTTCCGAAATGACCAGGTGGGTTACGGAGAATTTAACATTGGAATGCGACTTATCAAGATTCCAGGTAGTCTGGGCAAAAGCGGTTCCTGCGATGAGGATACTGACTAATACAGCAGTCAGATATGTTACGGTTGTTTTCATGTTATTCTTGTTTGTTTTAATGGTTTGTATCAAGATCTTTTTAAAGGTTCCGCTACCATTCCCGGGTAAAAGTAACAAGCAGGTACTGGTTTCGGTTGACGATGCAAAATTGCATAGATCCGGCAGGCCGCGGGTTACAATTTCGGGAAAAGATGTTGTAATATATGGAAATCCGGGTCTTTCAGAACTATGTGCGGGCAAGGAAAAATTTGGTGGGAAACAGAACAGACCGTACTTTTGTACCCGAAGGTAAAGTTACTTTGAAGGCCTTCTGACTTCTATCAGAAATTATAAATAGGGACTTACAATCACCATATTAATCTGAACAGATCATGGAACACCAGCACTTGTCGACTGAAGTAAAACTAATCGATCAAAAAATCCAATTCTCCGGTAAATCGAGAGATAACTCCGAAGTGATCATGGACTATTTTCCGCCTTTAGGTGGGGGAAACGGTTACACCGGGCTTGAAATGCTCCTGCTAAGCTTTTCCGGGTGCAGCGGAACTGCCATTGCCGTTTTGTTGCGGAAAATGAACAAAACCGTCACCGGAATGACCATCAGGGCAACGGGAACCAGGCAGGAGACCCTTCCCATGGCATTCAGCAGAATCGAAATGGAATTTGTCGTTACATCACCCGATGTAACCAACCAGGATATGCTAAAAGCAATTCATATGGCCAAAGACTCGATGTGCCCGGTTTGGGCCATGATCAAAGGAAATGTGGAAATCGTCACCCGTTGTGAAGTCCGGAAACCGTAAGAAGTATTACAGACCCGGCCACCATGAGCTATAATAGCTGGAAGCCGGTCAGAAAGCTGATTCCATATCGCACGACATTCCGAAGAATTGCCGGGGCGAAAGTCCGGTCATCTCCCTGAATTCCTTGTTGAAATGAGCCTGGTCGTAATATCCGGAAGCCAAAGCGATAGAGGTTAGATTAAAGTGCCGGCGGGCTCCGATTGTAATAGCGTGGTTCAGTCTTGCAATCCGGTGAAACTGTTTTGGAGTGGTTCCGGCAAATCCGGCAAAGACACGTTCGAACTGACGTTCGCTGAGGCAGGCATTACCTGCAAGTTCTTTCAGCGAAACCGCCCACGGTGTATTTTGCAGTTGTCCGATGCAGGTTGCGATCCTTTGCTGATCGTACAATGGCTCGGCAAGTCGTCCCAAAAAGAAAGCCTCCAGGATGGCAATACGGTCATCATGACCTGACGCCAGGAACACCCGTTCTTCCAATTCCGAGCCTGTTCTTCCCAGCCAGTTCGGCAACGAAATGATATTATTGCGCAGTTCATTCACCGGGATACCCAGTACCTGTCTTGCGGTATGCGGGTGGAACACCACACCCAGAAGGCCAAATTCGCCGGATGCTTCAACATGAACATAGCGATCCTTCAATCCGCAGATGCAGCTCTGCGGCAGAAGTTCCGAAGTGCCGTCGGCCCGGTGTTGTATGAAACGCGTTCCAAAGTAAAATATCATTTCGGGGAACAGCTGCGGATATACGATTTCACGATGGAAAATCCGGTTGCCGGAGTGTTCGACGATCCAAAAGTAGTCGATCACTCCGGCAAGAATTCCGGCCGGTCGAATGATTCTGCACGTCATTCAGAATGGATATAGGATCACAAAATTACGGTATAAAGAGCAATCAGGCAGATCGGATGTTGATTCAGTAAAAGCGGATGTTTGACCATGGTCATTCATTGTAGCTGTGCAATCCTATTCTGTTGCCTTCACAATCGTAAAACAGGGCGAAATAACCCTGTCCTTCGGCTTCGATCCTGGTTTTTGGGATAAAAATCTTACCTCCATTGGAAATAGCCCGTCCGATCACAGTCTCTATCCGGTCAACAATGAAACTGATGATGATCCCGTGAGGTGAAGGATCGAATCCTTTGGCAGAAATGACAGCACCTCTGGGACCTGTTTCGGGATCGGGGAAAAAGGCCATCTTTTCCTCACCGCACGCGCAGCGCGACAGGCTCACTTCAAATACCTTTTCATAAAAGTTCACGGCCCGGTCGAAGTCGGCCGCGGGAATCTCAAAAAAACTGATCAATTGTTTCATGGTATCGATTTTAATGGTTACCATGCAAAACTACCCCGGCATTTTTTAATGGAATTGGAAAAAACCGACATGTTTAAGTGAACGTTTAAAATTTACGATTGAACATGATTTACGATTTACGAATGACGTCCGGATTCCGGGATTATCTGAGGTATTGACGGGCAAGTGAGTCGTATGTCAACATCAGCGGTTTCACGTTATTTTCACGGTCAAAGAGTCCGCTCCAGGCGTTGAGTGGTTCCCAGATGCAGGCACCCTTTCCCTGGCCGTCGGGCAAACCGAAGACGATATCGTGAACCTGTTTTTTGAAGTCGGAGTACTCTGCCACGTTAATTGGTTTGTGATACCGTTTGCACAAATCCCCAAGGTTCGACTTCAGGTCTTCAAGAGTGCCGTGCCACCGGGGATAGAAAGAGATACCGATGATGTCGAAGCGCACTCCGCGGGCAATCATATTATTCAGCCAGAAACGGGCTTCATCGTTCTGACCGCCTAAGGCTAAATGCATCATCACCGGAGTTGCCGGTGCAACGGTTTCGACTCCCTCAACGCCGGCTTTCAGCAGCGTTGCCAGGTTGTCGGGATTGGAGATATGTCCGTCGGGCCAAAGGATGCCGTGGTTAATTTCGTTGCCCACCTGGACCATATCGGGAGGAGTACCCTGGTTTTTCAAAGCTGAAAGTACCCGGATGGTATAACTTCGGACGGTATCCCTGAGTGCCTCAAAACCAAGGGAACTCCAGGCCAGCGGTTTGAACTGCTGCTGCGGGTCGGCCCAGTAGTCGCTGTAGTGGAAATCGAGAAGCAGTTTCATACCGGCTTCTTTGATCCGTTTTGCCATGGCAAGCGTATGATTCAGGTCGCAGAATCCATCCCCGGGAGCATACCCTTTTTCGTTTGCGGGTTCGACAAAAATCCGGAGCCTGATATAATTGAATCCGTGCTTTTTCAACAGGTTGATGGCATCGGCTTCAACTCCGTTCTCCTTGAATTTCGTCCCTTTTGCTTCAATCTGGGGAAGAAAGGAGATATCGGCCCCTATCATCCCGTCGATAGGTTTGATCGTCACGGGGAGTTGTTCCCCGCGTGGTTCCATCATAACAAAACCGGCCGGAAGGGTGTGAATTTCGTGACCGCCCGGCCAGAGCTTACCCGATTTCACTTCAAGTTTAATCTTGTCGGGCTTTTTCCCCGCAACGAAGACCAGGCGGCAGATCCCTTTGTCGAGCTTACAAGCGGCATAGACCTTACCACCCGTATCGGTTTTCATAACCGGTGAGGTCCCGTCAGGATTTTTTACAGATCCGTCGCCGGTAATAAAAACCCGGAGTGAATCTCCGGCGGTGGTTATTTCACGGCTGAGGCTGTCGATGACTGCGATCCTCAGACGGGTCTGATCGGTGCCGTTAGCTATCAGGGTGGTACTGTATGCGGTAACCATAACGGATACGGCTTTACCCGTTTCAACCTGGCTTACTGCGGCAAATTCCCGGTTTTCGCGGGATGATTGGTTACATCCCCAAAGGAACAGGGGAATATACAAAAGAAGAACACTCTTGATTTTCATTTTCAAGACAATTTTAAATGGAACAAGAAAACAATTATTTTCAGAAAGGCTTCAGGCAATTTCGCCTACGATCACCACATAGTTTTTTCCATATTTTTTAGCGCATTTCGGGCAGGTGGTGTACCACATAAACCACTTTTTAAGGGTCAGGCCTTTCGATTTAGCGATAGATTCGTAGTCTTTGCACCACTTTCCGGTATTTCCGAAGGGCCCTTCGTACACCTTGCTGTAATATTTCCCGCTCAGCGTGGTGTTCTCTGCACCGGGTACCTCTTTATCCACTGCAAGATATACATCCATGTTCCATTGGGAGGTATGGTCAGAAAGACAGAGCCAGTCGGGCATGGCGGCCCCCGCGGCAGTTACCTTTGCATTCATCCGTTTCATTACCTTCCCGAAGTTGAGTGGCATATAAAACAATGTGCAAATGTGATCTTTAATGAATCGCTTGTGTTCCCATTCGAACAATTTATCGTCCCAGGGGATGGGATCAAACTCAGGACAACATACAGGGTCCTTTTCATTTGGTTGGGTCATAATTCCTCCTTTTTTTTGGTTGGTTTTATGGAAAAGTCCGGCGCCGGCCGGAAATCAACCTCCTTTTTTGAAGAAGGTCAAGTGAAGAATCGCGGCCGGCGCCGGAAGTGTTGCTTATTTTTGCTGCCCGGTTGCGTAACTGATCATCCAGTTGATCCCGAACTTATCCATGAACATTCCGAAATAATCTCCCCGGAACATTCCATATGTTAGGTTTTGCGAAAATACGGGATTAAAGTCAAAAAATCAAAAAATGGAATACATTTTTCCGGTTCAAACCTATGATTCAGAATTCAGATTATCCGGTTGATATAGTGTATGGACATGAGATCTGGAACCGGGTAAAATTCCTTGTTCAGATACTGAAGTGATGTGGTGGTTGAGGATACCGGGGAACCGTTCAGGTCAGAGCGATCTCTGAAAGGTGACGGTAAAGGTACTGCCGGCTCCTTCAGTGCTGGTGACGCTGATCCTTCCGCCATGTTTGTCGACGAAGTCTTTACAAATGATCAATCCGAGGCCGGTGCTGGCTTCTCCCGCGGTGCCCGGGCGGTTGGATTTGCCGTCGAGTCTGAAGAGATTATTCAGGATTTCCCGCGACATTCCGATGCCGTTATCTTCAATCCTGATTTCCACGAAGGAGGAGTCGTCAACATGTGCACTCAGCATGATTTTTCCCCCATCGCGGGTAAATTTAATAGCGTTGAAGACAAGGTTCCGGATAATTGTTGAGACCATGTGCGGATCAGCAATGACCGCGATATCATCAGGAATGTCAATTTGGATGGTGATCTGCTTTTTTGAGGCAGATTCTGAAACGATATCGTGTATTTCGTTTACAATCGTCCGGAGGTTTACCGGCCGGGGGTCAAAGGATATAGAGCCGCGTTGGATACGCGACCATTCGAGGAGGTTTTCAAGCAGCCGGTAAAGGTTCAACGATGATTTCCTCAGGCTGCTGATGGCTGTGGTAATGTCGGCGGGTGAGAGTGAATCGTACTCTTCGATGAGCAGTTCGGTATAACCTAAAAGTGCGTTGAAAGGGTTCCGCAGGTCATGTGCCAGGATGGAGAAGAACTTATCCTTTTCAGCATTAGTCTCCTGCAACTCCCGGTTTTTAAGGTTGATTACCTCTTCTGCTTGTTTTCGCTTGGTGATATCATGCCCCTGTGCAATTGTGGCGACCGGTGTGACTCCGTCGGGACCGAATATGGTGGCCGAGTTCCACAATACCGTCCGAAGCGACTGGTCGTTGTGCTTGATTATAATTTCGACCGATTCCCAACGTTCGCCTGTGAGCGTCTTGCGGATCAGCGTCATCGAATAATCAGCCAGTTCAGAAGGGAACAAGATCTCCAGTGATTTTCCTTTTACCTCAGCTTCTGTGTATCCGGTGAGAAATTCGAAAGCGTTATTGAACCGGGTGATCAGGAAACGGGGATCCCAAACGATGATCGGGGCGTTGGCGTAATTAATCAGGTTTTCGAGAAAAGCGTTGGACTCCCGCAATGACTCTTCCATCATTTTTCGCTTTGAAATGTCGCGCGTGATGCTGATCAAATGGGGAACCCCCTGCAGGTGGAAAATATTGGCCGACATGAGTCCGGTTATCTCTCTGCCATCTTTGCAGATGAAAACGGCTTCGTAATTGTCGCACTGACCCTCATTACGGGTAATTTCAATCACTTTCGACCGTTCATTAAAATCTTTCCAGATCCCAAAATCCCGTGTTGATTTCCCAATCAGTTCTTCCCTTGTATAGCCGGTTAAGGTGGTGTACCCGTCGTTTACATCGATGATCAAGCCGTCTTTAAGTGTGGTGAGGATGGAGGCATCGGGACTGGTGCTGAAGATTTTCTGGAGTCCCTCTTTGGCTTCGGAGATTTCGGCTGCCAGACGGTTATTGACCATGATGATGAACCCGAAAGTCCAGATCAGACTTACAAGGAGGGCATCGAAATAGGGGAGGAAATTCAGGAAAGTGTATGAGAAAACGGTTTCGGCAGGATTGGTAATCAGGAGCGCTACAGCGCGGTACAAAAAAACGATCCCGTGAAGTGCAAATATGGCTGCATTGAAATTGGCTGATGTTCTGATATAGGTGATATTGTGAACGATCAGCCGGTAGGCAGTCAGGAATGCAAACACGGAGAGGGTCAACGATATGACTACAACGCGCAGGTTGTAATCGGGGGAGACGAATAAAAAGTAAAGCAGGGCGAGGAAAAAAGCAGCGAAAATCAGTACCGGGATCTTCAGATTGACCTTTCTGTCAAGGAACACGGATACCCCGATATAGATGAATGCCGTTCCGCTTATAATCAGGGTATTCTGCAGGATGATAAAGATCGGGACCAGGGAAGGGAAGATCTCTCTCAACAGGATGAAAAAAAAGCCGAGAGTTTCGGCGGCACTCCACATCAACCACCATCCGATACCTTTATAGGTTTTATTGATGCGATACTGGTGATAGAAAACCAGAATCTGCATCAGATGGGTGATCACCAGAATAAAGATAATGGTTCGCAGATCTATTTCGTGAATCATCAACATAACGATGCCGCTCTTGCCCAATAATAAAGTCTGTTCATCCTGTTTCTTTCACTAATCAGGGATCGGTCGCAAGGTAATCATTTTTTCCAGAACCCTTCATTTTCCATTTTCGTGATGGTCTAAAGTGCGTATCTTTGCGATATGACGAACCTGATAACCATACGGAACGGCCTGGCAGGGTTGTTCCTTTTGCTACCCTGCCTGATGATCGGGCAGAACCGCCCGCTGCCGGCCAAAGAACGCACCCTGACCCATCATGAAACTCCCGATCAGCCCTATATGGCGCCTGGAATGAAAAAGATTGCGCCATCGCACCGCAGCGACGAACCGGGTTTCTTTACTACGCAGGTCAACGTCGATGCCAACGGCAACAACATCGAGGGAGATGCCGCCAATGAACCGTCGATCGCAGTCGATCCCAACAACCCGTCGCGAATGGTGATTGGCTGGCGTCAGTTCGACAATGTAGGCAGTAATTTCAGGCAGGCCGGTTATGGCTATTCGACCGACGGCGGGTTGTCGTGGACCTTTCCCGGAGTGATCGAGCCCGGTGTATTTCGTTCGGATCCGGTACTCGATTCCGACAAGGAGGGAAATTTTTATTACAACAGCCTGAATTCAGACAACGGAGTTTATACCTGCAAAGTTTTCAAAAGTGTAGACGGCGGAGCCACCTGGGATGCAGGAACACCGGCATATGGCGGCGATAAACAGTGGATGGTCATCGATCGCACCAACGGTCCGGGAAGCGGCAACATCTATTCTTTCTGGACCAAATATTACAGTTCGTGCAACCCCGGCGCATTTACGCGCTCTGCCAATAACGGAAGCTCATTTGAGCCTTGTATTGAGGTTGATGGAGAACCTTACTGGGGAACCATGGATTTCGGGCCTGATGGTGAATTGTACATCGCCGGAGGTGGAATATGGGATGGATTTGTCGTGGTTAAATCATCGACTGCACAGATACCGGGAGGAAGCGTGGGATGGGATTTAGCCAACCAGGTCGATATGGATGGATATATTACAGGACAGGCTTCCGTTAACCCGGTCGGGATCATGGGACAGGCTAACATCTGCGTTGACAGGTCGAATGGTCCCGGTCGCGGCAATGTGTATGTGCTTGGATCGCTTGCACGCCTTTCGAATATCGATCCCGGCGATGTCATGTTTGCCAGGAGTACCGACGGCGGCATGACCTTCAGTTCACCGGTGAGGCTGAATAACGATGCGAGTTTGATCAACTATCAGTGGTTTGGGACGATGTCGGTGGCCCCCAACGGCCGAATCGATGTGATATGGCTTGATACCCGCGACGATCTGCCGGGATCTCTCTATTCAAGCCTCTACTATTGTTATTCAGATGATCAGGGCACAAGCTGGTCAATCAACAAACGGTTATCCGATTCCTTCAATCCCCTTACCGGGTTCCCGCAACAGGACAAAATGGGTGATTATTTCGACATGGTGTCGGACGATATCGGGGCTCATCTTGCCTGGGCCAATACCCTGAACGGCGAGCAGGACGTTTATTATACGCACATTATACCGCAGATTGTCGGGCTCCCGGATGCCGATGCAGGAAACCCGACCGCGATCCTGTCGGTGTATCCGAATCCCTTCCGTGAAACTGCCCTGATTCAATATTTGGTGCCTGCCAAAGGAAATATCCGCCTCGAACTCTGTAACATTTTCGGATCGGTATTGAAGACGCTTGACACGGGTGAGAAAACTGCCGGTACCCATACCCTGAGCCTTCGGGGAGATGAGCTTCCGGCTGGTTGTTACGTTTGCCGTCTGACATACAGGGATCAGTCAATCGTGAAGAAACTGGTTAAAGTAAACTAACCCGGACCCCGAAATGATCTCATCCAGACGCATCCTTACCGCGCTGTTTGCCACGCTGACTTTAGCAGTATTGGTACATCTGGCCGACCGTTTTGGAATGATCGAGACGCCCGTTTGGTTGCTTATCACGCTGCGCTGGATTCCCATCATCTGTTATGTTCTGTTTGCCTGGCGCAAGAAAAAGCTTACCACATGGATTTTCGTGAGCATGGTGGCAGGAGCTGAATTCGGACACGACATGCCGTTGATCGCCCGGGAGCTGAACATCGTGAGCCAGATCTTCATCCGGATGGTCAAGACCATCATTGCCCCGCTGCTTTTCGGTACGCTGGTTACCGGCATTGCCGGGCATGCCAACCTGAAGCAGGTCGGAAGGATGGGATGGAAGTCGCTGGTCTATTTCGAAGTGGTTTCAACGATCGCTCTTTTCATCGGACTGGCTGCCATCAACATCAGTAAGGCCGGCATGGGGGTGACCGTGCCTCCGGAAATGACGCATGGCACCCTGCCGCAGGTGCAGGCGCAGAGCTGGCGCGATATCGTGCTGCATGTCTTCCCCGAAAATATAGCTAAATCGATCGCCGAGGGTCAGGTTTTACAGATCGTAGTCTTCAGCATCCTCTTCGGCATTGCACTGGCCATGGTGAAGGAGCAGTACCGTGCACCCATGCTCCGCTTTACCGACTCCCTTACCACCGTGATGTTCAAATTCACCAACATGATTATGCTGTTCGCACCGTTTGCGGTCTTCGCAGCCATCGCTTACAGTGTCGGGCATATGGGATTAGGCGTGCTGGTCAACCTCTTTGAACTGCTTGGCACCCTGTATATCGCGTTGCTGGTATTCCTGGCAGGAGTGCTGTTACCCATCATGCTGGCGCTGAAAATTCCGCTCAGACCCTTCATCAAAGCTGTGGGAGAACCCGCTACCATTGCCTTTGCCACCACCAGCAGCGAATCGGCCTTACCGTTGGCCATGGAGAACATGGAACGTTTTGGAGTGCCAAGGAAAATTGTCTCGTTCGTCATCCCGACGGGGTACAGCTTCAACCTCGACGGAACTACCCTCTACCTGGCTATGGCTTCTATCTTCTTGGCCAATATGGCCGGGATTCCCCTCTCGTTCGGAACCCAGGTCATCATGATGATTACCCTGATGCTTACCAGCAAAGGCGTTGCCGGGGTACCGCGGGCTTCCCTGGTAATCCTGCTTGGAACCGCCACCAGCTTCGGACTGCCCGTTTGGCCTATCTTCATCATCCTCGGTATCGATGAACTCATGGATATGGCGCGAACCGCTACCAATGTCATTGGAAACTGCCTGGCTACCGTAGTGATCGCCAGATGGGAAAAAGAGTGGGATCCCGCGAAAATCGACCTGAAAAAGGAACCGGCCTGAACCACGATCAAATGCCCGGCAGCTTTTAACCCTGGTTATTTATGCTGACCGAAAATATAGCGAATCCAGGCATAAGGCCTTCGGGATTGTAAATAATTCAATTCATCCTGCCAGTCATAGGCTTCCCGTTCAAATGAAATGGCGCGGTACGCGTCGCCTTTATTCCGTGTCAGGCGTTTGATGAAGTATTCGGTAACATACCAGAGGTAAAAAGGGATCACAAGCATTTCGACTTGTTGACGCCAGTGAATCTTCTCGTGATTGACGATCGCGGGATCATTCGGGTAGTCGGTGTAAATTCCGAAGGGACAAAGTGATATCCCGGAGATTCTGCCGGCGATAGAAACCGCTATCGACTTGATAAACCTGTTAATGGGCCTGATCTTCATCGGCTCTGATAATATTTACAAAGATATATTTTTAACTCCAAGTACCAGTTTTTTAAATATCAAGATGAAGAGTCTGATTAAATTTACGATTGACATGATTTATGATTGACGTATGTATTCACGATCGACGAATGTTACTTTCAGGTTTTAGTGTTATAGATAAATTTCAACGCGAGAAGATATAAGATCAAATCATTAAGATGATAACTGTTAATCCGAAATCGAATGTACAATCGTAAATCGTAAATCATGTTCAATCGTAAATGTTAAAAATTTTCATCACTTTCAAAATATCTTCGCAAATTTGGGGAGTCAAAAACCCGACTTCATGCTGGATATGAATCAACCGGAAGGAGATGTGTACCGGGAAAGACAACGTTTTCGTCAGCTCTGGCTGTGGATCCTGTTGCTCGTTGTTGCGGTGACCACCATCGGGATCTTCGGTTATGGGATTTACCGCCAATTGATCCTGGGTAAAAGTTTCGGAAACAATCCGATGAGCGACACCGGACTGATCGTCACCACCGTTCTTATGGTACTCCTGAATATAGCGCTTTTTGGACTTTTTATCTTTGGAAATCTCACCACCACCATCGACCGCAGCGGGATCAGCTACCGTTTCTTTCCATTCCATCGGAAGTACCGACACATAGAACTCCGCGACATTGAACGGTGGGAAGTTGTGAAATATAATCCTATAAAGGAATACGGAGGCTGGGGAATTCGTTATGGCAAGATGGATACAGCTTATAATGTATCGGGAAACATAGGGCTGCGGATCCTGCTGAAGGACCGGAAGCAGTTTCTCTTCGGAACCCGTCGGCCCGAAGCGCTTCGTCATTTTATGGAGCATCTCACGAAGGAGGTTCGCAGCCGGATGGAGTAGTAATCAGACATTCAAATAATTCAATTCAATGGGGGGACTATTCGGAACCATATCGAAACAGGACTGTGTTGCCGATCTTTTTTACGGCACCGATTACAATTCGCATCTTGGCACCCGGCGGGGCGGGATGGCCGTGCACGACGGGGAATCTTTTAACCGGGCGATCCATAATCTTGAAAACAACTATTTCAGGACCAAATTTGAGCCTGAACTGCCCCAGTTCAAGGGTAATGGTGGGATCGGGGTGATCAGTGATACCGAACCGCAACCGCTTCTCATCCATTCGCATTTAGGGTCATATGCCATTGTAACAGTTGGAAGAATCGTCAACATGGAAGCGCTTACCCGACGGGCGTTGGGGCGGCACCTTCACTTTTCCGAGACCAGTGGTTCGGCCGTCAGTATGACCGAGATGGTCGCGATGCTGATCAACGAGAGCGATACATTTGTCACCGGCATCGAAAATGTGTTCCATCACCTCAAAGGTTCCTGTACGCTGTTAATCCTCACCGACCGGGGGATCTTTGCCGCCCGCGACAAGCTGGGCCGTACCCCGTTGATTCTGGGTCGCAAGGAGGGTGCCTTTGCGCTGAGTTCCGAGACCACCTCCTTTGCCAACATGGGGTTCACGGTCGAAAAGTACCTAGGCCCCGGCGAGATCCTTTTTGTCACTGCCGACGGATATGAACAGATCCGCAAACCCGGCGACCGGATGCAGATATGCACCTTCCTTTGGGTTTACTACGGTTACCCGAGTTCTTACTACGAAGACATCAACGTGGAGGAGTGCCGATACCGTTGTGGTGCTGCGCTGGCCCGCAACGATCACGAAGAGGTTGACTTTGTAACCTGTGTGCCCGATTCGGGGATTGCCCATGCCATCGGGTATTCCAACGAAAAGAAACTCCCCTACAAACGGGCGTACGTTAAATATACACCAACGTGGCCGCGGAGTTTTATGCCCCAGAACCAGGCTACACGCGATTTGGTAGCCAAGATGAAGCTGATCCCAATCCCGAATATCATCCAGGGGAAACGAATGGTGGTGTGCGACGACTCCATCGTGAGGGGGACACAGCTTAAAGACAACGTCAGGATCCTGACCGAACAGGGAGCGAGGGAGGTTCACGTAAGGCCGGCCTGTCCCACCCTGATATTTCCCTGCGAATTCCTCAACTTTTCCACGAGCCGGTCGTCGCTCGATCTGGCCGGAAGAAAGGCCATCAAGGAGCTGGAGGGGAAGGAGGACGCCCATCTCAACGAATACGCCACCCCGGGAACCGCCCGATACCACGCGATGATCGAAACCATCGGAAAAAAACTGGGTTGTACTTCGTTGAAGTACCAGAAACTGGATGACCTGACTGCCGCTGTAGGCTTGCCCCGCGAGCGGCTCTGCACCCACTGCTGGGACGGCACAGGGAGCTTTTAAACCATTACCCCTCATTGACACATCATAGCAATGTTTATTGTCTTCAGCCGCCCTTTTTCAGCGGGGTATCCTGAGCCATAGCAAAGGTACTACTAAAAAAATACTGTTCCTCCCGGTATAACTGCAACCCGGCTCATTGAGTTTACGAAAATCACAAACCCAATCACTCAGCATAACTGAATCTAAGCGGTTTTGCGAAAGTAAAATCGCTTAGATGCAACAAACATCAAAAAGGAACATTCCTGGAATTTTCGTTAAGAGGCAGTCTGCGTTTTCAAGAAAAAAAGCAACAAAAACTAATTTCTACTTTACAATGTTGGGCATAATGTTTATTTTTGAAGAAAAATCCATTGATATGAGAATATTTATCGCACTTGTTTTGGTTTCAACCTTAGGATTCTTTACCCTATCATGCCACAAACAATCTGATAATCCCGATCAGGTGAAAACAATGAAAGATCTACAGGTCCCGGACGGATTTTCCTGGAAAACTTCAGAAGTTCGCTCGCTCACGGTTGATATTACCGGGAACGGGGAAGGTAAAACGCTGAAGTTATATGATAAATCCGGTAATTTTATTGACGGGCAAACCATTGTCAACAGTCAGGTGGTCTTCTCTTTTCAGCTCCCTGATACGGTCGATTCGGTAAGGATTTACGCACCAGACACGCGAATAAGCAAATATATACAAACCATTGAGGAGCATACCTCGTTCAATTTCACCGGAACTTTAAAATCGGCCACAAGCGGAAATTTTGCAGTAAAACTGGATGGAAGCGCCGGTTATATGCTGGTTGACAACGGGAGTAAGGGCGCTATTGTGACCAAGTATCCCTTTACCTTCAGCGTATGGTTCCGGACTACGGGTGGTGGAACCGAGAACGCCGACATGACGCTGGTCAATATTGCCGATCCGAACTATGCAACGGTTTACCACGGCCTCTATTTACGCAAGTATCAGGATAACTTTTACAAGGCGGGGGTAAAATCAAAAAACCTGGATAAGGAATATGTAAAGAGCACCAACCAGAATGTATCGGATGACACGTGGCATCAGGTTGTGGGTGTTTTTACCGCCGACGGAATGCGTAAGCTCTATTTGGACGGTATCTACGAAGGCGTGAGCAACAGTGTGATGGCATACAATACCAACAATGTTATTCTCACATTCGGGCGGTGGGGCGATAAGACACCGGATAATTATTTCAACGGTCTGCTTGACAATGTATGTGTCTGGAACCGTGAGCTTTCAGATGCGGAAGTGGCAGCTTTTTACACGAGCGACCCGGTCGGAAATGAGCAGGGACTGGCAGGTTTCTGGAAATTTGAAGAGGGATCGGGAAGTTCAGCCGCGAATTCGGCGACAGGCGGGGGATATTCCGCTACACTCTTTGGCGCCGTATGGCAAAACATAGCTGTAAAGCCCGACACCGATGGCGACGGAGTTTATGATGAATCGGATTACTGGCCCAATGATCCCTCGAAGGCATATAATTCGGTGTACCCGTCGGGAAACAATTTCTATTTTCACATGTTTGAAGACCTGTGGCCTTCCATGGGCGATTACGATTTCAACGACGTGATACTGAAAACCCGCATGCATCTTTGGAAAAATGCACAAAACCAGTTGGTCGGCGGCCGGATTCTGTCGAAAGTTTATTGGATCGGCGGAGGTATCCCAAAGGGCGCCGGAATGGAGTGGTTTAAAGATAATGGAACCGGAACAAAACTGACCTATCTGCCCGCAGGAGCAGTTACCTTTACCGAACCCGCACAGGTGTTAACAGATCCGGTGGCGCTCAATGCCGTAAAATTGTTCGATGGCGATATCATCAACCATCTGAACGATACGGTCGATTTTCAGTTTACCTGGAACAATGCCATTGGCGGGAACAGCTTGTGGGTTCAGGTTTACATTTATATGGAACGGAATCATGAGGTCCACATGTTCGGACATCCCCCGACCAGTGTGGCTAATATGGCCCTCTTTGGCACCGACGACGATGTTTCGCCGACATCCTGGAACTGGACTCCCGGTAAACAGTTTACAAACCCGGCGGGTTTTTACCGGACCGTCAAAAATCTTCCATGGGGTCTTGAGATCGTTGCTTCCGAACTCTATATTCCAAACGAAACCACCGAAATACTCAGCGCTTTTCCACAGTTCCAGGCCTGGGCCGAATCGGGTGGCCAAACCAATAAATCGTGGTACAACTACCCCGATAAAAACCACAGCCATCTGCCATGACCTGAAAGGGCTGTTATCATAAACCCACGAAACAGATAATCTGGTCGGTAACCCGATGAACAGGAGGATTATTCCTCAGGGTGTGCGGAAGAAACAAGGATGGGTCACTGTGTCGTGCATGACGTAGTCTTAGACCAGACTTAGACAAGTCTTAGGCCGCTCTTAGATAAGAAAAAGGTTTTAATGGGAATCATGAACCCCTCGAATCTCACTTCGAACTTTTTTCTTCATGATTTACAAGTATACAAATTTATCAGGATAAAAGTGTAGTATATATCCACTTTTATCGACATAATAATTCTGAAATTTAAATCAACTTGTACGTTTTCTCTTCGCTGAAATTTTTATTGCCTCAAAATCCAATTTCATATAGTGAAACCGTAGGTTAATTTGAAATCGGTTCTCAACCAGTCCTGGCTTCTATATTTTGGTGTAATGAATCAGATCCGGACCTTGCTCCTTTTTAATTATGCCGTATGATATTTTCCTGTTAATTTTTTTAATATGAAATTTTGTTATAATATTGATAACGTGATTATTAATTGTGTTAGCATATTAGGTTATTGATTGATTTACAGTTGCTTACCGTATATATGTTATGTTTTGCAATTTAAAGAGGGTCTTTTCGGTCTTACTATTCCTTCTGATTTCAAACTTTTCATTTGGCGCTGATTATTACTGGGTCGGCGGCTCAGGAAACTGGTCCGACATCAACCATTGGGTGACCACCTCGGGAGGAACTACAAACTATCTACAAGTACCTACTCCTTCTGATGATGTCTTCTTTGATGCAAATTCGTTTACAGGACCCAATCAGATCGTAACTGTAGATGCGACAAATTACGTTTGCAGGGATATGAACTGGACCGGTTCACTTTTCAATCCCTCGTTTACAGGTGGATATATTTTCAGGATTTACGGATCGTTGATCCTGATTCCGAATATGAACTGGAACTATTCCGGTGAGATTTATTATGAAGCAACAACACCTGGAAATATTATAACCTCCTCGGGTAAAACATTTACGCATGTTATTTTCAAGGGGATAGGCGGAGGATGGACATTGACTGATGCATTAACTGTCACATACTGGCTGTTTTTTAATACTGGCTCTCTTAACACGAATAATCAATCAATGAGCTGTGCCGGATTTTATTCAAACACAACAGATGATAGAACGCTCACACTTGGATCATCTGTGATTACTATAATTCCGCCATTGGCTAACCCCGGTTTTACTATTAATTCAACGAATTTCGTTCTTAATGCAGGGACCTCTGTTTTCAAAATCAATTATTCTGCAGATACATCCTTGATAACAGGAAATCAACCACTATCGTTTTATAATTTTGAACTTTTTAACAACTCCTCAAACTGTACCGACATATCTGTGTTGGGCGCCGATTATTTTGACATTAGGGTAAAAACATCAATCCATAAATTAACGCTATCGGGCAAGTACATTCAGGTGTTAAACAATGGTTCGTCCACAGCCGTAAATGTTAAAATTGACAGTTTAGTAATTGCAGATACCTGTGAGAAAAGGGTTTCCAGTAAAAATAATTATTCTGTCAAAACCATATTATGTGGTCCGGGTACTAATTTTACCATGTACGCAGATCATAATGATACGATTCATAATATTATCTTTAACGGATCATCCGGCACCATAAACGGGAATGATGCCAGATTTCATAAGGTAATTTATTCCGGAAATGGTAATATCAATGGGAATAATACTTTCGATACCCTATCTTTAGCCGCCGGACAGGCCTATTATCTTTCCTCCGGGAATACACAAACCATTAATAATCTTTTTTCCGCAGAAGGAAACTGTTCAAAATCAATCCTTCTGCATTCTTCTACGAATGGAAGTCAGTCCTTCATACAGAAAACAAGCGGATCAGTTTCAACCAATTATCTCATAATCCGGGATATAAAAGCCACAGGTGGGGCCAGCTTTGTTTCGACCAATTCTATTGATTTAGGCGGTAACACTGGATGGACAATAACGGGTCCTTCCTCCTTGAATTTATTCTGGGTTGGTAACAGCGGAAATTGGAATGATGCCACCCATTGGTCTTTGACCAGTGGTGGTGCAGGAGGTGCATGTATTCCCACCCCCATTGATAATGTATTCTTCGATGCCAATTCATTTTCGTTGCCCGGTCAGATTGTTACAATCAATGATGTAAATGCGCTGTGTAATGATATGGATTGGACTAATTCTTCTAATTCACCAACATTGTATGGTCCAATAAACAATAACCTGCGGATTTATGGATCCTTAATTTTGGTCCCGGTCATGAATTGGACATTCCAGGGTAAACTCATGTTTGAATCAACTTCAACCGGGAAAACAATCACATCAGGAAGAAAAATATTTCACAATGAAGTCTATTTTCAGGGGATAGGTGGAGGTTGGACATTGAACGATGCGTTTGCAAGCTTAGGTGCATTATATCTCATATCGGGATCGTTATATACGAATAATCAATCAATTGGATCTGGAGGATTTTATTCAACCGTTTCAAATTCAAGAACTATTGTACTGGGGTCGTCAATAGTGACGGTAAATGCAAGTTTCAACACTCCCGGTTTCACAATTAACACTACAAATTTAAATTTTGATGCCGGAACTTCGGTTTTCAAAACATATTATGCCGCCGATACCTGTCTAATAACAGGAGATCAACAGATTTCATTTTATGATTTGGAGCTGATAAACAATTCAACTCTATGTACAAATGTTTCGGTAATGGGTGCTAATTATTTTGATCTTAGAGCAAAAACGAATATACGCAAATTGACTCTCTCCGGCAACTCAATCACTGTGCTAAATAATGGCTATTCAGTACCAGTAAATATTAAAATTGACAGTGTAACTGTTAGTGATAATTGCACCAAAATAATTGAACATAAAAATAATTATATTATCAACACTATTATCTGTTATCCAAATTCCGATTTAACACTTTGGGCCGACCAGAATGATACAATTCAAAATGTCTACTTTTATGGAAATTTAGGAATAATTAATGGGCTTAATGCTAAATTCCACAAGGTTATTTTTTTGGGGGATGGATTAGTAGGTGGAATTAACAACACCTACGACTCCTTGTCATTTAACCAAGGACATTCTTATTATTTGGGTTCAACTCAAACAATTAATAATTCTTTCATCGCAAACGGCACTTGTGTAGAATGGATTTATTTATGTTACCCGCAAAATATAGGACAAGGGACTATTCAGAAATCTTCAGGGTCTGTTACAATCAATTATGTAATTCTTCGGAATATGAACGCTACCGGAGGAGCCACATTTGTAGCAAATAATTCTGTTGATTTGGGAAATAATACTGGATGGATAATAAATCCTGGCATACAAACGAATCTTTACTGGGTGGGGGGTAGTGGTAATTGGAATGACCCCAGTCATTGGTCATTAACCAGCGGAGGACCAGGAGGAGATTGTATCCCATCTCCGTTTAATAATGTATTTTTCGATGCAAATTCTTTTTCAGATACTGGTCAAGTTGTTACCGTCACCGACTTGAGGGCTTTTTGTAATGACATGGATTGGACAGGGGCTACCAATTCTCCAACCATTAATGGGTACACATATGATTTTCAAATTTTTGGATCACTAAAGTTAATCCCAACAATGACATTCTCCCTCGGGGTAGTTATAAATTTTAAAGCGACCTCTTTTGGGAAGACAATCACGACTGGAGGAAACAAATTATATGCTGATGTCTATTTTGACGGTGTAGATGGAGGTTGGACCTTTACAGATGCATTCACGATTTCCGGGTCCATTTATCTTAAATCAGGATCACTCAACACAAATAATCAAAATGTTCATTGTGCATCTTTACTTACTTACGACCCAACAATTCGTAGCCTTGATCTTGGTTCGTCTTTATTAGATATTGGTGAAATCAATTCTTCTACGGGCTTTGAAATAAACACCAATAATCTTACATTTAATGCTGGTACCTCATTATTTCGAATTTCTTATTCTGGTGGAACTTGTGAGGTAAAAGGGAATCAACCAATTTCATTCAACAATATCGAACTCACTAATAATTCAACCAATTGTACAGATATTCAAGTACTAGGAGGTGATGTATTTGATATCAGGACAAAAACATCGATTAATAAATTAACTCTTTCAGGTCAAAGTATTCAAATTGTAAACAATGCTTTAACCGATCCCGTAAATGTAAAAATTGACACCCTTATTGTTAATGACAATTGCTTCAAATCCCTTGAATCAAAAAATAATTATTCAATTAACTCCATCATATGTAATCCAAGTACATTTATTCGGATTTTTGCAGATCAGAATGATACAATCGATGATGTATATTTTAACGGAAATCAAGGAACTATCACTGGGAGTAGTAAATTTCAAAAGGTATTTTTTTCTTGTAACGGCTTTCTAGAGGGATCCAATGAATTTGATACATTATCATTTGCACCTGGTAAATACTATCTTTTACAAAGCGGGTCAACACAAACTATTAATGATCAATTAAATCTGCGAGGTAACGGTTGCTTTCCTATAACCTTACAGTCCAATATATCTGGCTTACAGTCTAACATTTCAAAAAATGCTGGCATTGTTTCTGCTGATTATGTGGAAATGCGGGATCAAAATGCAACTGGAGGAGCTCAGTTTTATGCAGGTGAATATAGCAGCAATGTCTCAAATAACACAGGATGGCAATTTTCAAATGCACCCAATTATTCCTATGGTCTTGGTCCTGATACTTCTTTATGCCAGGGAGATACCCTGACTTTATCCACTATAAACTTTAATGGTGGTATCTCCTGGCTCTGGCAGGATGGAACTACCTTGCCTTATTATAAGGTAACTCAGCCGGGTACTTATTGGGTTAAGGTAACATACTCGTTTGATTGCTTTTATTCTGACTCAATTCATGTTACTCAAAAGAGTAAGCCGGTTGCTACTGCCTCAAGCAATAGTCCGATTTGTGAAGGAGATACACTTAAATTATTTGGCAGCGGAGGTAATAATTATTCATGGATAGGCCCTTCTGGGTTCTCTTCGTCGGATCAAAATCCACAGATTTTCAACTCCAATAATGGGAATGCGGGTAATTATATTTTATCAACGAATCAAAATGGTTGCAACAGCGATCCGGATACTATTACTGTCATAATTGATAATACAATTTCACCCATTATTTCAATCAATGCATCATTAAATACAGCCCCGTCAGGTGTTCCTGTAACCTTTACAGCCGTTTCAACAAATTGCGGAACCGCTCCCTTGTACCAATGGTTCGTGAACGGAATCAGTGCCGGAACAAATTCACCAACCTACACTTATATTCCTGCAAACGGGGATCAGGTGATGTGTATTCTTACTTCAAACTTAACATGTGCGATCAATAATCCGGCTACCTCAAATATTATAACTGTCCAAGTAACAACCTCCAATCCATGCCCAGGCATACCAACTGTTGATTATGGTGGTCAAACTTACAACACGGTTCAGATCGGAACCCAATGCTGGCTGAGGGAAAATCTGAACATAGGAACCAGAGTTGACGGATCGGCAAACCAGACTAATAACGGCATCATCGAGAAATACTGTTACAATGATATCGAAGATAGTTGCAGTGTTTATGGAGGACTGTACCAGTGGGATGAGATGATGGGTTATTCTGCCAGCAGTTATTATACACCAAGTTGCCGCCAAGGGATTTGTCCATCAGGATGGCACCTGCCCAGCATGGCCGAATGGGATACTTTGATTGATTATCTTGGAGGAGGATCTGTAGCCGGTGGGCCCTTAAAAGAGACCGGAACCCGTTATTGGCAGACGCCGAATTCAGGAGCCACCAATCAGTCAGGGTTTTCTGCATTAGGAGGGGGGTATCGCATTGGTGCAGGCGGATTCGCATACCTGGGGCCTTATGCTTATTATTATACTTCCACTGAAGATAACTCCATCAATACTTTTAGCCAACGCCTTTTTTATGACACTCCGGTAATCAGCCCCAATACCGGAACAAAACTGATGGGGGCATCCGTGCGTTGTTTAAAAGATTATTGCCCGATAACCACTATATCGAATGCTGGTCAGGACCAAATGGGACTGACCACTTCCTGTACCATTCTGAATGCCAATTCTCCGGGATCACAAGAAACAGGAACATGGACAATTGTCGCTGGTTCTGGTGGAATTTTTGACAACGTCAACGATCCGGTCACAAGGTTTGAAGGAACTTATGCAACATCCTATATCCTGAAATGGATGATCACCAATTGTTGTGGAAATTCGAGTGAAGATATGGTGACCATCGAAATCCTTCCGGAACCCGGAATTCCTTGTCCGGGGACACCTTCAGTCACTTATGGCGGTCAGATTTACCATACGGTTCAGATCGAAAACCAATGCTGGATGAAGGAAAATCTGAACATTGGAACAATGATCGACGGCGCCACCGATCAAACCGACAATGGAATACTCGAGAAATACTGTTTCAACAATGATCCTGGTAATTGCAATATTCATGGAGGCCTGTATCAGTGGAATGAATTGATGCAATATACCACATCAAGCAACGACCTGCCAAGCGGGCGACAAGGGATATGTCCACCGGGGTGGCATATTCCCGGAAGGGCTGAATGGGATACCTTGATCATGCATACGGGAGGAGAATCACTTGCTGGCGGCCCATTGAAAGAGATGGGATATTGCCATTGGTCTCCTCCCAACACAGGAGCGAACAATTCGACAGGTTTCACCGCGCTTCCGGGGGGGATCAGATGGCCGGGTGGCGGATTTGATTACTTACTTTCTTACGCATTCATCTATACCGCAACCGAGGATAATTCCATGAATGCCTGGAGCCGGAGACTTTTCCATAACACCACTGTTTCTTCTGAAAACACAGGCAGCAAGGCAATGAGTGCATCGGTACGCTGTGTCAAAGATACCTGTTACAACTACTCAACGGTCGGCATAACTATATCTGTTAACCAGAATCCTGTGTGCAATGATGATACAGTATCTTTCACGGCAACGCCGTTCAATGGTGGCTTAAATCCGGTTTTTCAGTGGAAAGTAAATGCCATCGACCAGGGTTTGAATAGTCCTTCATTCTCTTATATACCTGTGAATAATGACCAGGTTATCTGCATATTGCATTCGGATGAAACTTGTGTAACCGGGAATCCGGATACTTCCAACGCCATTACAATAACAGTGAATCCATTATTGCCAATAAGCGTGTCAATTACCGCCTCCAATGATACTGTATGCTATGGTGATACTGTAACATATACTCCATCTGTGACCAATGGAGGAAACTCGATTATGTATCATTGGTTTGTCAATGATAGTTTGGTATCCGGATCATTGCCATGTAATATTCTGAATAATGGATTGGTTGCATGTTATCCGTTTAACGGGAATGCGAATGATGAAACCAGCAACGGGAATCATGGAACTGTTGTTGGAGCATCACTGACCAGTGATCGTTTCGGAAATGCAAACAGTGCCTATTATTTTAATGGCATTGATAATTATATTGTTATGGATGCAGATAGTTTGCCGACTGCAGAAAGAACCGTATCCTTATGGTTTAATGCAATCTCGGTTGAAAACCATCCCGTAACGCTTGCATATGGCGGTTACTCTTGCGGACAATCCTGGTTTGAGGGTATAAATCATGGTGGACCCAAATATGTTCTGGAGTCACATTGTGAAGGAAATCTCATTGAAGCAACTTACACTGATGAACCTGTTGGCCAATGGTACCATTGGGTCATTACAACCGATTCTGTCGGAAGTAAAATTTACATTAACGGATCAGTCGTTGCTACCGACAACATTTTTGTAAATGATACTTATGTTTCAGGTAAAGATTTGGCGATAGGGGTTTGTGTGGCACCCTCGGGTATTGCGCCGTACACAGATCCCAATGTCGGCTATTTCAATGGGAAGATTGATGATATCAGGATATATGACAGGGCATTGACTGCTTCAGAAGTTTTTAAACTGTATAATTCTGTCGATTCATCTTTCTCATATGTCCCGTTTAACAGAGATAGCGTTTATTGTGTTGTCTTCTCCAGCGATCCTTGCGCAGTCAATAATCCAGATACATCAAATATTATTGTGATGTCAGTAACTCCCAATCTGCCGGTAAGCGTCACCATAACGGCTTCAGAAAACCCGATCTGCCTGGGAACCAGTGTCACTTTCACAGCAATACCAACCAACGGAGGGTCATCACCCGTTTACCAATGGCAGGTTAATGGCTCGAATGTGGGAACAAACAGTTCAAACTACATCTATATTCCGGCAAACGGTGATGTGGTCACCTGCATTATTACTTCGAATGCTACTTGTGCTACGGGCAGTCCGGCAACTTCGAATGCGATCACGATGACGGTCAATAGCAACTTACCGGTTAGCATATTGATAACATCGTCAGCAAATCCAGTTTGCGAAGGAACGAGTGTCACTTTCACAGCGACACCGACCAATGGTGGATCATCCCCTGCTTACCAGTGGCAGGTCAACGGCTCGAACATAGGAACAAACAGCCCGAACTACACTTACGCTCCTTCAAACAGCAACATCATCACCTGCATTCTTACCTCCAATGCAACCTGCGCTATGGGTAGCCCTGCCACTTCGAACGCGGTCACGATGACAGTCAACAGCAACCTACCCGTAAGTGTGTCGGTAACATCATCAGAAAATCCAGTCTGTGAAGGAACAAGTGTCACATTCACAGCCACACCGACCAATGGTGGATCAATCCCCATTTTCCAATGGCAAGTCAACGGCTCGAATGTTGGAACCAACAGCACGAACTACACATACACACCATCAAACGGTGATATCATCACCTGCATTCTTACCTCCAATGCAAACTGCGCTACGGGCAGCCCGGCTACTTCGAATGCGATCACGATGACGGTCAATAGCAACCTGCCCGTAAGTGTGTCGGTAACATCGTCATCAAATCCAATCTGCGAAGGAACGAGTGTCACATTCACGGCAACACCGACCAACGGTGGATCATCTCCTGCTTATCAATGGCAGGTCAACGGTTCGAACGTGGGGACTAGCAGTCTAAACTACACCTACACGCCGTCGAATACCGACATAGTCACCTGCATTCTTACCTCAAATGCCACCTGCACAACGGGCAGCCCAGCTACTTCGAATGCGATCACAATGACCGTTGATCCCAATTTGCCAGTAAGCGTCACCACCACTGCATCAGAGAACCCGGTCTGCCAGGGTACCAGCGTTACTTATATAGCCACCCCAACCAATGGAGGGTTATCACCTGCTTACCAATGGCAGGTAAATGGCTCGAATGTGGGAACCAACAGTTCGAACTACGCCTACACACCATCGAATAATGATATAGTCACCTGCATTCTGACTTCGAATATCACCTGTGCCACGGGAAGCCCTGCTACTTCGAACGCGATCACGATGACGGTCAACAGCAACCTGCCTGTAAGTGTGTCGGTAATATCGTCAGCAAACCCAGTCTGCGAAGGAACAAGTGTCACATTCACGACGACACCGACCAACGGTGGATCATCACCCGTTTACCAATGGCAGGTTAATGGCTCGAATGTGGGAACGAACAGTCCAATCTACACCTATACGCCGTCAAATAACGACATTGTCACCTGCATTCTGACTTCGAATGCTACTTGTGCTACGGGAAGCCCGGCGACATCGAATGCGATCACGATGACGGTCAACAGCAACTTGCCGGTGAGTGTAACCATAACTGCATCAGAGAATCCTGCATGCTCCGGAACGGCAGTGTCCTATACCGCTTTTCCGGTCAACGGTGGGACGGCTCCAGCCTATCAGTGGCAGATCAACGGGGCAAATACCGGATCGAATAGTCCTACCTACACTTATGTTCCGGGTAACGGCGACCTCGTCCTTTGTACAATTATTTCCAATGAAAACTGTTCAACCGGAAATCCTGCAAAGTCCAATGTCATAAAAATGGAGGTAAACCCGGTCCTTCCCGTCAGCCTAACTATTAATCTTCCTGAAAATCCGGTATGTGCGGGCTCGGAAATTACAGTAACTGCTTCCCCGGTCAATGGCGGAACATTACCGGTTTATCAATGGCAACTCAATTCGATAAACGTTGGCTCAAACACACCAACGCTTACATTTATTCCACAAGATGGTGATGAGGTTAAGTGTCTCTTAACCTCCAGCCTTCCTTGTTCAACAGAAGGATTTGTTGTTTCAAATCTTATCGTAATCGGTGTGCTCCCATTAGTATCCCCGACCATTTTTATTACCACATCGGGAAACCCCGTCTGTTCAGGTGAAACGGTGACCCTCACCGCTACGATAACCCATGGGGGCACTTCTCCTGTTTATCTCTGGAAAGTAAATGGAACCATTGTCGGTACTAACACGCCGGTGATTACCATAATACCCTCGGATGGGGATATCATTACTTGTGAACTGACTTCCAACGAAGTATGTACAATCAGCAATTACGCAATTTCGAATCAGGTAACCATGGGGGTGACTCCATTGTTGACAGTTGGTGCGACAATTACTGCAAATCCGGAAGGGCCTGTGTGCGAAGGCACAATAGTAAATTACTCGGCAATGACTGTGAATGGAGGGTCTGTTCCGGCATATCAGTGGAGGGTCAATGGCTTGAATGTCGGCTCTAACAGTTCACAATTTTCCTATTCACCTTCAAATCATGATGAAATAATCTGCGAGGTTTTATCCAATGCAAACTGCGTGAATGGAAACCCTGCGCTGTCTAATACAATCTGGATGACTGCCAATCCCTATCTGCCAGTTTCAGTCAATATTACCTCTGTTTCTCCTGTGCCCCTGTGTTCAGGAAGCACAGTGACTATTACAGCCACAGCAACCAATGCGGGAACCTCTCCGGATTTTGAATGGAAAGTCAATAACATTCCAACAGGCATTAATACTCCGGAATACTCTTATGTTCCAACCAACGGAGACCAGGTACAATGCATTCTTTCTTCAAATATTAATTGTCCGAGCGGTAATCCTGCAAGTTCGAATATTTTGAACATGGAGGTCATACCTGTCTCGGCAGTAAGCCTTACGATCACTGCAGCCCAAAATCCACTATGCGCGGGAGCTACAGCAACGATAACAGCCTTCCCTGTCAACGGAGGGAACGCACCGGTTTATCAATGGAAAGTGAATGGTGCGATTACGGGAAATAGTACTTCACAATTGAACTTTCTTCCTATAGAATCGGATGTGATTACTTGTGTTTTGATTTCAAATGGTTCCTGTGTAACCGGAAATCCTGCCATTTCAAATGAACTTGTGATGCATTTGCTTGACAAGCCTGTCGTTACCTTAAATATTTGTCCATTACTGACGACAAATGCCTCACGACCTTTTCCATTGAAAGGAGGTCTCCCACTTGGAGGAATGTACTTTGGTGATTGCGTTCAGGGAGGAATGTTTAATCCATCCCTGATTCCGGGGACACAGAACCAAACAAATGTCATGTATACATATACAAACATACATTTATGTTCAGATAGTGCAAATCAGCAAATCACGGTACTTCCTTCAAATGCAAATTTCAGTTGCGGGGAGAGTTTTACGGATGTACGCGACAACCGGATATACACAACACAATTGATTGGAAATAAATGCTGGATGCGTGAAAACCTGAATTATGGGATCCAGTGCACACAGATTCACCAGCAGTATGATAATTGTATTCCTGAAAAATATTGTTTTGCCAATAATGAGAATAATTGTACCCAGTGGGGAGGCTTGTACCAATGGAATGAGTTAATGCAGTATTCGGTTATTGAGCCCATCCAGGGATTGTGTCCCCCGGAATGGCACATTGCTACTGCGTTGGAATGGGAAGCAATGGTCCTGGCGTCAGGAGGGCCCGGGAATGCAGGTGATTCGTTGAAATCCGTTGCAAATTCGAACTTTAACGCACTATTGTCAGGGCTTTTATATCAGAATATGCTATATGCTTTCCCGGATGAAGGGACATTTTTCTGGACCTCGACCATCCTCAATCCTGGCGAATCAATTGCCCGCGGGATAAATATTATCAATCCCAGTGTGTCGAGGTATCATTCCAATCATTCCAATGCATTCTCGACGAGATGCATAAAAGACTGAATTGCCCAAGTGAATAAGATATTCAAACGCCGGTATCTTTCTCTATCTGCTTTGACCTTGAACCCTTTGTAAATTTGTTTTATCTTTGAACCAAACGTTTGGCCTTTAACCTCCGTATTCACCCATGAACGACCACGACCATACCATCAGAATTTTTACCGGTTCGGAGATCGATGCCCTTGCCCTCCGGGCGCTCCTTGATGAGGCCGGTATCAGCTCCATGATCCGTAACGACTACCAGTCGGGCATGCTGGCCGGTTTCGTGACCGGATTTCCTTCCGAATCCGAACTGTACATCAGCGATGCAGACCGGGAAGCAGCCGAACCGATCCTTGCCGGGTTTTTAACAGACAGTGAGCAGGAAAAAGAGGCATAGAAAAATCCTATTTTTACCGGAAATTATCTCCTATGAAATATCCATAGGAACCTGGTTCATGCAAATCGTGAATGATAATAATGGATATTCCATTTGACAAATGAAATATAAAATTATTCACAAATGAAACGCTCGGTTACTAAGAAACAAAACAATTCGAGGATGTGTTTTGTATGCGGGCTGGAAAATAACTTCGGCCTCCATGCCTCTTTTTATGAAACCGATTCCAATGAACTGGTCGCCATCGTCACACCTTCGGAACAACACCAGAGTTACCCGGGCCGTATGCATGGCGGACTTGCAGCTACCATACTCGATGAGACCATCGGACGGGCTATTGCCAATGGCAAAGAGGATCAGGTATGGGGGGTGACCCTTGAACTGACCACCAAGTACCGGAAACCCATACCGCTCGGTGTCGAACTTCGTATCGTGGGACGGGTTTCGAGGGATGATCACCGCTTTTTCGAGGGTACCGGCGAAATCCTCCTGCCCGATGGCTCGGTCGCGGTTTCGGCAGCCGGTAAATACATGAAGGTCCCCATCGACAAGATCACCAACACATCCATGGACGCCGAGGATTGGTTTTTTATTGGAAACCCGGACGATCCCCGGGAAATAGAGATCCCTTGACAACAGGTTTCGTTTCTCAACCTGTATAAATAATCACTCGTCCGGGAACTGGTCTACAATTCATTCGTAAATCGTAAATCATGTCAATCGTAAATAGATAGGTTTTCACCTGACGAACGAAATTTAAGCAGACTCTTAATCCCTGAGATATTATTTACTGATCAGAATCTTCCTGGTGATCATGTTGTAGACATTTCTGACAACGACCGTGTACAATCCGGTAGCTGCCGGGCGAAGATCGACCGGTTTTGGCTCATTGCCCTGGCAGTCATCGGCCTGATATACACATGCGCCGATTTGGTTGTAGATCCTGATGGAGTATGTTTTCAGCGATGTGTTGGTTATGGAAACAGAAAAGCGTCCGTCGTTGGGAACAGGGCTGATGGCCACATTTTCATTCTGCAATTCATCCAGGCCCTCCACCACAACGAAAATGTGATTTGAAGTATCTGAAGGGCAGTCGTTGAGGGTCACCTTATCCCAGTACCATCCGTTCGCAGTGGCCAGGTATGTCTGACCCGTTGCGCCAGAGATCGGATTGCCATCGAAATACCACTGGTTCCCGGAAGCAGCATTACTTGTCAGTAAAACAAAACTAAGGCTGATAACCGGCGCCGGCGGGATCGGGTTAACGGTAACAGGAAGATTGCCGGAGATCCCGTTCCCGCAAATGTTGTTCCCAGTAACAGTGATGTCGCCTGAAGTCGTTGTCGCTGAAAAATCAACCGTGATATTGTTTGTATTGGCCCCGGATGCGATGTTAGCTCCAAGTGGCAGTGACCAGAGATAAACCGAAGTATTGGCTATGGGGTCAACAGAATAGCTGACACCAGCTGTTCCTGCGCAAACAGTTGTCAATCCTGTTATCGGTCCTGCAGCGGCAGGTAACGGGCTTACGACGATGGGATAGCTGGTTGGGGATGGTGCGGAACACCCGGAAGCATTGGTGTAACTCACACTAACCGATTGGGCTCCTGCGGTGGTCCAGTTTACGACGATCTGGTTTGTTCCTGCTCCTGATGTAATGGTACCACCGGCTGAAACGGTCCAGGTATAGCCGGTCATTCCTGCCTCAGTGGTATAGGCGGTTGTCCCGGAATTCAGGCAGGGGCTGGCAGATCCCGTGATGGTTGGGACAGGACCGGAATTGGTGGTAACGGCAAGGATTGAAGTGGTCCCGGTACTGCAATTATTACTTCCGTAAACCGTGATATTCCCTGATAAGGTTCCGAAAGTGACGGTGATGCTGGCCGTATTTTGTCCGCTTACAATTGTGGCGCCAGTTGGAACGGTCCAGGTATAGCTGGTGGCATTCAGAATGGGAGATACGGAATATACGTTACCGGTAGCGTTGTTGCATACACTTATTGGTCCTGTGATGGCTCCCGCGGATCCCACGGTTTGACATCCCGGAATGAAAGTCTGGTCGGCTCCGGTGAAAGTGCCGGCTGAACTGGTACCAACACAACGAAAATGATAAGTGACGTTCGTGGTAAGGCTTGTCAGATTGGCAAGTACCGCCACCGGGGAGGATCCGGTTACCACAGATGGCGTTGCAGCAATTGTGTTGCCATAAGCAGTGGAAGTTCCCCAGTCGAACGAAACAGTTGTGGGATAGAAGTTGGCGGTTACCGAACCATTGAGGGTTGCAGCGGTCAGGGCAATATTTGTTGCCGCAAGCGTTGTCACCACCGGGTTAAGGATGGTCTGTCCTGAAATGGTGATCAGGAGTGAATCTTTAACGGTGACATCCTGGACTGCAATTGCTTTTGCATACACTGTCCCATTTCCAGTTGCAGTAACCAGGCCGGTTGCGCTGATCGTGGCGTTACCTGTTCCGGGTACAATATTCCAGGTTACATTCTGGCTGGCTGCTACAGGAAGCACCGTTGCAACCATTTGCAGGGTTCCCCCGCTGGTTGTGATGGTAGAGGGAACACCTCCCTGTGTGGCAACGATGACACCAATGAGTCCGCCGATCGAAATGCCCTGAGCATAACCCATGTAATCGCCGGTCCTGTTCTCAGTCCATACGCCCGCGCACCTGTTTGGTCCATCGGTGCTCAAGCCGAAGCGCATTTTTGGTGTGGATCCGCCTGCAGTCGTGGAACTGATCTCAACCCTGTTGCCGGGCCATACAAAATTTCCTGAAGCATCCAGACGGGTGGCATAAATTATATCATTGACATCATAAGAAAGGAACATCGGTGTATCGTTCACAAGAATCATTTCACCCGATTGGTAATCACTGCTTGAACTGATGGGATATACAACTTTCCCGTAATCGGTAAACTGCCTTGCCCCGGTTGTTTTCAGAAATTTCTGGACATAAACGCCATATTGTGTCTGGTTGGTATTGCTGAAAGTACAAACCGACCATACATAAGGTGACGAGGATGAAAGGGCAATATTGGTTAGTCCCTGGAATGGATCAGAAGATGAAGTGGCAATGTTGAAATTACTCCCGTTCATGCCCCAGGGTATGGTTCCTGATGGATTGATGCGTTGGAGAAACGAGTTGAACCTTGATGACTGTGAAACATAAAAGCCGAAATAGGTTGTATCTCCGTTAGCTGCGATGGAGTAATACCTTGATGCGCTTGAGGTCTGGTTGCAGATCTGCAGCGCTGAATAAAGCGCGGTGCCCGAATTATCGAAATGCTGGGCGTAGAGGGTCGTGGAGACACCACTTCCTTTCTTTTGATAGACAACAGTGAACTTTCCGTTAAGGTTTCCTATGACCTGTCCGCGTGATGTTTTCGTTGCGCCAACGGTAACCACAACCGGCGTTGTCCACGCAAGTGTTCCTCCGGTGGTGATCTTCTGGATGTTGACCGTATTGGATACCGATTCGCTCCAGGCAACAACCACCTCGCCGTTCGACAAGGGCGCCGGGTATGGAGTCAGTCCGGCACCCAGAATAATCCCTCCGGAGCCCCACAATTGAGCTCCCGACTGCGAAATCTTGTGTACGACGGCATTCATATCACTACCTGATTCATATTGGAATCCGATAATTAAATTATTTGAAGCGTCAACACATACATTGAAAACATAAGTGGCAGATCCTGATGTCTGGTTGCTGACCAGAATACCATCGGGGCCCAGGAGTTTGTTGCCGTTAGCATCGAGAAGTTGAGCCCGCATATCATAATTGCCGCCATTCAGGTGATAAAAAGCAATCCAGGTTTTGCCATCTGTGGTTGCAACACTGTGCAGATCGGCCGTCGGGAAGTTTGATATCAGGAGATTTACCGAGGTGTTTGTGTTCCACTGTGCCTGTAAAAATTTTACCGGGAACATGAAAAACATGATCATTATCGGTAAATAAAACCCTACATTCCAATGTTTTTTCATCACGCTTGATTTTTTATGTTTGTCTCAAATCTTTATAGTTTTCTCCCGGAAATAATTTCCGGACTGTAAAACTAAAGATATGGTTCCTGATTAAGGCCGTTTTTACCATATCCTTACTACGGCAAAGCAGATGAAGACTGGAAATTTACTACGGCAACGACAGATAACTAACAGATAATCACCTGTTAAAATTGCGAAAGAAATTTATTGATGTTGACGTCAGCCGATAGGTTCAGTTTCTTTCGCAACCGGTTCCGGGCCGACTCTACGCTGCGGATTTCGCGGAAGGTAATAGAAGCTATATCCTTGGTCGACAGTCCCAGCTTTAACAAAGCGCAGAATTTTTTATCGTTGGAAGTAAGATCGGGGAAGACAGTGGTGAGGTTTTTCTCAAACGACTGGTGTACTTCTTCAAAATAGAGGCGAAATTCCTCCCAGTCGTTTCCTGCAGAATATTGCTGAAGGTCTGAAAGCATTTCCCGTACCCGGTTCGAACGCTCGACATCTCTTGGGCTGATACCCAGAAGGATCTGTTTAAGCTCATTCGATGTTTTCGAAATAAACTCGTTATTCCTGGCAAGGTGAAGGGCATATGAGGTGAGCTGGCGGTTCTTGTAATCCAGTTCAAGCTTCAGGTTCTGTTCTTGCTGCAGGAGTATCTCTTTCTCTTTTTGGTACAACCGTTCTGTCTGTTTTGCGATAAGTGCATTATTCTTTCTTTCACGTTGGCGGTTCCGCTGGAGGTTGAAAAGAAAGAAAGCAAGTACCAGGAAGATGATCAGCGCTGCCAGAAGGACAATCCGCTGGCGCTGCAGGGCAAGCTCCTGGAGATTGACCCGCTGCTGGAGGATTTTATTGTCCTTCTCCTTATTGATGACTTCATAAACCGATTGTATCTGTTCTATCTTGGTGAGGCTGTTCAGCGCTTCCAGCGAATCATTCAGGGTGACATAGTCCGCATAAAAAACTGCAGCCCTCCTGAAATCCTGATTCTTATTATAATACTGGGCTGCCTCCTGCAAAACAATCAGCTTCTGAGAGGGGTTTCCGAGAAGGTCGGCCGTGGTCAGCGCTTCTGAAATGCATCCCGTGGCCGATCGGTGGTTGTTCATGAGCTGGTAAAGCGATGCCATTGAAAGTAGTGACTGGATCAAAGCCCCCTTGTACAATTTATGGCGTTGGATCGATGCAGCTTCCTGGTAATAGGTCAGGGAAACCGGGTAATTCTTCATATCCTGGTAAAGATTCCCTATGTTTGAATATACGATGGACAGATCATAAAAATCATGATTCATGTCAAGCTGATTCAAGGCTAAGAGGGCGTACTCCAGGGCCTTGTCGAGATTGTTCATTTTTTTATAGACGCCGCCCAGGTTGTTATAATTGTTGAAAAGCTCAGATTTTATGTTGAGCTTCTTATTGATGTCAATGGCTTTATTGAACAGCCCCTCCGCCTTCCCCATTTCATGCCGGTTGAAATAGATCTTCCCGATATTGTTATAGATCTTTGCTTTCCCAAGCTGGTAGTTGATCTCATTGCAGATCTGAAGGGAATTCATATACAGCGCAAGAGCCTCGTTCCATAAACCGGTCTCCTCGTAAATGGCGCCGATGATATTCAGAACCGACGACATTTTTTTCTGCTCATTACCGGTTTTTCCTTGTTTCAACTCCATGGTATGCCTCAGGTCAAGGAAGATATCAAGTGCATCGGCATGTTTACCCTGTTCCAGAAGATAGAACCCAATCCTCCATGAGAGATCGGAAGCTTTATTGAAATCATTTACCATGGCGTCGACCTTCAGCAATGAATCAATAATAGCATTTTCCCCGGCCTGGGATCCGGCTGACGACTTTACGATCTGATAATGCCTGATGGCCTTATCCAGGAAAGAGAAGGGCGATTCTGAAGCATAAAGCGACGATCCTGTCAATAATATAAAAATTACCGAAGCAGAAATATGATTGATCAACCAAGTTGAAGGCCTGTTACCGGATTCCGGGTATTTTTTTCTTGATGAAAGCAAAACGACACATTTTGGCAATATCGGGAATCGCGGTTCTTTGTCACTTTGAGTGGGTAACATAATACGGATTGATTTTCGAGAAGTC
>CAZGIM010000017.1:0-100532 GCA_964525995.1 uncultured Prolixibacteraceae bacterium | reverse complement strand
ACCGCCGACCAGCTGATTACAAATCAGCTGCTCTACCAGCTGAGCTACATCGGCATTTTATTAAAAAAGGACTGCAAAAGTATAAACTTTTTGAAAACTAAACAAGGATTTTCTAAAATATCTTCAAGAAAAAAGGCATTTTTTCAAACAAAATCTATACCGAACTTACAACTAACTCAATATCAATTATTTAAAAATACGGGAGGAGCAGGTAAAGAACCCGCTCCTCCCGGTGAAATCAATCCATTTTCAGGGATCAGATACCCCTTACTTTATCTTTATGTTTTACCAGTTGCCGACGGAGTGCATCTGCAGCCAGATCGATGGCGCCTTCAAAGGTGGATGACTCTTTTTTGGCAAACAGATCATATCCTTTGATATTCAGTCGGACTTCTGCAATTTTATTTTCCCGTGTTTCGGATTTCTCCAGTTTTAAAATCACTTCACTGCTGATAACCCCGTCAAAGAATGTCTGAAGTTTGTCGAGTTTATCATTGATAAAAGCTTCCAACTTTTTATCGGCCTTAAAGTGAACGGTGTTGATTTTTACATTCATTCCTACCTCCTTTTTTATGCCTTTGGATGGGCTTGTTTGTATATTCGTTTCAACTTCTCGATGGTATTATGTGTATAAATTTGAGTTGCAGCAAGATTGGCATGACCCAGAAGTTCTTTGACGGCATTCAGATCCGCCCCCTCATTTAACAAATGGGTCGCAAAAGTATGGCGTAGCACGTGCGGACTTTTTTTTGCGGATGTGGTCACCATTGAAAGATACTTTTTAACCGTGTTGTAAATAAGACGCGGGTACATTTTTGAACCTTTATCCGTGAGAAAAAGCTGGTCGCATTCGCCAAATTCCGACCTCTTAACTTCAAGGTATTGGTTTAATGTTTTACCTAATTCAGGTGTAAACGGAATAAGACGTTCTTTATTACGTTTTCCTAAAACCCTGAAAGTATTCTGCGTAAAGTCGATATCCTGTTCCTTCAGATTCATCAGCTCCGATCGCCGCATACCGGTAAGATAGAACAACTCGACCATCAGCCGGTCGCGCATTCCGCGATACCCTTCACCAAAATCGATTTGATCAAGTAGCAGATCCATGTTCTCTTTTTCAATAAAAACCGGCAGCCGTTTAGAGGTTTTGGGAGCGACAACCCTGGAAACGGGATTTGACTCAACGGCTCCTTCCTTTAGACAATACCGGTAAAATGATTTCAGGCTGGTCAGTTTACGACCGACCGATCTGGATGACAGGTGTTGATCCATCAGGCTGACCAGCCATGAACGAATCATAAAATGGTTGATACCGGTAATATCTTCAGTATCGTATTGATGTTGGATGAAAAGGAAAAACTGGTCGAGGTCAGTCCGGTATGCAGTTACGGTATGAGGAGAGTACCGTTTTTCAAATTGTATATGTGCCAGAAAGCGTTCCTTCACTTGAAACCGAGTAAGAACCCACGCTGATAAAAACCAACGGATAAATATAAGCAATATTTACCTTAAAAAAAACGCTCTGTGGAAAAATCTTCTATTTTGCAGCTTCCGCGTCCTGAAGCTGCTGGATATAGATGGCACGGTTTACCACATCTCTGTGTTTAACCGAGGGTTTGGTGAATTTCTGACGCTCGCGGAGTTCTTTGACCACACCGGTCTTTTCGAATTTGCGTTTTAATTTTTTTAACGATCTATCAATGCTTTCGCCTTCTTTAACAGGTACGATAATCATACTTGGTACTCGCTTTCTTTTAATGTTAATACTCTATGACTTTTTCAGAAAAAGGACTGCAAAATTACAATCCTTTTTCTTGATTTCCAAATCTTTTTTATTCCTTATAAGCCGCGAATCAAAGGTTCTTCAAAATATAATCGGTCATCCGCCGGTACAGATGAAAGGAGGTGTTTTTACCGGTATAAATCCCGTGGTTGGAATTTGGATAAAATTCTGAATCAAAGTCCTTTCCGGCTGCGACGAGCGCGGTGTACATATCATATGAATTCTGAGGATGAACGTTATCGTCGGCCATTCCATGTATCATCAGCAGTTTCCCTTTGAAGGCAGCGGCATGGTTAACCGGTGAATTATCTTCATAACCCGTATTATTCTCTGCCGGGGTCCGCATAAACCGTTCTGTGTAAATATTGTCATAATATTTCCAGTTGGTGACCGGGGCCACGGCAATCCCAAAGTTAAAATAATCAGCGCCCCGGGTCAGGCACGACAAGGTCAGATACCCGCCGAAACTCCATCCCCACATACCGATTCTGCTTTTATCGACATAATCAAGCGAACCAAAATACTTTGCAGCATCCACCTGGTCATTGGTCTCGAATTTACCTAACTGCAGGTAGGTGCATTTTTTAAAAGATTCTCCCCTTCCTCCGGTTCCCCGGTTGTCGACCGAAACCACCAGAATGCCGTTTTGGGCCCATAACTGGTTCCAGGCAGAAAATCCCCCCCAGGTATTTAATACCGTCTGAGAACCAGGTCCGCCATAGATGGTGAAAAGGACCGGATACTTCTTACCCGGATCAAAATCAAAGGGCTTCAGTACCATCCCGTTTAACTCCGTTCCGTCAGAAGCGGGAATTTTCACAAATTCAGCCTTCGAGAAATGAAAGGCATTTATCGTTTCGCGCAGCTTCGCGTTATCCTGCAAAAGCCTTATCTCCGTTCCATCTGCATTGTTTAAAGTATAAACCGGGGGGGTATTAATATCCGACCACTTGTTGATAAAATTGCTGAATGTGGCGTTAAAGGTCGCTGAGTTGGTCCCGGCTTTCGGCGTTAGCCTCTTTTTCCCAGTTCCATCCAGACGGATTGAATAAACAGCCCGGTCAACCGGCGAATCCTCGGCAGCGGCATAATAGAGAATTCCATGGTCTTCATCCAAACCGTAAAAATCGGTTACCTCCCATTTGCCCTGTGTAATCTGCCTGATCTCTTTTCCCGAAAGGTCGTAATGATATATGTGCCGATATCCGTCTTTCTCACTCGTAAGCAAAAATCCCCCGCCGTTTTTCAGAAAAGTCAGATGGTCATTGATCTCAATATAAAAGGGATTTACTTCATGATAAATTACCTGCGTTTTGCCTGTACCTGCATGGACCAGAAGAAGATCGAGGGTGTTCTGATGCCGGTTCATCCGGTATAATGAGAGAGTATTGGGGTCCGAGGTCCATTTGATCCTGGGAATGTATATATCAGTATCCCCGCCCAAATCTACCTCGACTGTGGAACGCGAAACCAGATCATAAATTTTTATCCTGACCACCGAGTTAGCTTCACCGGGCTTGGGATATTTATACTTGTACTGTTCCGGGTATAGCGTCCCATAATAGGTTAATTGGTACTCTTTGACCTTGCTTTCATCAAACCGGTAGAAGGCGATCTTTGTTCCGTCAGGTGACCAGCAAAAGGCCTTTGAAAATTCAAATTCCTCTTCATATACCCAGTCAGTCGCTCCGTTTATGATCTCATTGATTTTTCCGTCAGTAGTCACCTGGTATTCAACACCAAACCGCTCCGAATCGCCGGTTCCTCCCTGGTTCCGTTTTCCTATATTTAGATCTTTAATAAACAGGTTGTTATCACGAACAAAAGCGATCTTCGATCCGTCGGGTGAAAAGGTTGCCAGCCGTTGCTTCCCCTGATCTGAAATCGCGGTTAGCTTTTCCGATTTACGGTCATAAACATAATACCAGGCTTTGGAAGAGCGCCGGTAGATTGGCTCTTCATCTTTAGCAAAGAGCATTCGATTCTCATCTTCGCTGAATTCAAATCCGCCCAGTGGCAATGGAAGGGTGTCGCCCTCCGGGATCAACTGTTTGGAGGTGACGATGGTCCCAGCATATTTTCCTTCTGCGAAATCATAATAATTTACTGAATCCTTCTTCAATTGCCAGTAATGAACTCCATTGCGGAGTGATTGAATTCCTGCAATGGCTTTAGATGCAAACTTCCGGTTCTTAAAAATATCTTCAAGGGTTATTGGCTTGCGCTCTTCCTGGGCCATCACGGAAGCCTGCAAAGCCAGCATCAACATGAATCCACAAAACCCTGTAATGGAACGTTTCATACTATTTATAAATTAAAGAATAGATGTAATTTTGCCTTCAAAAATAGAAAATAATGTCAAAAATGATCGATTTTTTCGATGTAACCAATGAAACGCTGGATAAACTAAATAACGGCGGGGCACTTTTGATAGCCGGCACTTCACCAAATCCAATGACAATCGGATGGGCTACCCTGGGTCAGATTTGGGGAAAGAAAATCATGACGATACTGGTAAGGCCGACGCGCTATACATTCGGAATCATGGAACAGGCAAAAGGATTCGCAGTATGCATCCTGCCTGATTCATTTCAGAACGAGTTGCAGTTTTGCGGAACCCATTCAGGCCGCGACACCGATAAAATCTCCGCCTGCCGATTTACGATGCATCCTTGCTATGAAATCGAAACGCAATTTATCGAAAATTCCCTGTTTCACTTCGAATGCCGGATCGTTCACAAGCACCCTCTTGACGCCGGAACGTTGGATCCGGAAATTATCAGCAAATACTATCCTATCCGGGATTTCCACATGGTTTATTATGGTGAAATTTTAGGAATTTATGGAAAATGAAAAAAATTTTTAATTTTGCAGCCCTTTGGGATGTTAGCTCAGTTGGTTTAGAGCATCGCCTTGACAGGGCGGGGGTCGTGGGTTCGAATCCCTCACATCCCACTAATCGATCCAGGTACGGCCGATTTTGTTTACTGCCGTAATCGTGTTCCCCATACTCAGTATTTCCACCTTTTGGTAATCGTTTCCTTTTTTTATGCTCTTTTGCAGCATGACACAGCTCTTCAGGTTATACGAACCTGTTTGATCCGGGAAGGTAATTTTCAGGAAGAGGTTCCAAAATTTGTACTTTTACCCCATGAATCGAACATAAGAAATAAATACTCGAACTATGGTTATATCATTTTACGGGGCTACGGGAGGCGTTACTGGTACTGCTTACCACTGTGCATCGGCAGCAGGGAACATCCTGGTGGATTGCGGCATGTTCCAGGGCGGAAAGGTGGCTGAGAAGTTAAATAAATCGGCGCCTCCGGTCGATTATGAAAATCTTTCGGCCATTGTGCTCACCCATGCACACCTCGATCATTGCGGAAGGTTGCCCCATGCGATCAGAGCTGGTTATAAGGGCCCTATATACGGAACCCCTGCAACCATCGACCTTACGGAACTGATACTAAAGGATTCGCTGAAGGTTCAAACCAGCGATTTGGAAAAGCTGAACCGGATGCTTGCCCGACAGGGAAAGCCAAGTGTTGAACCATCTTTTGGTAAAGAGGATGTGGAGGCGGTCATCCGGCAAATGCAGCCTATGCCCTACCACAAGAAATTTCCGATTACAAAAGGCATGCACATCACGGTTGATGAAGCAGGCCATATTTTAGGTTCAAGCAGTATCAGGCTGCAGGTAAAGGAGAAAGGTAAAAACAGAAACATCATCTTTTCGGGTGATATAGGCGGACGCGGGATGCCCATCGTGAGAGATCCTGAACCATTTACCGAGGCAGACATGTTGATCATGGAGACAACTTACGGAGACCGGGATCACAAGCCACTGGGTGACACCCTTGACGAAGCAGTCGAAATCATCCGGAATGCTATCCAGACTAGTGGAAAAATTTTGGTTCCCTCTTTCGCGATAGGGCGCACCCAGGATCTGATCTATTACATGGAACAGGCTTTTATAAAAGGAGAACTTCCAAGATTTCCCATTTATATCGATAGTCCGATGGCTATTGAAGCATCCCGGATCTACATGGATCACCCGGAACTCTTTGACGAAGAGATGCTCAGCTTTTTACATTCCGGAGCTATGGAACGGGACAAAGGTTATATCCGCCCCACTCCGACACCTGAGGAATCGAGGCTGTTAAACGACATCAAAGGTCCCTGTATGATCATTGCGGGTTCCGGGATGTGTAATGCCGGAAGGATACAGCACCACCTGCGGCACAACCTGTACAAATCCGAAACCTCGGTTCTGATCGTAGGATACCAGGCCGAGGGCACCTTAGGGCGTCAACTTGTCGATGGTAGAAAATCAGTCCGGATCTTCGGCGAGCCAATCACCGTCAGAGCTCAGATTCACAAACTGGGAGGATTCAGCGCTCATGCCGGACAAAGTGAATTGCTCAAATGGTTCAACGCAGTTGCTCCAGCCCGTCCCGAGGTCGTGCTGACTCACGGAGAGGATCAGGCACGGAATATTTTTGCCGATCTGATCAGGCACCGCTACGGGCTCAAACCCATCCTCCCCCAATACGGAGACTCCGTTACAATTTAATCTATTGAGAATGTAAAAGGGAGCATCCGATTTTCAGGATATTGTTAATTTCGTGTTTCAAAAAAAAACTACATGCAAAACTGGCTCAGACGTACCAAAATAGTAGCCACCCTGGGACCGGCCACCTCAACACCAGAAATAATCCGTATTCTTATCGGGAATGGCATGGATGTCGCGCGGCTGAATTTCTCACATGGAAATTATGAAAACCATGCCCGGGTGATCGGATACCTGAGAGCCATTTCGGAAGATCTGAACAAACCGGTAACCATTCTCCAGGATTTGCAGGGCCCCAAGATCAGGGTTGGCACCTTGCCACAAGGCAGATTGGATCTCGTCCCCGGAACCCGGGTTAAACTTGTGCCGGAGGATGATTACGACCAGAGCCAGGATTCGATTCCGATCGATTATCCATGTTTATTCAGGGAGGCGAAAAGCGGAATGCAGGTTCTGTTAGCGGACGGGCTTTTTGAATTACGGGTAGAAGAGATCGAAGGCCGTCGGGTGATTTGCCGTGTAGTCGAGGGAGGGAATCTAACAGACCGGAAAGGAGTTAATTTCCCGAATTTAAATCTAAGTTTGCCTGCCCTGACTGAAAAGGATATTCAGGACCTCGAATTCGGTTTAAGCCAGGATGTGGACTGGATTTCGCTCAGCTTTGTAAGGACGGCCGAAGATGTGCGTATTCTCCGGAGCCATATCACAGAGAAAGGACTCATCAAGCCCATCATTGCCAAGATCGAAAAACCGCAGGCTGTCGAAAACCTTGAGGAGATCATCGAAGTGGCCGACGGAATCATGGTGGCACGGGGTGATCTGGGTGTGGAGATCAGTCCCGAGCGGGTTCCGATGCTCCAGAAGCAGATCATAGGCTTATGTAACCAAAAGGGTAAAACTGTGATCACCGCAACACAGATGCTGGAAAGTATGATTCATGAGCCACGACCAACAAGGGCTGAAGCGAGCGATGTGGCCAACGCCATCATCGACGGAACCGACGCCATTATGCTCTCAGGCGAGACCGCTATGGGGGGCTTTCCGGATAAGGCTGTAGAAATGATGGCACGCATTGCAAGAGAGGTAGAGGAAAAAATTGAATTTAAAACCTATCCGCCCGACGGTCACACAGAAATTACAGCACTCAGCAGAACGGCCAACCAGATTTCCAAGGTGATTCATCCTGCCTGTATCGTAGTTCTTACAGCCAGTGGAAGGAGCGCCCAATTCGTTGCTTCAGAAAAGCCCGTGGTTCCGATCTATGCACTGACAACGCACCGGAGCGTTTACCATGCCCTGAACCTTCTTTGGGGAATCAGACCCATTCTGATACAAGAACATCCTGATACCTTCGAAGAGATGGTTGCTGTGACAGAAATGAATCTTCAAATCAGGAATCTTGTCAACTCCGGCAATAAAATAGTACTTCTGGGAGGTATTCCGGCTCACCGGCCGGGTGGTACCAACTTCGTCAAGATCCACACGATCAGTTGATTTCCGGAAAATCAGGTAACATACCCATTATCATTGATCATATTAAAAAAAGAAAACACATGAAAAGGATGAAGTTCACCTTCGCAATGCTCCTTCCCATTTTAGTCCTGACGATCTGCCTGAAAGGACAGTCTCAGCAGGCTGCTACCAAGCCACCTCAGTCAGCTGCCTCAGCTGTGCAAAACACCTGGCCTAAGGAGATCCGCTATGAAAATGGAAGAATCCTGCTGTATCAGCCTCAGCCAGACTCATTAACGGGTAACAAACTCTATGTCAGATCTGCCGTCCAGCTTTCACGAGATAAAGGAACCCCTGTATTTGGCGCCCTTTGGCTCGTTGCTACCATCAGTTCTGACCGCGAATCCCGGCAGGTCATTCTTCTGGACGCCAAGGTTCTTAACGCCAGATTCCCCGGTCAGGACACGGTAAAAAAGGAGGTTACCGACCGGTTCAAAGCAATTGTAGAACGGGAGATACCTAAATGGGACTTTCATATGACGATTGATGAACTGACTTCAACATTGAAGAACGGATCGGCCCAGGGAAGCCAGACAGACCACCTCAGCAACAACCCGCCTGAAATCATCTATGTGACGGAACCCTCTGTTCTGATCATCTTTGACGGTGAACCCGTGTTCAAACCAACCGACAACAAGAATCTCGAGTATGCTATCAACACCCCCTACACCGTAGTAAAGTACTTGACCGAAAATCAATTTTACTTTTATGGAGGTTCCACCTGGTATAAGACAAACGATTTGATGAAAGGAACCTGGTCGGTTGTTCCTGATCCCCCGGGTGATATTAAAAAACTTCAGAAGGAACTCCAGAAAGCTGCAAGTCAGGGTGATACATCTGCCGCTCCATCCTCGGGTAAAGAGGGAGCTAAACAGCAAACTCCGACCCGGATATTAGTCAGAACCCATCCTGCAGAGTTGCTTCAGTCGAGCGGTGCACCTTCATTTTCACCCATCAGCGGAACCCAGTTACTATATATGACCAATACCGAAAACAATATTTTCATGGCCATCGACACACAGCTATATTACGTGTTGATTTCCGGAAGGTGGTACCGTGCCCCCTCCATGTCGGGACCCTGGTCGTACATTGCTTCGGACAAGTTGCCGGCAGATTTTGCAAAAATTCCGGAGGGGTCGGAAAAAGATATCGTTCTGGCTTCTGTAGCCGGGACACAGGCTGCCAAAGAAGCCATCATGGATGCCCAGATTCCACAGACGGTAGCCGTAGATCCAAAGAGCGCCACCTGTAAGGTGAAATACGACGGAGACCCCAAATTTGAACAGATCAAGGGGACGCTGTTGTACCGGGCCGTCAATACAGGCTCCACCGTAATCCTTTCCAATAAAACCTACTACGTTTGTGAAAATGCGATTTGGTTTACCGGGAAAACACCAACCGGTCCCTGGAGTGTCGCAACTGAAATTCCGGCTGAGATCCAGAAGATACCTCCTGATGATCCGGCGTACAATGTCAAATATGTTTATATCTATGAAGTTCAGCCGACGGTAATTTATATGGGATATCTGCCCGGATACATGGGTTGTTACGTTTATGGCCCCACCATTGTGTACGGTACCGGCTATCCCTATTCGGGCTGGTATGGTCCTTATTATTATCCACGGCCGGTAACCTGGGGCTTCTCTATGACCTATAATCCATGGACTGGATGGAGTATCGGATTTGGCGTATCCTTTGGATGCTTTCACATAGGATTCGGAGGCCCTATGTATTATGGCGGATGGTGGGGACCTCCGCTTTACCGCCCCCCTTACCATATGCCTTACAATCATTGTTACGGACACGGGCCGGTCTATGTACGGAACACGAATGTCAACATCAATGTGAACAATTACAACCGGAATACAATTAATCAGACGAACATTTACAACCAGCGACAGGGATTACAACCAGTCAACCAGTCAACGGCAAGGAACTCAGGAAGTACAACTGCAAGTCGTCCTGCTGGTCAGGGTACTGACCGACCCTCAACAGGGAATCGCAGTTCAGGAAGCCCAGAAACAGCCGGACAGGACCGTGCAGCGCCTGCTGCAAAGGATGCCCGGAACAATGTTTATACAGATGGGAATGGAAATGTTTATCGTAAGAATGGCAAGAATTGGGAGCAACATGACGGAAAGGGATGGCAGCCCGCTGATCCTGCTTCAACCGGAGGTCAGAATGCCGGACGCAATAAGCCGCCATCGGGTTCCGGAAGTTCGGAGCAGAAATCGTCGGCCTCCGGCCGGAGTGACTTTGACCGGAAACAGATGGACCAGCAACTGCAGCAGAGAGACCGGGGTTCTCAGCGTGAGATAAACAGCAAGAGCTCGCAGCAGAATCGCAATTTCAACAGGGGAAGCGGAACTTCCAGACCCGCCGGAGGCAGCAGGGGCGGCAAGCGATAGTTTACATATTCAACAATTGTTTCAGGGTTTTGTAACCCGTTGTGGAGGCCCTCAATTTGGCTCCCTGTTTCATAAGTACTGCGTAATTTTCCTTGTCATAATACTCTATCCGGTCGATGAATTGTACATTCACGATGTAAGACCGGTGAATCCGGATGAACATGGCAGGATCAAGATGGGCTTCGAAGTATTTCATGGTTTTTTCTTTCAGATGCCTGGCATCCTTGGTATGCATCATCACATAATCGCCTTCCGCTTCCAGGTAAACAATATCCTCGATAGGTATTACACTGACCTTATGCCGTGATTTTACGGCAATCCGTTGCAAATATTCCGGATTTTCCTCCAGGGTTTGTACGAGTTTCTGCACCGGCGCCTGAGGATTCTGTCCTGATCCGATAACCGTGATGGCTTTTTGCAACGCCTGTGAAAACCGTTCCTTTGAGTAAGGTTTTAAAAGGTAATCGATGGCGTTCATCTCAAAAGCCTTGATGGCATATTGATCATAGGCAGTGCTGAAGATGATCGAAGTAGGTTGGTCTAGAAGTTCCAGCAGTTCCAGACCTGTAAGTTTCGGCATCTGTACATCTAGGAATACCAGGTCGGGTTTCAATTCCTGAATGCCTTTCAGTCCTGTGAAACCATCCGAAAATTCACCGATGATCTCGATTTCATTGAATTCTTTCAGATAGTATTTTATAACATCCCGTGCGGGTTGTTCATCATCTATTAAAATCGTGCGAATACTCATGATTTGTATTTTATTCAGTATTTTCAGTTGAAGGAATATATAAGATAACGGTAAACCGGGTACCCTCGACCCGTGTAGTTAAAAGTTTATCATTTTTATAATGGAGCCTGAGCCGTTCCCTGATGTTGTTCAATCCCAAACCGGTACCTTTACGAGCTCTGGCTTCAGGGTCAAAATCATTGACAATCTTCAGTTCCAGGAATCCCTCCTTGTACTCACAATCCATTTCGATATTCACTTGTTCGGTACTTTCATAAACGCCATGTTTAATCGCGTTTTCGAAAAGTGGCTGAAGGAGCATTACCGGAATTTTATGCCGGGCACAGATCTCTTTTTCGAGCCGGAATGTGAAATTCAGTTTATCGCCAAATCTGACTTTTTCTATTTCAAGATAACGGCGGATATTGGAAATTTCATTCTCAAGGGAGGTAAAGCTTCCGGCGCTCTTCGATACAGAATATCTGAGAAAATCTGAAAGCTTTATGACCATGTCCCGCGCTTTGGCGGGATCGGTTATAGTGAGTGAACTGATCGAATTCAAGCTGTTAAAGAGAAAATGGGGATTGATCTGCGATTTAAGCATCGTCAGTTCTGTTTCCTTAAGAATTTCGCGCAGTCGCGATTCGACTTTAATTTTTTCCTGCATGTTGACCTGGTAAAGGTACAGGTAGTAGATCAGGGCGATAACAACGTAATAGATGCTTCCCGTCAAGATTTTATTGGGGATGGTGTTCATCAGCATTTCAGTGTACACTTTATTATTGCTGAACATCGCATTCAGTATGGTTACCGAGAGGCCGATCCAAACCACAAGGGTAAGGGTCAGGAAGGCGAAATGGTTCAGTAGTACATTCCAGATATTTTTCTTATCGGGCACGGTAAATCTGACAACGAACCACATGGATATCCCTATCAGACAAAAAAGAAGATTGTTCACCAACGAATCGCCCGAAGCTATTTCAATGGGAAAGAGATAGATGAAATAGAAAATGGAAAAGTGGACTCCCATTAAGAGAGCCCACAAACCAAAATAAACGGAAACGGTTCTTTTACTTAAAAAAACAGGATGTTGCATGGATTTCCTGTTGGTTTATCAGAAATTCTTAATCTCCCCACCTCCGAAAATGGTGCTTCCTTTTATTATCAACAGGCGTGAAGAATCGGTTGATTCCCTGATATAGGCCCGTTTATCGGAAAATCCGCCTAAAATGGAGGTCATTTTGGATTGAATTTTCCAGTCGGCCGGCACGATCAGGGTTACACCGCCAAAGATAGCGTTAATTTCAAGTTCACTCACGCCTTCGGCGAGGGTAGATTGTGACAGATCTACTTCTGTTCCGCCAAAGATGCAGTTGATGTTTCCACCGCGAAAAACCTGGTGCATAAAACGCTGTTTCCCACCGCTAAAGATATTTTCTTCATGAATATAGCCGTCATCCAGAGAGCCTGGCTCTGAAATGTTTGCGTGCGATTTCCGTGGTTGGTGAGAAATACGGCGGGTAAGAATCAGAATTCCTAATGCGATGAGGATCACCGGCCAGAAAAGATGCCATACATTAAAAGAGAGATCGAATATACGTGGTATGATAAAAATGGTTCCGATTAATATCAGGATGGTACCGGGAGTCCGGCTTTCGCTGTTCAGAAGACTGATGATTCCGATTCCTATCAACAGCATCTGCCAGGAAAAAATTACATGCTTAAACTCCCAGGGCAGAATGCCGGTATTTACCAGGAGCAGAAGAAAGCCAAAAACAATGACAATAACGCCCAGCGTATATTTTTTCATGTTTCGGCCTGTATCGTTTTTTACATCGTTGGGGTCCATGAGATTGGGTATTTAGAATTTATTGACAGGCAAAAATAAGATGAAGCGGTAACCGGAGGAAACAAATTATCGATAGAAACCGGCAAAAACCCGATAAATGTAGAATGAGGCTGTTAATTAGGGAGTTCATGATTTTGCTGGCATTTTTCTTAAAAAATTTCCTGTGCCTGGAGGTAAAGGCCCATGGATTGCTGTCCCAGGCCGAAATCGATCAGAATATTGGTACGGTCATTCTTACCGACCATGATCCTTAACCCAAATCCGCATCCTGCTTTCAGAAAACCGAAGAGGGGGATTTTCATATCACGGTTCGAAGCGGTCGTTAAATTTGCGAACAAGACCCCTCCCACAATACCGGAGCACCGGGAAATCGGAAAACGGTATTCGGCTTCACCATACATAAAATCGTCGCCACGCCATCTTCCTTGAACATATCCTCTCCCCGATGAGTTCATCTGGTCAAACCCGTTCGACATCAGATTAAGGTAAGGTGTGGTTCCCGTGAGTTTAAATGCACTGAAAAACCAGAAAGCGAGGAGGTGGCGCGGAACGTTTTTAGAAAGCCCGATATAGGTACGGAATTCGGCCCATAACCTGGTACCGTCCTTCGTACTTCCAAGCCACGTGAAATTGGTAAGGTAATTCACATTGACATAAATCCCTTTATAGGCATTGATGATGTTGTCGCGCGAGTCATAAGCAAAGTTCAGACTCAGTCCACTGGCAGTATAATACGAAGGATTATATCCATGGTTGGTGGAGTAAGAATAATGCGGGGTGATCCGGGTCTGGTCATCACTGAGAATGAGATTTTCATCTCGTATGTCATAATAATCATCAAAATGATAACCCAATCCAAAGTAGTAGGACCGGGCAATCTCACGAAAGATAACATTGTGGAATTTGATCCAGTTGTACTTCATGGGGAAGGAACCGCCTGCGTACACTTCTGCGGCAGGCTGGTGAATAATAAGTCCCGGAATCTCGGGAATGTTTCCGGAGGGCCCGGTTCCTAAACCGAAGGTCGGGTTGTTAAAAATGTACCACCTCCAATCGGATTTTACAAACCATTTATTCCTGCTGAGGAACATATTCGAACGGACCTGAAAGATAAGCTGCCGTTCCGTAGTCCAGGTCAACTGGATAGAGCCAGCCGACAAGTTGGTTTCCGGATTTTTACCCATCGGCCAGGAAAGAGCTGCCCCCGCGCCAAACTGGAATCCGGTACCCGGTGAATAACCAATGAGCGGGATCATGAATGCCCTCACTTTTCTTGAAGGAATCTGGGTACTGATCTTTTTATTTGGGATTAACAAGTCGAAGATATCTTTCTGGATGCATCCGGTCGAATCGAAAACAGAGTCGGGCGCCAGGGTATATTCAGCCACCAGGGCGTGTGAAGAAAACGTCCAGCCTAATGAAAAGCAAAGGAGCAGAAAGCAAAAAAAAACAGCACGCATTTCGGTTCAAAAGTAATAAATTAATCGGTTTTCGTTAGTTTTGTACCGGTCAGAGCAATGAAAATCGACTTTTACAAATATCACGGCGCCGGAAATGATTTTATAATCATCGACAACCGGCCTTTCGCTTGGGTACCGGATCCTGAAACGGTTGCGCTACTGTGTAACCGACATTTCGGAATCGGGGCCGACGGGTTAATGCTATTGTCAGAAAAAATGGGATTTGATTTCGGCATGACCTATTTCAATGCCGACGGCAGGGAAAGTACGATGTGCGGAAATGGTGGCAGGTGTATTGCAGCCTTCGCACATACATTGGGCATTACCGGAAACGCTACTCGGTTTCACGCCATCGATGGAGAACATCATGCTGTTTTTCTACCAAAGGAGGGTAATACAAATGAGCATCAGATTCAGCTCCGGATGGTGAATCCATCACGGGTTACCAGGTATTCTGATGGATTTTTAGTGGATACAGGGTCACCCCATTGGGTGATTATCGTTCCTAATGTTTCAGAAATCAGGGTCAGCGAATTGGGGCGGAAGTTGAGGAATGATCCCCGTTTTTTACCTGACGGCGTCAATGTTGATTTTGTGGAAATCCTGAACGATTGCCTGAGAGTCAGGACTTACGAACGGGGGGTGGAGGATGAAACCTTGTCGTGTGGCACCGGAGTCACAGCTGCTTCCCTTGTTGCTTCGACTCTCGATCCCGAAAACCCGGGAAGATACAGGATAATCACGCAAGGCGGGGAGCTTAATGTCAGGTTTACCCGGACGGAAAGTGAATTCTGCGATGTATGGTTAGAGGGGCCTGCAGCGTTTGTTTTTAAAGGGGAAATCGATCCTGAACATTTAGCCAGGCCATATTTATTTATTCCATAACTTTCAATCATCCCACAATGAATCATCCCCTGCTGACGGGCGACCTTGTCAGGTTAAGAGCTCCGGAACCCGCCGACATTGATATCCTGTACCAATGGGAAAACGACCCTTCGGTGTGGAATTTCAGCAATACGCTGATTCCCTTTTCCCGGTTCGAGATTGAAACCTATGTTTTAACCGCAGGAAGGGATATTTTTTCTACGCGACAACTCCGGTTTATGATTGATCCCGTGAAGGAAGATATCTCACTGGCATCAGTCGGTACCATTGATCTGTTCGACTTCGATCCGGTGAACCAGCGGGCGGGAATAGGTATTTTGATATGCCAGCCTTACCGTAAAAAGGGTTATGCGATTGATGCATTATCGGTACTGGTACGTTATGCGTTTACAAAACTCCCGTTGCATCAGCTTTACTGTAATATTTCGAAAGAGAACCAGGCGAGTATCAACTTGTTTGAAAAAGCGGGGTTCACGAAATGCGGCGAGCGTAAGGATTGGATCAGACATGAGCAGGGATGGCGCGATGAATTACAATTTCAGTTGATCCGGGAGGATAGCCTTCATGACGACAAATGACCATCCTTATTCGGCACACTCGTGGTTTGTGCGAAAAGGGCCATATATCCTGGTACTCCTCACCCTTTTCATGATTTCACTGTCGGCAGTATATTTTTATAGCAGAACGTACACTCCAGCCATTCGGTTGAAGGGGAAGAAAGAGGTGTTTATTTATATCAAAAGTGGATCAGGCTTTGAGGAAGTTGTACGGTTGTTAGAGGCAGACGGTAAACTGAGATCCCCTGCCGATTTCAGATGGTTGACAGAGAGAAAGCATTACCAGGACAAGGTGAAGCCGGGAAAATACCGGTTGATTGATGGAATGACCAACAACGACCTGGTGAATCTTCTCCGGTCGGGGAGCCAGACTCCGGTGCGAATCACGATTCAAAATGTCCGTACGCCTCAGGAGTTGGCAGGACGACTTGGCAGGCAGTTGGAACCCGATTCAGCTGAACTGGCAAAGGTTTTTGGCGACAAAGACATTCTTGCCTCGTTTGGTGTTACCCCTGCCACCCTCTTTGCCCTTATTATACCCGACCGTTATGAATTCTGGTGGACCACCACAGGCATGCAATTTCTGGGTAGCATGAAGCGGGTGCAGGAAAGGTTCTGGAACAGGATCCGCCAGTCGAAAGCCGATTCGCTCCGGATGTCCATTTCCCAGGTGGTGACACTGGCGTCGATTGTGGAAAAGGAGACCAATAAAAACGATGAAAAGCCTGTGATTGCCGGCGTTTATCTTAACCGGCTTAAGCGCGCGATCCCACTGCAAGCCGATCCAACCGTGGTCTTTGCCTGGAACGATTTCTCCATCAAACGGGTTTTAAAGAAACATACTGAAATCTCATCACCCTTCAATACTTACCGGTTTGCAGGTTTGCCACCAGGGCCGATCTGCCTGCCCTCGGTTGCATCGGTTGAGGCCGTGCTCAATCCTTGCAGGCATGATTTTCTCTATTTCTGCGCCAGGGAGGATTTTTCGGGATACCATCGTTTTGCCCGAACTCTGGACGAACACAACCGGAATGCTCGTACCTACCAAAAGGCGCTGAATTCTCTTCAAATCTATTGAGCCGTTCATACCATGACATTTCCTTCGACCGTACACAGGTAATAACCAGTGGCTACTGGGTTAAAAGAAATTCATGTCAGTATTATCATTTATTAAAATGAAATGATTTATCTTTACTCTTTTATTACCATGGCTGATCAACGCGAACCGACCCGCAGTGGTCCATCCGGGAATGACATTTCCCAACAATCCAGGCAGAATCTTCCCAACGCCAACACCGTACTGATTTTGGGGATCGCATCCATTTTACTTTGCTGGTGGCATTTTATTTCGGTTATCGGCATCGTTCTGGCCCTGACCGCCCTGATTCTCGCCAACAAGGAGACGCGGCTCTATTACCAAAACCCGGGCATATACAGCGAAAGTTCACTGAATAATGTGAAAACCGGCCGAATCTGCGCATTGATCGGCTTGATCATATCTCTGATAATTTTTGCGTTTGTTGTTTTATTAGCGATCGGACTCATCGCCACCCTACCCTTTTGGGGAATGATACGTTAAGATGAAAATATTACCTGTACCGCTTATTCGCCAGGCTGACGAATACACCATAAAGAACGAACCGATCGCCGACATCGACCTGATGGAACGGGCCTCGCAGGCTTGTTTTAAATGGATTAGTTCAAATTTCACAACCGGGATTCCCATACAGGTATTTTGCGGGACGGGTAACAACGGCGGCGACGGGTTGGCAGTATCCCGCATGCTCCTGCAATCAGGGTACAACCTGAAGATATATCTTACCGGGCCTGAAGAAAAGATGACGCCATCGTGCAGTACCAATTTTTACCGATTACCGGAAGGGATGTGTCATATTCTGGATCCAAAAGGTACGCTGCCATCCATTGAGACATCGGGACTGGTAATTGATGCACTTATCGGAAGCGGTTTATCAAAACCCGCAACAGGGTTGGTTCAAAGGATTATCCGGCATATCAATTCTTCCAATGCAATCGTTGTTTCGATCGATGTGCCTTCCGGGCTTTTCTGTGATTCATCGATGTTCGACGCGGGCGATGCTACGGTAGTCAGGGCTCGGTACACCCTTTCGTTTGCTCCACCGAAACTGGCTTTCTTCTTTTCTGAAAACGAGCAGTTTACAGGCCATTGGGAACTATTTGATATCGGAATCCTGCCCTCTTTTCTGGAGCAGGTGGCAGTTCAAAACTATACTACTGAGATGGATGACGTGCGGCCGATCGTTCGTCGGAGGGGCAAGTTCTCCCACAAAGGTCATTTCGGGCATGCCCTGCTGATCAGCGGTTCGACCGGAAAGATGGGAGCTGCAGTTTTGGCTGCAAAAGCCTGCCTTCGTTCAGGCGCCGGCCTGGTAACGGTTCACGTTCCGTCAACCGGTACCTCCATCGTGCAAACTGCGTTTCCGGAGGCCATGCTATCAGTGGACCCGGAAAATGACCATTTCAGCACGGTACCTGATCTCTCCTCCTACCAGGCCATCGGAATTGGTCCGGGAATCGGTACAGCCGACCGTACCGCAAAGGCGCTTAAATTGTTGATACAGGAAAGTGTTACCCCTCTTGTTTTTGATGCCGACGCTATCAATATTCTCGCGATGAATAAGACCTGGCTGGGTTTTATCAAACCTGGTTCCATCTTTACTCCCCATCCCAAAGAGTTTGGAAGGCTGGTCGGAGCTTCAGCGAATGATTTTGACCGGTTGCAAAGGCAGTGTGATTTTTCGGTCAGGTTCCAATGTTACCTGGTGCTCAAGGGAGCCTATACGGCCATTACCACACCGGCAGGCGACTGCTTTTTCAATACCACGGGGAATCCCGGTATGGCTACAGGGGGATCGGGTGATGTGCTGACGGGCATTATTACAGGACTCCTGGCGCAGGGATACAATGGGATTGAAGCCTGTCGGCTTGGGGTCTATCTGCACGGTCTGGCAGGTGATTTAGCACTACAAAAGGAGGGCTTCGAAGCCCTGATAGCGAGTGATATCATTAAAAATATCGGAAAAGCATTTCAATATCTATATGGAAAATTTTGAAAAAGACCTTTTGGTCAACATGGTCATTGCACCCTATATGCAAAAGGCAACCGCTTTACGCGGGGTAAAAAGGCATGTCGGCGGAAATCAGTTCCGCCATGCGCTCGGAACTTTTGCAATACTTTTAGATTACCATTATGTTGATCCGGTTCTATTAAAATCGTCGGTGATCCACGACCTTTTCGAAGATGTCAAGTGTACCTCCTATGATGAAATCCGGTCGCTCGATAATGACGGGCAGAAAGTTCTCGACCTTGTGCTGGAAGTCACCCACCGGTCAAACGAAAGCAAAGATGATTTTTTAAAACGCATCCTGACTGAAGGATCCGAAAAAGCAAAAATATTAAAGTGTGCCGACCGGATCAGTAACCTAACCGACCTTCATCCGGATATTTTTGACAAAGAGTATATCAAAAAGTACATCGCTGAGACCAAAAAATGGGTTATTCCGATGGCTGAGCAGGTCAATAAAGATATGCTTTTTGAGCTCGAAGATCTGATCCGCCGGAGAGAAGGTAACCTGAAATTTTCTTCTTCCATTTTCCCCCTTCACCGGAAAACTGACTAATTGGCGTTAATTTCGCCAATAATATCGGATTCCACCTTCAGATTATCAATTATAAAGTTCTGACGTTCGGGCGTGTTTTTACCCATATAGAAATTCAGAACATCGAGTACGGCGGAGTCCCGGCTCAGGATCACGGGATCAAGACGGATATCCTTTGAGATAAAATGATGAAACTCGTCGGGAGAAATCTCACCCAATCCTTTAAACCGGGTGATCTCCGGGTTGACACCCAATTTTGCCACTGCAGTTTCCTTTTCCATTTCAGAATAGCAGTAGATGGTTTTTTGCTTGTTCCTTACGCGGAATAAGGGGGTTTGAAGGATGTAAAGATGACCGCTCCGTACCAGATCGGGATAAAACTGCAGGAAGAAGGTGAGCAACAACAGCCGGATATGCATGCCGTCAACATCGGCATCAGTAGCTATCACCACATAGTTATAACGAAGGTTTTCGAGTCCTTCTTCCACATTCAAGGCCGATTGCAACAAGTTGAATTCTTCATTCTCATAAACCACTCTTTTGCTCAGTCCGAAAACGTTGAGTGGTTTGCCTTTCAAACTAAAGACGGCCTGAGTATTTACATCACGGGCTTTGGTAATGGAGCCGCTTGCCGAATCACCCTCAGTGATGAAGATGGTGGATTCAAGCCTCCGGTCATCGTGATTATTGTAATGGATGCGGCAATCCCTGAGTTTTTTGTTATGCAGGCTGACTTTCTTAACGCTCTCCTTGGCAATCTTTTTAACGTTGGCCCACTCTTTACGCTCCTTCTCACTCTGCATAATCTTACGCAGCAAGGCATCGGCCGTATCGGGGTTCATATGGAGGTAATCGTCAAGCTGTTTTTTAACAAAATCCATCACATAATTACGGATAGTTACCCCTTCGGGTTCCATATGCATGGAGCCGAGTTTTGTCTTGGTTTGGGACTCGAACACCGGATCCTGAACTTTAATACTGAGCGATGCCACCAGGGAAGCCCGGATATCGTTTGTTTCAAAATCCTTTTTAAAAAATTCGCGAATGGTTTTTACCAGGGCTTCACGGAACGCTGCCTGGTGGGTTCCGCCCTGGGTGGTATGCTGTCCATTGACAAAAGAATAGTACTCTTCGCCATACATTTCGCAATGGGTAAAGGCACATTCAAAGTCGGTATCCCTAAGATGGATTACCGGATAGAGTTTGGGCGCATCAATATAGCTGTTCAGCAAGTCAAGCAGCCCATTTTGTGCATGAAACCGCTCCCCGTTGAAGATGATCGTAAGTCCGTTGTTGAGAAAGACATAATTCCAGAGCATTTTTTGCACATACTCCGGGATGAAATGATACTTGCCGAAAACCTCTTCATCAGGAATGAATGTCACGATTGTTCCGGAACGGAGTTCGCTCGATTTTTCGGGCTCATCCGATAGAATAACACCCCTGTTGAATTCGACAATATGGGTTCGTTCTTCCCTGATTGACTGTACTTTAAAATAGGATGAGAGTGCATTTACCGCTTTCGAGCCGACTCCATTCAATCCAACAGCTTTTTTAAATACCGTCGAATCATACTTTGCCCCGGTATTGATGCGGGATACGCATTCGACGAGCTTCCCTAACGGAATTCCGCGCCCATAGTCCCTTACGCAAACAGTCTGTTCTTTGATAGTCACTTCGATGATCCTGCCATAACCCATCACAAACTCGTCGATTGAGTTGTCGATAGTCTCTTTGATGAGCACATAGATTCCGTCGTCGGGCGAGGATCCGTCGCCCAGCTTTCCGATATACATTCCGGGTCTGAGCCGGATATGTTCGCTCCATTCCAGCGACCGGATGCTCTCTTCGGAATAGATGACTTCAGGTTCCATGCAGGTGATCAAATTTTCGGCAAAGATACAGGAACCCTGTGAGCCGGAAATCGAGCCGCTGGTATTTTTTTAATCAAGTTATCCACAGCCGCTATGGGCTTTACGAGTAGGTTCGAATTACCTGTTATTCGCGACAATTTTACGGATTTCCCGGATAAACTCCTCCGCTTCTCTCCTTTTCAGCAGTAAATCGGCTGGTTTCAGTTTTGATAACCTGAAAAAGACTACAAGCTGATAAATTGTGGCTGCAGTGTAAGAAGCGCTGGCTGCCAGGCCGGCCCCTGCCAGACCCCAGGTCGGGATGAGTAATAACCCAAGGACACAGGTAAACAGAAATCCGATAGCCGAACTAACCGTATTGTGGCGGGGTTTGTTGATCCCAGAAAAGAAACCGCTGAGGATCATCGAAATACTAAGAATGACAATTCCAAAAGATAAAGAACCAATAATCACCTTCAATCCGACAAATTTTTGGGTAAAGAGTAATTGGAACCATGAATCGGGTACCATCAGCAATACGATCATTGCTGCGGCGGTAACCAGTCCGGTTATTTTCATCAGTATCAGGGTGATCTTTACCGATTGACCGAAATCGGATTCATTACTCAACCTGGAGAACTGCACCGTCGAAATACTTCTTCCGATGACCCAGAGCCCTTCAGCAAGAGCCATTCCGACAGATAAAATGCCCACAGAAGCCCTTCCTAAAAACAGGTCGGCAAATTTCAGGCTCAGGCGGTAGTTGAAGGTCTGGAAGAGGTTGGCCACCTGAACAAAGGTACCGAACCTGAGAACATCACGAAACAGATGATCCTGCAGAGCAATTTTAGTTTTAACCAGAGAGGGCGCCAGCACCCTGATTCCGGCAATGAAAGTTACAAGCCAGGAGATTCCCATTGCCAGAATGTAGGCCCTCACATCCAGAAAGTCCAAAACCAGTGTGAGGATCATTAGGATCACAACGAGGAGCGCCACCTGCAGCAGACTCAGATAGTTAAATTGTTTCACCTTTTCGAGTCCTAACATGAGGTTAAGGTTTACCGAACCACAGGAGATGATTATGGTAAGTAAAACGACATCAAACAGATAGGTTTTAGGGATTAGTTCCAGTGAAGAATGAATCAGCGGGAGTACCATCAGGATGCCTGTTCCTGACAGGGTGACAACCAGATTCCAAACGTAAGCCGGAAGCAGGAGCCGGGAAATTCCCACGCGGGGGGTGTAATAGACCAATGCGGCGCCGCTGAAAAAATTCGTCAGCAGTTGAATAATGGCGATCGAAAATACGATCAGGCTGATAGTTCCCACCTTCTCGGGGCCCAAAAGTCTGGCGTTCAGGATCCAGATCAGGAAGGATAGAATCGCGACGATGATCCGAGTACTAACGGTACCGAGAATTTTATCACGCATTTTCTGAATAATCCTTTTTCAGTTTTTCACTCATCTGGCTCATGAAGAAGAACCGGTTGATCCGGTACTTCTTTCCATCGATCAGGGTATAGGGGCCGACTCCGGAAATGGTGTGCAATCCTTTGTCGAATGGGGTACCCTTCACCGGGGCGATACGGTTTACGATCTCTTCGGAAAATTCATCCGGAGTGAGTCGTACGATTTTATTGATCACAATACTACCGCCATAGGTCAGGGAGCAATCCTGAGCCGGCCTGTAGAGATCTCCTTCGAAATAAAATGGGAATCCCCCGGGTCGGGCCGATCGGATATCGATTTTGACCGGGTTACGATGATGCGGTTTGTAAGGGCCTGCAATGTTTTCAGCATAATAGACAAACAGATGGGTGGTGGAATATTTCTTTTTGGTAAAGAAGAGCCACCACAAATCATTATGGAAGAAAATGGTCGGGTCAACGGCTTCGGTTCCTGCAATAAGAATCCGTTCTTCCATGAATGCCTCTTCGGAATAATTGCGACGGTACAGTACAATCTGCGCGGCCCGGTATGACTCGGGGATACAATATATATTTCCTTTATCCTCCACGATACAGGGATAGGAAAGGTGTTCATCCGCTTCAATGACCCTGATCGGGACAGAGAAACTGTCGCGGTTCATATCATAAATAATTTCGGAGATTGAAGCTTTCTGGCTGGAATAGCTGTAATCCTCCACCATGATATGCAATTTACGGTGTTCGATAAAGCCAAATGGGTCAGCAAGGTACTTGGTTTCGCCGAAGTGACGCAACCATTGGATATCCGTCCGCTTCAATTCGGCTCCCTGCAACGCAACTTCATGAACGGGTTTCCGTATCAATCCGACATTCCAGACCTCAGCAGCAATCAGTTCTTTGTAATAAAATCTGATCCGGTTAAAGAATAACTTTATCAGGAACCTCATCATGGTGAGATTTCCAGGAAGCCTGTATATCGGTGCATCGGTCAGGCTGACCTGCTGAAATTCACCGGGGAAGCGGGTAATCTCACCGGCGACCTGAGCCGGCCATGATGATGTAACGTTGAGGAGCTGGTCAATGTTACCTTTAAAGGAGTGATGGACCGTTTTAAGATATCCTTTCCTGAGGATGATCCCGGCATCAAGACGGTTGGTAAGCCGCTGGAGGATGGCTCCATTCACATTATCGCCATGAAAAATCTCCCAGAAACCGGCCGGTCCTCCACGATATTTCATCTCATCATCGTGATGAAAGGACCACACTCCGTACTTGGCAGCATTCAGTATTTCACCCCTGAGAATGCCAAATCCAAACCGGAGGATAAAATCGAGCCGGAAGATTTTGATGGCTTCGACTTCCGGGTCATGAAAAAATTCCGAGTAGCCTGATTTTATTATGCTGCACGGAAGGATATCGACCCCTTCCAATTCGGTTGTCAGATCGACCATCTCCCGTGCTGCCGGCTTAAACATTCTGTTTTCGAGAAAACTGAAGAGCAAGGTTCGAGGGTTCCGTTTTGTCTTCTGTTTTGGAAATTTCCGATCCGGGATGGCACGGACATCCTTGATCAGCAGTACGAGCCGGTGACCCTGCGTCCTTAATTCTGTTATGGCATCAGCCTGCCATTTCTGAAAAACCGGGCCGTTACACATGACGGCAAACTGCAGCGATTGGAGTTGTTTTTGTGATTCGGGATCTGTCATGGGTTCTCAGGAAATGGAAGGGTGATTTGGTATCAGACTTTTATATATGGAAACTATTGCCTGGCCAACCATCCGGGGAGAGAATCTTTCACCCAGGGAGGCGGCTACCATTGCCCTGTCATAGTTCCGGCAACGGTCGAGCATCTGGGTGAGTGCCTCGGCAAATGCGCCGGTTTCAGAAGAATCAACCACAAGGCCATTCTCTGCGGTTATCACCGATCCGGCAATGCCGACTTTTGTCGATAACACGGGCACACCCGATGCCAGGCTTTCAATGATAACGGTACCAAAGGTCTCATAATTGCTCATAACCACCGAAAGATCGGCATTGCGGAGGGTTGTTTCAAGTTTTTCGCCGGTCAGTAAACCGGTAAAAACGACTTCGGGCTCATGAAGTCCCAGGGTAATGGCATAGTTTTTTAAAGCTTCAAGGTCGGGTCCTTCGCCAACCAAAAGGCATCTGAAATCATCCCGATGTTCCCTGACTTTTTTGACCACTTCAAGAAATCCGGAAATATTTTTTGAACGGTCGTCAAAGCAAGAGATGTGGATCACAGTCAGCATGGCGTTGCCTGAGGGATTTAAAGCAGGTTTAAAACAGGAGGTATCCACGATATTGGGTATGATCTGGTAGTTCGGATTCCGGAGCCGGTGCCTTTTCATTGCCTCCATCAACGGTTCCGACACAGCGATTACGGCCGAAGCATTGCGAATCACGAGCCTTGAGATGAACTTTCGGAAGAGCCCCCGGTAGGTATTGTTTTCAGGAAAGTATCGTGACCAGTGCTCGGAGATCACAAAAGGAATTTTCAATTGCCGGCTCAGTCGCCAGGCAACCACACCCACGCGGGTCATAATATGCCCGTGAATGATATCCGGCTGAAAGCCGCTGATGCTCTTCAGGGCTCTTCTGAACAAGCGGTAATAGTTCACAAAAGCAAGATTTTTCTGTAGAGCGCCGGCTTTTTCACCGGATACCCGGAAATAGATCCGTAATACCCTGACTTCGTTTTCGATATAAAAATCTACTTCATTATTTTTCCTTTTTCCTTCAGGATCGGGGTAAACACAGATCACGACTACGTCGCACCAGGGAGTTAGTGCGGTTGCCAGTCGCTGAATAAACAAACCCGGCATGGGATCATATGAATCGGGATACCATCTGGTCACAAATAACACTTTGATCTTTCTGCTCATCCTGATTCGATTTGGGGGCAAATGTCTGTAATTGAATTGAAATTAGAAATTAAATATTTCTATAATCTTCATTGCGTGTTCCAATCGGTCGGGACCTGTTCCGCTAACGACAAAAAAAGGAAATCCGGCGGCTGTCAGTTCTTTCCTGTAAAAATCGATCAGAAAGGCACGCCGGTCGGGATGTTCTCTGAGCGGATCATATTGCCAGGGCAGGTCGATATCGCAAAGCAGATAAAGATCGTACCGGTGGTTCAGAAACTGATTTTCGATCCAGGGGTGACAGCGGCCGTACTTGACCAGGCTCCAAATCCGTGTTACCAAAAATTCGGTGTCGCAAAACAGATAACCACCGGCGTTCTTCAACATCGATTGTTCCGAGTGTAATTGTTGCCTGGCAATGGTCAGAATATCCCGTTCCTCATAGGGTCTTCCCAGCGTCTCTAAATATGAGCGGGCAAATTCGGGGACCCAACAGGTATGGTATCTGACCGCCAATTGTTCGGCGAGCATGGACTTCCCTGTAGATTCGGGGCCGGTTATGGCAATTTTTCGGGTCATTTAATCAGTTTGATCCTCCATTCAAGAAATCCCAAAACGGCAATAATGGTAAACACGAGGTACTGAAGACTACTGAAATAGAGATTCTGGGAGGCGAATAAACCAATGGAGATCACATCTCCAGTGATCCACAGGAGCCAGTTCTCGATTTTCTTCCGGGAGACAAGCCATTGCGCGATGATATAGACCGATGAAGTAAAGGCATCCCAATCGGCAAGCCGGCTGTCGGTATAATTTTTGAGGATGAACCGGATAATAAAGAAAAAAAGCAGGATAGCCAGCACATTGAATACCAGTTCAGCCTTTGAACACCGGGTGATTTTGATCGTTTTATCCTGGGCATCCTTTCTGGTCCAGTTGTACCACCCGTAAACACTCATGACAAAGTAGAAAACATTTATTGCGGCATAGGCGTACAGCCCTGTATCAAAACAAATATAAACATATATCAGTACATTGATGATTCCAAAGGGGAAGACAAGCACCCGCTCTTTTTTCATGTACCAGACACTGAGGAGTCCGAAAAATACTGCTGTCAGTTCAAGGAAGCTTGTCCGGAAAGGCCCGATGCTGATCAGAGAGGTTGGATCCATGGCGCAAAGGTAACCAATCCGTGAAAATCATTTTATCGTGCGAAAGAGGAAGCCGGGTATTGAAAAAGAAATTAATTTTGCGTTATAATCCGCCCACCTGGTTCCTTATGTTTTTTTTGGCGCACGGTCAATTACCCTTCATCGTCAATTTATTGATCCTTCTTCTTTTTGCCAAAGTTCTTGGTGAGCTATCCGAACGTCTGGGCCAGCCTTCGATGATCGGAGAGTTGATTGCCGGCATCATCCTTGGCCCTTCCGTGCTGCATCTTATTCCCGATCCGGGCGAGATCAGGGTTATTGCCGAGTTGGGGGTTTTCATGCTGATTGTGTTGGCAGGGATGGAGATTGAGGTAGAGGAGATCAGGAATTCCATCAGGGGCCGAAATATCTGGATTGCTTTACTTGGATTTTTGATTCCCATGGGTACAGGGTTGTTGGTTGGCATCGGGTTCCATTTCACTTACATTTTCACTATTTTTTTGGGATTGTGCATGGCCATCACCGCACTTCCGGTCAGTATCCGGATTCTGATGGATTTGGGGAAATTGCAAACCAATGTCGGGCAGCGCATCATCTCTGCGGCGATCTTCAGCGATGTGCTGGCGCTGTTGATCTTAGGGATCATTCTTGATTTCAATGAGGCCAACAGAGGGTGGGGAGATATGACCCTGGCGATCCTGATAACCCTGGCGAAAGTCGGGCTCTTCACAGCCATTTTAATGACCGCTTACCGGTTATTCAAATTAGCCAAAAGAAAAGTGAATGTCGTCAATCCCCGTATGAATAAATTTTTCAGTTATCTCCGCGGAAAGGAATCTTTGTTTGCCCTGATTATTCTTTTTGTTCTGGTTTTCGCGAGTATTGCCGAGTTGCTGGGACTTCACCTGATCGTCGGGGCTTTTTTCGGAGCCATTCTGCTGCCCCGGAGTATGCTTTCGACACGTGATCTGGACAAGGTGAAGAAAAGTGTCAGCGGTATCACCATGGGTTTTTTAGCCCCGATCTTTTTTGCCACCATGGGAATTTCGTTCCACCTTCAGTCGTTTGACTACGGAGCCATGCTTTTGGTCGTGATTGCAGGATCAATTGCCAGTAAGATATTAGGAGGATATTTGGGGGGCAGGCTTGCCGGATTCGATCCCTTGCGGTCGGCAACCATTGGAATCGGGTTGAATGCACGGGGTATCATGGAGCTGGTGATTGCCAACATCGCCCTGGCAAAGGGATTCATTAACGTTTCGATTTATTCCATCCTGGTACTTATGGCCATGGTCACAACGATCCTGACTCCTTTTTTACTTAAGGATTCTTTCCGAATTATCGATTCTCATGAAAAAAGAAAGCCGGATACTTTCACATAATTGTTAACAATTGATTGCCGGAAGGTTTTTTCTTTTTAATTTTCCGCCGTAACCGGGTTTGTCCGTGGCCAATTAAATGACAGTTGCATGTTTGGTTTAGACACCACTTATTCGATCTTGTTGATTTTATGCCTGCTTGCTGCCTGCGCTTTTGAATTTATCAACGGTTTTCATGACACGGCCAATGCGGTTGCGACCGTAATCTACACCCATTCGCTGAAGCCGACCTCGGCGGTCGTTTGGTCCGGGTTGTGGAATTTCATCGGGGTCAATGTCGGGGGCATTGCAGTCGCAATGGGCATTGTGAATCTGTTGCCGGTTGAGCTGCTCGTAGATAAAAACCTGATGCACGGCTTGTCGATGATCCTTCCTCTCATCATAACTGCAATCATATGGAATCTGGCCACATGGTATATCGGAATGCCCTGCAGCAGTTCACACACTCTGATCGGATCCATTTTCGGAGTCGGACTTGCTTATTATTTAATTCCCGGATCCCACTCTTCAGCCTTAAACTGGGGTAAAGTCATCGACGTCGGACTCTCTTTGTTCATTTCACCGGTTCTGGGATTTGCGCTGGCCGTCATCGTGATGTTTCTGCTCAGGAAATTGGTAAAAAATAATCAGATTTTCAAAGAACCGACTTCCAAGAAACCGCCCCCAATGTGGATCAGAAGCATCCTTGTTCTGACCTGCACCAGCGTCAGTTACGCTCACGGTTCTAACGACGGGCAGAAAGGCGTCGGGTTAATCATGTTAATTTTGATCGCTTTTTCACCTGTCTTCTTTTCCATTGATCGTTCTAAGCATCCGGAAAAGTTGCTTTACGAAGCAAAACAAATAGAATGGAATTTGAAAAAGATTGATCAGAAAGTACTGACGCCCAATGAACGCTCATTGCTGGATACCATCTTCCCAAATCTTACTTTCATACAGCAAAAGCTTACAGACATTAAATCATTTGATGATTTGGAAAACGATGATCATTTTAATATCAGAAAATCGATCATCCTTGTTTCGAAGAAAACGGAAGGCCTGCTACAAAACTTACCCTCCCGGCCAAACTCCAATATCTCCAGTGTCCAAATTTCGATCATCCAGTCAAATCTAAAGGATTTTAAAACCAATACCGAATATGCTCCCCGATGGGTTATTCTGCTGGTCTCAATCTCACTTGGATTGGGTACTATGATCGGATGGAAAAGAATCGTGGTCACCATTGGAGAAAAGATTGGGAAGACCCACATGTCGTATGCCCAGGGTGCCAGTGCGAACCTGGTAGCGACCCTAACCATCCTTGCATCCTCCGGGTTTGGACTTCCGGTAAGTACAACACATGTTCTATCATCAGGTGTTGCTGGCACCATGGTCGCCGGAAGCGGCCGGCAGAATCTTCGCATGGGCACAGTCAAAAGTATTGCTTTAGCCTGGCTGATAACGCTTCCCGTCACCATTTTGCTATCTGGAATTCTCTTTTTTGTGTTACGAACCATTTTTGTCTAAATGATGGAACTGCTCAAAGAACTCATCGATATCATTCTTCACATTGATGTCCATTTACAGCAATGGGTCACTGATTACCGTACCTGGACATACCTGATTCTATTCATTATCGTCTTCATGGAGACCGGATTCGTTGTGACCCCGTTTCTGCCAGGCGATTCGCTGCTTTTCGCAGCCGGTACCATCGCGGCCATGCCGAGCCATCCCCTGCTGATCACCGCGCTCCTCCCGCTTTTTCTTGCTGCTGCTTTTGGCGGTGACAATACCAATTACTGGACCGGGAGGATACTGGGGCATAAAGTGTATGAAAAAAACTACCGCCTGATCCGGAGGGAATATCTTGACAAAACCCACTCTTTTTACGAAAAGCATGGAGGAAAAACCATCATCATTGCCCGGTTCATGCCAATTATCAGGACTTTTGCCCCATTTGTGGCCGGTGTGGGAACGATGCATTATCTGCGGTTTATCTCCTTCAGCATCGTCGGCAACATCTTATGGGTTCTCTCCTTCTGCCTTGGCGGATATTTTTTTGGTAATATTCCCTTTGTCCGCAACAACTTTACCATTGCGATCCTTACCATCATTCTGGTTTCCCTGTTGCCTATCATCATTGGCGGCTTGCGTCAGGTGATGAAGAAGAAAAAGTAACCCCTAACGCATGGATTCTTCCAGGAAAAGAGAAAGCATTGAAAAGATATCCGGGGCGGGACTAATCGTAACCTTAGGGATCGTTTACGGCGACATCGGCACCTCTCCCCTCTACGTCATGCGCGCCATCGTGGCAGGAGCGAACGAAATCCATACTTCTTTTATTGTCGGGGCGCTTTCCTGCATTTTCTGGACCCTGACCCTGCAGACAACCCTGAAATACATCATCTTTGCCCTCAGAGCTGATAACAAAGGTGAAGGAGGAATTTTCGCCCTGTTCGCCCTGATCCGCAAACGGGCCAAGTGGGCTTTCCTGTTCGCGATGATTGGCGGATGCACTCTGATGGCCGACAGTATTATCACACCGGCCATCACCATCATCTCGGCTGTGGAGGGATTACTGATTGAAAATCCCAGAATCCCCGTCGTGCCCATCACCATCATGATCATCACGGTACTCTTCGCCATTCAGAAATTTGGTACGCGGTCGATCGGGAGGTCATTCGGGCCGATCATGCTGACTTGGTTTATCATGTTAGGGTTTTTCGGATTGCTTCAGGTCGTGAAGTACCCTACCATCTTTACCGCAATCAACCCCATCCATGCCTTTCAATTCCTGGTCACCTATCCGCAAGGTTTTCTTTTATTGGGAGCCATCTTCCTGTGCACCACCGGAGCCGACGCCCTTTACTCCGACCTGGGCCATTGCGGCAGGGGGAACATCAGGGCAACCTGGATAATCGTAAAAACCTGCCTCATTCTCAATTATTTTGGCCAGGGTGCGTGGATCCTGATGAATCTCGATAATGTGAACGAATGGACCAATCCCTTTTTCGTAATCATGCCCACCTGGTTTCTGATTCCAGGGATCGTGATCGCAACCGTAGCAGCCATCATCGCAAGCCAGGCCATGATCACCAGCTCCTTCACGCTGATCAGCGAAGCTATTTCGCTGAACTTCTGGCCAAAAGTCAAAATTAAATATCCGACCAACATCAAAGGTCAGATGTATATTTCGAGCATTAACTGGATCCTTTATGTCTGCTGCATATTCATCGTATTGTTTTTCCAGAAATCATCGAACATGGAGGCCGCTTACGGACTTACCATCAACATTACGATGCTGATGACCACCATTTTATTAGGAACCTACCTGTATTACAAGCATGTCCCGAAATATATGCTCGGCGTCTTCCTTTTGCTCTATCTCTCCATCGAAGGCTCCTTCCTGGTTGCCAACCTCAACAAATTCACCCACGGAGGGTATTTTACCTTTCTTATCGGTACCATTCTGTTCATAATCATGTATGTTTGGTTTAATGGACGGAGGATTAAAAACAGTTTTATCGAGTTCCTGAAAATCGGGGACTATATCGATATCATAAACGCCTTATCGAAAGATGAGACCATACCGAAATACGCCACCAATCTTGTTTTTCTGACCAAGGCCAATAAAGAGACCGATATCGAGTCGAAGATTATCTATTCCATTCTGAACAAGCAACCCAAGCGGGCCGATACCTATTGGATGCTTCACGTCGATATCTTAGATGAACCCCATATTCTGGAGTACAAGGTAAAGCATTTCATTCAGGGAAGGCTCATCAAGGTCGATTTCAAGATCGGATTCAAGGTGCAGCCCCGGTTGAATTTGTTCTTTCGACAAGTACTTGAGGAGTTGAGCCGCAACAATGAAATCGATCTGCAGAGTCACTATGATTCGCTGAGACAGTTTCATATTCAGAGTGATTTCAGGTTTGTGGTCATCGACCGGATTCAAAACTACGATTTTGACTTCCCTCCCCGTGAGCAGTTCGTCATGGATCTTTACGCCATTTTAAAGCGGTTCGGAATCAGCGATGTGCGTTCCCTCGGACTGGATACAAGTAATGTGACCGTCGAGACAGTTCCGCTATATATTGACAAGGAGACTCCGGTACTCCTAACCCGGCACGATCATTAAAAAATAAACCGGCATCCCGTTACATTCTGAACCTGAACTATATTACTTTTGCAGCCATTTTTTTAATGGGAAACCTAAAAAAGTATGCGGCATCCAAATATTAAAAACCATTCCCAGGCGCTGTCGGCTGCAGGACTGCTGATCACATTGGGCATCGTTTACGGAGATATCGGCACTTCGCCGCTGTATGTAATGAAGGCAATTGTTGCCGGTGGCACCACCATCACCTCTCAATTCATTTTAGGAGGATTATCCTGCATTTTCTGGACCCTGACCCTTCAAACCACTCTGAAATATATCGTCATCACCCTGCGGGCCGACAACAACGGGGAGGGTGGAATTTTTTCGTTATTCGCATTGATCCGAAAGCGCGCCAAATGGGCTTATCTTTTGGCCATTATCGGGGGAAGCACCCTTTTGGCCGATGGCGTGATCACCCCTTCTATCACAATCGTCTCATCGATCGAAGGTCTCTCCCTCCTCAATCCGCGGATACCGGTAATTCCGATCGTCGTTGCAATCATCACGGGACTCTTTTTTATCCAGAAGTTCGGGACTAAGGCAGTTGGTAAATCATTCGGACCCATCATGATGATCTGGTTCACCATGCTCGCGATACTGGGAACCATTCAGATTATGAAGTATCCGATGATTCTCAAGGCGATCGATCCGCGGTATGCCTACCTCTTTCTTACCCAGACCCCCAATGGTTTTTTGCTCATGGGGGCTGTTTTCCTCTGCACGACAGGCGCCGAGGCGCTCTATTCCGACCTGGGGCATTGCGGTTTGAGCAACATCAGGATTACCTGGGTCTTCGTCAAAGTCTCCCTATTGTTGAATTATTTCGGGCAGGGATCCTGGATCCTTTTAAACACCGACCAGATGTACCAGTGGACGAATCCCTTCTTTTCGATCATGCCGCACTGGTTCCTGATCTTTGGGATTATCATCTCGACGGCCGCTGCGATCATCGCCAGTCAGGCGCTGATCAGCGGTTCCTACACGCTGATCAGCGAGGCCATCCAGCTTAACTTCTGGCCCAAGATTCGGATCAACTACCCTACCAATATCAAAGGGCAGATGTACATTTCATCGATTAACTGGATCCTTTATTTCTCCTGCCTGTTCGTAGTGCTTTTCTTCCAGCGCTCTTCCAATATGGAGGCAGCGTATGGTCTCTCCATTACCATCACCATGCTGATGACCACCGGACTGCTCAGCGTGTATCTCTACTACCGGAAAGTGCCAGTTTATGTGATCGTTGTGTTTCTGTTGGTTTATCTTTCGATCGAGGGATCCTTCCTCTTTGCCAACCTGAACAAGTTCATGCACGGGGGATGGTTCACCATCCTGATCGGCGGATTGCTGTTCCTTATCATGTGGGTCTGGTATAATGGCCGAAAGATCAAAAACAGTTTTATCGAATTCATTAAAATCGGATCCTTCTACGACATCATCAGGGATCTCAGTCAGGATGAGACCGTTCCAAAATATGCCACCAACCTGGCATTCCTGACAAAAGCCAATAAAACAACCGATATTGAATCGAAGATCATCTACTCCATCCTGAACAAACAGCCGAAAAGGGCAGATACCTATTGGTTGCTTCACGTCGATATTCTGGATGATCCCCATGTGCTGGAATATAAAATCACCCAGATGATTGAAGGAATCCTGATAAAGGTCGATTTTAAGATCGGGTTTAAGGTTCAACCCAGAATTAACCTCTTTTTCAAGCAGGTTTTGGAAGAGCTGGCTCACCACAACGAAATCGACATGGTAAGCCATTACAAATCACTCCGGAAACACCATGTCACCGCCGACTTCCGGTTTGTGGTCATCGACCGGATACAGAACTATGATTTCGACTTCCCGCCGCGTGAGCAGTTCATCATGGATCTCTATGCAATATTTAAAAAATTCGGGATTTCGGAAGTCCGGTCTTTAGGGCTCGATACCAGCAATGTGATAGTTGAAACGGTTCCGCTTTATATCGACAAAGATATTCCTATCCTGATGACGCGGAATGACCTGACGCAGCATCAGGGTTAAGAGGCTTTTTTCCTTCTTACCGCCCGGGAGGCAGCTTCGACGATATCGGGAATATCGAGGTGATAGGCCTTCAGCAGTTCCTCCGGCTTTCCACTTCCTCCGAACACATCATCGACTCCGATCATTTCAACCGGAACGGGAACATTCCGGACCAACAGCTGGGCTATGGAATCGCCCATCCCGCCATTGATCATATGTTCCTCAACTGTCACCGCACAACCCGTCTTGTGAACCGACCTTATTACCGCATCCGTATCAAGTGGCTTGATCGTTGCGATGTTAATGATCTCGGTTGAAATTCCCCGGTCTTCCAGAAGTTTTCCAGCCTCTAATGCGTTCCAGACCATATGTCCGGTCGCGAATAGTGTCACATCTTTCCCTTCATGATAGACCAAGGCTTTACCGATCTCGAAAGGCAGGTTGGGATCGGTGAAGTTAGGCCATTTCGGCCGGCCAAACCTCAGGTAAACCGGGCCGCGATGACGGGCTATGGCAAGAGTGGCAGAATGCGTCTGGTTGTAGTCGCAGGGACTGATAACCGTCATATTGGGCAGCATCTTCATCAATCCGATATCCTCCAGACTTTGATGGGTCGCACCATCTTCACCCAAAGTAAGTCCGGCATGGGAGGCACATATCTTCACATTTTTGTTGGCGTATGCCACCGATTGCCGTACCTGGTCATAGACCCGGGCAGTCGAAAAGTTCGCAAAGGTACCGGTGAAGGGTATTTTTCCGCCGATGGTCAATCCGGCTGCGATACCCATCATATTTGCCTCTGCAATTCCTACCTGAAAAAAACGGTCGGGGAAGGCTTTGGCAAATGCATCCATCTTCAATGAACCGGTGAGATCGGCACACAAGGCAACCACATCGGGATTCTGCTGTCCCAGGATCAGCAAGGCGGCTCCAAATCCCGACCTGGTATCTTTAGAACCCGTATTGACATATTCATTCATTGGTAATGTTTTTATTTTCAATGATCAAATGCAAATCCATTTGGATCATTCATCATGGTTCAATTTGCGTTCAATAAGTAAATAGTTTGATATTGACCGTTTCACCCTGTTCCACCCGGAAGGTTTTTTCGGTTGTATAGGAGGCTTTGTTCTGGTATTTTGAACGGAAGACCACCCGGTAGGTTCCGGGCTGAAGGTACAGCGTTTCCTGTTGCTGCGGTGTATCACGCAGGTTATAAAGCCATTCCAGTATCCCATCTTTCTCCAGGTAGATTGATCCGTAACCGTTGGTCGATTTCTGGATTACCGCGATTCCAGGAAGGGGTATTTCGACCGTCGTGGTGTGATTTTGCCGGATGTCGACGTCGGATACCAGGATTCGGGGAAGGCATAGCACCTCGACATCATACATCCCGGTTATATATTTTTCGGTCTGATCAAATTGCTGAACATTGATGGTTTCATGCTTCCCCTTTTGCCTGATGATGCACGGGAGGTACTTGATGGAGCTGTTTCCCGCGGCTTTAAAGGCCAGATAACCCTGAGGTGCATCGATACCCACGATGTTATGCTTCCCGGGGGTCAGTTTGACGCTGTCTTTAAAAACCGGCGGGATGGTATGAACCACGATACGATACCCGATCAGGGGATCGACATCCAGGGTATCGGGTAAGCCTTTTGCGTTGAATGAATGGATATAGTTGTATTTCGGAAGTCCGGACAACATATCGTAGAAGGTCATATTGACATTGGTCTCGGTAGGTTTACCGTAGCTGTCAAGCAAGTTAACCTGGATACTGGTAGGATTCAGCGCCCTCGAGATGATCACCTTGAGCGCGGATCTGAATTCCTTTTCATTGGCCGCATCGAAATAGGTGCCCACACATTCAAACTGATCGCGGAAGTTCTTTCCGATTCCCACAATGAAGGGTTTAAGCACAATCCCTTTTTTCTGGAGTTCGAGAGAAACTGCACACGGGTCGCCATTGCATTCTTCGATACCGTCGGTTATCAGGATCACGATGTTCCTGCAATTATCGCAGGGGGTAAAATCCTTTACGGCCTGCGACAGTGCATAGGCGATGGGGGTGGTGCCTTTTGGAATGGTAGTTTTCAGTACATGCTTGATCCTTGGAATGTTGTCCCTGCCGAATGGTACTTCCAGCCGGGTGTCGTTGCAATCCTGGGGAGGAAACTGTTTCTGGTGGCCATACATCCGCAACGCGAGCTCCAGGTTGGGCTGAGACTTTAAGCTGTCGAGAAGGCCGGAGAACAATTTTACGGCGATGTTGAACTTGGTATCGCTTTGCCACTGGCCGAACATACTTTGTGAAGCATCGAAAACAAAAAGTATGCGTGTGGTTGGTTTCGGTTTGACAGGCTCCTTTTGAGCCAAGGAGACATTCAGTACTGCTGTAATCAGGAATAGACAAGTCAGGAAGGCTAAACGGATACCTGTTCCATTGCCTGAATTCATTTGATGATGGCTTATCGGGTTGGTCTTCATCAATAATCGCCTAATGTTTCAGGTATCTGAAGGAGTGCAGCAGAGGCCTGTTCAGGTGTCGGTGGAACGCCATGCCATTGATGGTGATCAACCATGAAATCGACCCCGTACCCCATATGGGTATTCATCACGATCATCACCGGTTGTTCCTGCCTGGTAAACCACTGTGCCTGTTTCAGTGTGGTAACCACATCCTCCATGTCGTTACCGTACATCTCCGAAACGTTCCACCCGAAAGCCTTTAGCTTGGCGGTCAGATCACCTAACGGAAGTACGTTCTCCACCGGACCTTCAATTTGTTTTCCGTTGCAGTCGATCACGGCAATCAGGTTATCTACTTTGTGCGCCGCGGCAAACATCATCGCTTCCCAGTTCTGTCCTTCCTGTAATTCACCATCGCCCACCAGGCAGTAAACCAGATGTTCATCCCGGTTAAGCCTTTTGGAGAGTGCTGCACCAACCGCCACTGAAAGCCCCTGCCCCAGAGATCCCGAGCACATCCTGATCCCCGGCAATCCTTCGGTGGTTGCGGGATGACCCTGTAACCGTGAATGAAGTTTCCGGAAAGTGCCCAATTCCGCTGGGTCAAAATATCCGTAGCGGGCCAGTACACTGTACCAGCCGGCTGAAAGATGTCCGTTTGAAAGAAAAAACAGGTCTTCACCTGTTCCATCGAGGGTGAACTGTGACACGTCGGGTTTCATGATCTTGAAATAGAGTGCGACAAGGAAATCGGCAGCCCCAAGTGCTCCTCCCACATGCCCTGACTCGGCGCCTGAAACCATCCTGATTATGTCGCGTCTGACCTGACAGGAAATTTTCTCCAGATCCTCTGTTGTAAGCATTTGCGTAATAGTTTGAGGCCTCAAAGGTATAATAATTTAGCCCACCGGGCCTCCCGGCTGTTAATAAAAAAGCATAAGATTTGAACGGGATATCAATGTTTTTATTTCTTTTGTCCTCTTCCAATAATGCGTTGTTCATGAAATGTCACCGATTGTTTCTGCTGCTGCTTTTTCTGCTCTTTCAAAGTGCTGCCATATCATCGCTCAGGCCCGATTCAGCTTGGGTTGATTCTGTTTACCGGAGTCTGACCTGGGAGCAACGGATCGCCCAGTTGATGATCATCAGGGCTTATTCATGCAGGGATTCGGTTTACCAGGACAGTCTTCTCACAGTCGTCGGGAAGATCAATCCGGGAGGAATCTGTTTTTTCAAAGGAACTCCGTTTCAACAGGCTACACTGACAAACCGGTTTCAATCTGCTGCTATTATTCCTTTGCTGATCACTACCGATGCCGAATGGGGGCTCGGAATGCGGCTCGACAGTTGTCCTTCTTACCCGCGACAGATCGCCCTGGGCGCCATCCAGGACGATTCGCTGCTTTATGTGATGGGAAGAAACATATCAAAAAGTTGCCACCGGTTGGGAATCCACGTTAATTTCGCTCCGGTCGCCGACGTCAATAACAATCCGGCCAATCCGGTAATTGGATTCCGGTCGTTTGGCGAAAGTCCACCCATCGTCGCCCGGAAATCAATCCGCTATATGCAGGGTCTTCAGGATGGTGGTGTGATTGCAACCGCCAAACATTTTCCCGGGCATGGAGATACCGACACCGATTCGCACCTCGATCTGCCTGTTATCGGCCACTCGGCCCAGCGACTCGATTCGGTCGAGTTATTACCCTTTAAAATGATGATCCAAAAAGGTCTTCAGGGAGTGATGATCGCCCACCTTTTCCTGCCCACTTACGATACAGCACGCAACACTCCGGCTACTTTATCTTACTCTGTTGTAACACAATTACTTCGTGATAAACTTGGCTTTAATGGTTATATTTTTACCGATGCGCTGGATATGCAGGGAGTGACCAAATTTTTTCAGCCGGGTGAGATCGAGATCAGGGCTATTAATGCCGGCAACGATATCCTGCTTCTTCCAAAAGATGCCATTGCAGCGGTAAATATAGTAAAGACCGCACTTGATAGCGGAAAGGTATCAGAACATCTCCTCGGAGAGAAAGTTAAAAAGATGCTCTTCCTCAAATACCGGATGGGACTTACTTGCACTCCGTCAATCGACCTTCATCGACTTTATGAAGACCTGAATGAGAAAGGCGAACAGGCATTGATCAATACCCTGACAGCCGAATCGATGACCCTTGTAAGGAATGATATCCAAATTGTACCACTTACAGGGCTGGATCGTCGAAATATCGCTGTGGTGTCAATCGGCGACACGACCGAAACCCTGTTTCAAAAAACAGCGGGAGCCTACGTTGCCACCTTCAACTTTTCAGTACCAAAAAAGTTGGATAAAGCTTTGAAGGATTCGCTTTGCAGGAGGTTGAACGATATGGATATTGTGATCGTGGGCGTACACTCCATCACCAGCAATGTTGCCGAAAATTTCGGAATCACCGAACCGATGGCTGAATTGATCGATACCATCATGCAGTTTAACCGGACGATACTTACCATTTTCGGAACTCCGTATTCATTAGGCCGACTCCGTGATCTCAACAGATCGGCCGCCATCCTGGTGGCCTATCAGGATAACGAGGCGACCGAAAAGTCAGCTGCAACCCTGCTGTTCGGGGGAATCGCGGCCAGGGGAAAACTTCCTGTAACGGCGGGAGGGTTTCATGCCGGAACCGGCGAAGTAACCGAAAAGTCGAGGCTTGAATACCGGCTTCCAGAAGAGCTGGGATTGCCATCCGACGCCCTGGAAATCATCGATTCCATTGTAAAATCGGGGATTACAACCGGGGCTTATCCCGGCTGCCAGGTATTGTTGGCCAAAGACGGGAAGATATTTTACCATAAAGCATTCGGCCACCCTACTTATAGCGACACCGTTCCGGTAACCACCGAAAGCATTTACGATCTGGCTTCCGTAACAAAAGCGTCCGCAACCACCCTGGCAATCATGAAGCTTTGCGACGAGAAGCGATGTCGCCTGGATGATACATTAGGCAACTACCTTCCTCAGGCAAGAGGAAGTAATAAATCAGGACTCACTATTCGTGAAATCATGGCGCACCAGGCCGGTTTACAGGACTGGATCCCCTTTTACCGGGAGGTTATAAAGGATGGACGTCCGGATAGCACCCTGTTCCACTCAGATTCATCATCAGCCTATCCCTGGCCTGTCGCCCGCCGCCTGTACATCCGAGCCGACTATCCCGATCTGATCCTGCAAAAGATTATCAGATCACCGCTGAGACCCGAAAAGAATTACAAGTACAGCGATCTCGGGTTTTACCTGTTAATGAGGATGGTGGAGCAAATCACCGGTGAACCGTTTGAAATTTATTTGCAAAAAAACTTTTACAAGCCCCTGGGACTTCAGAGCCTTCGATTCAATCCATGGAGGGATCTTCATCAGGAACAAATTATGCCGACTGAAACCGATACCGAGTTCCGGAACCAGGTGATCAGAGGGTATGTACACGACCCGGGAGCGGCAATGATCGGAGGTATATCAGGTCACGCGGGGCTTTTTTCCGACAGTTACGATCTTGCCGTAATCATGCAAATGTTGCTCTGGAAAGGTTCTTATGGAACCCATCAGTATTTGTCGCCTGCCACGGTAGAAGAATTCACGAGGTACCAGTTTCCGGGAACAGGAAACCGGAGGGGAGCCGGATTTGACAAGCCCCTATTAAAACCGGGTATAAACGGGCCATCGTGTATGCTCGCATCGTACGACAGTTACGGACATAGTGGATTTACCGGGACTTACATCTGGGCTGATCCGTGTAACCAATTATTGTACATATTTCTTTCTAACCGCATACAACCGTCGGCCGGGAATCAGAAACTGTCGGAACTAAATATCCGGACTAATATCCATCAATCTGTATATGAACTATTGAAGAAATACCAGGTCAAATAACTATCTTTGCACCCATTTCATTCAGTTCTATAATCCATGAACCAAAAACTTAAAACGATACTGATCCTTTTATTCTCTATAATTTTCACTCTTTTCATCGCGGTATATCAGCGTATGACCGGGCCTTCCTACCCTGTAAAAGGCAAAATTACCTTAGGGGAACAAGACATAAAGTACAAGTTGATCAGGACCTACGATGGATCGGATCAGGCTGCGATTCAAATCACTGTGAACGATACCTCTGTGAAGGGAGAGATCCGTTACCGGCGTTTCAAAAGTTATGATTCCTGGCAGACCGAAGCCATGGTTCGTACCGGCGAAACACTTACAGGTTATCTTCCCCATTTGCCCCCTGCCGGAAAGATCATGTATGAAGTGACCCTGATCAAAGGTGATCAAAGGTATGCGCTGAACGAACAACCCGCGGTGTTACGGTACAAAGGTAAAGTTCCTGCAAGCGTGCTGTTCCCCCATATCATCATTATTTTTCTGGCGATGCTGTTTTCGACTTTTACCGGACTGATGGTACTTTTCAAGGGACGAAATACATACGTTTATGCCTGGATAACGGTGCTTTCGCTTTTAGTCGGAGGGATGATTCTGGGTCCCATAGTCCAGAAGTTTTCTTTTGGAGCTTACTGGACCGGTTGGCCATTTGGTACTGATCTGACCGATAACAAATTGCTGCTCGCTCTTGTGGTATGGGTTGTTGCACTTGTGGTCATGCACCGCAACCGTGCACACAGAATTTGGCCCGTCATAGCATCAATAGTCCTGTTGATTGTATTCCTGATCCCTCACAGCGTCAAGGGATCGGAGATTGATTTCACCAAAGAACAAAAGACCGAGAATAGTCGGTAAACAACAACCCGTAAACGGTTACCTGATGACCATCACCTACACCATAATCTTTATCACTGTTGTCGTATCGGTTTATGCGCTGAACAATGAATCCATCTTTACCCGGCTAAGATTTAATCCCTATGATGTCAGGCATAGTAATCAGTGGTACCGTTTTTTTTCCTACGGGCTGATTCATGCCGGTTATCTGCACCTCGCCATCAACATGCTTGTGCTCTATTCTTTCGGGGCCATCGTAGAGCGGATGTTTCAGGTTTATTTCCCCGAAAAGGCAGGATTTTACTATGTTTTGCTATATGTATTCGGGTTGATTCTTTCGGTCATCCCCTCCTTCGGAAAACACAAGAACGATGTATTTTATAATGCTGTCGGCGCTTCTGGGGCCATTTCAGCCGTCCTGTTTTCCAGTATCCTGCTATATCCTACAGGGAAGATCTATTTCTTTTTTATTCCGATCGGGATTCCGGCTCCTTTGTTTGGTGTTTTGTATATTGCTTATGAATACTGGATGAGCAAAAACAGCCGCGACAATATCGGACACGATGCTCATTTGTGGGGAGCCATTTTCGGGTTGGTGTTTACCATTGCCCTCAAACCGGCCCTGGTGATCCTGTTCTTCAGACAGATTGGGCTGGGTTAAACTGGTCAGTGATTAATCCGGATTCGGGCATCGACGGCCACGATGCGGGTTTCAGTACCCAGCAGAGGATTGAAATCGAGCTCCGTGATTTCAGGCGCAGCGGTCAATAATGCTGAAAGCCGGAGCAGGATTTCGACAAACAACTCTTCATTTACACCTTTCTGACCTCTGACACCCCTGATGATCGGGTAACTTTTCAAACGCCTGATCATTGCCAGCGCTTCGGCCTGGCTAAGGGGAGATAATCCTGCCGAAACATCCTTCAATACTTCGATGAAGATCCCTCCCATTCCACAGAGAATCAGGTGTCCGAATTTCGGTTCAAACTTGGCACCGGTAAAAAGTTCGATCCCCGATAGCATTGGCTGGATAAGAATTCCGGTGGTATCCTTGATCCGGATCATGCGCTCGAATTCCGCAATAACCCGTTGTTCTTCACGAACATTCAGCACAACGCCACCTACATCCGATTTATGAACCGGCCCCACTACTTTCATTACCACCGGATATCCCAGTTCAGCAGCGGCTGCCGAAGCCTCCGTTGCCGTATTGACCACCTTTTCACCGGCCCTTGGTATGGCACAGGCATCCATAAGATCCCGTATTGCCTGCGGAGGAAGGTACCCATCGGGATGGGAATCAATGACATCCCTGATTACTCTGAGATTGGCCGGCGGAAGTTCCGGATGTTCGGGAGCAGGCCCGGGTGTCTGAAAAACGCGGGCAAGGGCATTTCCAAAAATCACTTCATCGGGGAAAAATACACCTCCACGGGCCACGAACTCCGTCATCTCTTCGCGGGCCGTGATCAGAGAGGGCAAGATCGGAAATACCGGTTTGGAAGCCGTGCGAATTTTCTGATCAAGCAATTCATAAACATCATATACCGTATTGAGCCCAGGGGTACCGAAAATTACAGCCATCCCGTCAATTTCGTTGAAACGCTGATCGGTGTAATCGATGATGGTACCTAATTGCTGGGCAGTTCCTGTCGCAAGAAAATCGATGGGATTTGCAACCGAGGATCCGGGAAATAGCTGGGTCAGTAATTCCTTCGAGTCGGGATTGTCGATGTGGGGAACATTCATTCCGGCATTCGACAAGGCATCGGTAAGCATGACGGCCGGCCCTCCAGCGTGGGTAATGATGGCCATATTCTTACCCTTCAGTTCAGGATATTTGAACACGGATGCCACACTGATTAAATCCTCGCGTCCGTAACAACGTACGATTCCTGCCTTACGAAACAGGGCGTCGACAGCAACATCGGGACTGGCAAGGGCACCGGTATGGGAAGATGCAGCACGGCTGCCTGCCTCAGAAGCCCCGGCTTTGATCGCAGCAATCCTGCAACCCTTCCGAATCAAAGAGGAAGCATGCTTGAGAAGTAACTGCGGTTTCGAAATATTTTCAACATACAACAGTTTGATCCGGGAACTGGTTACCAGGTCGAAACTCAGGTCAAGGTGTTCCAGTATCTCCTCCACTCCGAGCTGGGCGCTGTTGCCCACGGCAAAAACCTGCGAAAAGGTCAGACCGTTGGGAATTCCTGCTTCCATGATGAAACACCCTGTTGCCCCTGAACCGGTGATAAAATCGCAACCCTTCGGATCCAACTTCGGGATCGGTTTGGTAAAAATACCATGGTAGTTAGGAGTCAGCACCCCGGTACAGTTCGGCCCGATGAGCGCTCCGCCGCATCCGTCAACAATTTCGACAAGCTCTTCTTCAAGAATCTTTCCCTCTTTACTCTCTTCGCTGAAACCCGCTGAAAGGACGATGAATGCGCGGGTATTTTTCATCTCGGCCAGCAGGGTCATGGAAGCGGGAATATATTTCGCGGCGATTGCAAATATGGCAAGGTCAACGTTGGGCAGCATTGCGGGGTCGGGATACGACCGGATCCCCTGTACTTCCGTCTCTTTAGGATTGGTCACATACAAATTGCCTTTAAAGTCACCTTCGATGAGATTCCGGAGAACGGCTCCTCCGGGTTTATGAAGATCATTTGAGCCACCAACAACAACTATACTCCTGGGATTAAAAAGTGCGGGATGAATCATAACTGATGTTTAAAGTCCTTTAATATAGGGTACAAACGGCGGGGTCTTTGCCTTATAATCTTCCCAATCGGGTCTGCCTTTGTACCTCTTTTCGATCATCGGAACGCCCGATACAAAACGAAGCAACAGCGTCATCACAACAGGGCTGACCAAAGTGTACCATCCGTTATGAAGCCCCAATGCATAAAAACTGATGCCCCACCAAACCAGGGCCTCGCCGAAGTAATTAGGGTGACGCGAAATAGACCACAGTCCGGTCGTAAGTATCTTCCCGGAATTTTCAGGATTTTTTTTAAATACGGTGAGTTGATAATCGGCAATCGTCTCGGTCATAAAACCGGTTCCGAAAATCATCAGTCCGATCAGATCCCAGATGCCGGGCAGTCCGGCGGAATGAAGGTTGATAAACCAGATCGGTGTGGAAACAAGCAGCATTACAAGTCCCTGTAACATATAAACCTGGAAAAAACTGCGAACGATAAAGAATTTCCATGTGTCGCGCCAGTGTTCGTACCTGGGGTCCTCTCCCCTGCCCGCATTGCGCATCATGATATGATGCGATAATCTCAAACCCCAGAGCAGTACCAGCAGTCCGACGACCATTTTTCTCAGATCAACCTCTCCCGACTGGATAAGCGAATATATCATTATCAGGATAAAGCCAATACCCCATAAGATGTCCACAATGGAATTATCTTTCTTGATAAGCGCCAGGATAAAGGCGACTGTCATGAACAGGAATACGATCAGGGCGATATCGAGGATCATAAAACGTTGCCGTGATTATTCAAAAAGCAGCGAAATACAAACTACTCCCGATCCGGTATTTGCGACGAGGGCGGGTGAGGCGTTGTCAATGAATACCGGATCTAATCCGGTCATTCTTTTCATTTCCGAAGCGTACCATGATGCGGTCGGTTTGTTATTGGCGTGGGTAATGGCATACCCCCATACCTTTTGTACCGAGGTGATCTTCTCAAGACCGGAGATGATCTTTTCCATACACCCCCGCTCAGTGAAATATTTTGAAAGCATTTCTGAGGTCCCCTGTTTGTTGACCGTGATTACCGGCTTCAGATCCAGTGCCCGTCCGATAAAACTTTTCAGGGGACTTACCCTGCCGCTTCTCACGATGTACTTCAGTGTTGTGACGCTGACCCGTATCATCGTTTTGGAAATCCATTCATTAATTTTCGGGATGAGTTCCTCATGAGTAGCGCCGGCTTCGATCGACTGGGCTATACGGAGTACGATCAGTCCTAATGCACCGGTAACCGTCTTGGAATCAAACACATCGATTCGTTTTCCGGAGCGTTCAACCACGCTTTTAGCCCCCTTATCGCTGCTTGAGAAGGTTCCGCTCATCGCCCCGCTTATCTGGATCCCTAAAATCGAATCATAATGGGTGGCTAAATAATCGTACTTATTTTGAAACTCTTTGGACGCCGGTTGTGCCGATGATGCCTTTATTTCGCTGGTTTCGAGCATGGAATAGAACTGCGGCGGCTGAATTGTGAGACGGTCGAGAAAATAGGTATCTCCGAAATGAACTGATAAGGGAACCACATGGATTTGGTAACGATCCAATATTTCTTTGGGCAGGTCGCTGGTCGAATCGGTGACCAGGGCAATGGATGATTTCCGGTTGTTCTGGATCTCATTTTGCATGACCATATCGTCCACTTTCTGATAGGTAATGCTGCCAAAGTTTCTAAGCTGGGCAAATACTTCGGCCGGGAAATCGGTATGTATATGAACCCTTACTTTTTCGGGGCTTCCGGCAACCACCAGTGAATCGCCACAGTGCTGGATATAATTCCTGATTTTATGCTTGTCGAGTTGCTTACCTGAGATCAATGCTTCGGTGCAAAAACGGAAGGTAATGAGGTCGTGCGGCATCTCAACCTGGGTTTCGGCCTGTTGAGTCGTTGCAACCGGAACGGTTTTCGCCTGATTGCTCCCCAGAATAAAAAAGTCCTTGATCCCTTCAAGCCAGAAGACAAATCCCTTGGCTCCTGCGTCAACCACGTGTGCCCGGGCGAGGGTTTCCAACTTCAGAGTAGTGGCCGATAGTGCTTCGAGCGCTTTGTTATAAGCTTCGACCAGGAGTTTGATGAAATCGTCAATGCGGTCTTTCAGGACATAGATATATTCAGCCCATTCCTTGATAACGGTCAGGATGGTACCTTCAACCGGATTCGCAATAGCGTCGTAAGCATACGCCACCGCCTTTTTGATGCTTTCGGCAAACGACTGAACATCAAGTGGCTGATTCGTGGTGATTTCATTGCTGAACCCATACAAAAACTGGGCAAAGATGATCCCTGAATTTCCTCTGGCACCGGTCAGGGCAGCATCGGCTAACGCGACCGCAGCCTGTTTAGGATTCTCGGTCGGAATGATGGCATCCATGATGGAACGCATGGTCGAGGCAAGATTTGTTCCGGTGTCAGCATCCGCAACAGGAAAAACGTTAATCTTGTTGAGCAGCTTCTGGTGATCGAAGATTTTCTGGGCGCCAGCTAAGAAGGATTGGTAGAGTTGCTTTCCGTCGATTTCCTTTATTTTTTGAACAGTGTCGGTCAAGAAGTAAAGTTTTAAAATCGTGCAAAGGTAAAACTTTTTAAAAAACTATTTCAACCGGGTAAGCCGGTCGAGCGAACCGCTTTTGATCAGGGCATTGATCTCCTCTACCGGATTTGCCCAACGGCTGCGGAGCCCGCCGCTGTACATCTCGATCAGGGGATCCCGGTCTTCGATCATTCCCAGAAGCTCGCCGGAAGAGGGGGTCGCTTTCATTTGTGCGTATTCCTCATAGGTAATTTTCAGGAAAGCCACCCGGATATTGATTCCCCGGTTATCGATCAGATACCCCTGTTCCAACCGGGTAGGATAGGCTAATTGTCCCTGAAAATAGATATCGCGTATGCCGGGGTACGATTCAAGCGTTTTCCCATCGGCCGTCATGATTACCGGGACATTCCGGTAATAGTCCTTTTGGGTCTTATAAACAATCAGTTCGGGACCGGGAAGCGCATTACCTGTTACAGCCCGGTTTTGCGGCGCCCGGCAAGATTCTGTGATCATTTGAAAGAATATCATCGTCAGAAGAAAATAAAGATACTTCATCCGGATGGGTTTAAGATGTAAAATTATTCCATTTTATATCCTGACGCACGGTTTTTTTATAATTTTGCAGAAAATAAAAAATCTTAACGATCTAAATAACAGATTATGAAAAAGATGTTTTTTTCAGTTCTCTTGCTTAGCTTACTGACGTTGACCGTATTCGCACAGGATGCAGCACAACAACCTGTTAACCCCAACGCGGCTGAAATCACTTTTGCAAAAACCGTTCATGATTATGGTACCATTGTCCAGGGCGGTGACGGTACCTGCGAATTCAAATTCACCAACACAGGTAAGGAACCCCTGATTCTTTCCCGTCCCCAGTCGTCATGCGGTTGTACTGTTCCGACCTGGCCACAGGAGCCGATCCTGCCCGGTAAAAGCGATGTGATCAAGGTTACCTACAATACCCAGAATATGGGGCCCATCAATAAAACCGTGACGGTCAACTCAAATGCTAAAACAGCCAGGGTCGTCCTCCAGATCAAAGGAACCGTGGTTCAGAAACCTGCCACCACCGCACCTGAGAAAAATCCGGATCAGGGAGCAGTCCCCGTCAGTAAATAAATTTTCATCCATTCATTTTTGTCATGCCAGCCTTGTGGCTGGCATTTCGCATTAAAAAAAAACATCATGCCAACGATCTCAAACCGAGGACAAGCCTGTCCTCCCTCCCCCATCCGTAAGCTGGTTCCCTTCTCCGACGAAGCAAAGAAAAGGGGCATAAGGGTTTATCATCTCAACATCGGCCAACCCGATATCGAGACCCCGTCGAATGTCATGGAACGTATCCGGAACACCGATCTTAAAGTGGTTGCCTACAGCCATTCAGCCGGTAACCTGTCGTACCGCAAAAAACTCACCGAATATTATGATCGCCTGGGTATTGAAGTGAATCCCGATCAGATGATCGTCACGACCGGCGGATCGGAAGGAATTCTCTTCGCTCTGTTAACCTGTTTGAATCCGGGCGATGAAATCATTATTCCCGAACCATTTTATGCCAATTATAACGGATTCGCAACTGCCGCCGGCGTCGTGGTAAGACCCATCGAATCGTTCATCAACGACAGTTTTGCCCTTCCGCCCATTAGTGCATTCGAAAAGGCCATCACGCCGGCTACCAAAGCCATCATGATCTGTAATCCGAACAACCCCACCGGATACCTTTATTCCAAAGAAGAGTTGTTGAAACTTCGCGACATTGTAAAGAAGTACGACCTTTACCTCTTTTCAGACGAAGTGTATCGTGAATTCTGTTACGACGGACGCAAGCACCACTCGGTGATGAATCTGGAAGGCATTGACGAAAATGTGGTTTTGCTGGATTCCATTTCCAAGCGATACAGCGCCTGCGGGGTACGGATTGGTGTTATGATCTCGAAAAACAAAGCCGTGATGGCGACCGCCATGAAGTTCGCACAGGCCAGACTGAGTCCGCCGACATTCGGGCAAATTGCCGGCGAAGAGGCGATCAACACTCCTCCGGCTTATCTGGAACGTGTCATGAAGGAATATGTTCAGCGCCGTAATATTGTCGTTGAGTCAATCAATAATATGAAAGGTTGTTTTTGTCCGAATCCGGGAGGGGCCTTTTATGCCGTAGCGCGACTGCCGATCGACGATTCGGATAAATTCTGTCAATGGCTTCTGGAAGATTTCAATTATGAAAGTCAAACCGTTATGCTGGCTCCCGCAACCGGATTTTACTCCACAGCCGGCAGGGGAAAAGATGAAGTACGGATCAGTTATGTATTAAATGTCGACGACCTGAAAATGGCGATGAAATGCCTTGAGGAGAGTCTGAAGGTTTATCCGGGCCGTCATTCCTGATCTCCATACAACAGATAACGGGATCTTATCTTTTTAAATTTGAGGAGATCCGCCTTCCATGACCGGCGAATCTCCTCTTCGTTTTTTCCCCTGAGGATATTTTTCCGGAGCACATCACTGCCAGCTAATTTGTCGAAATAATTGTTAAAAAAATCCTCTTTCCTGTTCATTAGTTCATAGGCAGTTAAAAGCCAGCAAAGGTTGATGTGCCCAAGACATCCGGGATTTAATGTATAAAAGTCACGCAGATCGATACCCCGGCATGTCATTCCTTCAAATGGCGGATGAAGGGCTTTTCCCGGAATGCTTACCGGAGTAAATGCAAAAGTGGTATCAGGAAAGTCGGGATGCCCGAAGACCTCAAAAGGAAATGGCGTTCCCCGGCCCACGCTCATAATCGTTCCTTCAAAAAAACAGAGCGAGGGATAAAGATAAAGGGCATTGCTGTCGGGAAGGTTCGGCGAAGGAGGGGCAAGGAACTTCATCCGGATCTGCCGTGTGTAACCGCTCAATGGCACCACCGTGAGGTCGCAGGTAATTTTCCCGCTGAGCCACTGTTCCCCATTAACCATCCGGGCATATTCGCCGATCGTCATTCCATATACGACCGGAACCGGATGCAAGCCTACAAAGGAGGCGTACTCCGGTTTCAACACCGGACCATCCACGTAAAAACCATTTGGATTCGGCCTGTCGAGAACAATCAGCGGAAGTCCTTTTTGGGCGCAGGCTTCCATTAGGTAAGTCAGCGTGGAGATGTATGTATAGAACCGTACTCCTGCATCCTGAATGTCAAAGACCAGGGCATCAATATCATCGAGTTGCCGGCCTGCAGGCTTTTTTTGTTCACCATAGAGGGAGATCACCGGAATGCCGGTGACAGAATCGGATCCGTCGATTACAACTTCACCAGCCTCTGCCGACACCGTGAATCCATGCTCGGGCGAAAATATCTTCACGATCCGGAGACCGGAATCGGATAAAAATTTCACTGTATTTACAAGTACCTGCCAGGATGAATCGGATCGACCCCGCTCAACAGAAATCACTGAAGCATGGTTGGCCACCACACCAATTCGTTTGCCTTTGAGCAAGGGGATAACGATTTCGGTACGGGCAGCGCCGGGGATAACCTGGGCAGTCATGGAAAACGGGATGATCAGGCAGGTTAAGAGGATCAGAAAACGTGTCGGATGGCAAACCATAGTCCCTTATGAGCATATCAGTCATCAAATTTAGTTACTTTTGCCGAACCGGTAATCTGTAACTCTTGAACACTGAATTTTTCTTAGCCCGCCGCCTGGTTTCGAACAATAAAGCCAATTTTTCCTGGACTTTTGTGGTCATAGCAGTCACGGCCATTGCCATGGGTATTGCCATTATGTTCATTGCCATCGCCATTCTGACTGCGTTCAAAAAAGAGATCCGTGAAAAAGTGGTGGGATTCAGCGGACACATTCAAATAACCCGGTTTTCGGAGAACGCCAACTTCGAGCCCCAGCCGGTTGACCGGAATCAGCCCTTCTGTAAACAATTCAGGAGTTCGAAGGAAATCCGTCATTTTCAGGTGTTTGCCACCAAAGCAGGAATTATCAAAACGCGCGATCAAATACAGGGCGTGGTACTCAAAGGGGTGGGAAGTGACTACGACTGGTCGTTTTTCAAAGGTAAAATGAAAGCAGGAAACATTCCTGAGTTCAGCGATACCATCCGTTCCGACGACGTGATCATCTCACGGAAACTTGCCGATCTGCTGAACCTGAAACTGCATGACGATCTCCGGATGTATTTTATATCGGGGACTTCCAACTTGGGCAGGAAATTCAGGGTTTCCGGAATTTACGACACGGGCCTGGAGGAGTTCGACAAACTGTATGTAATCGGAAATATTTACCATATTCAAAAGCTGAATAACTGGACTCCCGGTCAGGTAGGTGGTTTTGAGGTTTTTCTGAAGGATTTCAGGGATATGGACCGCATGGGACGTGACATCTACCATCAGATTGGCTTCAGCCTTGACGCTTCCACCATCAGGATGATCTATCCACAGATTTTCGACTGGTTGGGTCTTCAGGATATCAATGTGATGATCATTCTCATCCTGGTCATCCTGGTGTCGGCCACAACGATCATCTCCACACTGCTTATACTGATCCTGGAACGGACCAGTATGATCGGATTGCTGAAAGCCCTGGGGATGCGCAACCGGGGAATCAGAAAGATGTTCCTGTATCATGCTTTTTATATTATTTCGTGGGGCATGATATGGGGAAACTCAATCGCGCTGATCCTTTGCCTCATTCAAAAAAAGTATGGTCTGGTCAAGCTGTCGGAGGAATCATACTATGTTTCGGTGGTGCCGGTAAATCTCGACATCATCAATATTCTCCTGCTAAACGCGGGAACCCTGGCGGTTTGCTACCTGATTTTTTTAATTCCGCTGTTTGTTATTGCCCGCATAACACCGGTCAGGGCAATAAGATTCAGTTAAATATGCGACAGTACCTTCATGAGCTCCCCTAACCGGAAGGGTTTGGAGATATAACTGTTCATCCCTGCCTGATAACAAAAATCCTCATCTTCCTGTGATGTATTGGCAGTAATTGCGCAGATATGGACCGGAATGGTTCCGGGGTGTGCGGCTTCGTATTGTCTGATTTTCCGGGTAGCCTCGAGCCCGTCCATTTCAGGCATATGAATATCCATCAGGATAAAGTCATAGTTGTTTTGGGTGGCTTTTTCGACTGCTATTTTACCGTTTTCAGCCAGGTCGGTCTGGTGGCCCATTTTCCGGAGGGTCACCAACGCCACTTTTTGATTGATCAGGTTATCCTCTGCGAGCAGGATGTTCAGTACCCTGTGGGTTCCTTCCAAATGATGGATATCCTCTTCGGCTCCTGCCTCATCGGTTCTACGGGTCAGGATCAATACTTCCCGGAGTTTACTTCTCAGCCTGGAAAGAGTCAGGGGTCGTTGCAATGACGCCTGAATTCCGCTGGCCGCTAATTCGGTCTTTGACAGTTTCACCGAAGCAGGCGTTATCAGGACAATCCTTGATCTCTGTATCTGAGAATCCTTGCTAACAGATGCGGCAAACTGCAATCCGGTTTGTTCGGGAAGCTCATAATCGATCAACACGATCTCGAAAGGCTTTGAAAGACTTGCCTGCTCTTCAATGGTTTTTATGGCATCACCGGCCGAGTCGCACCATTTTACCTCGGCTTCCCACCGTTCAAAATAGGCTTCAAGAATTCTCCGGTGTTCCGGGGAGTGATCGACGAGGAGCGTTTTAACGCCGTGAAGCAGATCCTTCATCGGATCGGCTGTTTCGGAATCATGGTAGCGCTCAAACACAACGGTGAATGAGAAAGTCGTACCTTTTCCCACGACGCTTTCTACTTTAATCTGTCCGTTCATCCGGTTGATAATACGCCGCGCTATGGCCAGGCCCAGCCCTCCGCCTCCGTATTTCTGGGTTTCATCAGGATTCAGCTTAGCAAAAGAGGTGAAAAGCTTTTTCTGACCATCCTCCGAGATGCCGATCCCCGAGTCCGAGATTATGAAACGCACCGTGACATTCTCTTCATCCCATTCGACAAACTCGGCCTCAAAATGTACCGATCCCTTTTCGGTGAACTTTATGGCATTATCTGCAAAAATTTTCAATACCTGACGCAACCGCACCGGGTCGCCTATTACCTCGGTCGGAATATTCGGATCCTGGAATGAGAGAATCTCAATTCCTTTTTCTTCCGCAAATGGAAGAAATGAACTGGTTAATTCTTCCACGATCTGGTGAATGCTAAAGGGTTTTTCATGAAAATCAAAATGGCCTGCATCGATCTTCGAATATTCGATGATATCATTGAGTATCGACATCAGATTGTTGGCCGATTTCACGATTACGCCAAGGTACTCCTCCTGTTCACGGGTCAGTTCCGACTGCTTTAAAATCTCGGCCATGCCAATTACTCCTGCCATCGGGGTATATATCTCATGCGACATATTGGCTAAAAAACGGCTTTTGGTGCGGCTGTCATCCTCTGCCTTCTCCCGCGCTTCCAGAAGTTGAATTTCTCTTTTTTTTCTATTGTCGATATCTATCACGACTCCCGCTATCCGCTTAGGATTTCCGATAATATCCGCATCCACGACTCTTCCTTTATCAAGATACCATCTGGAAGTTCCATCCGGACCCCGAAGGCGATACTCAGCTTCATAACTATCTGATTTACCATGAAGTAATTCATCTAACCTGAGTCTCACTTGAGGAAAGTCATCAGGGTGTATCAGGCGGGAATAATCTTCGAAAGTTGAAGGCACTCCCGATGGTTCACAACTCAAAATTGTGGCCATCCTGTTGTTGAATGCGATTTTTCCGGAGGAATAATCCCAATCCCACCACGCCACATCACCGCCCTGTAAAGCCTTGCCGATGCGCAGATTTTCAATGGAGAGTTCCTGCTCCAGTTTTTTCAGCTTCGCATTCGATTCTTCGTAAATCTTTTGTAAATGATCCCAATGTTTCGATACCTGCCTTAATTTCTTGTTTTCAAGCTCAAGCTCCTGGATCCTGAGTTCTGTTTCTTCCTTCATAATGATTCGGGATTTAAGGTTAAGATTTAGATCTGCCTTATCTCGGGATAGATCAGGTCGAGTCCGCATTTCAAGTCGTTAAGATAACTCATGGCCTTTGTAACGAACCGTTCCGGAATGATTGAGCCATGCTGGGGAAGAATAGCTTTGATCTTAAGAGAGCTGATCCGTGACAGATAACCTCTGGCTGCAACATTACCGGCCATAATGTCCAAATGAAAAAGGTCGAGCTTCAATTCATGGCTTCTGAAATCATCTACCACCAGATGCCAGTCCATGTCAACCGCCGCCCAGATATCGCCTGAAAATAAAAATCCGGAAAATTCATCGAAGGAGGTAAAGGCGCCGGGTGCATGCATAAACGGAGATTCGATAAACCGTATCTTCCGGCCTGATTTGAATTCAAATACCGGATTTTCATTGATATTAACGAATTCGTAGTCATCCCTGCCATAATGGGGCAACAGCAGGTTCGTCCTGACTGAGGTTAGAATTTTAATCCGGGGATTCAGGTTCAACCACATTATAAGTCCGGAGGTAACATCGGGATCCTGGTGGCTCATGATCAGCCCGGTGACCTTGAGGGGATCGGTGATTTGTAAAACCCGGTTCATCACGAAATCGAAGGAAGAGGCCCCGCCGGGATTCACGATTAGCGCTTCATCCCCGTCGGTAATGAGATAAGCGTTGCACCTGAACGCGGTATCATCAGGCCAACCAAGCCAATAAACGGAATGCGGGTCGTCGGAAAACAAGGTGGTTGGGGTATCGTACCGCTCCCTGAAGTTTCGGCCCAATGCATCCAGATCAATCGTGTTCATAAGCGTTATTTTAGTTTTCGATGGATTCCGCATTCTTTGAACTGGGGCAATTCCCACCACCACCGGCCCGATCTGATATCCTCTCCCGGCGTCATCGGACGGGTACAAGGCATACAGCCGATACTGGGATATCCCTTCCGGTGCAGTTCATTAACGGGGATATGATGCAGGGAGATATAGTTCCAGACTGAATGGTCCAACCAGTTGATCAACGGATTAACCTTGATCAGGTTCATCTCCGCATCCCATTCCACCAGGCGGGTGTCGGACCGGGTAACCGACTGCTCACGCCGTATTCCGGTGATCCATACTTTCATCCCCTGGAGTGCTCTTGTGAGCGGTTGAATCTTCCTGACATGACAGCATCTTTTACGGTTCTCCACACTTTCGTAAAACAGGTTTGGCCCACGGGTCCTGACCATCTCCTCTACCTCACCGGCATCCGGAAAATAGACCTGAATATTACACCGGTACTTCTTTCGGGTTACCTCCATCAGATCATAGGTCTCCTGAAACATCCTTCCCGTATCCAGTGTGAAAATATTTATTTTATCAGGAAGCGTCGATATGATATGGGTAATAATCTGATCCTCGGCGCTCAGACTGGTCGAAAAAGCTATCCGACCTTTATATTCCTGCGAAAACCAGGATAGCACCTCTGAAGCCTGGCTGCCTTTGAACCGGGAATTGAGCGAATCGATGAACTGTTCCATCCCTGAAAACCGTCAAAATTTGTGTGAATTTACAAAAAGAATGAGTCAAAGCAATCTTTTGAACCATTTATTACTTAAAAAATACCGGTCATGACCTTTGCAATGTTGCTGAGGTGAAGATTACTCCGCGCTCTGACGGAATTGCCTCGCTTCGCAGAAAAATGAGGGAGAATTTCAAAAGATGCTGTATTAATCAGTAAGTTTGGATCAAATATTTTATCCATGCATATCCATTTTATTGCCATCGGCGGCAGCGCCATGCACAATCTTGCCATTGCCCTTCACCAAAAGGGTTACCGGGTTTCGGGTTCCGACGACGAAGTGTTTGAGCCCTCAAAAAGCAGGCTCGAACGGTTCGGCCTGCTACCCGAGACCGAGGGCTGGGATCCTGCCCGCATCACTTCCGACCTTGATGCTGTAATCGTTGGGATGCATGCTAAAGCCGATAATCCCGAACTGATCAGGGCCCGGGAGACCGGCTTGAAGATCTTTTCTTACCCTGAATACCTTTACGAACAATCGAAAAATAAAAAAAGAATCGTCATCGGAGGAAGCCACGGCAAGACAACCATCACCGCCATGATATTGCATGCGTTGAAATATGCGGGTATTGATTGCGATTACATGGTAGGTGCGCAACTCGAAGGATTTGAGGTGATGGTGAGACTGAGTCACAAAGCAGGCATTATGGTCATCGAAGGCGATGAATACCTCACCTCTCCCATCGATCCCCGGCCGAAATTTCATTTGTACCATCCCGATATTGCAGTCCTGAGCGGCATTGCCTGGGATCACATCAATGTTTTCCCCACCTTCGACAGGTACCTTGATCAATTTAAAACCTTCGTAAATCTCATTACCCCCGACGGATGCCTGATCTATTCGGAGGATGATCCCGAACTGATAAAAATATGCAGTATCGTGAGAAAGGACATCCGGCTCTTCCCTTATACCGCGCTTCCTCACACCCGTATCGGTGACGTAACCCATCTGGTTCAGGGTAACCGCACCGTCCCGTTGCAGATATTCGGACGACACAACATGATGAACCTCAGCGCCGCGTTTAAGGTGTGCACACTTTTAGGGATAAAAGAACCGGATTTTTATGATGCCATGATCACCTTTAAAGGTGCTTCAAAACGGTTAGAGCTGATTTCGGGAAACTCCACCACGGCAGTTTTCAAGGATTTTGCGCATGCTCCTTCAAAGGTAAGGGCAACCATTGCCGCAGTCAGGGAGCAGTTCCCGGAACGACGACTGATCGCCTGTCTCGAACTCCACACATACAGCAGCCTGAGTAAAGAATTTCTTCCGCACTATGCCGGCGCATTGGATGAAGCCGACATCGCTCTGGTTTATTTCAACCCTCATGCACTGAGTATCAAACGACTCCCTCCGGTATCCGAGATGCAAATCATGGAAGGCTTTGATAACAGAGCGCTGGAGGTTTTCAGCGATTCGGACGCACTTCAACAAAGGATCATAAACATTCCTCCAAAAAACTCAGTCTTTTTGATGATGAGCTCGGGGAATTACGATGGGATGGACCTGAAAAAGATGGGAATGCAACTGACAGGGTCGTGACCGGATCATTATCCGTTCATCGAGATCAGAAATTCCTCGTTAGTATCGGTAAATTTCATTTTCTCTTTGAGGAACTCCATAGCCTCCAGCGGGTTCATATCAGCCAGGTGGTTTCTGAGAATCCATATCCGGCCCAGCACATCTTTTTCAAGAAGCAGATCCTCCCTGCGGGTACTCGACGAAACAATGTCGATGGCCGGATAAATGCGCTTGTTCGAAAGCTTGCGGTCTAACTGCAATTCCATATTACCGGTTCCTTTGAACTCTTCGAAGATCACCTCGTCCATTTTGGAACCTGTTTCGATGAGCGCTGTGGCAATGATGGTAAGTGAACCTCCGTTTTCAATCTGTCGTGCAGCGCCGAAGAACCGTTTGGGTTTCTGTAACGCATTGGCTTCAACCCCTCCCGACAGAACCTTTCCCGATGCCGGCGCAACAGTATTATAAGCCCGTGCCAGCCGGGTGATGGAGTCAAGCAGGATTACCACATCATGGCCACATTCGACCAGACGTTTTGCTTTTTCGAGTATGATGTTGGAGATGCGGGCATGACGCTCGGCGGGTTCATCGAAGGTGGATGATATCACCTCAGCCTTGACGCTGCGCTGCATGTCGGTAACCTCCTCGGGACGCTCATCAATGAGCAGGATGATCATATACACGTCGGGGTGATTGGCCGCAATGGCGTTGGCAATCTCTTTCAGAAGCACGGTCTTACCTGTTTTGGGCTGGGCCACGATCAATCCCCGTTGCCCGAATCCGATCGGAGCAAACATATCGATGATCCGGGTTGACATGGTTTCACCCGTGTGTCCCGTGAGTTTAAACTTCTTCATCGGGAAAAGCGGCGTCAGATAATCAAAGGGGATACGATCGCGCACCTCTTCGGGTTTCCTGCCGTTGATCAGGTCAACTTTGATCAGCGGGAAATATTTCTCACCCTCCTTGGGCGGGCGAATGGTACCGCGTACCGTATCACCGGTCTTTAATCCGAATAACTTGATCTGAGATTGTGAAACATAAATGTCGTCGGGTGAATTAAGATAGTTGTAGTCGGAGGAACGCAGGAATCCGTAGCCGTCGGTCATGATCTCGAGTACGCCTTCGCTCACAATGATTCCGTCGAACTCGAAAGAATATTCCTCCCGGTGACGTTCCTGAAACTTTCTGGGAAATTCACGATTTCTTCGATCATCGGGAACTGCAGGAACAATCGCCTCTTCAACAACTTCGGCCTCAGGTTCCGGTTTTTGAACAACGGGCTCGGCAATCTCTGCTACGACCACCGGACGTTCGGCCGGTTCTTCAAAATCGAATCGTTCTTCAGGAGTTTCAGGGAGGTCGTTGACAGTCATTTTCACCAAGGGTTCGGCAGCGGGTTTCTCGGGGAAATTGCGATACGGTTTCTTGTCGCGTACCTGCCTCTTGTTTCTGCCCGGTCTCTGTGCTCTTGCCTGGCTGTTATCCTGCATCGGACGTGGTGTTTCTGTTCTCGCTGCCACCACAGGTTCAACTACCTGTTCACCCGGTACAACAGGTTTGGGTTCGGGAGTATGATCGTTGACTGGGGCGGCTTTCTGATCGGAACTTTCTCTGTTTTGAAGCGTATGGTCTTTTCGGGGCCTTCCACGGAAATTCTTTTCCTTTTGCTTTTTCTCTTCAATTAAAATTTCAGGCGAGGGATTCAGCGCCTGATGATCTAAAATTTTGTAAATAAGATCCTGCTTTTCAAGTTTATCTACCTTGGGAATGTTGAATTTTCTTGCAATTTCTCGAATCTCCGACAGCTCTTTACCATCGAGGGAAATAATGTCATACATGGGATAATGTTTTATTAATGAATCGTCAGTTAAACAATCAAGTATCTAAATAAGGAAAAAGGGATGTAGTCGTCAAAGAATAGGACTGCGGGACTAAAAATCGCTGCAAATATAAGAACAATTTAACGATTATCAAGTTTTTTTTCCGGAGGCCCCGCTCCCCTTCAAATTCTTTCCTAATTTCGCACTTTCAAACCATCTTAAGCCATGTTACAACGCATTCAAACATTGTATCTTGCAATTGCAGCTTTAGCCTGTGTCCTGCTGTTTTTCTTCCCCCTTGCCGCTTTCTTTAACGAACTTGAGGGGAACTACAAATTGTTTATTTACGGAATCAGGAGCCTCGATCCCGAGCCCAGAGCTGTTTTCAGCCTGTTCTTTACCCTCCCCCTTATCGTTCTGGTCATCGTTTCAATTCTCCTTACCCTACTTACCATTTTTTCTTATAAAAAAAGATGGCTTCAGGTCAGGTTAAACGCCTTTAATGTCATCACCAATATTGTCGTGATCATGCTGATCTTTTTCTATTATGCACCATATATCACCGGCATCACCAAAAGTGATCCCGAGTATAACTACATCGGGATGATCCTTCCGCTCATCACGCTTGCCATGCTGATCCTGGCGACACGTGCCATAAAAAAAGATGAAGCCCTCGTCAAATCAGCCGATCGGCTGCGTTGATCTTCCCCTGTTATATTGACAAAATTTTATTATTAAAAACGATTGCGGGGCAGATCGAAGACCCGGAGATCATGAATCTTTTCACCGTCGATCACCAGCTTCACCGCCGTAACCGACCGGTGCATTCCCGAATTCCCTGCTGCTCCCGGGTTGATATGCAATAAGCGGTACCTTTTGTCATACATCACCTTCAATATATGTGAATGGCCGCTGATAAACAGGTTCGGACGCTGCGATTCAATGATCCGTGCAATCCCCGGAGTGTAGCGTCCGGGATATCCCCCGATATGCGTCATCAAAACCCTGACCGACTCCACTTCAAATTGCTCGATCGGCTTACACAGAAGCCTGATATCCTGTCCATCGATATTCCCGGAAACGGCTCTGACTGGTTTAAAGTCCTGAAGGCTTTGCAACAATATCGGAGTACCGATGTCACCGGCATGCCAGATCTCATCCACATCGTTTAAGAAATCGAGGACCCTGGGGGATATCGATCCGTGTGTATCTGAAATGATTCCGGCCAGCATGTTCTTGGCAAGTGATGTTTGATCGCGTAAAAGTACACGGAATCATGTAATAAATTGGACAGAAATTTGATTATAGGACCGATCCTATAACGCGAAAACCTAAACCGGGCAAATCGGAAATGATCCAATTTCTTGTTTTGTCGAAAAATAGGCTACCTTTACTTTTTATTGACCGTCGTATGAATTTGAAACCATTCCGTTCGTTACTGATCCTGCTTTTAACAATCGCAGGTTTATCGACATTCAGTCAGTCGTTGATCCTTTTAACCTATAATATCCGGTATGATAATGCCAGCGACGGCATTAATGCATGGTCTGAGCGAAAAAACTGGCTTTGTGAACAGATCCATAAAGCTTCACCCGGTATTTTCGGGATTCAGGAGGGATTAATTCAACAGGTCGAATTTATCGATTCCTCCTTCCCTGATTATGGGCGCATCGGAGTAGGCCGCGAGGATGGAAAAACCGGTGGGGAATTCTGCGCTGTTTATTATAACAGGAATGCCGTCAGACTGATCCGCTCCGGGACCTTCTGGCTTTCCGATTCTCCCCGGAAACCCTCGAAGGGATGGGATGCAGCCTGTTTCAGGATCTGTACCTGGGGACTCTTCAAAGAACACCGGTCGGGGAAGAAATTCTGGGTACTCAATACCCATTTCGATCATATGGGCTCCACTGCCCGGCGGAACAGCGCACTGATGATCCTCGAACGTCTGAAAGAGATGAATAAACAAGGTTTTCCGGTGATATTGATGGGCGACCTGAACACCGAAAGCGGAAGCGAACCGGTGAAAATACTATCCACCATTTTCCAGGATTCCCGCAATGTCGACCAGCAACTGCCAATGGATCCTGAAGGAACCTTTAACGGGTTCAAAACCGATATACCGGCAACTGAACGGATCGATTATATTTTCACTGCTTACGGAGCCAAAGCTGTAAACTACCGGGTGGAACGCGAAATGCGTGAAGGACGCTATGCTTCCGATCATTTTCCGGTGGTTGTTACCGTGTCACTGTAAGCGGTTTGCTCTTGTTCCCGGATGGAAGAGAATACCAACGTCATGTTAAAATCTTTACTATTTGCAGCCATGCTGTGAATAGAACGTTTGAATTTGCCTGTCCGGGATCCGGAACCTTTGTCGGAAATCCGGGTTGATCAAATCGGGGCAGACAGAATTTTTGGGCCAGACCAAAGAATTATCATAACTTTGGACTCCGTGGGAGGCAAGGCGCACCATTTTATACGATTATTCGACCGGCCCTGACGCCGCGATGACAAACGCTTTAATAACTTGGACTCCTGATCTAAAAACCATTCCGCATGACTGAAGTGATCCTTCTCATCCTGCTCCTGCTAATTCTCTCGGTATTCATGGTGTTATTTATCCGCCAGAACCGTCTGAACAAGGCACAAAACATAGCTGAGACGGAGTCGCTTATAAAGGAACTGGAGGCTACGAGGACAGAAGTCCGGGTGGCGGAAGAGCGCACCCGTATCGCCGACCTCCAAAGTTTGAGGATGGAAGAACAACTAAAGCTTAAAGAATTGACCATCCTTGATCTGAACCGGCAGCTTTCGGCACTATCGAGCGAGTATAAAGCGATGGAAACCCGGATCCAGGAGCAAAAAGGCGAACTCGAAGCTTTACAGGAACACTTCCGGAGTGAATTCAGAAACCTGGCCAACGACATTCTTGATGAAAAGACCCGGAAGTTCACCGAGCAGAATACCACCCGGCTTGATGAGATTCTTAAACCGCTGGGCGAACGGATTCGCGATTTTGAGAAAAAGGTCGATGAAACCTATGACCGGGAGTCAAAACAGCGGTTTTCACTCGAAAAAGAGATCCGGAATCTGGCTGAATTAAATACCCAGATCAGCAAGGAGGCCAGCAACCTCACCAATGCCCTGAAAGGACAGGCTAAGACGCGGGGCAACTGGGGCGAAGTGATCCTGGAGACCATTCTCGAAAAGTCGGGTCTTACCCGCGACCGGGAGTTCTTCATCCAGCAGTCATTTACCAACGATCAGGGACGGCGTATGCAACCCGACGTGATTGTAACTTATCCGGGTGGACGCAATGTGATCATCGATTCCAAGGTTTCATTGGTGGCCTATGAAAAATTTGCTTCAGCCGACAACCGGGAAGAACAGGAACAGGCAGCCCGGGAACACCTGATTTCAGTGAAAAACCATATCAATGACCTCGGAAGTAAAAACTACCAGGATCTGTATGACTTGCAGAGCCTCGATTTCGTGATGCTTTTCATGCCTGTGGAACCGGCCTACCTGTTGGCCATGCAACATGATCCCAATCTCTGGAATTACGCCTACGACCGGCGGATCCTGCTGATCAGCCCGACCAACCTGATCGCCGCATTACGGATGATTGCCAACCTTTGGAGGGTTGAATATCAGAATAAAAATGTACAGGAGATCGCCCGCCAGAGCGGAGAATTGTATGACAAATTCGTGGGATTCCTCGATGACCTGAAGGACATTGGCGCCAAAATTGAAGCATCGCACCGGACTTTCGATGCTGCCATGAACAAACTCTCGACAGGGAAAGGGAATCTCATCCGAAGGGTTGAAAATTTGAAAACGCTAGGAGCCCGCACGGGTAAAGAGATTCCGAAATCGATGCTGGAACGGACCAACGATGACTGATCGGTTGAATGTTTTTTTTTAAATAAATTATGAGATAATCACGGCGATTCAAGTACCTGCTGCAGATGCAAACGATCCTCATGGATATTCCACTTGACCAGTGAAATAGAACGATACACAAATGAAGAAAGAGACCTATATTTACGGGCTCAGGCCTGTGCTGGAAGCGATCAAGTCGGGCAAGGAGTTTGAAAAAGTAATGCTCCAGAAAAATCTGAAGGGAGAAAATTTCAGGGAGTTATTCGCTCTGATCAAGGTGACAGAGATACCTTTTCAATTTGTCCCGGCCGAAAAGCTGAACCGGTTGTCGCGCCAGAATCATCAGGGGGTGATCGGCTTTGTTTCAGAGATTGCCTATCAGAAAGCCGAAGATCTGGTGCCCGCCGTTTACGAACGTGGAGGTATCCCGATGTTCCTGATCCTCGACCGGATCACCGACGTAAGGAATTTCGGCAGCATTGCCCGGACTGCCGAATGTGCTGGCGCTCATGGCGTGGTGATCTCTGCAAAAGGTTCTGCTGCAATAAACTCCGACGCAATTAAAACATCGGCCGGGGCGCTATACAAACTCCCGGTTGTACGATCGCAGAACCTGAAAGAATCCATCCGCTTTTTCAAAGAGTCGGGATTAAAGATCATTGCGGCAACCGAGAAAAGTGATGTGAAATATACAGAAACTGACTTCACAGGTCCTTTTGCATTGATCATGGGTTCGGAAGGCGAAGGCATCGCCGAAGAGTACCTGAAAATGACCGATGAAAACGTTCAAATACCACTCTTCGGTGAAATCGAATCACTTAATGTCTCAGTTGCCGCCGGAGTGGTCCTTTTCGAAGCCATCCGCCAAAGGGAAAAAAATGATATGCCTGTGACCCTCACCCGATTATAAACAACCGAATCGTCCGACATGAAGTACATTTACAGGTTTACTCCCGAAATCATAGTGGTGATTTATCTGTTTCTCTTTATGGGATTTAAATCACCCGAAAGATCCTGGGACCGGATCATCAACAGCGACGGGAAAGGATATTATGCCTATCTGCCGGCCATTTTCATCTACCATGACCTGAAATTTAATTTTGTCGAACAGTACGAATATTCCTATTATCCTGAGAACAGGGCGGCATTCAAGGAGTTCAGGAACAAGGTTGACGGAAAGAGTGTCAACAAATATTTTCCGGGTATGGCTTTGGTCTGGCTTCCTTTTTTCCTTTTCGGTCACGCCATGGCATGGCTGGAGGTTTTTCCACGCGACGGATATTCGATGCCGTACCAGTATGCCATTGCGTTTTCGGCTTTTTTGTTTCTTTGGATGGGATGCCGGTGGATCATGAGACTCCTGCAAAAATTCGGGTCGAACGCCGGAACCGCATCATTTCTGACTTTTATAACTGCCCTGGGAACCAACCTTCTCTTTTTCACGGTCATCGAGCCCTCGATGTCGCATGTCTATTCCTTTGCCCTGATCGCTGGATTTTCTCTTTTCACCTATAATTTTTTCCATCAATACCACCCAAAATGGTTTGTAAAATCCTCATTTCTGTTCGTCCTGATCTTTCTTATCCGGCCGACCAATGCGCTGATTATTTTATTGGTACCGTTCCTGGCCGGTGATAATACGACACTCCTTGCATCGTTCCGCCGCCTGAAATCGGAACGGCTATCATTGATCCGGGTAGCTGTTCAGACGATCATCCTCTTGTCGGTACCGGTGGTGCTCTGGTACCTCCAGACTGGGAAACCCATCGTTTATAGTTACGATAGCGAAAAACTTAACCTGCTTAATCCCCATTTTTTCTCCATTCTCTTCAGTTTTAACCGCGGCTGGTTCCTTTATACACCGATCGCTTTCATATCTCTTTTCGGACTGGTCAACCTGTTCCGTGAAAACCGGTACCGATTCTATTGGCTTAGCGGATTTCTGCTTGCTTTTATTTATATTTCTTCCTGCTGGTGGGTATGGTATTATGCTTCAAAATGCGGGCAACGGGTCTTTATCGATCTGTATGCTATTGTCGCGGTGATGTTGCTGTTCCTTTTAAAACCGATTAGGCGGAAAGTACTTACAGGAATCGTTACCGGACTGTTTGTGTTTCTTTTATTGTTCAATCTGGTACAGTTTTACCAGCATACCCGGTGGATCTTCCCTCCTTACAATATCACCGGAGAAATTTATCGGGATTCTTTCTTTACCTTCCGTCAAAAAGCCAGAGTTTATATTCCTTCAGAAGGAATTACGGTCACTGTGTCGAAGTTCAACGATATGGAGAAGGAACAGGGGCCTCCCTGGATGAACGACCGCACACGGAGCAATTCGGAAAAGTTTTCGGGAGCCTGGTCATCGAAAGCCGATAAAAAGATTCCTTACAGCATTGGGATGGAGACCCGTCTGGATTCACTGTTTAACGGCAATAACCGATTGATCCGGATCAGTGCACAGGTGCTGGCCCCCAAAGAGACGACCGACGCTACCCTGGTCGTCGATTACCAGGATAACGGAAAAAGTTTGAGCTACAATCAGTTCATTCTCGAGAAATATGTCCCTGAGGGAAAATGGACACCGGTGACCTGCGCCTGGTATGTTCCCCGTGATATCCCCGCATCAGCAACAGTGAAAGTCTATTTCTTCAATCCTTCAACCTTGTACGATTTCTTTGTCGATGATTTGAAAATCGACTTCATTTCACTGAAAGACGAACCGGATTTCAGAAAAATAGAGGGTGTATTGTTACCGGAAACAATCAAATAAACCATTTGAGTTTCATCGTCATCCTTATGTATATCTTAAAAATCAAGGGCACTCAGAAAATCCCGGATTATATCCAAATACGCGATGAAAATTTCACCCTGATCGCCTATTTCAAGATCAGTAACCCAAGAACGGCATTGGTTCGGTGCAACCTTCTTGACAGACAGGAAGAAATTCTCCGGATTGCCAGGGAACTGGAATACGGTAAAATCCGTAAACTCGAACTGTAGCCGGTTATGCCGGTCTCACTGCAAATGCTTACTTTTGTCAGAATTGATGCAAATTCCCATGAACATGCACCGAATCATCGAACTCGACCGGGTGTCGGTTTACCAGAATGAGAATCTGATACTCAGCAATGTTAATGTGACCATTAGCAAAGGGGAGTTTTGGTATTTAATCGGAAAGACAGGCAGTGGAAAAAGCAGTCTGCTCAAGACCATTTACGCGGAGCTGCCGGTACGAATCGGAACAGCCAGAGTAGCCGGTTTCGATCTACGGATGATCCGCCGGAACGATATTCCGATGTTGCGAAGGAAGCTGGGCATCATTTTTCAGGATTTTCAGCTGTTAATGGACCGGTCGGTAAATGAAAACCTTGTCTTCGTCATGCGGGCCACCGGCTGGAAAGATAAACGGCAAATGCAAAAACGGTTACTCGAGGTATTAGCTAAAGTAAATCTGGGAAATAAGGGAACGAAGATGCCGCATCAGCTTTCAGGCGGCGAACAGCAGCGGGTTGCCATTGCCCGGGCGCTGGTCAACGATCCCGAAATCGTCCTCGCAGATGAACCCACCGGAAACCTCGATCCTGAAAGTTCCGAAGGAATTGTCAGTCTGCTGATGGATATCTCCAAAACAGGCAGGGCCGTGATGGTGGCGACCCACAACTACACCTTTTTCGACAAATACCCGGCCCCGACGCTGCTGTGCGAGAATGGAAAGGTAATCGCGTTGTAATGATGTTGCCGGGCCTTTAATCGCCCAAGGTTGCCACCATTACCGCCTTAATGGTATGTAACCGGTTTTCGGCCTCATCAAAAACAATGGAAGCGGGTGATTCGAACACCTCTTCCGTGACTTCAAGACCGTCAAGACCATATTTTTTAAAGATGTCGAATCCCACCTCAGTATCTTTGTTATGGAAGGCGGGCAGGCAATGCATGAATTTTACTTTAGGATTTCCCGTCTTGCGCATCAGTGACGGATTTACCTGGTAAGGTAACATCTCCTTGATACGTTCATCCCATAACTCCTTTGCTTCGCCCATCGATAACCAGACATCGGTATATACGAAGTCTACGCCGCTTACTCCTTCATCAACGTCTTCGGTCAGCGTAATTTTTGCGCCGGTCGTGGCAGCAATTTCACGGCAGGTATCAACCAGTCCCTGCTCAGGCCAGTATTTTTTTGGAGCGCAGGCACGGAAATCCATGCCCATCTTGGCAGCCCCGACCATCAGCGAATTTCCCATGTTGTTCCGTGCATCTCCGCAATAAACAAAAGAAACCTGGTGTAAGGGCTTGTCTGAATACTCCATCATGGTCATGAAGTCGGCCAATATCTGTGTCGGATGAAACTCATTGGTAAGTCCGTTCCATACCGGAACACCAGCAAACTTCCCCAACTCTTCCACAATAGTCTGGCCAAATCCCCGGTACTCGATGCCATGGTACATCCTACCCAAAACCCGCGCTGTATCTTTCATGGTCTCCTTCTTACCGATATGGGAACCTTCCGGGCCCAAATAGGTCACCCGCGCACCCTGATCAAAGGCGGCAGTTTCAAAAGCACAACGTGTTCTGGTGGAGGCCTTTTCGAAAATCAAGGCAATGTTTTTACCTTTTAGTTTTGGCTGCTCCGTACCTGCATATTTCGCTTTTTTCAGGTCAATAGCCAGATTCAATAAGAAGCGGATCTCTTCAGGAGTGAAATCCAGCAGTTTCAAAAAATTCCTGTTCCGTAAGTTGAATGCCATACTATATATATTAAGGTGTGACTTTTATGATATCTGACTGATTCCGAAGGCTTTCGATCGCAGCAACTCAGGCTGATATCTGCCACAAAATTAATAAATTCACTGCATAAGAATAAAAATGAAAAGCAATTTTCTTTCAAATGTAAATACTTTGTATTCTTTTTACTTATTTTTGAATGGGATTAACAAACACCGAAACTGTAAATTTTTCAGTATGTACCGACTCACAACAAAAATCATCTCTGCCGTGGTGGCGATATGCTGCCTCACCATTGTCGTTTCTGCCTGTAAATCAAAGAAAGATAAACAGGAAACGCCGCCTGCCTTCAAGGTAATGGAAATAAAAGGGACTAAGGTACCCGTCTTCCTGCAAATGGTCGGACAGGCCGTTGGCATACCGACTGTTGAGATCCGGGCCAGGGTTGCTGGCTATCTTAAAAACTGGTCCTTCGAAGAAGGCTCGGTCGTTAATAAAGGACAACTTTTATTTACCATCGAGCAGGACGAGTACCAAAACGATGTGAAGTTTGCCGAGGCCGACCTTGAAAACAAGATCGCGGCCTGGGAAAAAGCCAAGCTCGATGTTGCCCGGCTAAAACCGTTGTTATCGACCAATGCCATCAGCCAGAACGATTACGATAAGGCTGTTACGACCGAACAACAGGACCGCGCCCTGGTCGCGAGTTCCCGTGCCAACCTGGAACAGGCTAAACTTAACCTCTCCTATACCTCCATAAATTCACCGATCACAGGTTATATAGGCGCCTGCGCCGTACGACCCGGCAACCTGGTGGGAAAAGGCGAAGCCACCTTGCTCTCAACCATTTCAGCCGTCGACCCCATCTATATCAATTTTCAGATGAACGAGAATGATTACCTGAAGATCATGCGCTTTTATGATTTACATAAAGCACAGATCAATAAAGAACATGGTCTCTTACAGGTTTATGTAGCGCTTTCAGATAAACAGATGTATGAACATCAGGGGAAAATCGATTTTATCGACCGGGAGATCAATCCGCAGACGGGCGCCATCGCAGTCAGAGCCGTTTTCCCTAATCCGACTGGTCTGATCAAGCCCGGAAACTTTGCTAATGTCAGCCTGGTGCTGTATGAGGAGACCCAGGGAGTCGTCATCCCCCAGAGCGCTGCATCGGAAATCCAGGGGAAATTTTTCGCCTTCGTGGTTGATAAAAACAATAACGTCAACCGAAAACCAATCCTGCTGGGACGCGGAGTTGGGAACAAATATGTCGTGATCCGCGGCTTACACCCCGGCGACCGGATCATGCTTGAAGGATTTCAGAAATTTAAGGAGGGAATGAAAATCTCCCCGGTCATGATCCCGGATACGCTTACCGTTCCGTTACATCCGGTTGCCGGCAACTGATCAGAAATCGTTATTCATAAAAACGCAAATCCCGAAATATGCTCCAATCCTTTATAACCCGACCGATCCTGTCATCGGTCATCGCGATCATGATCACTATGGTCGGACTCCTGAGTATGCTGGTACTGCCCATATCCCAATATCCCGATGTAGTGCCGCCTACTATCCAGGTTACCGCCTATTACCCTGGGGCTAATGCCGTGGACGTTCAAAAAACGGTCGCTGTCCCGCTCGAAGAACAGATCAACGGGGTGGACAACATGACCTACATGACTTCGCAGTGCGCCAACGACGGCTCCTGCAACATAACTGTCTATTTCGAAGTGGGTACTGATCCCGACATGGCCACGGTTAATGTCCAGAACCGGACCCAGCGTGCCTTGAATGTGCTGCCGCAGGAGGTCACCCAAAGCGGGGTCACCGTCATGAAAAAATCACCCAGCATCCTCCTGCTATATGCCCTGGTATCGCACGATACCGCCTACGATACGAAATTTCTTTCCAACTATTTGAATATTAATGTTGTCAACGTACTTAAAAGAATTGAAGGAGTGGGCGACGTCAACCTTTTCGGTGGCGACGATTATGCCATGCGGATCTGGCTGAATCCCGAACGGATGGCCGGTCTGGGGATCACGGTCCAGGATGTTCAATCAGCCATCAAGGATCAGAATGTGCAAGCAGCCGCAGGAATGATCGGGAAGTCGCCGGCGGCACAAGGACAGGAGATGTCGATCATGCTGAAGGTCCAGGGCCGGCTTACCAACGAAAAAGAGTTCGGGAACATCATTGTTAAAGCAAAATCGGATGGCTCGTTAGTGCGGATGCAGGATATCGCCCGCATCGAACTGGGTTTGAAAACATACGACGCAAATGCACGGTTTAACGGCAAGACCGCTCCGCTGATCGGGGTTTATCAGTCGCCCGGATCGAACGCCGTTCAGGTACGGAAAAAATGTGATGAAACGATGCAACAGCTTGCCAGGGAGTTTCCGGCGGGAATCACTTACGAAAAGGGGCTTGACACCGTCGAATTCGTCACTGCATCCATCGAAGAAGTGTTGAAAACCTTATTAGAGGCTTTCATCCTGGTATTTATCGTCGTCTTCATCTTCCTTCAAGACTGGCGTGCCACCCTCATTCCGGCCATTACCGTTCCCGTCTCACTGATCGGAGCCTTAGCTGCCTTTAGTTTCCTGGGATTTTCGATCAACATGCTGACCCTTTTCGCACTGGTACTCGCGATCGGTATTGTTGTCGATGATGCCATTGTGGTGCTCGAAGCGGTACAAGAAAAGATCGACAATGAAAAACTCACCTCGCTCGAAGCCACCAAACATACCATGAAAGAGATCACGGGCGCCATCCTTACCATCACTATGGTACTTTGCGCCGTGTTTATCCCGGTTTCGTTCCTCGGCGGCACTACCGGAGTTATGTATAAACAGTTTGCACTTACCCTGATCTCTTCCATTCTCATATCTGCGATACTCGCCCTCACACTGACTCCGCCTCTTTGCGTCATCCTTCTCAAGCCTAAGACTGAGAAAAAAGGGTGGTTGGGAAAATTTTTCAAAGCCTTTGACCGCGGATTCGAAAAAACCACCAACAGGTATTTGCGGATCGTCACCAGTTTCATCCACCATATTGTGCGTCCGGTGTTGTTTCTGGCCATAGTTGCAGTGCTCATGGTATTCATCATGAAATTTCTGCCTTCCGGATTCCTACCCTCCGAGGATCAGGGTTACTTCTTTATCAACATCAATACCCCCAGAGCCTACTCATTACAAAAGACCGATGCCGTTTCGCGACAGGTGGAAGCGCTTCTCGAAAAGCTTGACGGGGTCGAATCATACTCCATGATCCCGGGCTATTCTATTCTCGACAACTCGGTAAGCACCACCAACGGGATGTGTTTTGTAAAACTTAAACCCTGGAATGAGCGTGAAGATAAGAATCTCCATGTTGAGATGATCATCCAGAAGTTACAGGCACAGATGAACCATATTCCCGGCGGAATCTGCATGGCGTTTAATGCACCGGCCATTGCAGGATTGGGAAAGACAGGCGGACTTGAACTGCAGATGGAAGATAAATCGGGCGCCGGGCTTGAAAAGATGACCGGTGTTATCGCAGGATTTTACCAGGAAGCCTCCAAGCGCAAGGAATTCAACAACATCTTCTCGGCTTTCCGTACCAACATCCCCCAATACCAGTTAACCGTCGATAAGGAAAAGGCTAAAACAATGGATGTTCCGGTTAACAGCGTTTACAGTACTCTTCAATCCCTTTTCGGGAGCTACTATGTGAACGATTTCAACAAGTTTGGAAAATCCTACCGGGTCATTATCCAGGCTGATGCCATTTACAGGGCCAACAAAGAGGATATCAGCAACATTTATGTCAGAAGCAACGGCGGCAAGATGGTCCCGTTGGGGACTCTGGTCTCTATTGCCAATACCGAGGGACCTGACGTAGTAAAACGATTCAACCTTTACAGTTCTGCCGATTTTACCATGGGTATCGCACCCGGTTTTTCGACCGGACAGGGAATCGAAGCGGTCAAAGAGGTCGCCTCCAAGACCCTCCCCTACGGCTTTGGTTACGAGTATTCGGGGATGACGCGTGAAGAGCTGATCTCCGGCGGACAGGCGCCTTACATCTTCGCCCTATGTTTTATTTTTGTCTATTTCCTGCTTGCCGCGAAATACGAGAGCTGGCTATTGCCCATCCCGGTATTGCTAGCCATTCCCTTCGGCGTATTCGGTGCATTCGGCCTTCAGTGGGTACGCGGGCTGCAAAACAACATTTACGCTCAAATCGGATTGATCATGCTGATCGGACTGGTAGCCAAAAACGCGATCCTTATTGTCGAATATGCAAAACAGAAACACGATTCAGGCCACACGCTCATCGATGCTGGCATCGAAGGGGCGAAACTGCGATTCCGCCCCATCCTCATGACCTCCTTTGCCTTTATCCTTGGCGTGGTTCCGCTGATGACTGCTTCAGGCGCCGGCGCCGCCAGCAGGCATGCCCTGGGCACTTCGGTATTCGGTGGGATGTTGATGGCCACCATCTGCGGCGTGATGGTGGTTCCAGCATTCTATGTGGCATTTCGAAAAATCGAAGACAAATTCCGGAAAAAGAAATGACCATGATTCAAAATCTGAAAAACAGCCATAAGGCGTAACAGGCCTGAACGAACCTTACGACTTTCATCAAACGATTACCATGACCCTGAAAATCTGAAATACTATGCCATCGAGATATTTAAAATTTGTAATTCCGGTTACCCTGATCATGATCCTCGCCGGGTTTTCCGGCTGTAAAGTGGGCCCCCGATATACCCGTCAATCCTACATCAAGGATAATAACTACCGGTTTTCTGCGGCCACCGATACCAACTGCATCGCCGATTTACAGTGGATCAGTTTGTTCCGCGACACGGTGCTGCAAAGGCTGGTGAATACGGGCCTGAAGAACAATCCGGATTTGCGGATTGCTTTTGCCCGGATTGAGGAGGCGCGGGCTAACTTTAAAATACAACGCGGCCAACAATGGCCCCAGATCGACATCAGCGGATCCGGGGGATGGACCCGGCAGCAGATTCCCAATTCCAACGGAGGCGCTTCGGAATACAGCTATCTGCAGGCAACAGCAGGGATCAGTTGGGAAATCGACTTGTGGGGAAAACTGCGGCGTTCAAAGGAGGCGGCACGAGCCAACCTTTTTGCACAGGAAGCCTATCAGCAATCGGTCCGCATTACGCTCATCAACGAGATCGTGACGGCCTATTTCGACCTGCTGGAGTATGACAATGAAGTCAGGATCACGCAGGATAACATCGTTATCAGACAAAAGTCGTTAGACCTGGTCCGGGCAAAACTGATTGCAGGTACCGCATCAGGCCTGGTTGTTGCCCAGGCTGAGGCAGAATTGGCTATTGCCAAAACAGAGATCCCGCGCCTGGCCATGCTTATCGGAATGAAAGAGGATTTTCTGAATACCTTGCTCGGCAACGCACCCCAGCCAATTCTCAGGGGATTACCCATGCTGGATCAGATGAATTCACCTAAAATAAGCTCCCCGGGTATCCCCGCTCAACTGATCGTTCGGCGGCCCGATATTATCATGGCCGAACAAAATCTGATCGCCGCCAACGCCAATATCGGGGTAGCGCGCGCCATGATGCTCCCGTCGCTTAGCATCTCCGGCAATATCGGATCGGCATTTGCACCGACTACGATGATTTACAATGCAGTCGGGAATTTAGTCGCACCCATTTTCGGAGGGGGAAAACTCAGGGCCAATGTGAAAAAGGCCCAGGCCCAGAAAGAACAAATGCTGATCACCTATCAGAAGACCATTCTCTCATCGCTCCAGGAGGTATCCGACGCCCTGCTTCAGGTTCAGAAGATGAAGGAGATCGTCAGCAGCCAGATAATCACCGAAAATGCGGCACAGACAGCGTTCGATCTTTCTAACCAACTCTATAACGCGGGATATGCCAGTTACCTTGATGTTATCAATACGCAGGAGAAACTGTTCCAGGCCCAGATCAGCCTGTCGCAAGCCCAAAGTGATGAACTGACTTCCATTGTGACGCTTTATTCCGCCCTGGGAGGAGGATGGAAGTAAAAAATCACCCGGTGAGAAAGCGAAATCAGGCGCCCGGGATGACCCGGATTTCATTTCCTGACGGTCGCTGGTATGCTTTCAATCCGAATTCGGGCAATAGGGCATATAAATGTTCGAACAACCCGGCCTGAAAATTTTCAAAATCACCCCAGTCGGGAGGAAGATAAAACCCGTATATCTCTATCGGCAGACCATTTTCCGAAGGCTCTAACATCCGAACCATCAACGAGGCTTTTTTATTGATGTTTTGAATTTGCCTGAGATAACCTGCCACATAATTCCGGAATAAGCCCAGATTGGTCTTCTCCCCGTTCTGTGCGCCATCACCTTCTTTCAGGAAGCCTTTTCCGGTAAGGTAACGGAGCATCTCACCGTTAGCAAAACAAATGGTCGAGGCATCGATGAGCAATGACCGTTTCAGTCTGCGGCCTCCGGCTTCACCCATACTACGCCAGTTCTGGAAGGAATCCGAAACCAGGGCATATGTGGGAATACAACTGACTGAATTATCGAAATTTCTCACCTTTACCGTTACCAGCGAGATATCGAACACCGTCCCATCGGTACTGAATTTGGGCATGGTGATCCAATCGCCGATCTGTAACATCCGGTTGCTCGAAAGCTGAATCCCGGCAACAAATCCTAAAATACTGTCTTTGAAAATCAGCATCATCACGGCCGACATGGCACCCAATCCTGCCAGCAAGGTCAGGGGTGACTGTCCGAGCAGGGTTGACAGCATGGCTATTCCCCCGACTACATAAGTGATGATCTTCCCAACCTGAACATATCCCTTGATTGGCTTCGAATCGGCAATCTCAAATTCACTATAGATATGATAAACGGCATTCAGGAACGAATTAACCACCAGAATGATTATGAATATCATATAAAGATGAAGGCCCATTTCAATAAACCCGATTGCCTCCGGATACTTGGAAATGCTCGGAACCAGTGATACTTTGAGAACGATGGCGGGTAACAGCATGGTCAACCGGGTAAAGACCTTTTGATTGTAAAGATGATCGTCCCATTTACTCGATGACCGCTCCACAAGCCTTCTGAGAATCCGGTTAATGACGATTTTGGCAAGGTAATAAACCGCAATGGAGGCTAACAGAATAATGATCAGGCTGGAAAAATCAGCCACATAGATTGCAAACCGGTCGTTAAATCCCCAATCGGTCAACATTTCCCTGACCTCGGTATGAATGGTCTTGGCAGTGATATCCTCCATGGTAAAAATATTAGGGTACGACAACATTTAACGACAAAGGAACGATCTTCATGGTAAACTCCTTCCCGGCCTTCCGGGTATCGCCATCCACATGGATCACCCGCTTTCTTTTCTGCCTGAGCACGACCTCTTTTGCCCTGATAATTTCGACATAGCGGGTACGGTCGAATTTACGCATGAATAACAGCGGGGCTAAGAAAGGTACTTTGAAAAACGGAATCTTCCTGAGAATGCACACATCGATATAGCCGTCGCTGACACTCGCACCGGGGTCGATGGAAGCGTTGTTCCCGAACTGACTCGAATTGGCAAAGGTGACCATCAGCGCCCGCCGTTTAATCTTTTTTCCGTCGATGGTCAGGATGTACTTCTTGGGCTTGTAATTGAGATACGATCGGGTAGTAACCTTGAAGTACGTCGCAAATCCCCGGGTTCCGGCATCTCCGAATTTTTTCGCGATGGTCGCATCAAAACCGATTCCGGCAATGTTGACAAATACATTGTCATCAATCGTCGCCGTATCGATCTTCAGCGTCTTTAAACGGTTGATGACTTCCATTGCCCGCACCCCGTTCAACGGAATTTTCAGATGTCTCGACAGACCGTTCCCCGATCCGGCAGGAATGATCGCCAGAGCCGTTTCGCTCCCGACCAATCCCGCTGTCACCTCATTCACAGTACCGTCGCCACCCACTGCTACTACCACATCATATCGGTCGGAAGCTGCCTGCCGTGCAATCGTGGTCGCATCTCCCGGTCCTGTAGTGTATTGGATGGTATGATCATACAGCCGGTGGTCCAGATACCGGGTGATCAACGCTTCAATGTGCCGCTGCTTCCCCTTCCCGCTGATGGGGTTGACTATAAAGAGTATTTTTTTTAAACCATCATCCATCCGTTGTGAGTCTGTTTTCCACTACTCTATTGTTATATTGCTGAATATAAGCCTTTAAAAAGAGGACCAGCTGCTCCTCCACCGATTTCATCGAACCCGCAAGATTGTTCTTCAACAAGGGATCATTCTTCAGATAAAACAAGGAGGTACATCGAGTTCCATCAAATTCGAGATAGTACCCATCCTTGATCATCCCATAAAGTCCTGTAATATAGTGTACGGAAAACCGCGGCGCCTCCGGATCAAAAAGATCGGTACCGAAAGCAATATACTTTTTATCATAACCTAAATAATTCAGCACGGTCGGTAATATATCGGTTTGTTGCGCCGGTCCCGGGGATTGGGTATGCCAATCTTTACCCGGCTGAAAAAACAGAATGGGAATGGCATACTGACCCACATCCGACTGATAATACGGGAAGTAACCCTCCGAGGTGTGATCGGCCGTGATGATAAACAGGGTGTTCGGATACCATGACATCTGTTTGGCTAAATGAAAAAATCCGGCCAGGGCATGATCAGCGTACATGATGCTTTGCTGGATGGGAAGCTTCCCTTTTCTGAAAATATTCGCATATTTCCCGGGCACATAATAGGGATGGTGGGATGAAAGCGAGAAAAGGGCCGCGACAAAAGGTTGCCGGTAATCGCGGAGGGTTTGGGCACAAAACTTGAAAAACGACTCATCCCTGATCCCCCATTTCCCATCGTACTCTTTTTCGTTGTTGAACTCTGAACGGCCGAAGTAATTATCGAATCCCACCAGTCTGGTGTATGAGTCAAATCCCATAGTTCCGTTGGTACCCCCATGAAAAAAGGCGCTCCGGTACCCTTTCGGTTTCAGCAGGGCGGCGATGCTTGACATTTTGTTCGCGGCATAATTCGACTGAATGAGCGATTCATTCATCAGTGAAGGTATCCCCGAAAGAATTGCTGGAATCCCCTGGATGGAGGTCTTCCCGTTTGCGAACGCATCGAAATACAAACCATGCTGGATCAGAGAATCGAGAAAGGGGGTGAATCCCTGGTACCTCCCGTTATCATAGACGTGATTCAGGATTCCGATGTGTTCCCGCGAAAAACTTTCCAGGATGATGATCATCACATTCAGTTTTTGCGCTTCCGATGGTGTCTTACCCCTGTGTAAAGGAGTATAGACGGCCGACACCTCGGCTTCGTTCTTAAACCATTTCCTGATGGTCAGCGATTCGCCATCAAGGGTACGGGCGATCGAGAAGGGAGTATTTAAAACCAGCGGAATATTCTTCCCCGACGTGTACTGACCGGCTGTGACCAGTCCGATGGGCCGCAACTGTAATCCCCCTCTGATACCGATAACCGAAATTCCGAGGATAAGAATAGCCAGTACCGAATTTAACGCGTAAAAGGAGAAGGATGATCCTTTTGAAGATGTCCGCTCCTGCCGGATGGCGATTCGGGTACCTAAATAAATTAAGGCCACTACAAAAAGAATCCAGATGATCCCCACATACCAAAAATCTCTTAAAAACTGCGGAATTAACTTGTCGAAATCACCACCGACATCAAGATATTTAAAAATATCGGCTGTTGTCCGTTTGAGGGTGAACCTGAAATAGATGGTATCGATGAAGTTTGACATCAGGGCTATCGTGTTCACAACGTAAAAAAAGGAATTGGCAGTAATCTGCCAGAAACGCCGGTACCGGAACCTGAATGGGATGACGTAAAAAACAATAAAAGGAAGGTTGATGATCAGGATCGCAGACAAATCGAAGCGGATTCCGGCAACAAAGAGTCTGACCAACTCCCATGCCCCGATGCCGGAAAAGTATCTGAAATTGATGGCAAAGAAAAGAATCCGGGAGAGGAAGAACAGCAGGAGTACCAGCAGGAGCTTTAGAAACAGGACGATGTGGATGTTGCCGGTAAACCATTTTCCTCTCTTCGTGCCCATCCGCCGGTTCTTTTTAACTGATCGGGAGCGACTTCCTGATTTTCGAGCAGTCATGATGAAAATTTGAGATAGGGTACAAAGGTAGAAAATATACAAAGTCACTGAAGAAACAATCCACCCGTCCCCTTGCTTATCCTCGGGATTCTACTTTTTCGCTATCTTTGGTCAAATTTTTAAAAATAGTTTCATGGGAGAAATTGCAACCACCGGCAACAAAGGAAAGACTGTAAGATCCGATTGTTTTGTCACGCTCGAACTGACCGGATCGGGCGGAATCCAGCTTCTTTTAGAATCCAAAGTGGAAGTCATGTATGGCGACAAAATCCGCCTGCAGGCGCTCGAAATCCTTGGATTCTTCGGTATTGAGAATGCCATTTGTAAAATAGAGGACTCCGGCGCGCTGCCGCTTGTACTGGCTGCCCGACTCGAAGCAGCCGTGAAAAAGCTGATGCCCTCTGATAAAAACTGGCTGCCGCCGTTCCTTACCGAAAACAACTACTCCACCGGGAAGGACCGCAGCAGGTTTTCAAGGCTCTATCTGCCGGGAAACACCCCCAGCCTGATGATCAACGCCGGCATTCACAAGCCCAACGGAATCATCCTGGACCTTGAGGATGCCGTTGCTCCCGATAAAAAAGACGAAGCCCGGTACATGGTCAGGAATGCCCTCTGCAGCATCGATTTTTACGGCGCCGAGCGAATGGTGCGCATCAACCAGGGCGAACGCGGATTGGAAGACCTTGAATATATCATCCCGTATAATGTCAACCTCATCCTCCTGCCAAAATGTGAAAACGCGGATCAGATCCACGCCGTAAATAAAAAAATCAACCAAATCCTCAATCGTCGATCGTCAACCGTCAATCGTCAATCGTCAATTTGGATCATGCCCATCATCGAAAGCGCGCTGGGAGTGATCAATGCTTACGCGATTGCAAGCTGTGCCGAAAATATTGTCGCTCTGGCCATCGGACTGGAAGATTATACGGCCGACCTGGGAACAAAGCGTACCGCCGAAGGCTCCGAATCGTTCTTTGCGCGCAGCATGGTCGTGAATGCCGCCCGTGCCGCCGGCATTCAGCCAATCGATTCGGTCTTCTCCGATGTAGCCGACATGGAAGGCCTGCGACAGAATGTACTGCGCTCAAAAGCGCTTGGCTTCGACGGAATGGGTTGTATCCATCCCCGGCAGATCGCAGTGATCCACGACACCTTTGCACCCACCGACGATGAGATCACAAAAGCGAAAAAGATCGTCTTTGCGTTCCATAAAGCACAGGAACAGGGGCTCGGAGTGGTTTCGCTGGGCACAAAAATGATCGATCCGCCCGTTGTTAAACGAGCCTTGAACACCATCGACCTTGCAATAAAAATGAATAAACTCGACGAAAACTGGAGGGAGACTTATGAGCAAATATGACAAACTGGTTCGCAACGCGGCCGGAAGAATGGTTCCGACCATCATCAACGGAAAACCGGCCGTCCCGTACATGGGAATTGCAAAATACCGGCCCGAAGGTCATCGTGCCTCGCCCCGGCTGGTATCGTGCGCCGACTACCCGGCCGACGGAAACAAAGTTATTCCCAGCCTGAAAGAGGCGCTGGTAAAAGCCGGATTACGTGATGGCATGACCATCTCAACCCATCATCACTTCCGGAATGGCGACCTGGTAGCCACCCAGGTGTTCGATATTGCCCATGAATTAGGCATCAAAGATCTGATGTGGTACCCTTCTGCGTCGTTTCCCTGTCACGAACCGATGACAAAGTACCTCGAAGACGGAACCATAAACCACATTGAGGGATCGATGAACGGAGCTTTAGGCCGGTTCACCTCCGCCGGAAAGATGAAAGGATTAGGCGTTTTACGTTCTCATGGCGGACGATATCAGGCAGTTCAGGATGGTGAAGTCCATATCGATATCGCAGTCATTGCGGGTCCGACGGCTGATCCTTTCGGCAACTGCAACGGCGTCAACGGCCCCGCAGCATGCGGTCCCCTGGGATTTGCCCTTGCCGATGCACAATATGCCGATAAGGTGATCGTCGTTACCGACAACCTCGTTCCGTTCCCCTGTATTCCCTGGCAGATCAACGGTAACTATGTTGACTACGTGGTCGTGCTCGATAAGATCGGGATCTCCGAAAAGATCGTCAGTGGTACCACCGAGATCACCAAAAGTCCCGACCGGTTGCTGTTGGCCGAATGGTCAGCCAGGTTCTGCGATGAGGCCGGATTGATTTACGATGGTTTTTCCTTCCAGGCAGGCGCCGGCGGTACCGCGCTTTCGATCGGCATCTACTTCTCCGATATTCTTCGCGAACGAGGCTGGAAAGCCCGCTTCGCAAGGGGAGGCAGTAACAAATACCTCGTCAGGATGCTCGAAGAAGGACTCGTCGAGTACATTCTCGACGGCCAGACCTTTGACCTCGACGGGGTTCGCTCCATGCGCGACAATCCACACCATACCTGGACCAGTCCGTTTACCAGTTACAACTACCACGGCAAGGGCAATTTTTCCTCGATGGTCGACATCGTGATCCTGGGAGCCACAGAGGTGGATGTTAATTTTAACGCCAATGTGGTTACCCACTCCGACGGATGCCTACTGCACGGTATCGGTGGATGGCAGAATACCCTCTTCGGAAAATGCGTGATCCTTCCGGTTCCCCTGTTCCGCGACCGTATCCCGGTAATCCGCGATGAAGTCACCACCATTTGCGGACCCGGCGAACTGATCGACGTGATCGTGACAGAAAGAGGAATTGCCATCAATCCAAAACGCACCGACCTGATCGAAAAGATGAAGGATTCATCGCTTCCCATTAAAACGATTCAGGAACTTAAAGCCGAAGCAGAAAAAATTTGCGGAGTCCCGGCGAAACCGAAATTTACCGATGAAGTCGTGGCCGTGGTAAAATGGGTTGACGGAACTGTGCTGGATTCAGTATGGAGGATCGACGAATGACCTGATACTATTGTTAAATGGTACTTTCCCCCCAACAACTGCTCCTGAAATACTGGGGTTATTCCTCCTTCCGGCCCCTCCAGGAAGATATAATCCGTTCGGTTCTTGGTGGAAAGGACACCCTGGCGCTGCTTCCCACCGGCGGAGGAAAATCTATTTGTTTCCAGATTCCGGCCCTCGCCCGTGAAGGCATTTGTATCGTAATATCGCCCCTGATCGCCCTGATGAAAGACCAGGTCGAAAATCTGAGAAAAAGAGGTATTCCGGCCGCCGCCCTCTACTCCGGGATGCACCCGCACGAAATCGAAATCACCTTAAGTAATGCTGCTTACGGGAACCTGAAATTTCTGTACCTCTCTCCGGAAAGATTGACCACCCTCCGGATACGGGAAGCGATCAGGATGATGAAGGTAAACCTGCTTGCCGTCGACGAAGCCCACTGTATCTCGCAATGGGGATACGATTTCAGACCTCCCTACCTGGAACTTTCCGACATCCGCGAACTCATCCCGGAAGTGCCGGTACTGGCGCTAACAGCAACCGCGACACCAAAAGTGGTGACCGACATTCAGCGAAAACTCCGGTTCAGGCAGGAAAACCTGTTTCAGAAAAGCTTCGAACGGAAAAATCTCACGTATCTGGTAATCAAAGAAGAGGATAAACTGAAACGATTGATCCGGATTCTTGACAAAGTAAAAGGGACTGCCATTATTTATGTCAGAAACCGGCGCCGCACCAAGGAGATTGCTGAATTTTTAGTAAAAAATAAGATCAGCGCCGACTATTATCACGCAGGACTCGACCCCGCGATTCGTGACAAGAGACAACAAGCCTGGATCCGGGAGGAGAAAAGGGTGATTGTTTCAACCAATGCCTTTGGGATGGGTATCGATAAGCCGAATGTCAGACTTGTCATCCATTTCGACCTTCCCGATTGCATTGAAGCCTATTTCCAGGAAGCCGGGCGTGCAGGCAGAGACGAGAAAAGGGCTTACGCCGTGCTTCTCTTTGAAGCTGCCGATATCCTCGACGCCCGGAATAACCTCACACTTGCCTTCCCCGAAATCCGTACCATACGGGATGTTTATCAGTCGCTGGGAAATTTTTATCAAATCCCGGTAGGTGTAGGTAAAGACCAGCAGTTTGATTTCGATTTAGCCATCTTTGCCGACCAGTACCGGCTTCAACCTGTCGTGGTTTACAACTGCCTGAAATTTTTAGAAAAAGAGGGATTTATCATGCTTACCGAGCCCTTTTTCAATCCCTCCAAAATTCATATCAAAGCCAGTAAAGAAGAGTTGTACCGTTTTCAGGTTGAAAATGCCTCGTACGACCATTTTGTCAAAACCATGCTGCGCTCCTATGGGGGGATCCTGACCGATTTCGTGAAGATAAGCGAATCGGAACTGGCACGCAGAAGCGGAATCAGTGAATCCCAGTCTGTTAAAAACCTGAATCACCTGGCCCGGCTTCAGTTACTGGATTATATTCCTCAAACCGGCAAACCACAACTGATCTTTACACAGGAACGCCTTGATGTGGCAGACCTGAACCTGTCTGACGAGAACTACCGCTTCAGATTGGATGAGGCCCGGTTACGGACCGAAAAGATGATCTCTTATGTCGAATCGAACGCCCGGTGCCGGAGTCAGTTACTTTTATCCTACTTCGGTGAAACCGGAGCCAAACGGTGCGGAACCTGCGATATTTGCCTTGAACGGAATAAAATAAGTTTGAACGAAATGGAATTCAACCGCATCGTCGAGTTGATCAAACCGGTATTGAAGAACCGGTCGTACAACCTCGACGAGATTGTTGCAGTAGCAGAAACGGTCAATGAAGATAAGGTTTTAAGGGCATTGCAATGGCTTATCGACAATGAAAAGATTATTATTGAACCCGACGGTAAATACAGATGGAAATGATACCTGATGAACTTTCGCTTTGGTCGGCGCCTTTCGGGCTAAAACTCCTTGATTCCATTACCATGAGGAGGGGCATGAAGGTGCTTGATTTCGGTTGTGGATTCGGTTTCCCGATGTTGGAACTGGCCGAACGGTTGGGAATGACATCGGAAGTCTATGGACTTGATCCTTCCCCGGAAGCGTTAGAGGTAATCCAGCAAAAGATTACGGACTGGCAGATCGGAAATGCGAAGATCATCCGGGGCATTGCTGAAGCCATCCCTTTTCCCGACTGCTTTTTCGACCTCATCGTGGCAAATAATGGTATCAACAACGTGAGTGACCAGGCAAAAGCCCTCAAAGAATGCTTTCGTGTGTCAAAACCCGGCGCTCACATCATACTCACCGTGAACCTACCGGAAACCATGACAGAATTTTACGGGATCTTTGAGCAAACATTGAATGAAGCCGGTTACACCAACGAAATCTCCAAAATGCATCATCATATTGCCGAAAAACGGAAAAGCGCTGTTCAATTGTCACAATTGATCGAAGAAGCAGGATTTAACATTGTTTCCTTGACTACCGATGCTTTTAAATTTCGTTTTGCCGACGGAACAGCTTTTTTCCATCATCATCTGATCCGTAATGCCTTTATGCCTCCCTGGAAAGCAATTCTGCCCGAAACCATGGCCCGTATTTTTTTCGACCGGATGGAAGAGAAACTAAATCGACAGGCTCTCGAAACGGGCGAATTCTTTGTCACCATACCCTACGCGTGCCTCAACTGTAAAAAATAATCCCTTCAATCGTAAATCGTAAATCATGTCAATCGTAAATATAAATGCTTCCCCGCTCTTTCTATCTTCGTCCCGACGTTGTCGCGATTGCCCGCGAACTACTGGGTAAATACCTGATAACCCGTATTGGTGGGCAGTACACCTCGGGTATGATTTGCGAAACCGAGGCTTATGCAGGCATCACCGACCGTGCATCGCATGCTTATGGCGGACGGCGAACCGACCGCACCGAAATCATGTACCGGCCGGGCGGAACAGCTTACATTTACCTGTGTTACGGCGTTCATTCTCTTTTCAACGTGGTGACAAACCAGGAGGGAATTCCCGATGCCATCCTGATCAGGGGAATCATCCCGGCCGACGGGAAAGCGGAGATGCGCTTACGGGCCGGAAAACCGATAACCGATGCGAATGCCGGCATCGGACCCGGCAAAGTCTCGAAACTGCTGGGAATTCACTATTCGCTTTCGGGACTCGACCTCACCGGTTCGGGACCAAACCTGGATCCGGCAATCTGGATCGAAGACCGGAGCGTTTCGATCGACTCGTCCGCCATTCTGACCGGCCCTCGCATTGGGGTCGAATATGCCGGTCCCGACTCCCTGCTGCCCTACCGGTTCCGGATCCGGCCGCAAGAAAAATCTTTCCGATTTCACGGAGCTACAGTATAACAATTCCCTGAAAATAATTTCGAAAAAGGACTTGGTACCTATAAATGTGTTATTTTTATATATCCAATTCATGTCTGAATTCATTTAACTCAGTGATATGGCTGATCAACCCAGGCTTGAGCGACTGCTCCGCCTCATCATGATGCTTTCATCGGGCATCGGGTACACAAGGAATGAAATTGCCGAAAGACTCGAAATCACCGAACGCTCGGTGTACCGGTATCTGGAAACCCTGAGCGACGAAGGATTTATCGTGAATCGTCGCGACGGATTGTTTACAATCGACAAGGATAGTCCGTATCTGAAGGATATCGGCGACCTCCTTCATTTTACCCGTGAAGAGTCATGGATCCTGAATAAGGCGATCCTGGCCCTTGATGACGAGACCGTGATCAAACAGAATTTAGCCGCTAAACTGTATGCGTTATACGATCTGAAAGGCGTTCCGTATCCGGTGGTCAAAAGAGAGAATTCGGAGAAAGTGATCCGCCTGATCCGGGCAATTGAGAGCAAAACGTGTGTGATCCTGCATGGTTATCAGTCGTCAAACAGCGGTACGGTGACCGACCGCATGGTGGAACCCTTTGAATTCACCTTGAATTATGGTTATATCTGGTGTTATGAACATGAATCGGGGTTGAACAAGCTTTTCAAGACTGCACGCATTATGGAGGTGAGGATGACAGCCCAAAATTGGAGATTTGAAGACCGGCATCAACCGGAGCCCATGGATGTTTTCAGGATTCACGGGCCCGACAGGATCCGGGTAAAGATGCTTATGACGATGCGGGCGGCCAACCTGTTAACGGAAGAGTACCCGATGGCGGAGGAATTCATCAGCGCCTGCGGAAACAATATCTTTGAGTTTAAAGGCTGGGTAAGCAGTTTTGAAGGAATCGGAAGGTTTATAATGGGCTTGCCCGGCGACATCAGGATCATCACTCCCGGGAAGCTCAAGAAAGCTTTAAATCAAAAGATCAAAGGAAAGATTTTCTGAAAATTATAAAGGTTGACAGTAATTGTCAGTACCAGGCCTGAACTTTGCAACATTCAGGATGATTAAAACAACATCACTAAAGGAGAAAGCTTTTCTTTATGAAAACCGGGCGTCATCATGCGATTTAAACTACAACTCGAGCTGTTAAATTCAAGCGAAAACATTCTTCCGCTCAACTACCAGTACGAGCTGAGCGCCTGGATATACAGGGTATTGAATCATGGCAATCCGGAATTTTCGGGGTGGCTGCATGAAAAAGGATATACCGACGACCAGAAGAGCTTCAAGTTGTTTACCTTTTCGAATCTTGATGTTCCCCGAAGGAAAATCCAGGGCGACCGGATGGAGATCATCGGAAAAAATATATATCTGATCATCTCCATGCTTCCCGACGAAGTGGTGAGTCATTTTATTACAGGTATATTCCGGGACCAGGTTTTCCGCCTGGGTGACAGGCAATCGCAGGTTCCTTTCAGAGTAAGTACCATTGAAGGTCTTGCAGAACCTTCGTTTTCCGGATGCATGAGTTTTAGAGCCATGGCGCCGGTCATGATCTCTTTTAGGTATCCCGGTGACCGGTATGCCCGGTATCTTGCCCCTGACATACCAGAGTACCGGGAATTGTTTTTCCGTAATCTGAAAGAGAAATACCGTACGTTTTTTAATAGTGAATGTCACTTCGATGAAAAGGATGGAAAGCTGGAAATACTGACTCCTCCACGGAAAAAAGGAATCCTGATTAAAGCCGGCACCCCGCAGGAGTCAAAAATTATTGGTTACCAATTTGATTTTCGCATTACAGCGTCCCCTGAATTAATCAAACTTGGATATTATGCCGGATTCGGCGAAAAGAACAGTCTTGGGTTTGGATGTGTGGAGGTGAGAGATTGAAAAGATTTTAAAGAAACATTTAAAAGATTGAAGAGACTGAAAAGAAAGATTGAAAAGATTTAAAGGATAGAAAGGATTTTTTATGAAGAAACAAGGTAATCAAAGTTTGGAGCAGATGATCCGGGAAATGCCCGATGAGATAAAGCTGGATTTTTTACGGAAAGCGCTTGAGAAAAACGAAGCGTTGCGCAACCAGTTCACTATGTTATATAACGAACTGAAACAAAAATCTCCTGAGCCTTTGCCGGTCAATCCCGGAAAGGTCATAGCTGATGCCGGCATAAAATTGAAAAATGAGCTTGAATCGCTCAACTTCGACAATATGGATTGGCGCGAATATGTACCACGGCATAGTGGCTATATTGAAGACTACCAAGCCTGGGAATATTTTGCCGAAGATCATCTGGATGCTATTTTTAAGGGATGGAAACTGGAAATCACTGAGGACATAAATAGAGGGCAGGTGGTAAATGCGGTGTGTAATCTTATAGGCATGTACGACGCCTGTTTGAATACAGTAATCCCGGGATCGGACAATGTTTTTGAAGATCTTACCGATACCCTTCTGTTGGATCATCAGGAGATCATGACTGAATCGATCGATGTCCTCGGGCGCACAGTTATGTCTGAAACACATGCGATGCAAGCCATCGAAGCCATATTGAATCATTACCTCGAAAATTACCGGGGTATGAAAAACTATCTGAAATATTTTGAATCCCTGCTGATCAGTTTAACAGAGACGATCAAAACGGCCGGAAGTATCATGACGTATTTTGCATCCTCTGATATTGACTATGCATGGATACCAAAGCTGGCGGTCAGGATCGCTTCATTCGATGATGATCCTTTGATATGGCGCGAAACGGCCGAAGAATACATGGAAACGGATCTGGACGTGGCAAAACAACTCCTCGATTATTACTGGACCGATGATCCTGACTGTTTCAGACTGGTGGGGCAAAAGCTTTTCAGGGAACATCAGGCCGAGTTGTGCGATTATTTCAGCGAACTGTTGTTTCCCATGTTTGATGAGACATTTTATAAGGAGGTACTGTATTATAAAACCCTTCGTGACCATGATATCGATTCGTACGCAGTGCTTCGCGACTACCTGACCGAGGAGGAGAAAATCCGATTTGCCGGGGAGATCGTCTTCAACGATGCTTTCAAAGTCAGGGTATTGGGCATTGAAAAACGATATCCTGAAATTCTCAACCTGGTTCAAAAGGAAGTACTGCACACCTGGTACTTCACTGAAATGATAACGCCCATATTGAACATTTACCCGGCTGAAGTCTTTGAACTGATCCGGATCAAATGCGATGATATACTCCGGAACCACAAAAAACGCAGCGGTTATAAACATATAGCCGAATGGCTGGAATTGGCCCTACAGATCAATGGCATGGAAGAGCAATCCAGCCATCTGATCCATGAACTTTACAACCGGAAACCCGCGTTACCGGCGTTGAAGGAGGAGATGCGGAAGGCGGGAGTGGTAGAAAAAGATGGAAGGAATTGATGATTACATTCATGGAGGATTGGGATAGGATTTTTATAACGGAATATTTTAAGATTCCTGAAAAGTTATGATAGAAACATACAAGTCAATTGACTACGATTAGGTGATAAAGAATCTAAACAAGAATAATTAATATAACCACAAGATATGCAACAACTTGATTTATCAATTCTTGAGAAGATACCGGAACCTAACCTAAAGGTAATTCTCGAAATTGAACCATTAGCACCTCTCTCGATGGTGAGTGAATTACCAGGTTCTTACTATAAAACTTTAAAAATCCCCGACAAAAAAATGCTTTGCGGACTTTTTGAGAACATTCTGGGGTGGCACATTGATTTGGCTGATCGGAAATCGATAATAAAGGAACTCGTAGCATTGAGGAAGAAACAAGCAAAAAAGAATCCTCAACTGGAGTTTGTTGATAGAACCAAAGGCTCAACATATAGCCCATTGTTGATGGATTACTTTGATATTATGTTACCAGTAATTCCTGCTCTTGGCTTTTATGACGACTTATGGAGTAAGGCTTATAGAAGAGCTGATGCTGATGTTCATCCGAAAGGGACATTCAATTTAGATTATGGGATTATTCCCCTTAAAAGACAACAACCTCGGGATAAGGATAAACCTCAAAAGATAGATAATACTGCATTGTTTAATTTTTTTAAAAAGAATGCAGATTCTTATCCTTTATATTATTCTACTCCAACATCTCGTGAATATGTTTTTGCTAATGGTAAATATGAAATTCAGCTTGCAATAGATTCAGACCTATATAGAATGCTTTGTGATAAACTTTCGTCAGAAAATATTGGCTATATAGGGAATAGTGAGGGGTGGGTAGATTTAAAATTTAAAGAATTATGGTAGCAATTCATCCTTATATCAGATATGCACAAGCATTGATCATGGTAGAAAATAACCTAACCTATTGTGAAGAAATTACAGGGAAACACATCATTGCTGAAATTGAGAATGGATTGAATTCATTTCGAGTTTATCCAACAGAATCTGTCGAAGGTAAAAACAAAGTAAAATTTGATTTTATTAAGCTTGAAAAAGGCGACACAAAACAAGGAATATTTCTTTCACCCAACATTATTTCTTCATTCAAAGAGTCAAGGCATATATGGAATAAAAGCCATTATTTATTAGAAGAGTTACCGAAGAATTTGTTGAATAAAATTGAAGATGTATCTACTTCAATCGCACCGGTAACAGGTGAATACTTAAGTTTCTCTATTAATAAAAAAATAGGAAGAGGAAATCCTAAAATTACATTGAAAGATCAAGGATTAAGTGCAATAACAACACTATCCCCAATCAAACCATGCCTTCAATATAGAATCGATAAAAAAGGAAAACCAGAGATGTACAATGTTTGCATCATTCCTGACATTCCATTAGATGAGCTAAAAAGTTTCATTCAAGTTTTTAAAAGACTAAGAAGTTTTGGAACGGATGGAGACCTAATGATGGGCAATGTTCTTTCTAAACTTACAGGGAAAGGAAAAACTGAAAAGACAGAGTACGAGGCTAAACCGCCTTTGATATTCAAGGGAAACTTTCCTAATCCTCCTAGAAGTAGTGCGTTAGGCAGCATTGCATTACTTGGTGCTCTTGGTGAACTTGCAAAAGAAGCCCAAGATTCAGAACAAGTAAAATTGGTTCTTGAAAGTTTAAAAAATTCGACTGTTTATCTCGTCAAGTATGGAAATGCGACTTCTTTCACATATAATCATCATGTAATTGATTTAGCAAAAGCTGGAAAGCTAAGAACAATAGTTGATAGTATATATTACTCGGAATTAGTTCTACATGGGAATAGATTCAGAAAAGATTTAAAACCTGCAGAAAAGAATGCGCTTGTAAATGAATACCAAAAGTTCGATTTGTTCACAAGTCGCTTTCTCCAATTATTTAATCATGCTGCATTTAAGGATTTTCTGGCCTTTCGGGCAGAATATCCCAATCAAGTGACACTATTGTTTAACACATACTTTATAAAAATGGAAAAAATTGATCCAACAATTGTGGCATCAGCAAGGGCTATGGGAAAATGGCTCAACCAGGTTGCATATTTTGCAGCTAAAGCTGAGGTAAAAGAGAATTCACCGAAATATAAAGAAGAACTTCGAAAAGAAAAATCAAAAGGATTGATAGAAATCGAAAGTTCAATCTTTTGCGCTAAATCCGGGACGGCATTAATAGCCCAAACAATAACGAGGGCTGGGCGCCTGTCAACTACTGAAGCTCCAAATGAAGCTACTCTTTTCATCGATAAAACTAATACTGGCGAATTATCCCTTGATGACGCAAAGAATCTATTAATTGCCTATTCTCGATTGAATCCTTACAAAAAGAGGATTGATCCACTCAGTGAACATAACGAATCTGATGATCTAGATGATACTGACGAATCTGATGATCACAGTGAAGAATAATTAAACCAAAAAAAACAAAAACAATGGAAATTAAAGGAATTTTAGTTACAGCTCTTGCCCCGTTTGAAAACCATATAGCAAACGGTGGCGAAAAATTGTTAGGAAATGCATCTTCAATTAAAAGAAGACGCGATGGGCGGGTGTATGTTTCGGGACAAATGCAGCGTCATGTGCTGTTTTCTGCAATCGATCGAATAAATACAACTGATCCAGCGAAGGAAGACACATTTGTTTCAAATGGAGATGGCATTAGCAACTTAATTGAAAAAGATTTGCGTGCCGATATGGGAGGGTTTATGCACCCATCAAAAGGTGATTATTCGGGAAGAAGAACTGCTCCATTATCAGTGACTCCAGCTGTTGCAATCGATGAAAGTGAAGTAGGACGTGATTTATTAGTGCGTATTAAGAATAATATTAAAGGAGAACATGTTTATTCTGATGGCTACATTATCAGGAATGATAACGAAGCAGAAGAAGGCGGAGAGAATAAACAGGCTCTTGCAACTAAAGAATTCAGTGAATATGATTTGATGCACATGAACTTCTTTTTGGATATTAGTGCATTGAGTATCTCTAAAGCCTTCAAATATGAAAAAAGTTTTAATCTTGGTACCAAGTATTTTAAGCATGCCGATGACAATGAACGCAAACGGCGTGCAAGACTGTATTTGGAAGCAACCAAGTCGATGAACGACTATGCCAGCCAAGCCCGCAATGCAGTGAGCGGCGAACCTCAAAAAGTTTTGATTGTGTTCGATACGGTTTTAAGCCGAAAAGCAAGCAGGTATTTTGTTGCTGGCGAGCAGGAGCAAAAAAATATTTTGGCTGAACTTGAGGCCAGAGGTGCTAAATATTTAATCGGCGATGATAAAACAGAGAAAAGTGTCCACAAAGCCTATATAGAAGCCTTGGAGTTTCTATCTGCAACTCCTCTTTACGATCCTGCAAAAGGGACAGAAGTAGTAACATTTGAACAGGCTTTTGGAGGTGAATAATTTTAAGTATCCAATATTAGCAAAACCTTCCGGCATTACGCTTAAGCAGCACACTCAGGAAGTCGTGTCGGAAGGGAAGCTATTGCTGGAGCAAACTCCTTTTATTGTTCAAAAATATCAGGAACAAATAGGCAAAAGTTTAGCCATCCGTTTAGAGCGGGTATGCCGGTATCATGATTTGGGAAAGAAAAATCCCAAATGGCAAATTGCTTGTCAGAAAGATTACGAAGCTTTCCTTCAATGGCAAACACAACACGGTGGCACGTTTAAAGACTATTCAAAAACAGAAAATGCTGGCGAGAACATTCGCAAGGCAGAAGTTCGACATGAAATTCAATCATTACGATTGATTGAAAAAACTAATTTGCCATTACCTCAGCAAGCAGCAATTGCCGCCCATCATAGTAAATTGGGGAACAATTTCGAAGAGCGCTGGAAAAACGAAAACGCTTCAGACCTTTGGAGAAACTTTAAAAGGGAAAGTAATCGTGTAATTGAGCTATATTCACTGGAACAAAGTGCAAAGTCATTTTATGAATTTGCCGGGCCACGAGGTTTGCTTCAGTTGGTCGACCATCGAGCAAGTGCTAAGGAAGAAGGCGAAGTTGTACCTGATTTCACTCAATTTAGATATCAATTTCCCCACAAAGAAAAAAGAGGGATTCAAAAATTGATAGAGCAACATTGGCAAAATGATCTACTTCTTGTTCGCGCACCAACTGGCGCAGGAAAAACAGATGCCTCATTATTGTGGGCCTCCTTACAGATTGAAAATAAACGGGCAGATCGGTTAGTAATTGCCATGCCCACCCGTTTTACATCGAATGCATTAGCAATTAATGTTGCCGAAAGCTTATCTGATACCGGACTTTATCATTCTAGTGCTTGGTTTGTAAAGTTTCAGGAACAAGTTGAAACTGGCGTATTGGAAAAACGTGATGCAGAGAAAATTCACGAATTTGCGAGACTACTTCAAACGCCGATAACTGTTTGTACCATTGACCATCTTTTAATGGCATTGACGTTGACCAGAGAAGACCATCATTTAATCTCATTCAACATGGCCAATTCTTGTTTGGTCATTGATGAAGCAGACTTCTATGATGATTATACGCAAGCAAACATTCTTGTTTTACTCGAAATCCTAAAATATTGGAATGTTCCTGTTCTTTTAATGAGTGCGTCATTACCAGAATCGGTTTTGCCATCTTATCGAAAGTTGGGATATAAAATTGACCATATCATTGAAGATATTTCGGATAATTCGAGAGATCGTTTTAAGATAAAATCGATCAAAGAGTATTCTGATATGGAAGAGATCAGTGATTTACTTAACTTGTGTGTTGAGAAAGAAACTGCAATCATCTATGCAAATACCGTTGATAAAGCAGTGATGTTTTATAATTGGTTCAAAAAGAGAAATGTAAATCCGATTTTATACCATAGTCGATTCACAGAACCGCACAAGAAGGATAAAGAGCAAGAGTTAATTAATGCATTAGGAAAAGAAGCATGGGAAAAGAACTGTGCCAAAGGAATAGCTATTCTAACCCAAATTGGCGAGATGAGTATCAACATTAGTGCTGATATTATGATTTCGGAACTGTGTCCGATTGATCGTTTGACTCAACGTGCAGGGCGTCTATGCCGTTTCGACAAAACAAAAGTGGGAGAACTGTACGTATTGATACCACAAAAAAACGACTTGGTTTATCCTGCACCTTATGGAGAATACGATCGACAAACCAAAGCGTGGATTCCATGCAATGCTTTTGTAAAAACATCGGATATACTTGAAAACACACTATACAGTGCTGAGAAGCTTGTAAATTTTATTAATCATGTTTATGCCGTTCAAGAATCTTTTTCGCCCAGAGCAATTAACAATGCCAGAAATTTGAAAGAGTATTTCTCATGGAATTGGCTCATTAATCCGAAACAGATAACAGCAACCGACGATACAGACACTAATTTTTGGAAAAGTAGAAATATTACTCCTCAGGACACTGTGTTTATTGAAAAGCCAGCATTAAAATACTTCAATAACTATTTTGGTTTTCAAATCTGGAAACTTCAAAACTCATTTGAATTACCAATCTATTTGATTGAAAAAGGTAAAAAGAAACACATGATTGATCTAGAAACAATCTTGATCAATGATGAAAAAGTGGGAATTTACGTTATTCGTGAAGGATTCTATAATAAAGAAAAGGGGTTAGATATTGCCGATACAGAACAGATTCTTTAAATCACTTTTATAGTAGGGCTCATCAAGATAATTTTCATTTAACCATACCGTGAATTAATTACGAAATTTTATAATTTATCTATACAACACTTGATTTATTAATATCTTTTTCTATCTTTGCGTGAAAATATCACGTAATATGTTTATCCGCTTCGCCGTATCAAACCTTTTCTCTTTCCAGAAAGAGACCGAATTTAACCTGTTCCCGGGTAGAATTAACCGCCTTGGCCATCATAAATATAAAGCCCTGGGAATTGAGACACTAAAGATCTCAGCGATTTATGGGGCAAATGGAGCAGGAAAATCTAACCTTGTCAAAGCAATCAATGTACTCCGTGATTTTGTTGTTACAGGAAGCATCCCCTCATTATTTCACAATCAGAAATTCAAACTCAGCGAAAAATCCGCACTTGAACCTATCTATCTTGGTATTGAATTCATTCACAACGAAAAACCCTACTATTATGGAATTCACTTTAATGACGGAATTATACTCAAGGAAGATTTGATGTATTCCGGCCTCATGTCAAATAAGTGCCAGAGGATCTTTGAGAGGATTTCACATCCTGACGATGGATCACAGATCACCTTCTCCTCCACTTTCGAATCCTCGAAAGAAAACCTGCTTCTGAAAGGCATCATTGAAAAAGACCTTCTTAAACCCGACAAATCATTACTGGCTTTACTGAATGGCTTGACCAGTACAAACTTTTCAGAAATCAAATCAGTTTATCAATGGTTTGCATATAATCTTGAAACTATTTATCCTTCATCAAAACCATTGGCCCTTGCACAAAGTCTGGATATGAAAAAAAACATGTATTCTTTTGCAAACGAAATCATGGCTTCATTCCAGACTGGAATCGATCAAATCATTCTGGAGAAAAAAACAGTGGAGGAATTCTTTGGCAAAGAAAACCGCAGGGAAATCGACCAAATCATCACAGGTATAAAGGAATCACCAGATAAAATGATCAGAGTATGGAATGGTGATGAAGAAATCGTTGTGGTTGAAGAAGATGGAACTTATATTGTAAAAAGAATCGTACTGAGCCATGCTAATGAACATGGCAGGAGTATCTCCTTCAACCTGAATCAGGAATCGGATGGCACGAAAAGATTGTTGACATATATACCGGCAATTCAGGAAATTATCTCACGTGAAAAAATATATTTTATTGACGAGATTGAACGTAGCATCCACCCGTTGTTGATCAAAGAATTGATCCGGAAGTTTTCCGAAGATGCCTCTACGAAAGGGCAACTCGTATTTACTACGCATGATTCAAATCTGCTTGACCAGGATATCTTCCGGCAGGATGAAATCTGGTTCGCCGAAAAAAATCGAGGTGGAGCTTCCGAACTTTATCCGCTTACAGAATTTAAAAAAGAACATCACACCATCGACCTGAGAAAAGGATATCTGACTGGAAGATACGGAGCAATTCCCTTCCTTGGAAATTTATCCGATCTGAAATGGAATCATTATGCCGCTGACTGACCGTCGTGAATACCGGAAAAAACAACCTTTCAGGGATGCTACACTCTTTGTCGTCATCTGTGAAGGGGAAAAACGAGAGGCAGAATATTTTTCATTTTTCGATCGTCTGAGTTCCAGAATAAAAGTAAAATCAATTCCCAGTACTTTGGGGAAAAGCGCTCCTAATCATCTTTTAGCCAATGCACATGCCACCTGTTCAGAGATTGCACTGACAAACAACGACCAACTTTGGATTGTTCTTGACAAGGACCGATGGACCAGGAAAAGTTTAGAATCAATCCTTCAAGCAGTTAAAAGAAAGCCTGCCTGGAGTGTTGCCATCAGCAATCCCTGCTTTGAGGTGTGGCTCTACTTCCATTTTACAAAGAACATTCCTGAATTGACCAATAATACCGCATGCCGGGAATGGAAAGCCATTATTCCCAAAATTAAACCTGGTGGCTTCGACGGCTCCCGACATCCTGCTTTAATTGAAACTGCAACCTTGAACGCTTATGTAAATTACAACGCAACCGGATATTTCCCAACCCCCGGCTCTACCCAGGTATTCAGGCTTGCAGAGAAGATAATTCCATTGATAAAAAATTACTTATGAACTTTTGTATGAAGAAAAATAGGAATTCATTGAATTATTGTCTTCAAATATTTCGAATAAACATCAACGCATTGACATTTCTTTAGTACATTTGCATCAACGTGTTGATATATTTGTGATGGAAATCTTATTCCAACGGTACTACGAAAAGTACAACCAGACGTCGTTGCGGATGGTGCGCGACTTTATGCAATCGGTCGACTGGTCGAACAGGTTCGTCGGAATCAGGGGATGCCGTGGAGTTGGTAAGACCACCCTCCTGCTTCAGTACCTTAAACAGAACTACAAACCTGATCACAGGGCGCTTTATACAAGCCTCGACCACCTATGGTTCTCCGATCATTCACTCTATGATCTGGCCTATGAATTCAGGTCGAAGGGCGGCGAACTACTTGCCCTTGATGAAGTGCACCGGTACCCGGCCTGGGCAGTGGAATTGAAAAACATCTACGACGATTTCCCGGAACTGAAAGTAATTTTTACGGGATCATCCCTGTTGCACCTTACAAAAGCCAAGGCCGACCTGAGCCGGAGAGCGGTCATGTATGAAATGCCGGGTCTCTCCTTTCGTGAATTCCTCCGGTTCGACCAGATCGCCACACTGCCTGTTATTCAGATTGAAGATCTCTTCCACAATCACATTGAACCTGCCCTGGAGATCAATCGCACCATCAAACCATTGCAACATTTTAAAAAATACCTGCAGTATGGTTATTACCCGTTTTACCTGGAAAATTTGAAATCATTTCACCAAAAGCTTCATGAGACCATTCAGGTAACACTCGAAGTCGATATTCCTCAGTTCGAATCGATACCCACTTCACACATCATCCTGTTGAAAAGACTGTTGCAGGTTATCTCCGGCTCCGTCCCGTTCAAACCCAACATGAATGCCATCAGCCAGCGAACGGGTATCAGCCTGAATACCCTGAAAAAGTACCTGAATTTCCTTTCCGAGGCAGGCTTAGTGACCAGGCTCATGCCCCCGGGTAAAGGAATCAACAACCTGAATAAACCCGAAAAAGTTTTTCTCGGTAACACAAACCTGATGTATTCCCTGGCGCCTGAAAATACGGAAACGGGAAATATCAGGGAGACCTTTTTTATCTCACAGATGTACAATCAAAATGTTCATGCTGCTCCACGGGCCGATTTCCAGGTGAACGGGAAATACCTTGTCGAAATCGGGGGAAAAAACAAGACGCAACATCAGATCCAAGGCCAACCAAACGGATTTATTATCAAGGACCAAATAGAGACCGGTTACGAAAATGTGATCCCCCTGTGGCTATTCGGATTCCTGTTTTAATCCTGGTTGTTTTTGTTACCTTATGAAAGACATGATCACCGGCGCCCATATCAACGATTTTTCCTCTGCCATACCAGGTTATGGCTGTTCGTCCAGGCGATCGCCATAGAACAGGGATCCTGCTAACAAACTCGAAACTATGATCCTTCTGTGCATTAGAAAACAATATTTTAAGTCCCGTTAGAGACGATATATTGGTAGACGGTTAACGGCAACCTAACAGAAGTCCCGTCAGAGACGAAATCAAAATGCATATGATGGCATAAAAGCAAATAAAAAATAAAATTTGAAAAACCGATTAATCACTATTATTCAATATTTTAAAGAAATCAGGTAAATGATGCTTTCGTTTTTTAGCATTTATTTGCGCTAAAATGCCGAATTCAACTGCTTTTTACGATTATTCAAATCATGTGTCTATAAGCGTTGTATAATATCCGAACCATTAAGGAATAATATCAGAATAAGCAAAGTATATGCAAACGACCATACCTGATTACATAAAAACATGCGAATAATAAGGTATCGTAAGTACCTAACAATAATAAAAAAAAGAGGATCCAAAAATTCATCCTCTGATAACGACCCGCCATTACGATATTTTTCGAACTCCCGATCACAAAAATGGGGACAACAGCGTCTGTTCACACAAATAATAATTTCGGGAAACCGGCCTTATGCAGTTTTAATCCCTGATTTTTAAACACCTAATATGCAATCAATTAACACCAGGATTACCGGCACCCATATCAGCTACTACTTCCTCTGCCAACGGAAACTATGGCTTTTCACCAACGGCATCCATATGGAACATAGCTCAGACCTGGTGTACGAAGGGAAGCTGATTCACGAAACCGCTTATCCGCAACGGTCGGAAAAATACGAAGAGATAGAGATCGACGGTATTAAGATCGATTATTACGATCCCAAAAACCGGGTGATCCATGAAGTAAAGAAATCCGACAAGATGGAACCGGTGCATGAATGGCAGCTGAAGTATTATATGATGGTGATGGAAAGAAACGGCATCGGAAATGTGACCGGTTTACTCGAGTACCCGCGGCTCCACCAGATAACCGAAGTCCTTCTGAGCGATCGCGACAGGAGTGAACTTGATGAGATATGCGGCAATATCAGCCGGATTCTTTCATCAGAAAAGTGCCCGGAAAGAGTCAGAATGAACATCTGCAAAAACTGCAGCTATTTCGATTTTTGTTTCATCGACGAGCCTGAATCGTAAATCGTATATTGAAAATGAAAAGGACCTATTATCTGTTCAATCCCGGCCGGTTATCACGCAAAGACAATACCCTTTGTTTTCAGCCGGTCGATGCCGACGGGAATGAAATGCCCCCGAAATACCTTCCGGTTGAAGGCACAGATGATCTTTACATCTTCGGTTCGCTGGATGCCAACAGCGCCCTGTATAATTTTTTGGGGAAGAATGATATTCCTGTTCACTTTTTCGATTATCATGAAAACTACTCAGGTTCGTTTATGCCCCGCGATTACCAGTTATCAGGAAAACTGCTCCTCCTGCAAGTGAATGCACACCAGTCGAAGGAGAAACGGATGACAATTGCAAGAAAATTTATAGAAGGCGCGGCATTTAACATGATCAGGAACCTGAAATATTATCAGAACCGGGGAAAGGACACCGAACCCTTCATTGCCCTGATGGAATCCTATGTTTCGAGAATACCCGACATGAATGCCACGGATGAACTGATGGGGATTGAAGGAAATATCAGGTTGAATTATTATGAAGCATTCAATTTGATTCTGCAGGGCTTTGAGATGGGTGAACGCACGAAACAGCCCCCGCAGAATGAAGTCAACGCTTTGATATCGTTTGGCAACATGATGTGTTACTCGCAATGTTTGAGAGCCATCCACCAAACGCCACTCAGCCCTGTAATCAGCTTTCTCCATGCACCGGGCGAGCGCAGGTACTCGTTGTCGCTCGATCTGGCGGAAATATTCAAACCGATCCTGGTCGACCGGGTAATTTTCAAGGTGATCAATAAAAGGGAGATCAGAAAAGAGCATTTTGATTCAAACCTGAACCGCTGCCTTTTAAATCAGAAGGGAAAAAAGATTTTCATCACGGCTTTTGAGGAAAGATTAAATGAGACCATCCAGCACCGGTCGCTGAAACGCAGCGTGAGTTACAAGCACCTGATCAAACTGGAGTGTTTTAAATTGATCAAACATGTGCTTGAGATTGAAGAGTACAAACCTTTTAAAATATGGTGGTAAAAGCGATTAACAATTTACAATTTTTGATTTACGATTTAAGAAATCCACATTTGAATCCTGACTCACACATATATAAATAATGTATATCATTCTGGTTTATGATATCGGAGAGAAGCGGGTGGGAAAAATGCTCAAGCTCTGCCGGAAATATGTCAACTGGATCCAGAATTCAGTATTCGAGGGTGAGATTACTGAGGTTAAGCTGAAGGAGTTGATTTATCGGGCAAAGAGAATCATGGATGATGAGACCGACAGCCTGATCATCTTCAGCAGCCGTAACCAAAACTGGCTTGAGAAACAGATCATAGGCCATGAAAGAAGCACGCTCGATCATATTTTATAGTCGTCGGAGGAAGGTTTCAGAGCGGAGAAAATGAAGTTCAATTAAGTCGAATTAGCACAATGCAATCAGTATCAGTAAATTTAAAGAGTGTCGATTACCAGGGTTTTTTATATCATCATACATCGACGACATTTTCATCAGATGTTTTCAATAATTATTTTTCTTGTCTCCTGATAATCAATTTTTTATTTTTGCTTAGCCAACGGCTATCAATCGTACCAAAGTGGAATTGAAACGTTCGGAAAATGGTTAAAAACCGGCGAGTCAAACCTATCAATCGTACCAAAGTGGAATTGAAACCTGTTCGATCCATGGCCGGTAATCGGGGGCAACGCTATCAATCGTACCAAAGTGGAATTGAAACTTGATATCACATACGCCACTGGCCTGGCCATTATCTATCAATCGTACCAAAGTGGAATTGAAACAACGATATTCACTTAAACACCGGCGCACCTCTTGCCTATCAATCGTACCAAAGTGGAATTGAAACTGTAAAGATCGATTACTATTCTGATAATGTGTCTTTCACTATCAATCGTACCAAAGTGGAATTGAAACGAAAAGGTGTTTGGGAGTTATTTTATGAAGTTGACCGCTATCAATCGTACCAAAGTGGAATTGAAACGACGTCGTTTTCGCTGAACCAGATTGATCCGGATTACTATCAATCGTACCAAAGTGGAATTGAAACTATTTCCTGCCGTGCTGTCCCAATTGTCCGCATTGAGGTAACTATCAATCGTACCAAAGTGGAATTGAAACATCGGTATGTTCAGGGTGATATTAGTTCCTCCGGTCCTATCAATCGTACCAAAGTGGAATTGAAACTCCTGAAAGGTCGCAGACATTCCGAGGGAGGCGTACACTATCAATCGTACCAAAGTGGAATTGAAACCAATTACAGCAGTTGCAAAAGGGATCACGGCAATTCTATCAATCGTACCAAAGTGGAATTGAAACCAGATTGAATTAATTAATTTTTTAAAAGATATATTATGCTATCAATCGTACCAAAGTGGAATTGAAACAATTTACTGGCAATGAGGCGGGAGGTGGTGACGGCTATCAATCGTACCAAAGTGGAATTGAAACGCGGGGGGGATGCAAAACTCGAAATGCAGTTTACACTATCAATCGTACCAAAGTGGAATTGAAACAGGAATAATTGTTTTGTGAAAGTCACATTATCAGACTATCAATCGTACCAAAGTGGAATTGAAACCATGGTACGATTGGTCTGGGGGATCTCAGTTAGACTATCAATCGTACCAAAGTGGAATTGAAACAATAGAATAGTAGCAGTATCCTTCCTGCGATACCTCTATCAATCGTACCAAAGTGGAATTGAAACAAAGTTGGGCAACCTGAATTTAAAGGTATAGGTTCCGCTATCAATCGTACCAAAGTGGAATTGAAACAGTCAAACAATTAAAACCAACAGCCATGAAACTACTATCAATCGTACCAAAGTGGAATTGAAACTGGCATAATCCCCGGCGTATTTGAAGTGGTCACCGTCTATCAATCGTACCAAAGTGGAATTGAAACTACTCAAACATTCGATTGCACCAATGCGTGAACGGTGTCTATCAATCGTACCAAAGTGGAATTGAAACGGCTGTGATCCCAGTCAAACATTTCCACTCCGTCCGCTATCAATCGTACCAAAGTGGA
>CAZGIM010000016.1:0-104942 GCA_964525995.1 uncultured Prolixibacteraceae bacterium | reverse complement strand
CCCAAGCTGAGGGTCGCGGGTTCGAATCCCGTTTTCCGCTCCAACACTTTTTCACTAACTTGCACTGAAAAGCCCCGGATAACAAGTCTTCCGGGGCTTTTTTTATGTTTAGACATAAAATAAATCTTGCAACCTAAAGCAAAAAAAAAGTAAAGATTGTTATGCGCATAGTTATGCGCATAATTGGTGTTCACCACCTTTTTTCAGCCTTAACAAATAGTAATCATTGTGGATACAAACAGGAACCAATGATTTTTTCTATGAATTGGTATGTGATTATTTCTTATGGCTTTACTATCATAATCTTCCTGACAGTCCTACCCCAAGGGCCATCCAGTATCAGAGAATAGATTCCTTCTGCGGCAATTGATATTCTTATCTCCTTATCGACAATCAGAGCCGATTCGTGAACGACTCTACCCTGCATATCGGCTAATGAAAGCTTCCATTCTTTTGCAGGCACTTGAATGAACAATTCGCCAGATGTGGGATTGGGATATACCGTGATTCCATTTACTGGCCTGGGATCATCAATACCATAGTTGACCAGGGAATGAATGGCCGAAAGTGCTGAACAACCGTTGTGGTCTGTCACCATTACGGTGTAATCTCCGTTCTCCTTCGGGGTGAACTCCTGCAGCGTATCTCCCGTTATCGCAATGCCGTTCAAAAACCATTGATAATGATTGGAAACGGTGGTAACCAGTGTTCCACTATCACTGGTGATCACCGGAATGGCAGGGAGATCGTGGATTGTTACGTTTACTGATGCTTTTTTCAGAGGGCAGTTTGCTACCGAGCAAGAAACGGTGTACACACCCGACATGGATGGCAAGGCATGGTTGCTCACGAGCGGGTTTTGCTGCTGTGAATGGAAATTCAACGGTCCTATCCAGGCGTAGGATGCGTTGTCGACAGTAGTTGTGCTTAGCGAAATAGCTGAACCAGCGCATGTAAGGCCGTTAACAGCTGCCACGACCTGGCTGGGGGAAGCAACCACCGCGACGGTGGTATGGCCTGCTTTTTTTGTGCTCCCGCCAATGGTCAGTGACAGGTAGTAAACTCCTGCCATGGCAAGAGTGGTGTTGTTGCTTATCACGGGACAACGCTGAGTCGAGGTGAACCCTCCCGGCCCCTGCCACCGGTATGTAGCCCCGGGAATGGAATCGGTGGTAAGTTGCAGCCTTGTCCCTTCGCAAACCGGGCTGTTCGACGATATGTACGACTGTAGCCGTGCGATGAACAGGTCCAGGTACACGTTGTTCGACAGGGCAATCGAATCAAATTTCATGGTGTTGCTCGAAAAATCCCCCGATAGGTAGATGCTTCCTTCGCTGTCGGCCATAACCGATTTCACATAGTCTTCTCCATTGCCCCCCACTCGCTTAGCCCACATTACTTTACCTGAAATATCATATTTGGTTAGGTAGGTATCATGATACCCGGCATTGGGAAGGGTGGTGGTCCCGAATTTTATCGTCTGGCTCCTGTAGGTGCCTGTCAGGTAAGCATTACCAAGCGTATCGCAGGTTACACTTCTGGCCTCATCGTCGCTGTCACTACCGCCCTTTTCAGCCCATAGCAGGTTACCCGAAGAATCGAATCTTGCCAGGAAAAAATCAAAGTAAATGGACCCGGTATTGTTCAGAACCGCTCCATCGATGATGATCTGGTTGCTGTTGAATAATCCGCAAAAGAGCAGATTTCCGTCAGGATCCACGGCAAGGCCGGTTCCTTCGTCCCAGTCGGCGCCCTGTACCTGTTTGGCCCACCGGGGATTGCCTGTGGCGTCGAAACTGTATAGAAAGCCATCGGTCCGTGATGAACCGGAATTATTAAGGGTAAGGTTGCCAAAAGTGATGGATGTCCCTCCAAAATATCCGGTCAGGTAGATGACGCCCCCCGGTCCTGTGACCATCTTACTCGCCGAGTTGATCCCATCGCCCACCGAAGGGTTCAGCCATAGCAAGTTACCTGATGGTGAATATGCGGCAATAAAAATGGAGCCGTCGAGCGATCCTGCTATATACACGGTCCCATCTGTCGCTATGGCGATGCATGTGCCTGCATCTGAGGAGGGACCACCAAGGATCTTTGCCCACTGGAAAACCCCGTCGCCATTATATTTACAAAGAAAGATATCGTCAGTACCCGCTGAACCGGTATTGTTCATCTGAACGGAATCGAAATGAATCATTTCGCTCCTGAACCGGCCTGTGGCATATACATTCCCATCCTGATCGGTTGTCACGGCATAAGCGTCGTCATAATCTGTGCCTCCGGCTCCTTTTGCCCACAGGAAATTTCCCCCGGGATCTGTGCGTGTAATGTAAACATCGCTTCTGATCGCAGGGCCGTTATTATATAGGGTTGTATAACCGAACTTCACTGAATCGCTTCCGAAACCGCCGGCCATGACAAGGTCTCCGTTCGATGCCACATTACTGGCATAACCCCAGTTGTTGTAATTGCCCCCGACTCCACGGGCCCATCGCCAATCGGGGCCGTTCTTGGGTGGGGGTGAGCCGTCAAATTTCGATACTCCTCCTCCGCCGGTTCCGATCCAGAGGTCCCCCTGGCTGTCGATCACGATATCCCAGATTTTATCACTGGCCAATCCGTTAAGAACCGTGAAATACGTCCAGACCGTACCGTTTAGTTTTGCCAGTCCGCCTTCCCATGTCCCGAACCACTTGCAATTGAGCGCATCTACCGTAACGGCATAGACATTCTTGTTCGGCAGTCCATCAGATTTCTGGATAGTGTCCCAGGTTACGTCATCGAAGATTGCTACACCGCGGTTGGTCCCGATCCATTTCGTTCCCTGCAAGTCAAATCCCACTGCATAGGTCGAATAACTTACCAGCCCGCTGTCTGTAGTATAATCGTACCAATTCACGCCATCAAATTTGCATATTCCGCTACCGCCCGGACCAAGCCATATGTTGCCCAGCACGTCCTTCTCCACCACAAACACCGAGAAGCCTTCCTTAAAGGATGTCCATGTTGTGCCGTCGAAACGGCTAACACCCAAACTCGTTCCAAACCAGATATTCCCCTGGTTATCTACCGCGATATCATAAATATAGTTGTTAACCAGTCCGTCGGCCATGGTGTAAGTGGTCCAGGTATTCCCGTCGAACATAGACGCACCATAGGGTGTTCCAAACCACTTCCGACCAAGTTGATCGATCGCTACCGCGTTGACGATGTTGCTTACAAGACCGTTTTGAGTTCTGTATGTTGTCCAGGTTGAGCCATTAAATTTCGAAACGCCATTTTCAGTGGCAAACCATTTACTACCCTGTGCATCGATCGCGATCCGCTTCACTATATTCCCCGCTAACCCGTTGGAAGTATTGTAATTGACGAATTGCGAAAACGAGAACTGAGGAAGCAGAAGCAGGAAAAGTAGTGGGTATTTCATTGAACAATGGTTTGAGGGTTTGAAGGAAAGTTCGTTTTGTCCACGAGCCGCTTTTATGTTTTCTTCTTTTCTTGAGATAAGCTACTCTTCAGATTATTCCTTTAGGTTGGTGAGATGGTTATCCCCCTATCAAAAGTAGGAAATATTTTTTTTGAAGCATGTTTTGTTTTTTTTCATTTACGTAGATGTTAACATTCATTTCATCAGAGTGTTGACCCTGCCTTATATGTTGCCGGAACATCGGTGTACAGGATTCGGACAGCCCTTCCTAAAAAAACTCCTCGGAATGACTCCCTTTAAGCGCTTGCAACTCTGGCTGCCATCCTGATATAGATCGTTATATCCTACATGAAGGCTACTCTTTTAAATTCGAAGATCGCGAAATCTATTTCCCTTGCCCTGCCAATCAGCTGAGCATCGGTTTATGCCGGCAGTTCAAATAAACATATGGGATATATTTGTTTTTGAAAAATATGTACTTTCACGTGCTCAAATTTAATTCTACTCGGATTTTCCTCAGCCTTTCACCCCACCATCCTCGGCCTCCTTTACGTCCGGGATACTGTCTTGAATATTACATCTAAGGAATAATCATCACCTCCATCGTAGCTCACTTTTCATCTTTTTGAATTTCATCTCATGGCATATGTTAATCATCTTGCAACAAAACTCTTCCTCAGCCAGCTTCTGCCACATTATTTCGCCCTCATCCTTTGGGCTCCTAAAGTGGCAGTTGACCGTTGACTAATGCTTTTCTGTTTGAGTGATTTTATACAGTCGAATAATTTGTTCCCGGACCTGTACCGTGTTTTTCTATTAGGTTTTTTTTAATCAAATCAGGTAAGATTCGTTTTACTGTCGGTCCAGGTATACCAAGTTTTTTAGCAATATCTCCGGATTTACAACCGGGATAATTCCCGATAAATGTGATGATTGCCTTTTCCCGGGGTGAGGACTGAGCTTCAAAGCCTTTAACTGCTAATTTTTTCATTAATTGACCTTGAATATTTTTTAAGGCATCAAAAAAGAAAATTACCCATGCGCTTATATTTTCAGCCGGGCGTTGCGCCTGACAACTTCTTAAAACCCTGTAATACTCTGATTTCCTACTTTCAACTTCATGTTCAAAACTGACATACTGAATCCATTTGTATCCATGTTTCAATAGGAGTAGGGTTGATAAAAGTCTGCTTAACCGGCCGTTTCCGTCTTGAAAGGGATGAACACTGACAAATTCATAGGCAAATACGGCACATTTTACAAGCGGATGAGTCGTATTGTCGGTGATAAACCAGTCAATCAACCTCCGCATGGTATCCTGCGTTGGAAATCCCGCTTCGGTAGTCTGAAAAATAATTTGTTTGTTTCCGTCGGGGTAACTGGCTTCAACGGCATTCGCATGTTGCTTATAATCTCCCTTATGCCAATCATCCTTTCTGCTGTATTTCATCAGGATGTTGTGCAGATTTTTTATACTGCTTTCAGAAATTTCTATATCCAGATAGGTTTCCGAAATAATATCCAGTGTTTCAAAGTAACCGACTACTTCCTGAGAATCCCGGTCCTCAAGCTTCGTTATATCGATTGCTTTCAGTAAAACTTCTACCTCCTCATCACTCATCCGTGATCCTTCTATCCGTGTCGAAGCACCCACACTCCTCACCGTTGCAATTGATTTCAATTGTTTTAAACTTTGTCCCTCTCTTCGCTCAACAGAAGCCCAGGAAGCATCAAACCGATCAATCTGACTGATGAACTCGATGAGTTTCCAGTCAAGGTTTAATGAAAATGTATATACCTGATTATCCATGAAACAAAGGTACTAATTATTTTTAATGATACGATATGATTCGATATTATCTGATAAATGTTCGATGGTGATGATACGATATGAGCCTATTTAATCCGGTAACAATTCGATACATTTCCAGTAATTCAACAATGTCAGCTGGTCTGCAAGCTTTTACCACCGCCAACCCGAGCCATCGGCAGTAATAACCTAATCTGCATAGCACGCCATCCGTTATCTGCCGCTGGCATCGGTTGCCTTGTTTTAGTGTTGCGTATTGTAGCAGCTATATCAGGGGCAAATGCAAAGCCGACACCATAATCATCAACCACCTGATCCCGGTCGAAAAGATCAAATTGGTCAAGCAAGATAAAATTGATAATCTCATCTCAAAAATTCCCTGGCTGATCTCAGGCCTGATATTTATAATCCTTCTTTTTGCTTTGCTGGTTTTTAAGTTGAAAATGTAATTCAAACGCTGTCTATGTTGTACTCCTCGCATAAGATCCCTCAGTCCCTTCATTTTCAGTATATATCTCATTATATAGTCATTCAAGTAAATAATAATATAAACTTGACAAATTGCTTTCTTTTGCTTATCTTTGCATCCTTTTTGATAGTAAGGATGAAATCTGTTGATTACATTGTAAAGAACTGTATTGCGAATATCCCATCGGGCCAGGTATTCGATTATTCTTTGTTTCCGGTGTCTGGTGATGCATTTTTTGCCATGGCAAAATCACTTAGCCGGTTGTCGAAACAAGGTCAGATTGTAAGGCTGTCACGTGGGAAATATTACAAACCTCGTGAATCTGTGTTCGGAGTTCTCAATCCTGATGAAAGTCAGTTGATACGCTCACTCACCCAGGTTGGTGGTCAAACCATTGGGTATGTCACTGGTTTAGCTGCTTTCAATTCATTGGGCCTAACCTCCCAGGTTTCCAATACGATTCTGATTGCACGTGGATCAAATCAACCTGCAAAGGAAATCCTGGGATATAAGGTTAGGTTTGTCAAGCGAAATTTCAGATTCACCAGGGACGATGTTAAACTCCTGCAACTCCTGGATGCCTTGAAGGATATCAAAACAATCCCCGATGCCACTGTTCGTGAATCTCTGAAAATTCTGATTGCTAATCTTGAAAAGTTACAGGCCGGTGAATTGCAACAAATGGTTCGCCTTGTCTGTAGGTATCCTCCTTCTACACGTGCACTGGTTGGTGCAATCTTTGAAAATCGTTTTTCTGAAATCAGGGTTGTATCTTTGTACAAATCCCTGAACCCGCTAACAAAATTTCGTGTAGGAATTGATCCGGAGATATTACCAAATAAGCTGAAATGGAATATCGTATGAACTTTCACCAGGCGCCCGAGTTTCGGGATGCACTTCAAAGTGCATCATCTGCAATGCACATGCGTTTCATACTCATTGAGAAAGACTATTGGGTGACAAAGGTCCTTCAAAATCTGGCTTTCTCTGAGTTTCGTGATTTGGTCGTGTTCAAAGGCGGAACATCCTTGTCGAAGGCATATAATTGTATCGATCGGTTTTCAGAGGATGTGGACCTGGCGATATTGAAAGGGGAGGGAATGAGCGACTACCGTCTGAACAAACTCATGAAGTCAATTGAAGAAAACATTACCGCAGGATTGGAATATCGTCGGGATCATCCCGCTGAAGAAAAACGGGGAAGGAACAGGAGAACCTTTTATGACTACCTTCAAACAAACTCTTCAGATGGTTTTGGCAATGTAAGCAATCAAATTCAGCTTGAGATTAACACGTTTACGAACCCGGTCCCGTTCCAGATGGCAAATATTGAATCATATGTCGCAACATTTCTAAGACAAAATGGTTTTGTTGATTTTATCGGCCAATATTCCCTTTATCCTTTCAATTTACAGGTGCTAACCCTTGAACGTACATTTTTCGAAAAATTGCTATCCGTTGTCAGGCTTTCATACAATGGGCCGGATGCTCTGAAGAAGAAAATTCGCCATTTTTATGATCTCTACAAATTGTACAATCTGCCTGGTCTTCATACGACCTTGCTATCAGATGAATCATTTAAAATGGTGGATATGGTAATCCGGGATGACAAGGCCAATGCTTTTTTTTCCGGTGAATGGATGTTGCATCCCTTATCTGAATGCCCCATTTTTAAGAGAATTGATCAATTTTGGGGAGACCTTAAATCAACCTATGAATTTGAATTACCGCAGATTTCATGGGCATCGGCAATTCCTTCTGCAGAACAAATTAAGAGTGCACTGCATGAGTATCATGCTTTTATTCAGAGATATGATAACTTTTCAAAATAAGGAGTGCTTTTCACTGCAAATGAGGCAAAAGGAATGATATCAGAATTGTGCAAATTATTGTGCAAATTCAATTTTAAAAACTCAGTATTATCAATTGATTCAGAATGTAACCCTTAGCTTCCCAAGCTGAGGGTCGCGGGTTCGAATCCCGTTTTCCGCTCCAACACTTTTTCACCAACTTGCACTGAAAAGCCCCGGATAATAAGTCTTCCGGGGCTTTTTTCTTTCACCCTGAAAAGTAGTAATGCAAAATATTACACCAAAAGCAAAAAAAGCAAAGATGTGGTTTGTTGACTACTTGTTTGCCGATAACGTATTTTTATACAGTCGAATAATTAGTTCCCGGACCTGTACAGTGCTTTTCTATCTGTTTTTTTTTAGTCAACTCAGGGAGGATTTGTTTTACTGTTGGTCCGGGTATACCAAGTTTTTAGTAATATCGCCCGATTTACAGCCAGGATAGTTTTCAATATACTTATTAACATTAAGCATTGGTATTCAGATAGATGAAAAATAGTCATGTACTAAAGAAAGTATTACCACATGAAAACAAAATCATTACCAGCGCTTTTGATGGCATTGTGTATCCTGAAAGGTGCGGTGGCACAGCCGAACATGACGATCAAACAATGCAATGTGATTGCCGTCACCATCCCGGTCGGACGGGGTGAACCGGCTGAACGTGTGGTTTCGCTGAATGTGCAAACCCAGGGCACGGCTAATCCTGTTTCATTGAATTCCGTTACGTTTAACCTTACCGGAACCACCGACCTGAACGATCTCGACAGCCTCAGAATCTGGTACACCGGCGCAAAACTCCGGCCGGTCGGGGGAACCCTTTTCGGAACCGGCCCGATCATGCCGGGATCCATCACGATAGCCGGAAATTGCCTTTTGTCGGAGGGCAACAACTATTTCCGGATCACCGTGAAAATTTTACCCGGAGCCCGGGAAGGACATTATCTTCAGGGGAATGTCGATTCGGTGAAAGTCGACGGTCAGGTCTGTCCGGTCATCCCTGCGACAGTCCTGTCAAAACGGCTGATCATGCTGGAACACAAACTGCTCTATTCGGGTGGGGATTATGGTTCGGTCAACTACCGGATCCCTGCAATCATAACCGCTGACGACGGAACCCTGGTCACGGCCGCCGACGCCCGCATCGAACGGGCAGGCGATCTGCCGAACAACATCGACATCCGTATACGCCGGAGTGCCGACATGGGACATACCTGGTCGGAACCGCTGACCATCGCTGATTTCGGATCCTATGGTGCCAGCGACCCGGCGCTTGTGAAAGACCGCAGCACCGGTACCCTTTTGTGCATGTTCGCCTCCCACCAGGGATTGATGGCCTCCACGCCGGCCAATCCCATTCGGTTCCAGGTTTGTCGCAGCGCCGACAACGGGCTCACCTGGAGCCCACCCATGGAACATACATCGGAGATCTATGCCCCGGGATGGTACGCGGCCTGGCTGGCCTCCGGCAACGCGCATCAGCAGCGCGACGGCAGGATCATCGGGGCCGTCGGTGTAAGAAAGAGCTCCGGTACTACCATTGACAACTTTATGATTTACAGTGATGACGCGGGATTGACATGGCATTACAAACCGGACGAAGCCTCCCCGGCCGGCGATGAAGCCAAGATCGTGGAGTTGGACAAGGGCAGCCTAATGATGAATATCCGTAATAAGACGCCGGATTACCGGAAAATCGTCGTTAGCAAGGACCATGGGGATACGTGGGGAACACCCTATTTCCAGTACGACCTTCCCGATCCGGCCGTGAACTGGGATTTCATCAGGTATACCTCCATTCTCGACGGTTATGACAAAAGCCGTTTCCTCTTCAGCCTGGCCTCACATCCCACCCTCAGGAAAAATCTGACGGTATTCCTCAGTTATGACGAAGGCCAGAGCTGGGGCGTATCGAAGGTCATCAATCCCGATGCTTCGGGTTATTCCAGCCTTACCATTCTGAGCGACGGTACCATCGGATGCTTTTATGAGAACGGAGAATTTGAAGAGTATCAACTCTATTTCGCCCGATTTTCATTGAAATGGCTTACCGATAGCAATGACACCTTCACCTTCTCATTAGGCATGAAGGAATAGGGAAACGAACTCCCGGATGTTTGCCTTGCGCTGAAGCAGGCCCCCTTCATTTTTCAGCAGATGTTGACAAACTTTCCCCGGGCTTTATTTCCTGAAAACCGGGATTGATGGGACGGTTTATGCCAACAAAGTGATCATTCATTGACCAATTCACCGGAATGATGAACCGGCATCTGCCGGAAATAAACCGGACAAGGGATGATGAACATTCAAATCCTTGCATGAAAAACAGTACCGGTAATTCCCGGAGATACCCTACAATTGCCGTACAAAATCGTAAAACCGCAGGTTAATTACCATCTCTTTCGAGGGTATCCGGATCGTGGCTTCAACCATATAATTCAGGCCCGGCAGGAAATAATACTTAGCTGAAAATTCAGCCCTGACGCCTTTATAAGTCGTCGAAATCGTCGCCCTCGTGATGGTGTAAAACCTGGTGTCGATCCACCATTTCAATTCGTCGCCCCGGGCAAAGACATCAGTACCCGAAACCAGTACCTGTCCATTGGCATCGGGTACCCCCATGTTGGCCGATGAAAAAAAAGAGCGCCTCACACCGTCATCATCCAGCGCGTATTTCTCAAGAAATGAACGAAGTTCACCCATGAAGGCGACGATTTTTGCCTTCTGGTCTTCTGCCACCTGCCGAATCAGGAACATCGAAGGAAGCGGGGTTTCGCGGTTGCTGATGACTTTACGGATCTGCCTGCCATCGGCTCCGTAGGAAATTTCTTCGACGAGGAACTGCATGACCTTTCCCTCCCTGATGACCTCCGTGCTGGCCTTCCAGGTGTATTTTTTCCGGGTCGTCTCACTGGTTTTCCAAACCTGGGCAAACTTACCTTCAACCTCCTTTGGATTGAAAATTGTTTGTTGACCGGAAAGGGTCAGACCACACAGGATGAAAAATAACAACCATAGGGTATATTTCGTTGATTTTCCGTTCATCTCCTGAAAGATTATCCGGTTTTTGTACTTCTATAAAAATCCAATTAAGTGTATTCCGTTTTACCTGATTTGGTTCTTCTCCTACAAAAATAGTTAAAAAAGTGACCTGCATTCGGGCACGGTCAGATGACTTGAATTTCATTAAATCATCAAATGAGGTTCCTTCAAGTATACCTGCATCTTAAAGAAAAATGGTTTTCAATTTATATGGCCAATTTATTATACTTTCGTATTCATGAAAGACAGGAATCTCACAAATTGCAATCCATGGCCGGAACAATAAGGGAATGCTCCACCGCGGATCTGCAGCGCCTTCAGGGGATGACAGGGGTTAGTTTGATCGACATCAGGCCTGTCGATGCTTACAACGGATGGAAACTGCGGGATGAGTCGCGGGGAGGTCATATCCCCGGCGCAAGGAGTTTGCCAGCCAAATGGGCAAGCTACATCGACTGGATCGAAACGGTGAGGCAAAAGAAAATCCTCCCGGGTGAAAAGATCATCCTGTATGGGTATAATGACAGCGCCCTGGAACAGGTTGCGAATCGGTTCATAAAGGCAGGCTATCCGGATGTTTCGGTTTATTGTCGGTTCACCGATGAATGGGCATCCCGCGATGAGATGCTATTGGAATTCCTTCCCCGTTACCGCCACCTGGTGCCTGCCTCATGGGTTCACCGAAAAATCAACGGACTGGCGACGGAACATCCGGGATTTGAACGCTTCATCATCCTGCATGTTCATTACCGCAACCGGGAGGCCTACCTTTCTGGGCATATTCCGGGCGCCATCGATATCGACACCCTCGCGGTGGAGACGCCGGGCGACTGGAACCGGTGCAGTCCGCCAACCTTGAAAAGCGTATTTGAGGCGCATGGGATCACTGCCGATACAACCGTGGTTGTTTATGGCAAGTACATGGATCCCGACCACAGGGACGCCTTCCCCGGAAGCGCTGCCGGGGATATCGGAGCCATGCGGGTCGCCTCCATCCTGATGTACGCAGGAGTGAAGGATGTCAGGACGCTTAACGGTGGATTCCAGTCGTGGAGCGATGAAGGTTTTAAAATCTCCTATGCCGATGAACCCAAAAAACCGGTAGCCGATTTCGGAGGATTTATCCCCACGCATCCCGAACTCATCATCGACTTGCCTGAAGCCCGGGAATATCTCGCTTCGCCCGATGCCGCGCTGGTCTGCGTCAGGAGCTGGCCTGAATATATCGGCGCAGTTTCAGGGTATCATTATATCGACAAAAAAGGGAGGATCCCCGGAGCATTATTTGCCGACGGAGGCAGCGATGCCTACCACATGGAGCATTACCGGAACCCTGATCTGACCTGCCGTGAATACCACGAGATCAGCGCCAACTGGAAAAAGAACGGGATCGTCGCTGAAAAGCGGCTTGCGTTTTACTGCGGGACGGGTTGGCGGGGAAGCGAAGCCTGGTTCAATGCCTGGCTCATGGGATGGCCCCGGGTGTCGGTATACGACGGCGGATGGCTGGAATGGAGCGCCGATCCTGCCAATCCGGTCAGTGTGGGTATCCCGGTACAGATACCCGCCCTCTTTTCACCCGAAATTTCTGCCGGAGCGCGCGACGACGCGGGTTTTTTGATAACGAACCTGTTTGAGACCGAAAAGAAGACTGAGCTAGTCCAACAGCTTATTACAGGATTGACCGGCGAAAGAAAATATATTCCCAGCCATTTCTTATACGATGAAAAGGGTTCGCTCCTGTTTGAACAAATCACCTCACTGCCTGAATATTATCCGACACGCACCGAACTTTCAATCCTGAAAACCTGCGCCGATTCTCTTCCCGGTGATTTCAGCACCCTTGATATCATTGAGCTGGGGAGCGGAAACCATGCAAAAATTGCCATGCTCCTTGACGCCATTTCCGAAGACCGGATCGGTTATGTCCGCTATTTCCCAGTGGATGTCAGTAAATCGGCATTGACCACATCGGCAGTCGGATTGAGAGAACGGTATCCTACTCTTCGCATTCATGCAATTGTCGCTGATTTCATGAAAGTATTGCCGGTCATTAACGGGAACAGCCGAAAGCTTTTTTGTTTTTTTGGAAGTACCATCGGGAACATGGATGTTGCTGTTGCCAATGAATTCCTGTTAAGAATAAAAACAATGATGGAACCGGGAGATGTATTCCTGTTAGGACTTGATATGGTCAAAGACCGGCGGATGCTTCACGATGCATACAATGACCGGCAGGGTATAACAGCAGCATTCAACCTGAATATCCTGAACGCCGTCAACGCCCTCGCGGGAACCGGATTTAATATCAGTGATTTCGAACACCAGGCCGTATATAACGCGGACGACCACCGTGTTGAGATGTACCTGGTGGCAAAAAGGGCTATTGAAACCGGCGTTCCCGGCTTCGACCGGGTTCTGTCATTTCACAAAGGCGAAAGAATACATACCGAAAATTCCCATAAATATACTGCGGCGGATATTGAAGGATTTTCCGCGGTCATGAATCTGACTCCCGCGAATATCTACACTGATCCTCTGGGCTGGTTTTCGCTGGTCAGGTTTGTCAATGGCTGATCCAGGCCTGGAACTTCCAAAATTTTAGGAAGTAACCTGAAATTCAGTCCGGGAATGAGGTTTTGCAGTGCGGATGCCATTTCCTTTTCAATGGCGTAAACATCCTGCAGTTTGGCTGTTGACGGGAAGTACAGTTCGATCTCAACAATCCTGTGTTTACCGCTCCTTCTCGAGAAAATCAATCCCAATTCGGAATAATGGTGGTTGAACCCGGCGATCACCCGGAGGATCTTCAGCATCTCTTTTTCAGGCAGGGGCAGGTCGACGAGTGATCTGAAATTATGGATGATCAGTGGCAATCCGACCCTGATCATGTACAATGAAAGAAGTATGGAAAGAAAAGGATCGATGTGGAGGCTGAGAAACTGAGCCCCATTAGCCGAGAGGATGTAGCCTGCCAGGAAGCCAAGCATGAGGAATCCGTCGGAGGCCAGGGAGACCCTGAAATTGATATGATACGCTTTCAGCAGGGGAGACGGATTATCATGCCTGCGAAGAAGCCGGTCGGCGTACCAAAGCAGCGCCAGGGTGAGGAGAAACGATAGCGCAACCGGCGCAAGGCAAAGCAGGTAGGTAACTGTAGGCAAAGGAGCGAACAGGCTTACCAAGGCGTCGATAAGAAAATATATCCCCACCGGTACGATGGAACATCCGAAGAAAAAGGAGGAAAAATTTTCAAGTTTTCCGGTGCCGTACGGGAACATGAACAGGTTTTCCTTCTGCATGATTTGCAGGGATATAAGGGCAAAAAGCTTCACGGCAATGGCGGTAGCGGCCCAGATAAAATAGATAAGCAGGGTGACCGAGCCCGTGATCATGGAAAAAGTAATGGAGAGTGGGGTGATGATGAGCGAAGTGATGAGACTGATCCCGCTGATCATTCTCAGGCTCTTGAATTCTTCGTTGAAATTCATACTGAAAAACTTTTAACAATCCGGCAGGCAGTTGTTTCCGGGTTTCTAACTGCAGAAGATCGTCAAAGGTAAAAAATATCATTCCGAATCAGATAATGTATGCCAAATATGTGTTTATGCTCCTTCCCGTGTGAACATTTCTCTTTACTTCTTACTTTTTCATTTAATTTTACCCGATCACTTTATAAAAGAACCAACATTTTATCATCGAAGCCCGATGCCAGACAAATCCAATGATGCTTTTGTAACGAATGAACTGAAGAAATTAATTGACCTTGTTTTTTACTCTTTTTTTCTTTTGAGCGCTGTCAGTCTCGCGGGAAGTATCCGGAGCCATTCTCTCATTCTTTGGGTCTCCACAGTCGACATGGCCTGCTGTTTCATCGTGCATATTTTTTCTTTTATCTCTGTTCGTTTCACGATGCGCCCTTCTGTGCTGAAAAACACTTATGGTACAGGCAAACTGGAAAACTTCTCCGGTTTTCTTTATGGCACCTTAAGTCTTCCGGGCGGTATCATTCTGATCTGGTTTGGCATCCAACGACTGATCCACCCCCACATGGACATCACTTTCGGGTTGCCGGAGATCATCATGATCATTAAGCTAATACGGGCTTTCTGGTTATTCTTCATTTCGCGCAGGATCACCAGGCAAACCGGCAGCCCAATTTCCGAAGCGTACCAGGCCATTTTTAAAGCAGACACCCTTGGCGCTTTTTGTGTGGTCATCGTGCTGATGATCAATTGGATTCTGGCCATCCGGGGTCACCATCTTTTCACCGCCTACGCCGACGCGGTGGCATCTCTGATCAGTACGGGATACCTGATCTATCTGGCAGTTGGCTTGATTAAGAAAAATTTTTTAAAACTCATTGATTTTCCGATATCCGAAAATGAACAGCTCAGGATTTTGCGGGTTCTTGCTGATGAATTTCCGAACTATCAAAACATTGGCAACATCCTCACCCGCCGGTCGGGAAGAAGGGTGTTCATCGACATTGAGGTGTATTTTGATGAAGCGACATCGGTGGCTCAGACCGCGTCGATTCAGGACCGTATGTACACGAAGCTGAACGCCGTCTTCCCCGATCTGTCGTTCAACATCCTGACCAAGCCATATCAGGGCGGTGGACAGAACGGAATGGCAAAAAATGATAATTTGAATGAAGAATAGAGGACTCTTTTCAGTATGGTTTGCGATACTGTGGATCGGCGTATGGGCACAGTCGTCCAAGCCCCTTGTCCTGGGCATACTGACCGACGTACAATATTGCGACTGTGATCCGCTGGGCATCCGGAATTACCGGTTATCAACGGCCAAACTCGACAGTTGTGTCGCGACCTTCAATGCACAGCCCCCGGATGCAGTCTTTTGTCTTGGCGACATGATCGATCATCAGTACGAAAGTTACGATACGGTTCTCCTCCGGTTCAGAAATCTGAAAGCGCCATTTTATCCGGTTCTTGGCAACCATGATTACATGATCTGCGGGGCGCGTAAACAGGAGGTGCCCGGCCTTCTTGGCTTACAAAACGGCTATTATGCGGTCGACCTGGGTGGTTGGTTGTTTTTGGTTTTGAACGGAAACGATCTGAGCTACTTTGCCCCCCAATCAAAAGCGCAAAAACAAGAACGGAACGAGATGGTCAGCGACCTGTTCTCCAGCCTTCGGTTTACGGGTATGGCCTGGAACGGGGGGATCGGCAAAGCCCAGGCTCAATGGCTGAAAGAACAGTTATCCCGGGCGCAGGAAGAAGGGAAAAAGGTCATCCTGCTGTGTCATTTTCCCTTGGTTGCCCCACACAACCATACCCTGTTCAACAACCGTGAAATCTTCTCCCTGATCCGACCCTATTCTTGCGTAAAAGCATGGTTTTGCGGCCATTATCATGCCGGCGGTTACCAGGAAAAAGATGGCATCCACCTGTTGAATTTCCAAGGAATGGTCGATACTCCCGTCAATGCCTTTGTAATAGTAACGTTGACCGACGACAGTATCCGGATCAAGGGATATGGCCGTGAGCCTTCGCGGAACTTACCAATCAGAAAGACTACACCTACGGCTCCCTGAGGGGGTCCTCCCACCCCGTCGGGGTGGGATCTCCTTATTTCCTTATTCTTTTTGTTTATTAGTAGCTTTGTGCTTCTATTGGCCCGGGGAAATATTCCCATAACCGGACATAGGTCAGGGTCAATGATACCTATTCAAACAACGATATCATGAAAAATACGGTACGCTCTTTATTTATGGTTCTGCTGATCGGCGCCCAGGTGATGACTTCCTGTAAGAAGGAATCGACAGATTACGAGAATCTTTCAGCGGTTAAAATTCTCACACCGAAAGTCAAGGCTAAACTGGAAGCCATGGCTGACAGTGTTTTCCCGAAGACTTATGCACCCGGGATCATTGCACTCCTATCGGTGGAAGGTGAACCGGATTACATTATCAAACGGGGAACCTCAAATCTTACAACCAACGAACCAATGCATGAAAACAATTCTTTCAGGATTGCCAGTGTTACCAAGACCTTTACAGGCACCGCGGTCATGATGCTCTCCGATGAAGGATTGATCCATCTGGACAGCGCAATATCAGTTTACCTTCCTGAATATCATATACCATCGGGCGACATCATTACCGTTCGCATGCTGGGGAACATGAGGAGCGGGTTGTTCAACTATTCCGAAGACCCTGAATTCTGGGAACCCTTTATTGCCAGTGGCTACACCTTGGAATTCCCGCCCGATTCATTGCTTGCAGCCTCATTCCGTCATCCGCTGAACTTCCCTCCGGGCACGGCATACGAATACTCCAATACCAATACGGTGTTGCTCGGTGTTTTACTGGAAAAAATCACAGGAAAACCGGCCGCTGATGTTATCCGTGAAAAAGTGACGGCTCCCCTGAATCTGACCAATACCTATTTCGGAGGCCCGTTCTATATGCATACCCCTTATACCCATGGATATACCCTCAAGGATGAAGGGATGTTGAATACCACGAACTGGAATCCCTCCTGGGGCTATACAGCCGGAGCGATGGTTTCCAATCTTAAGGATATGAAAAAGTGGGCCCGGTACCTGGCTGATGGAGCGCTGCTGTCGGAAGCCATGAAAGCCGAACGCTTTAAATTTAGTTCGGACAACTATGGTTTCTGTGTTGAATTGGCTAATTATAAGAAAGATTTATGGGTTGGCCACCCGGGTACCATGCCCGGTTTCAATACACAGGTTTGGTACAACTCCGCCAGGAAAACCACGCTGATCGTCGTAGCTAATTGTGATACAGGTATGCCCGCGCAATCTTTTATGATTGCCACCATCGTTCTACTTTCAAATTTGTAAGAAGGACAAACCAAAACAGGGTAAATTTGTGCTCCCCATCAAACAGGCCGGGAAAAAAATTAATCTCCGTTTATTATTGTTCGTGTGTTGCTTATACATAACGGCTGTCCGCTAAACGAAGCAATCGGTTGTTCTTTTTTTCTGAAAATCAGCGTATCAATAGTTTTTACCGGCTTTTGAAAAGTTGCCGAAGCTTCTTAGTTTTACAGTGGTGAAACCGTTTTTTTCAATCGTCGGTTTGATGCTTCTGATTCCTATGCTGGTTAGTTCCCAGGAATCAGCAGAACATTCATGGAAGCTCAAGGGGTATCTTGATGATATGCAGATGGTTCAGTTTTCCGCAGTGGGGGATCCGTGGACCTTCGACAATGAAATTCACAACCGCTTTGACGTTACCTGGAATCCGGCGAAGGTTTTCGGAATGGGGGTCGGGTTGCGGACCCGGTTTGTCTTCGGTCAAACCCTTACTTCCAATCCGGCATACAAGGGCGCTCTGTTTACCGACAACGGACTGGTGAATATGACCTGGGATCTCTGGTCGTCGAAATCGGCGGCGCTTTTCACGCAATTCGACCGGGCCTGGGTTTCGGGAACTCTTGGAAAATTTCAGTTGACGGTCGGCCGGCAACGGATCAACTGGGGTCAGGCCATCGTCTGGAATCCCAACGATTTGTTCAATACCTATTCCTATTTCGATGTCGATTACCCGGAGCGCCCCGGAAGTGATGCGATCAGGATGCAGTTTTATCCATCTTCCACTTCGGCACTGGAGGTGGCCGCACGGTGGAATTCACAGGGGAAGATGACCTGCGCCGCGCTTGGCCGGTTCAATACTGCAGGTTTTGACGTGCAATTCCTAGCCGGATTAGCCGATCAACAGGATTATGTGGTCGGAACCGGCTGGTCGGGTAACATCTCCGGCGCAGCTTTCAGGGGAGAGGTTAACTATTATCAGCCGGTGAAAAATTTTTCTGATACTACGGGAACGCTGCTTGCCACTATCGGTGCCGACTATAGTTTTTCAAACTCACTCGCCCTGACGTTTCAGGTGCTTTACAATCAACTCCCTTCAGGGTACCATCCCGAAAGCATGATGAATGTCTATCAGGCGCCTTCATCGCCCAAGATGTTATCGTTTGCCGAATGGAACATCTTCCTGATGGGATCATATCCGGTAACGCCTCTTTTCGAGGTAACCCTGGCCGGAATGTATTTTCCCGATCTTGCCGGCTATTATGTCGGACCGACTCTAAACTATAATATTCAACAAAATATCGACCTGAGTCTTTTTATTCAGTATTTTAACGGCCGTTTTAAAAGCCCATACCCGGCGATGGATGATCTTTATTTCAAATCGTTCATGGGTATTTTCAGGGTGAAATGGAGCTTCTGACGGATGATAAAACGTGGTCGAAATGCGGATGTCAATAACCGAAGTATGTTAGTACGGGCAATTTGTTTGTTGTTTTTCTGGTTTTCCATCGGTTCCGGATTCTCACAGGATGCCCTGGAGATCGTCAGGAAGGCTGATGACCTGATGCAGGGGGTCACCAGCGAGAGCGAGATGGAGATGGTCATCGTTCGCCCCACCTGGCAACGTTCGGTATCTTTTAAGAGTTGGGGAAAGGGGAGGAACCTCTCGATGACGTTGATCACCGCACCTCCCAAGGAGAGCGGGCAATCGTTTTTAAAGCTCAACAACGATATGTGGTGCTGGAACCCGACCATCAACCGCATGATTAAGCTGCCCCCCTCCATGATGTCGCAGGGATGGATGGGATCGGATTACACTAATGATGACATCCTCAAGGAATCATCGCTGGTAATGGATTATACGCATAAGATCATCGGATCGGAGCTTATTTCGGGATATTCCTGTTATCTCATCGAGCTCCTTCCCAAAGAGAGCGCGGCAGTTGTATGGGGTAAGATTCAGCTGTGGATCAGCAAAACCGAATATTACGAGCTAAAGGCGGTGTATTTCGACGAAGATGGCAATAAAGTAAAGACCCATCTCCTTTCGGATATCCGGTTTATGTACGACCGTAAGATTCCGACCTGTTTTGAGATTATCCCCGAGGATAAACCCCGGCAGAAGACCATCGTGAAAATCAAATCGGCCCGGTTTAATATTCCGATACAGGATGCATTTTTTTCGCAGCAGAAGATGAAAACTCTGAAATAGATTCATGGAATTGTTGACTCTTGCCTGGCGAAACCTGTGGCGTAACAAACGCAGGACATTGATCACCGCGACTTCGGTGTTTTTCGCGGTTTGGTTTGCCCTGATCATGCGGGCCTTTCAGCTTGGCAGCTATGAGCTGATGGTGAATAACATCGTTCATGCCTATTCAGGGTATTTTCAGCTTCATGCAACGGGTTACTGGAATGAGCAGGTATTGAACTTTGGTTTTAATTATAATAAAGCTCTTTTCCGGAAGCTTGATTCTCTTCCCGGTATTTCGGGATACACTGTCAGGATTGAATCATTTGCGCTGGCCTCCTCGGGATTACAGACTAGGGGTATCATGGTGAACGGAATAAATCCGGACGACGAGAACAGCCTCACCTCCCTGAAAAAGAAACTGATTTCAGGCGCCTATCTGAATCCCTCCGATTCGGGCGCACTTGTGTCGGAGCGGTTGGCCGGGTATCTGAAGATCGGGATTGGCGACAGCCTGGTTATTATCGGGCAGGGCTTTCACGGGGCAGGCGCAGCAGGCATTTTTCCGGTGAAAGGAATCGTCAGGTTCCCCTCACCCGACCTTGACGGAAGGCTGGTCTTTCTGAATCTGGAAACGGCCCGGACCCTTTTCAGCGCCGACAGCATGGTTACCTCTGTTGCCTTTAACGTGACTGATCCGGTTGCGTATCCAAAAATCGCCAGGGAACTGAGAAAAAAAGTTGACCCATCGGTATATGAGGTGATGACCTGGGAGGAGATGATGCCCGATGTAGTCCAGCAGATCAGGGCCGACAGCGCGTCAGGGTTGATCATGTTAGGGATTCTCTACATGATCGTCGGATTTGGAATTTTCGGAACCATGCTGATGATGCTCAATGAGCGAATGCGGGAGTTTGGCATGATGATCGCCGTCGGGATGCAAAAACGACAACTGATGAAGATCCTGGTCGCCGAAACGTTTTTATTAGGAATCCTGGGTATCATTACCGGCATTATCGCCGCGGTGATTCCGATTTACTATTATCACGTCCATCCCATTCCGTTGACCGGTGAATTAGCCGAATCGACTATCAGGATGGGATTTGAACCCTCGATGCCAACGGCCTGGACGCCTGACTTTTTTATAGCCCAGTCATTGATCGTGCTGCTGATCGTAATGGTTGTAATGATTTTGCCGGTGATGAGGGTCAAACGACTCAATGTTATCAACGCAATCCGACGCTAAACGGAACCTATGATCTGGAGTATCGCCTGGAAAAATATCTGGAGAAACAAGGTACGGAGCCTGGTAGTGGTTCTGGCCATTGCCCTCGGGCTGTTAGGCGGAATATTTTCATCGGCAGTACTCAAGGGCACCAGCGATCAGCGGGTCAGAGAAGCCGTGAGCCGCGAAACTTCCCATCTTCAAATCCACAATCCGTTGTATGTTGAAGATCAGGAGGTTACTTATTTCATCGGAAGTGATTACAAAAAGATTTCCACGGTTCTTGACACCATACAATCGGTCGAAGCCTGGTCGCCGCGTGTGAAGTTCCTGGCGATGGCTCAGAGTGCCAATGCCGGGATCGGGGTTGTGATCAATGGAATCGATCCGGAGCGGGAACGGAAAGTAACCGAGATCCACTCGCTGATTTGCGATTCCTGCGGTGGATGGTTCAAGGGGGGTAAAGGTGTCCCTGTGGTTGTCGGTCAGGCGCTGGTCAAAAAGCTGAGGGTTCGTCTGAATTCAAAGATCATTCTGACGTTCCAGGATTTACAGGGTAACCTGACTGGTGGCGCTTTCAGAATTTGCGGGATATACCGGACCAGTAACTCTGTTTTTGATGAGATGAATATCTTTGTCGGCCGGTCGGAAATTTGCGCACTTCTGGGTGCCGACAGTTCGATGAACCATGAAATTGCGATCAGGATGAAAGATGCCGGCGAAACCGAACGGGTACAGAAGCTGCTACAATCCTCTTTTCCCAATCTGAAGGTACGTAACTGGAAAGAGATCGATCCCATCCTGGGCATGCTCAATGATTTTATGGATGTCTGGCTCTATCTGTTCATGGGCATCATCCTGTTGGCGCTGGGTTTTGGGATTGTCAACACCATGTTGATGGCCATCCTGGAGCGTACCCGTGAGCTGGGTATGCTGGCCGCGATCGGCATGAACAAATCCCGCCTCTTTTTGATGATCATGCTTGAGTCGGTGTTTTTATCGCTGACCGGCGGAATCATTGGAATCATTCTTGCGACTGCGCTTACATTTTATACAGGGCGTACGGGAATCAACCTGGGATCCTTTGCCGAAGGTTTTGAGAAGATCGGCTACAATCCAATGCTCTACCCGTCGTTGGACTTTGTTTTTTTTATCAATCTGACCGTTCTTGTCATCCTTACCGGGATTTTAGCCTCCCTGTACCCGGCGCGGCAGGCTTTACGCCTCCGGCCGGCTGATGCGGTACGTAACGAATAATCATCAACCATGAGTATCATTGCCATCGAAAACCTTGAAAAAAGCTACCGTGATTCGGAGGTGGAGGTCCGTGCACTGAACGGAATTGATCTGACCTTTGAACAGGGTGAATTCACCGCTATCGTGGGTCCGTCGGGATCGGGAAAAACGACGCTGCTCAACATGATCGGAGGATTGGATAAACCCGATTGTGGCACCATCCTGATCGGCGGAAAGGATATCACCCGTCTGAAGAGCAGGGCGCTGATCGATTTCCGGCTCCGGAATATCGGTTTCGTTTTTCAGTCGTACAACCTGATCCCGGTTCTGACGGCTATGGAGAATGTGGAATTTATTATGCATCTTCAGAAAGTCACGCGAACCGACCGGGAAAAAAGAGCCAGGGAGTTACTGGAGGCGGTAGGACTGGGAGAGCGGATGCACAGCAGGCCATCGAAATTATCGGGAGGACAGCAACAAAGAGTGGCCGTGGCAAGGGCGCTGGCTTCGCACCCCGCTTTTATTCTGGCTGATGAGCCTACCGCCAATTTAGACTCGCAATCGACCCGAAACCTTCTCGAAATCATGGAGAAATTGAACCACGAGGAGCGGGTCACATTCATTTTCTCCACCCACGATCAGCGGGTAGTGGAAAAAGCGCACCGGATCATTGTCCTCGAGGATGGGAAAGTGGTCACCGACCGGGAAAACCAGCCGGCAGGTCATTCATAAAAATCCTGTTAAATAATCCCATCTCCGGGATTTAAAAAAGCATCAAGTTTTCGTAAAAGAACCCTGCGATCGGTGGGCTTGGTCAAATAGTCGTCAAAGCCATGTTCAATGCCTTTTTTATGATCACCGGGCAAGGCAAAAGCGGTCTGAGCAACAACAATCAGGGTGGGAAATTTAGATTTCAGTTCCCGGCAGAGCTCCATCCCGTCAATATCAGGCAAACGGATATCGAGGAGCACCAGATTAACCGTGTCGATGGAATCGTATAGATCCCTGACCTCTTTGCCGGAGGTGGCGGAAACCAGATCAGCGCCGGTTGGAAGAAGTATGGTGAGCAGGTAATCCAGATTCGTCGGTTCATCCTCAACAACCAGTATTTTCCTGCCTTTCCAATGATAATGTATCGTTTCATGCTGAACGGCTGAGGATTCCCTTTGCGGTATCGTTTCAGTTTTTACAAATTCAGCCGGAAAAGTAAAATAAAAACGACTCCCCGTACCCTGAACTGATTCAACATGGATCGTTCCGCCTAACAAGGCAACTGAACCTTTGCAGATGGAGAGACCCAGTCCGGTTCCTCCGTACGAATGGATATCCTTGATTTCTCCCTGCCTGAAGCTGTCGAAAATCACTTTCTTATCCGGCGCTGAAATTCCGATTCCCGAATCCCTGACAAAACAGGTGACTCTGGAGTGATCATCGGTAAGATACCCGAAACTTATTTCGCCCTGGTGTGTGAATTTCAAGGCATTGTCTAAAAGGTTGGAGAGGATCTGCCGGATGATATACCCGTCAGATATGATCTTTGATTTGTCATATTCCGGCTTTTCGGTCACCAGTCTGACATCGGTCTTTTTAAGTTTCAGCCGTTTCTGGTTAAAAACAACCGCCAGTTCATCCATAATTTCATTCAGATCCACTTCGCTTTTCACGAGTTGGGCAGTTCCTGATTCGATCCGCGACATTTCGATGATATCATTGACCAGATGCAGCAAATCGTCGGAACGTGATTTGATGATATCGATAAACTTGTCTCGTTCCTCTTTCTGCAAATCAGGTTCACCCAATAACGAGGAGAATCCTACAATGGCATTCATGGGGGTACGGATCTCATGGCTCATGTTGGCAAGGAAGGCAGATTTGAGCCGGTCGCTTTCGAGCGCCTTACCCATCGCCGCCTCTAATTCGGAAGTGCGTTGTTTGACCTGGTTGGCAAGGATTACATGCTTATCCTGGATAAACCTGACGAAGAAGGTTGTAATACCGGTGATAAACAATCCGACGATGATGACCATCCAGGTCAAAGAGACGGAGACGGCTTTCTGATTAAATTCGGTGCTGTGAGTGATGATGGCATAAGACTTTCCGAATACAAAAAGAGGCGCCATATAGTAGAAGCCGAGTTTTTTATATTCATCCAGACTGAATTCTTTTTCCCGGTTGTTATGTGTGTCATCAGGATTGCCGATTCTGACTGGTTTAGGTTCAAGGGTCAGATCCACCAGATCGATATCGAGCTGAGTGCCCAAAACCGAATTTGATTTCAGGGAATTGTTGATAATGGCTGGAATATGGACCAGAGCGCCGATGAAGCCGCTGTCGGTTTGATAAACCGGGTTAGAATGCGATGGAGAAGAGGCTGGGGTTGTTCTGAAAACCGGGTCGAGGGCCAAAATGGTTGAATGGGTAAAATGGTTCCGGTACGAAGTATTATACTCGACACCAGTTGTCATCCTGGTTCTTTGGGCCTGCTCAATAGCGGAGGCAATGACGGGAATGGAATTCAGGTCGAATCCGGGAGAGAGTGCGGGAAGGAAGGATGTGTCGGCATATAGTACCGGATAATAAACCGCCCGGGTCCTGGCCGGAATTATTTCGCCCCCCGATCTGAATTCTCTGATCGATACAGGTTTTCCAGAAAGGTCGCGAATGTCTTTTTCAAATTGACTCCGTCGGTTGAGGTTAATTTTTGGAGCCCAGAAGAACCTGGCCGATATTTTACTGAATCCCGATGATGTGGTGAAGTTGATGAATTCCTCAGGATCGACAAAATTGCTGTTTAGAAAAAACGTTTCAAGGGTCAGTAATTCCTGGTTGACCTTAAGGAATTCATTTCGTACGGCATCAATTTCCGAATTGGACTTTATTCTGAAGAGGTAGTTATTTTCATGGGTATCAGACTCTTTGAGGGCCAGGACAGCTGCAATGGTAACTAAAATTCCGACTGTTGCGGTGAGGTAGGTTTCGATATGCCGGAATTTTAATTTTGATTTTTCAGGAAGCCTGTTCCGGTAACTGATCAGGAAGAACCCCGAACCCAGGAGCAGGAGAACCAACACGGTACCGACAACCGGCATTATTTGTGCCCGGGCAATAGAGCGTTGCATGTCTTCGGCCAGAATGTCGATTCCTATAACCATAAGCACCTTACCGGTATGAGGATCTAAAACGGGTGCCATTCCCGAAATGAAGGTTCCGTATTCATCGGTGATAGGACCCGTAACTACCGGTTTCCCATCTTTAAAGATTCTGAAATCTGCTTCGCTGGGTTGCTCATAAATGGTGCCTGGTGGCCCTGACCCCATTGAATCTCCTTCAGGATAATTTTCCGGACCAAAAACCAGGTTTGATCCTTTCAGCGCCATACTGTAAATTCCCCTTTGCCGGATCAGTTTCCCATAAGCACTCATCTGGGAGCGGATCTGTCGGTATTCAGGCAGCTTATAATCGGATCCGGTGTAGGTCAGTTTTTTAACCTGATCCGGATTGATGGTACGGGCAATCTCAACGGTCTGAATCAGAATATCCTCCCTGATCTTCCGGTCCACTTCCCGGCTTCGGTAGCGTGCAAATATAACTCCCAGTACCACAACGACAATCATAGCCGTTACCAGTATGAGCAGGGAGATTCTTCCTTTTTTCCTTAATAGCGGCATTCCTGAAGCAATATGAATTCAGGTAAAAACAATGATCCAAATATCAGATAAAAAAATCAGATTGCAAAATCCGGTTTTATATTTAAATGATCAGAAACTTATAGACTGTTTAGAATATACGATTGACCATGATTTAGGAATGACGAAGGATGCATGTTAAAATAGAATCGTCAGATTGCCTGCCCTGATCTTTTTTTCTTCTTGAAATATAAGGCATCCAAATAGTAAATGATCCGGATGGAGAAGCTGTTGGAAGCCGGAGAAAGCATGGTTCTCCTGAAATCGTCGAAAAAATTGGGCGGATTTTCCTGGTCGTAGGTGTTGATCGCGTTCTTCCACATCACAGATATCTGGCTGCCGGGTGCGAAATTCCAGATATACGTTAGGTCCAGATTGAAAAGGTTATAATTGATATCGGCATCCTGGCTATAATCGACTCCTGCAAGCGATCCGTCGGTCTGCAGTTGGTAGAATGAGAGGTATGGGGCCGAAACCCAGTAATGACGCGCCCGGAGGTCAATGCTCATGGTGCTGGTTATCATCAGGTTGGCTTCCAGCAGGTTCATAACGGTAAGGCGGTCACGCCGGCCGAACAGAATAACGGTATTGCCTGACTGGTCAAGAGAATCCATAACATATCCCACGTCATTCATGATTTTATTGGTCCACAACAGATAGACCAGCATGATCCGGTCGGAAATCCGGTAACGTGGCGAGAGCGAAAAATCGATGCCGGTCGATTTGTATTTCCCGGAATATTGAATACCAAGTGACCAATCTAAAGCAAACTTTTTACGGTAATCCGATGATACCCAAACGTTCTGAAAAACGTAGGCAGGGGTTTTGAACATCCAACCCTCCACCCGCGGCTCATAATAATCGTGCCCTTCGACAGGCTGAGCCTCCAGGTTGGCTCCCATGGTTAAATATTTAGTGTTGGTAGTATTGGTTGAACCATCAATGGTCAACGAGGTGTATTTCAGTCCGTCGTAAAGTGTATTGTAGCTTATTTCCAGCGAATTATACCAATCGAGGACCTTCCAGAATGGAGTATAAAGATTGTATTGGAGCGATAGGGTGTTATTGAATTTATTGTTGATGGCGTTAAATCCCATGTCGTTCGGGTCGTACTTTTTGGTCTCAAGCAACTGGTTGTAGCTGAACCTGAAATTTCCTGAAATTTTCCCGAACGAAAGGTCATAATGGCCGCCGAATTCAGGTGCGGCATGACTGTAATACTTCTGACTTATAAAGCCGCTGCCCGCCAGAGCATAGGTGTAATTTTTATTGGCAAATTTGAAGGTAGTCCCGGTCACATTAGCGGTATAGCCTTCGGTTGGCATAAAGTAATTGGTGTTCAGGAAATCAAGATAGGAGTTATTTTTCAGGTTCTGATCGATGACAATCATGTTGTAATTGGTAAATCCCTGTGTTAAAAACCTCCTTGTCGCCCCGGTCAGGGTATCGGTTATGGTGGCCCAGGTGTTGGCCGACATGGCATTGAACAATCCGATGCCGAGCCCGCCTGTGGTACGTCCCGAAATCTTTGAAGCATTGATGAGTTTGGTTTGTGCAGGATTGGCAGAAACCCTCTCATTCAATCCGGTTGCGTCGTAGGCATCATAAAATCCTTTAGGTTCACTTCCGATCCTTCTCGAATAAAATATGCCTCCTTTATTGAATAACTCTGTGCCTTCGGTAAAGAATTGCCGGCGTTCCTCATACCGGATTTCATAGGGTGAGAAATTGTACTCCTTGTCGTCCGACTGTACCTGTCCGAAGTCGGGTATCAGCGTCATGTCGAGGGTAAAGCTCTGATCGATGCCGTACTTCAGGTCAGCCCCATAATTGTAAGAGAAGCGGTAATCCGATTCACCGGGTGCGTTTTGCAGATAACCCGAAAGATAGGGGGATATGGAAAGTCGCAACGGCGGTTTGATCTGGGTAATACCGGTAAGAAGACCGCACTGGTTCACATATCCTGATACCTTCGAGTCAATAAAATTCCAGGTATCGATTTCCCTGAAACGCCGGATACTTCGCTGGCAGTTTATGCCCCATTCCTGCACCGGTTTCATGGGAAACCGGATGGCCGAATAGGGAATTTTCATCTCACAAACCCATCCTTTTTCATTTTTCCTGGCCTTGCTTAACCATACCGCATCCCACGAATAATCATCTTCGGAATCAACTCCTGAGAGTTTAAAATCAGCCTGGACATCACTGACATATACCATGAAACAAAATGCGTTGATTCCGTCGTTGAATGGACTCACCACGAAAATAAAATAGTCGGCGTTGAGTTCATCGCTGTCGCGAAGTCCAAGCTGCGCAGGAATACTGTCGGGATTCGGATCGAACATCATGGCTCCGATGTACAAGCCCTGGTTATCATATACAAACCTGACATCGCTCTGAAAGATTGCCGGTTTACCATTAAAGGGTATCCGTTGAATAAAATCGGTCGCGGCAGGAGCCGTCATCCAGGCAGCCTCATCCAGTACCCCGTCGATTCGGATGTCGGAGGTGAGTTCGGCGGCCGGTAAGCTTTTTTTAACCGGCTGTGTCCATCCTGATGTTCCGACGGAGATCAATGCCAGGAGCAGCAGGAATGGTATCGCGCGCAACAAACATTTACCAACGACTTTCATAGGTTTGCATCTGCGACCGGCGTCGGGCCGGCCGGTTTCCGGTGCAGGATCGACGCGGTTCAACTGGTGAAATGGCATCCGGAATCAGGTGAGCCGGGTTTTATAGATGGAGTAATTCTCTTCATCGAAACAGACGAAAATCACTTTTTCGGGAATGTTATTTTCGGCAAGATAATTCCGGACCTCCCGGATGGCAATGTCGGCAGCCAATTCTTTCGGGAAGTGATATACTCCCGTTGAGATGTTCGGGAATGCCACCGTTTTACAGTCGTGAATTGTGGCCTGGGCAAGGCTTTCGTGGTAACAGGAAGCTAAAAGTTCTTCCTCGTGACGGTCGCCGACACCCCAAACCGGACCCACCGTATGAATGATGAACCGGGCAGGAAGGTTATATCCGCGGGTTATTTTTGCTTCACCGGTAGTGCAACCGCCCAACAAACGGCATACTTCACGGAGGCCCGGACCGGCAGCTTTATGAATGGCACCGTCAACGCCTCCGCCTCCTAAAAGTGAAGGATTGGCAGCATTGACAATGGCATCTGTCTTCAACTTGGTGATATCCCCCTGGATCAGCTCAATTCGTGTTTCCATGTATTAAAGAGTTTCAGAAATTCCGGATAGATTGGTTTATTGGTAGCGATGATTTGCTTGCCAAAGATATAATTTTCTCCGCTTTTGAAATCACTGACGATTCCGCCGGCGTTTTGAACAATCAGACTGCCTGCAGCCACGTCCCATGGAGAGAGTCCGTACTCATAAAACCCGTCGAACCGGCCACAGGCTACCCAGGCGAGATCGGTCGCAGCCGAACCCAGCCTCCTCACCCCACGGCTGTTCTTTAGCAGATGACGGAATATCAGCAGGTAATCGTCAAGCCGGCTGTAATCGTAGTAAGGGAATCCTGTGGCAAACAGGGAACCGTCGATCGACGCAGTCTCCGAAACGTTGATAGGATTGTTATTCAAATACGAAGGAGCATCCTTCCAGGTATAGAAACATTCGTCGTGGTTGGGCTCATAAACCACCCCCAGCAAGGTCTCGTGCTCCCGCACAAGCCCGATGCTGATGGCGAAAAGCGGCAATCCATGGATAAAATTGGTTGTCCCGTCAAGGGGATCGATGATCCAGGTGTATTCGGAAGGGCTCCAGACAGCGTTTTCTTCAGCGATAAAACCACTTCCCGGCAGAAGTTCCGACAGACAGGTTACCAGCCTGTGTTCCGATTCTTTATCGACGCGCGTCACAAAATTGTGCAATCCTTTCTCTTCCACCTCTGAACTATGAAGGGTGTTGACCTCCTGCAGCAGAAAGGCTCCGGTTTCACGGGCAAGATTGCAAACCTGCAGGGTGATATGTTTTAAGTCGGGTATCATTTTTGAATAATTTCACAGGACCGGAACATCTTCGGGTAGGTGACTTCCCGGTTCACCTGTCGTTTCATTACAGTTTAAAGATAAGTTCCTTTTCATCCAGCCCGGTCAAGGTGACTTCATGGATATGATTGATTAGCTCCGGATCAAATTTCCGTCCCGTTTTGATATAGTTTTCGGTGAATCCATGCATCCATCCCCCGGAGTTGCTTGATTCAAAAAGTACTTTCGCGGTACATCCTGCATGGTCTTTATAGAATTGCAGTTTCTTCTTTTCCGAAAGGGCGTGCAGAATATGGCTTCTCGTAGCTTTGATATCCGGGGCCACCGGGTCGTCAAAACCGGATGCCTGAGTATTTTCGCGGCTTGAATAGGTAAATACATGAAAATAGGATATCTCCAGGTTTTCCAAAAATGAGAAGGTTTCATGAAAATCCTCCTCTGTTTCGCCCGGGAATCCTGTGATCAGGTCGGCCGCAATACAGGCTTCCGGAAGCATCTGCCGGATGCTCTTAACCCGGCTTGCATATAAATCGGGCGAGTACTTCCGGCGCATTCTCCTGAGAATCCTGTCAGACCCCGACTGAAGCGGAATATGGAAGTGAGGCATGAAATGCTGGGAGGTTGCAATGGTTTCGATGATGGGATCGGTTAATAAATCGGGTTCGATGGAAGAGATTCGGATCCGGTCGACCGCACCCTGTTCATCCAACTGCCGAATCAGTTGCAGGAGGGTTTCACCCTGATGGCGGCCAAAGTCGCCCAGGTTCACACCGGTAAGCACCAGTTCTCTGGCTCCGGCCATTCCGATTTCACTGGCATGATCAAGCACCCGGGCAATGGTATCGCTGCGGCTTCGCCCACGTGCAAAGGGGATGGTACAATAGGAACAGAAATAATCGCATCCGTCCTGGATCTTCAGAAAGGAGCGTGTCCGGTCATCCGACGACCAGGCCGGAATAAAGCCGTGCCGGTCATCCGTACTTCCGTTTCCCATCACGCAATGATAGTGGTCATCCTGACCGGTTACCGGGTGACCTGAGCCTGATTCAGGCAACTGGACGCCCAGGGCTTGCAATTGTTCCAATAATCTGAACTTGTCGTAGGTACCCAACACCACCGAAACTCCTTCCATCTTCCTGAATTCGTCGGCCTTGAGCTCAGCGTAACAACCGATAACGGCAATCAGGGCATCCGGATTTTTGCGGTGAATCTGACGGATTGCCGCCCTGCACTTCTTTTCGGCCACCGATGTGACAACACAGGTATTGATCACATAACAATCAGCCCGGTCATGAAAATCGGCAATTACAAACCCCTGGTTCCTAAAATCACGCGATAAGGCGGATCCCTCCGAAAAATTAACCTTGCACCCGAAATGATGAAACGCGACCGTCTTGACAACCATGGTGCAAAGTTACAAGGTTCGCCGGAATCAGCGTCGCAAATATTGCTGTATAATGATCCCCGATATGATCATAATCAGTCCGGCCACGGTAGAGATCAGGATTGCCTCTCCAACCACAAAATGAATAAAGATCAGAGAAATGAAGGGCGACAGGTAAATGAGATTCGACACTTTAGCCGTGGTTGACGAATATTGAAGGGCGTACAGCCAAAGAACGAAGGTAAGTCCCATTTCAAAGATACCGACATAAATTCCGCTCGTGTATCCCTGCCATGACGGCGCTGGCCAATCACCCGTGACAATGACCATAATCAGGGTATAAAAGAAGCCAAAAACGAAATTCAGAAATAGTTTGCTCACCGTCTCCCTTTCGTCTTTGAGATTGTAAATCCAGTAAAGCGCCCATAAGAGCGCGCTTCCAACCGCCAAAACTATTCCGCGGAGCCGGTCGCCGTTGATTCCGGACCCGGGTTCTCCTGTGACCGTCTCCGGATGGAGTGAAATCAGGAGGATACCTGAAAAACTGATCAGTATAGCGGCAATGCTTTTCAGGCTGATCTTCTGTCCGAGGATGGGAATGGAGATCAACACGAGAAAGACGGGCCAAATATAGTTCAGGGTGCCAGCTTCCTGCGCTTTTAAAATGTCATAAGCCTCAAGCAGTACGACATAATACAGGAAAGGGTTCAGAAAACCGAGAATCGCTGAATTCCGGAGATCCTTCAGACTCAGGTTTCGTAAAAGAGAGATTTTACGTTGAATCATCAGGATGATAAAGAGTACTATGCAGGCAACCAGCGAGGCAATGAGCAGAAGCGCAAGCGGGTCAAGGAACTTCAGTGATATTTTAAATGCCGACCCGATAGTCGACCAGCACGCGATAGCTGCAAGAGCGAAGGAATAAGCCTTTTTCTGGGATTTCATGGGGTGGCTAAGGTAATGAAAGTTCAAAAATTTGTCTAATTTTGCCATTCAATCCATGACTTTATGAAGAAATTAGCTGTTGTAGCCCTTGGAGGTAATGCGCTCTTACGGGGTGATCAGAAAGGTACCATCGATGAACAGGAGAGCAATGCTTATGCTACTTGCGAGAGTCTGGTCAAGCTGCTGAAAAGAAACTATAATATTGTAATTACACACGGAAACGGGCCGCAGGTTGGCAACATCATGCTTGCCAATGCAGCCGGGAATAAAATTTACGGGTTGCCCGAGATGCCACTCGATATCTGTGTGGCTTATTCACAGGGATTTATCGGTTATGTGATCGAGCAACAGCTGAAGAATGTTTTGGAGAAACACGACATGGAGCGCGATATCATCACAATTGCAACCCAGGTGCTGGTGAACAAAGATGATCCCGCCTTCCTGAATCCAACCAAACCGGTGGGTCCGTTTTATACTAAAGAGGATGCCGAAAGGATGTCGCACGAGACGGGCTCCGTTTACAAGGAAGATCCCCGGGGCAGGGGATGGAGAAAAGTGGTCGCCTCACCCCGCCCGCTCGTGATCATCAATAAAAAGACGATCGAGCAAATTGCCCGTGACGGTCAGATTGCAATTGCTGTGGGTGGCGGTGGAATCCCTGTCTTTTATGTGGAACCTAACAAGCTGCAGGGCATCGACGCGGTTATTGACAAAGATTTGGCCTCCGCGCTCCTGGCTTCGCAGATTAATGCCGATAAATTATTCATTCTGACCGATGTTTCCAAAGTATGTATCAATTACAATACCCCGCAGGAACAATCGATCGACCGGATGACCATCGCAGAGGCCAAAAAATATCTGGAAGAAGGCCAGTTTCCTGACGGAAGCATGGGACCTAAGGTCAGGGCGGCCATCCATTTTGTAGAACACTCGGGCAAGGATACCATCATCACCAAAACCACCATGCTGGGCATCGACAACGGCGGAACCCGAATCACCCTGGTTTGACACTCAGAACAGGCGATCCTATTCGGTAAAAATCATCTTCCTTACCTGCAGGCCCGGGATGGCAAGCAACGCGTTTTCCAGTTTGGGAAATTCCGACGGATTTCCCGTCAACTCAAGCAGGATAAGTCCATTCGGCGAACAGAAATCCTCCCGGACCTCATGTAACCCAAGACGGGTCTTAATGGTACATCCATACTTTGTCATAACATCCTGGACCAGGGAGGCCTCCTTGACCCGGTCGGTAATTTGCACACCAAGAATCCAAAGTTCTTTCATATTCAGCGATTTATTGATTACTCCTGGTAATTTCATTCCTGAATTCAATAACAAACCCTGTCCCGCCGCTGTTAGAAACAGTTATACTCCCGTCTAATTGTTCTACCAACAACTTCACAATGAACATACCGAGCGATTTTTCCGAATTGATCGAAAAATCATGCGGTAACCCGATACCATTATCTCTGATGGTCAGAGAATTCATGCTTTTCTCTGATGTCTTAAGCCCGATCTGAATTATACCGGCCCGTTTTACGGGGAATGCATATTTATAAGCGTTCGTCAATAACTCATTCACGATCAAACCTAACGGAAGCGCAGTTTCAATACTTGCTTCGACCGCTTCCAGGTCGATCTCCTGGATGACAGAGTTGCCAGGAAAGGCAGTCATGATTATCTGGATCAACGCATTAAGGTAATTGTCAAGTGGGATTCTGTCGAGATTTTCCGACCGGTACAGGTGTTCATGGATCAACGCCATCGAACGGATTCGCATTTCAATATCATGTATGACCTTCGTGAGTTCAGGATCATTGTTTCTCCTGAGTTGCATGTTAAGCAAGCTGATCACGATAGCCAGGTTATTTTTGACACGATGATGGATTTCACGGAGCATCACCTCTTTCTGTTCAGCATTCCGCTGCTTCAGTTCTTCCAGTTCTTTCGCTTTGGAACGGTCCCTCAGGATGGTCATCACCTGTACCACTTCATTCCCTTTGAATATGGGTACTTTTTGTGTTTCGCCGAAAATCGATTTATCACGGAGGAAAAACTTTTGTTCACCCACCAGAATTTCACCGGTTTTAAAAACATGGTGGATCTCATCGATGGTCGATTGTGGCATGTAAGGATAGACCCGCGTAAGTTTTTTTCCAAGTGTATCGGCCGGGTATCCTTGACGGTGGTGTTCCGACTCCAGCGCCGAATTGATCAGAACGATCCTGAGGTCTGTATCAACGACATAGATCCAGTCGGGGATGGAGTTGAGGGTGTTATGATAAAGAATCTCCGAATGTTTCAGCTTTGCTTCTGCCTGGTTTTTCTGTTCGATCTCCTTGAGAAGCTTTTTATAATTGTTGGAAAGCGCTCGTTGGTGGATGAAATTTTTCCAGCTCAGGTTACGGATGGCAAAGGCCATTAAAAAGCCAATGGAATAGATAGCGATAATAAAAAACAGGTTATTGAAGAAAATAAACCGGTTGGCCGTATAAGTTCCGTTAACCAGCATGGCGGCTACATACGAAATCACCTGCATCATCCCCACGAGTACCAGATCGGGGAACCGCATCCTGAAGAATGAGAACAATCCGATGATGACCAGCATCACCCATGCATAGTAAAATTCATAGCCCTTTTCTAGAAATCCGGAATTGAATCCGACATAGAAGATGCCGGCACAGAGCGCCATATTCAGTATGAAATAGATGTTGTTAAGATACTTGTGGAGGGGCTTGAAGTAGGAAAGGCCCAAACACAGAAGCAACATTGGAACCATAACCCAAAACCGGTTGTAAAACCTTCCTTCGGGGGAATCCGGGAAAAAGATTGTATTAAAGATCAGGAAGAGTGAGAAGAGGCCAAGGGTAACCATAAAACCAAGACGCATCGACGACAGGGAAGAGATAAGATGATGCTGCTGGAATTCCCTTTTTAAGGCTTTTCTCGATTGAATCGACATTCGTTCCTGATTAAAGGCTGAACACCATACGCTGAAGTTCGAGTCCGCCGATCAGTGATAATTCTTTTTCAAGCTGGTCGCAGGTCTCCTGATCCCCTGCAAGCTGTAGAATGATGATGCCTACCCGGCTGCAAACATCTTCGGTGACTTCATGAAATCCAAGTCTCGATTTAATTACATGAGCATAGCGTGTCAGGGCCAATTGGGTGCGCCCCGCTTCCTTTATCCGGTCGGTGATGAGCAGTCCCAGAATCCGAATCTCTTTCATATGATTTATCGTTGAAGTTTTATCAGTAATACAGATCGCGTTTCCCCGCCTTGATCTGTTCGATTTTCCCGATTAATTTTTCCCTGAATGGTACATCGTCAATCTGATTCAGCTTTTCTTTGATCAGCTCATAACCCCGGGCTTTGGTCTCGGCTGGGGCATAATCTTCAAGATATTCGACCAGGGTCAGAATGGCATTGGGCTGACAAAAGCGCTTAATGAATCCGGGAACGGAAAACTCCATAAAATGCTCACCGGTCCTTCCCAACCGGTAACAAGCCGTGCAAAAGGAGGGGATATATTTATGTTCGATCAGGTCATCCATGATCTCATTTAGCGTCCTGTTATCATTGATCTGAAACTGTTCCAGATCGATATCCTGTTCCTCAGTCTCCTTGAGTTCTTTCTTTGAATATCCGCCCAACTCCAAATTGGTGCCCCCGTCGATCTGGGATACTCCGAATTGCATGATCTCATCCCGAATGTGTGCCGGTTCCCTGGCGGTCAGAATTAAGCCGGTATAAGGAACGGCAAGCCTGAGTATCGCAACCAGCCTGGTGAATTGTTCATCGCGTACCAGGTGCGATTTGTCGATGTTCAGCTGCGATGCGAATTGAATACGGGGGAACGAGATGGTGTGCGGCCCGACGTTATAAACCGCTTCGAAATGGTTGGTATGGCGCACCAGACCAAGTACCTCAAACCGCCAATCGTACAATCCAAACAAAGCCCCGATCCCTACATCGTCGATCCCGGCTTCCTGCGCCCGGTCTAATGCAGTCAGACGCCAGTCGAAATTGCGCTTCATACCCCCTAAATGTACCTTTGCATAGGTCTCCTCGTGGTAGGTTTCCTGAAAGATCTGGTAGGTGCCAATCCCCGCGTCTTTGACGATTCTGAAACCATCAATGTCAAGCGGAGCCGCGTTGATATTCACCCTCCTGATTTCACCGGGTCCGCTTTTCACTGAATAGACCGTCCGAACCGAATCGGCGATAAAATGAGCATCATATTTCGGGTGTTCCCCGTAAACCAAGATCAGCCTCTTCTGTCCGGTATCTTCAAGAGCTTTGACCTGACTGATTATTTCATCGCGGTCAAGCGTAACCCGCTTGGCCTGTTTGTTCGATGATTTAAATCCGCAGTAAGCACAATTATTGGTACAAAGGTTTCCGATGTACAGCGGGGCGAAAAGGACGATTCGCTGGCCATATACCCGTTCTTTCAAGGTTCGCGCCCCCTGCTTGATTTCCTGAATCAGGTCGGGATTTTCTGCATTCAGAAGAATCGCAGTTTCCCGCAGGGTCAGCCTGTTTTTATCCAGCGACTTGGCAATAACTTCTCTGACGCTCACCGGGTCAGACGGGGTGTTCCGGATCAAATCCCACAGTTCAGCGGCATCAATAAACGGCTTCATTCGCTGATCCCTGATCTTCAGCTTCTCAGGTTTAAATTTCATTGGATCGTAGTTTATTCAATACAAATATACTACTTTTTGAGGTGAAAAAAGTCAACTTTTTCGAGTTCTCTCCGATAAATAGACGCCACCGATAACCAGTGCCATCCCGATGATCTTACGGGAGGTTATCGACTCGGAAAGAAGCATCCATGAAAAAAATGCCGTGAATACCGGAATCAGGTTGGAGTAGATGTTGGCCTTACTGATCCCCAAAAGTTTAACGGAATGGGCAAAAAAGACGAAGGCAACTGAGGATGCCAATATGGAAAGTAGCAGAAATGAGCCTATGATTCCGCCTGAAGGCACGATGTTGATTACCGATTTGAATTCCATGACAAGGAAAAAAGGGAGAAAAAGAAAGATGCCTAAAAAGTTTTGCCAGGCGATCAGTACCAGAGCGGAATACTTTACAGTCATTTTTCTCAGCATCACAGAATAAAACAGGGACGCCATGACGGCACCGAAAAGGAAGATGATACCACGGAGATCGACAGCCAATGAAAAATCCTTCAGGATCAGCATAATCATGATCCCAGAGAAGGAAATGCCAATTCCCAGGAAATTAAGAGGCGACAATTTTTCTTTATAGGTCAGGTAGGCAACCAGGGGCGAAAACACGGGAATGGTCGCAATGATAATGGCAGCAATGGTCGGCGTGGAGTACTTTAATCCGTAATTTTCGCCCAGGAAGTAAAGAAAGGGATTGAAGAGGGCGCTCAGCAGGATCAGCTTGAAATCCTTGCGCGCGATCCGCTCGGCTGGATAAAACACACGCAGGATCAGAAAAAGGATCGATGCGGAAAGGATCAACCGGATGAATATGATGGTCACCGGCTCATAAAACTGCAAAAGATAAGAGGACCAGATGAACGACAGCCCCCAGAATACCATAGCAGTGAAGGCGTAGAAGTGAACCGGTAACCTGATTTTTTTCAATCGGCTGCAAAATTAATTTTTTTGTGGTATTTTTAGTTGCAACTGTAACATTTGGACTTCCTCTCAGTCCATGGTCATAAAACGGGTAACTTGGACAACACCTACATCAACATACATCAGGGATTGATCGACGCCTGTTGCCGGGGTGACCGGGATGCACAGTTTAAAATATATAAACTTTATTACAAAGCCATGTACAATACCAGTCTCCGCATCGTGAACAATACCGCCGAAGCCGAGGATATCATGCAGGAATCCTTTCTGGATGCCTTTCGACGGATTGAAAGTTACACGGGAGAGGGGAGTTTTGGCTCGTGGCTGAAAAGGATTGTAGTGAACCGTTCGCTCGATTACCTGCGAAAATATCAGGAAACAGTATCTCTCGAAACCCAGCCGGTTGACCTGCCCGATGAGGATGACGCCGGATTTCAGGAAGAGGTGCAGTTCCGCGTTGCCGAGGTCCGGAAGGCCATCTCTGAACTTCCGGATGACTACCGCATCATTCTTTCGCTTGTCTTGCTGGAAGGATATGACCATGAGGAGATTTCACAAATTCTGAACATCACCAACCAGCTCTCAAGAACCCGGTATTCGCGGGCACGTCAGAAGCTGATTACGGTACTTAGAGAGCGGGAACGGCTCTGTGCTTATAGCAATAATTAAGGAAATAAATACAAAACCGAAGCTGAAAAATCAAGGCAACTAAACAGGAAGATGAATCGGAAATTTCCTGATAAAACCGAAAAGGTATGAAGAAACTGGAAGAATTCGTTAATGAACACCGTGCTGAGTTCGACGGTTCAGAGCCTGCCGAAGGGCATTTCGACAGGTTCGCCTCGAAACTGATGCAGGATACCGGCATCCGGCAACAGCCGACCAACCGGTTTCATGTTCTTAAACTGGCTGCCGTGATCCTATTATTGATTACAGTGGGTGTTGCGGCAACCGAATTCGTATCCGGCGAACTGCTGCGGCGGATTTTCAGGTCAGATGAAACATCGCACCTGACCAAGGATATGAAAGATGCTATCAGTTATTACGACGGCCAGACTCTTGATAAACTCGAACAACTGGAAAAACTTGCGAGGACCTCGCCCGATGTAAAAAGGATGCAGGTCGCGCTATTGCGGGATATCAGTAATCTGGATGCCTCGACCAACGACCTGAAAAAATCACTTGGACAAAATCCGGGCAACGAACGGATTCAGGCCGCCATCATTCAGAACCAACAGATGAAAGAGTCGATTGTCACGATAATCTTACAAAATGTATCCAGTCAAAAATTAAATTAATCCATTGAAACAGAAACGCCCGGCGAAGATCCGTCCGACTCTCAATTGAAGTTGATCTTCATGGAACATTCCTGTGAACTAAAAAAAGATAGAGCTATGAAAACTTATCTCAAAATCGCGTTTTTCCTCCTGCTCTTTTGTCTCCTTCTGGGAATCAAAGGAGTGAAGGCACATGATGAATTTACGAAAACCATCACCAAGGAATTTACAGTTAATCCCGATGCCCAACTGACCATCAACAACCGGTTTGGGAAAGTACACTGTACCAACTGGGAAAAAAATGTAGTCGCCATCGAAGTTCGGATTACCGTCACCGCGGGAAGCGAGGAGGGCGCTGAAAAACAATTCAAGAGGATTACCATCGACCTGAACGGAACCCCCTCCAATGTGACTGCAAGCACCAGCATCAGCGAAAATCCGGGTGGAATGGGTAAGGGGAAGTTCTCCATCGATTATCAGATTCAATTTCCGGTAACCATGAATGCAGATATAACCAATAAATTCGGCGATATTTACCTGAATGAAATTGCCGGAAAATTTAAGGTCAATCTCGGTTATGGCAACCTGGAAGCCAATAAACTCAACAACTCTGATAACCTTCTGGATATTAAATTCAGTAAAGCCCGCGTCAATTGGATGAAAGGAGCCGTCGTAATACTCAAATATTCTGACCTGGAGATGGACTATGCGGGAAGCCTGCGTCTGGATTCAAAGTTTTCGAACCTTGAGGCAGGAAAGATCATTGCCTTGAACGTCAATTTCGAAGGAGGGAAGCTGAACATGGACAAATCCTCTACCGTCGAAAGTAAGTCGAAATTTTCAGATCTTGAAATAGGACGCATCGAACAGTCACTGAACCTCGATATCCAGTACGGGAACTGTGATGTTCATGAAATGCCCGCCGGTTTCACCTCAGTGAATATCCGGAACAAGTACGGAAATGTGTCGGTAGGTCTGGATTCACAGGCAAAATACTTCCTGGAGGCCGATCTGAAGTTCTGCGACCTCGATTATCCTGCCGACAAAGCCAAATTTTCCTACCGGTCGATTAGGGATACCGAAAAATCGTATCGCGGGCTGGTTGGCGGAAGTGAAAACCCCACCAGTAAGGTGGTGGTAAAAAGTGAATTCGGAAACGTATCAATCCAGTAGTATATCAACTGGGAACAGGCTTGTAACTTAATTTTCTACATAACGTCAAATAATTAAAACAAACCCTATGAAAACAAAGAGAAGCTTTCTGTTTTTCCTGATTGTAAGTATGTTTACAAGTTTTTCAGGACTGGTCACCGGCTGTAACCTGATCGGTATCCACGGGAACGGCGATGTTAAAAAAGAGAGCCGGAAAATATCATCCTTTAACGGGATTGAGGTTTCAGGCGCTTTCAAAGTCTATCTGAAACAGGGTCCGACGGAGGAACTTGTGGTCGAAACCGACGAAAACATTTTACCTCTGGTGCGTACTGAAGTTTATGGCAGCACCCTGAAAATCGAGACCGTGAAACCCATCAGCCATGTTACAACCTTAAAAGTCTATATCACCTTCAAGGATCTGAATAAATTGGATTTGAGCGGAGCCGTTGATGTGGTGTCAGAAGGTATGCTCAATATTCCAGCATTGGATTTTGAGGCCAGCGGTGCATCTGATACCAAGTTGGAACTGACCGTTCAAAAACTTCATATGGACTGCAGCGGCGCCAGTAAAATAAAGTTAAATGGCACTGCCCGCGAGGTGGAAATGGATCTTTCAGGGGCTTCAGATATCTTTGCCTATGATCTGGTTGCTGAGACCTACAACCTTGAGATCAGCGGGGCAGGAGAGGCACAGATCAATGTGACTAAAAAAATTGCAGCCGAGATTTCGGGCGCCGGGACCGTTAGATACAAGGGGACTCCGTCGGAGATTGACCAGAATGTCTCAGGCGCCGGTTCCATAAAAAAAGTACCGTAACAGGAATCAATCCTGAGTGAAAATCCGGCAGCCGACAACCCGGCTGCCGGATTTTTTTTAACTGATCATGGCGATGAATTCCGTTTCTGAAATGACCGGAATATGAAGATTTTCGGCCTTCTTTCTTTTTTCGGGGCCCATGTGATCACCTGCAATAAAGTAACTGGTTTTGCCGGATATCGATCCTGAATTCTTACCTCCGTGCAACGCTATGGTTTTTTTCAGCTCTTCCCGTGAAAAATTTTGAAAAATCCCTGAAACAACAAATGTCAATCCGTTGAGCTTGTCGCTGATCCTTTCATCCTGTTCCGGATCCATTGTAAGCCTGATCCCGGCCGTCTTCAGCCGGGCGATGATCCGTACATTCTCCGGAACCGAAAACCAGTCGATAACACTCTGTGCAATCCGCTCGCCGATCTCCTCCACTTCAGTTAACGCCTGCAAATCGGCCACTGCAAGGTTTTCGATCGAGCCAAAGTGAGAAGCAAGTTTCCGGGCCACGGTCTCCCCGACATAACGAATCCCAAGGGCAAACAGTACCCGTTCAAACTCAGTGTTCCGGGAGGCTTCAATACCCTTCAGGATGTTGCTGACGGTCTTTTCACGGAAGGCGATCTTCTTTTCCCTGGTGTCGGCATCACCTGAATAGATGCGTTCCAGCCCGATCAGCTTTTCATAGGTGAGATCATACAGGTCGGCGCAATCATACACCAGTCCGTTATCGTACAGCATCTGGATTTTACCTTCACCCAGACTTTCGATATTCATCGCTTTACGCGATATGAAATGTTCCAGCCTTCCTTTGATCTGAGGCGGACAATCCTTTTCATTCGGGCAATACCAGGCCGACTCTCCCTCTCGCCGTATCAGGGTGGCGCCACATTCGGGACAATGGTCGATAAAATTTACCGGAACAGCATCGGGTCTTCTTTTTTCGGTATCAACACCCACGATCTTTGGAATGATTTCACCACCCTTCTCAACAAACACAAAGTCGTCGGTCATCAAATCCAACGACGAGATGATATCGGCATTGTGAAGAGTCGCTCTTTTAACGGTCGTTCCGGCTAACGGTACCGGCTGGAGATTTGCCACCGGCGTCACAGCCCCGGTCCGGCCTACCTGAAAATCAACCGAAATCAACCTGGTCGATACCTGTTCGGCTTTGAACTTATACGCAATGGCCCACCTGGGTGACTTTGCCGTGTAGCCTAACACCTCCTGTTGCCTGAAACTGTCAACCTTGATCACCACCCCGTCGATATCAAACTTCAACTCTTTACGCGCCTGATCCCAGGTTCTGATATAATCGAAAATATCGTCGAGTTCCTCGCATCGCACTACATATTCGGAAATTTTAAACCCCCACGCTTTTGCTGCGGCAAGGCTTTGGTAATGCGTTTCGAACAGATTTCTTTCCGAAAGTCCCGGAAGATGGTATAAAAAACAGTCCAGGTTTCGTCGGGCCACCTCCTTAGAATCCTGCATCTTTAAACTACCGGATGCAGCGTTTCGCGGATTGGCAAAAGGTTCCTCCCCGTCGGCGATCCGTATGCTGTTTATCTTCTCAAAACTGGCATGAGGCAGGATGATCTCCCCCCTGATCTCGAATTCCTCCGGGAAACCGGAACCATGAAGCCGCAACGGGATGCTTTTAATGGTTTTGACATTAGCGGTTACATCGTCACCCCGAACCCCGTCGCCCCGTGTTACCGCCTGAACCAACCGACCATTCGAATAACTCAACCCGATGGCCACCCCGTCAAATTTCAATTCACAAACAAAGACTGCTTTTGTATCGGGGCCAAGTGCTTTCTGAACCCGTTCGCCAAATTCGCGAACCTCTTCTTCCGAGTAAGTATTCGATAACGATAACATCGGGTAACGGTGGACAATCTGTGCGAATTCTTTTGTAACCTCACCGCCTACCTGCTGAGACGGTGAATCAGGAAGGATCAGTTCCGGAAACTCCCGCTCCAGATCGATCAGCCGCTGCATCAGATTGTCAAATTCAAAATCACTGATGACGGGCTTCGAGAGCACATAGTACCGGTGGTTGTGTTCCCTGATTTGCTCCGATAACGCTTCAATCTCGCTCCTCGCCGCTGCACTGTCCATCCTTATCTTCAGATTTTATGATGATCCGTTGCCTTTACCCGGGCCGGTTCTCTGCATTTTTCCGAACCGGATATTCAGCACGGAACGGGTATAACGGATCAATTCACTTTTCAGATTTGTTTTTGATAACCCGCCTTTACGATCTTTATAAACTACAGGAACCTCTAAAATAAACCTACCCTGTTTTTGCATAACAAAAAGGAACCGGATAAAATAATCACCGTAACCATAGAAAATCGTTGAAAGATCAATCCCGTCCAGAATTCTCTTATTAAAGGCAAAATAGCCGCTAAGATTATCCGTGGTCTTGACCCCAAGGGTATAATGGACGAATTTATTGAACAACTTACTTCCCCAATACCGGAACCTGGATGTCTCCATACCCCCACCGATGACATAACGGGAGCACGAAGCGATGTCGAAATAGTCGGTAATCTTGATCAGTAGCGGGATCAGTCCGGGCGGGTGGTTGAAGTCGGTGTCCATGATGACTACTTTGTCGCCCGTACTGCAATGGATCCCATGAAGGATCGCTGTGGCCAGACCCCGTTCCCGGGTTCTTAAAACAGGTCTGATTTCGCTACAATCCCCGAATGCCCTGGTGATCTCCTGGTAGGTTCCGTCGGGACTGTTGTCATCGACTACTACGATCTCGAAGTCGCTCTTTTCGCGGGTCAATATTGCTTGGATCTCGCGGATCAGCATTACGATCGAATCCCTCTCGTTATAAGTCGGCAATATGACAGAGATCATCATACCAGTTTGATTGCTTCGTTGACTTCTCCGGCAATGTATTCGATCTCCTCAGGAAGCAGTCCGATGTAGGTCGGAAGGCTCAACGACTCCGATGCAATCCGTATGCTGTTTACCGGTTGGGCCCGGAAGAAACCTCCGGTTTGATAAAACGACATACGGTGGATCGGATAAAATGCGGGACGGGTGTCAATGTGCTTTGTCCTCAGATAATTGATAACGGCATCGCGGCCCGGTTCCGTAATTCCGTTCAGCCTGATGGTAAACATCCAGTTGACGCTGCGCTGACCGTGATGGTCCTGTGTCATAATCATCGGGTTTCCGCGGAATGCCTGCTGATAGAGCTCAAAAATATGGTCGCGCTCGGTTAAGAAATAGTCAATTTGTTCCAATTGGGCAAGTCCGACGGCTGCCTGCATGTTGGTCATCCGGTAGTTGAATCCGAGTGCATCATACCAGTATTTTTTCGACCGGTTCATACCATGGTCACGCAGCATGCGCATACGTTCGGCTATATCGTCGCGATCGGTGATGCACATGCCGCCTTCGCCCGTGGTGATGATCTTGTTTCCAAAAAAGGAGAAACATCCGATATCGCCGAATGTACCCACGCGCTGATGACGATATTCGGCGCCTAACGCTTCGGCACAATCTTCGATGACAATAAGATTGTGCCTCCGGGATAATTCCATCAACTCAGAGATTTGAGCCGGGTTTCCGTAAAGGTGAACCGGGATAATGGCCCTGGTGCCGGACCGGATATTTTTCAAAACGGCATCCGGAGCTAAATTCCAATCACCCGGATCAATATCAGTCAGAATCGGTGTTGCATTGCAGTATCTGACGCTGTTTGCAGTTGCCACAAAGGTAAAGTCGGGGACGATCACTTCATCACCCGCACCGATTCCGGATGCTGCCAGGGCAAGATGGAGTGCGATAGTCCCGTTGTGTGTGGCGACGGCGTGCTTTACCCCGTGATATTTTGCGAATGCCTGTTCGAACCGTTCGAGGTATGGCCCGATCGAACTAATCCAGCCACTCTCAAGGGTATCGAGGAGGTATGTTTTTTCATTCCCTAAAAAGGAGGGACAGGCTATATTGATTGTTTTGCGGTCACTCATCCGGCAGGATTATTGGTTCCGGGATTAACGCGGCGTTCCTGTATATGAACAACCTTCTGTTCTTATTGATAGGATTAAGCCAGTGAACGAAACGATCTATGAACCCGGGCTCGATAGTAGTCTCGTGAACCAGATACGGAAAGTACTGGCGTGCTTTGATTACAAGCGGTTGAACGTTTTTATCACCGGAAAACAGGATAAATCGGGGCGGATCGGTGTTGCTATACCGGTAAGCCCGCGCAAGAATTGAATCGGCGCTTAAATCGCCGACAAATTCATTATAGGAAACAGGCCACTGACCGAGATAAAATTTGGGCATCAGCTCCGGACTACCTCCCTCGTCAACTACTGCCATGGCTTTTATATCGTGGTATCTTGACAGATAGGTCATCGCTTCGACTCTTGCCCTTTTCGAGTAGGTAAAGGTAAAAGTTACCAGGAGCACGGTATTGATGATCCAGAAAAAGATCCAGCAGGATCTGAGCAGACGGTGGTGGTTTTTCCAGAAACCTGATTTCAGGATGAAATCATTCCATCCTATACTTCCGATCACGATAAAAACGGGGATCATCGGTAGGATAAAACGTTCCTGTTTATTCGGAAAGTAAGAATGGAAGGCAAAATAGAGGAGGATGGGGATGAAAAAGAGCACGTACTTCCTAAAGGTCCTGATGTATCCAAAAAACAGGAAAAAGCTGACCGGGGGGATCAGCATCGCGAAAATGGTCAAAAAGTAGTTGTACCATGGGAGTGAGATGTAATCGTTCCGTTCGGTCATGCAAACATTAGCATATTCCAGCAACTCTACGAACGGTTTTCCCCAGATCGCCATATCGATTCCTCCCTGGATCAAAATAAAGATCAGCAGCGAACCCGTAGTGAGTGCGGCTAATTCTTTCCACTTCCTTTGAAACAACAGAACTATTCCGATTCCGAAAGGGAAGAATACAGTCTGTGGCCGGATACAAATAGCAAGCCCGAGGAACAAACCCGCTAAAAACCAGGTTAGGAATATCTTTTTACCCGGTGTTCTTTTGATTACGGTCCAATAAGCAGCCATGATAAAGGGGATACAAACCATTTCCACCAGGTTTCTAACGCTCATCCATGGCATAAACCAGAAGATGGCCAGCAGTATCCCCGCTAACCTCGCGGTTTTCTTGTCCCGGGTGCTTTCCGCTATCCGGTATCCAAAATAAACAGTCAGCAATGAAACCGCGGCATGAACCAGCCTCACGAACAACATCTTCGTCTGGGGATCAGTTATTCCGCACGACTTCAGAAAAAGAAAAAAGAGAAAATTTAATCCCGGATAAAAGAAATTGTGTCCCGTGGGGCCGTGATTTCCAGGACTCCCCGGCAGCCAGTCGTTATAATCATGACCGTCGACCCATGATCCTGCTGATTCGATGACGATGAAATGATCGTCGAACATGCCCCATCCTTTTGCAAATAGAGCAGCAAGCAAACGGAACACGACAGCCAATCCCATGACCATAGTCAGGGGCCGTTCATCCCATTGTCGTTTTAAAAATGAAATTGAATTCATCGTCACATTCTGACAGCTTTTGATCTTTTCGACATCGGAGTACATAACCAACTGTTACGCAAGCATGATCCATTCGTAATAATGATAGCCGAACTCAACAGGATTCACGCACATGACGGGTATTTGGGCCTCATTGAACATCAGCCGTTCATTCCAGGCTGAAAGACTGAATCCGGGAATATCGATGTTGGGACGTGTCATGATCATGACCAGGTCGGCATGGAGGGTTACGCTGTAAGAGATAACCTGTTCGGCAAAATTAGTTGACTTGAATGCCGTGGTCACATGATAAGGGATCTTCTCCTGATCGAAAATGTCGGTGATCTGCTTGGTTATAATGGCGACCCTGCTCTTCAGCGCCGGATCTTTTTCCGGTGAAATGAAAATGCTGATGTTCGCTGAGAACAGCTTGGCGATGAGCTTTGCCCACTGAACGGCCTGCCGGGGTTCGAGATCGTTGCTAATGGGGAACACGATGTTCCGGTACCCCTCCTTGAAAGATCTTTTCTGTACTACAACAACGGGAATAGGCGACTCAATGACCACCTTCAGCGCATAACTTCCAAAAACATGCTGCAACCCTTGTTTCCCATGGGTCCCCAATATCATGAGGTTTGCCTTGATCTGTGCCGCGACCTCGTTAATGGTCGAGAAGATACTCCCTTCCACCGCCATGGTGTCGATTTCGACCTCGTACTTCTTGGTGTAGTACTTTTTGTATTCCTTCAACCGCCAATCGACATAGTCGACGCCGACGTTTTTCTTCTTCAGAGCTGCCCTGGTCTCTTTGTTGATGATGTGCAGGATGCAGACTTTGTAGCCCAGGAATTTTGCCAGTTTTACGCCATGTGATACGGCATTTCCGCACACTTCGGAGAAATCGGTGGGAATGAGTACAATGTTGTTATACTTCTTTTCCTCTTTTGTTTTTGCCATTTTCTGTGGATTTTGATCGTATGAAAAATTATTTTTGATGGGTTTGTGAACCGGATTCGGGATGAAGAATGGATTCGATTTCTGCAAGATTCCGCAGCTTTCGCTCATGACGCAGGGCGAATGCTCCGTTGGTGTAATAATTGTGTTGCGATAAAAAGGATTTCTGAATCTCAAGCCATTCCGCTAAGTTGGTCTGCCTGATATGGTTTACCTGCCATTCGAGCTGAAGCTGAAAAGAATGAATAAAGAAATCATCCCGCCCAAGATAATCCAGGTCGGCGTCGCATAAAATTTGATCGGGAAGATAAATGGCTTGCTGAGGCATGGTCGTCATCATGATCATGGAGGCAATTTCGTCAATCTCTGAAGAGTTATAACCAAATCCGGGCAGCACCTTTTTCACAAGATCACAGGAGCGTTTCTCGTGGTTTTCATACTGGATCAGCATTCCCGAATCGTGATACAATGCAGCAGTCTCAAGCAGAATCTTGGATTTTCCATCGATGTTTTCAGTCTCGGTCAAACGGCGCGTGGCTTCGTGCACATCGATGGTATGTTCCACGCTGTGGTAATAGAGCGAAGGATTTAGTTCGGTCCTTAACCGGTGAAGAATATATTCCCGTGCGCCGTTGAAGTCCACCGAAGTTTTTTTTGGCTAAAATAGCAAAAAAACGGTGACAGACCGCCTTCAGGAAGATTCCTTCGTAAATCAGATGGAATTTTTCAGTTTATGAATGATTTCGACAGGGTTGGGAGCGGAAAAAACCGTATTACCTGCCACCAGGATGTCAACTCCTGCTTCGGTCAGGGGGCGGGCATTGGTCAAATCCACTCCGCCGTCAACCTCGATCATGATGTTCAACCCACGATCGTGGAGATGATTTTTCAGTGTAACGATTTTTTCAAAAGTCTCAGGAATGAACTTTTGTCCACCGAATCCCGGATGAACGGCCATGATCAACACCATATCGGCACATTCGAGCCCTTCATAAATCCGTGTAACATCGGTTTCGGGATTAACCACGATACCGGCCTTTGCTCCGGTTGACCTGATACGTGTCAGAATTGCAGCCATGTCGGAGCATACTTCAATGTGGACGCTGATGGTGTCGGCGCCAGCCTTCCTGAACCGCTCAATATAGCGTTCCGGATCGGTGATCATCAGATGTACATCGAGTGGTTTTTCCGAAATACGGGCAACCTTTTCGATCACGGGAAAACCAAAGGAAATGTTGGGAACGAAAATCCCGTCCATCACATCCAAGTGCAGCCAGTCGGCTTCGCTCCGGTTCACCATCTCTACCTCTTTCTGAAGATTCAGAAAATCGGCCGATAGGAGGGATGGAGCAATGAGGGGCACGAAATGATTTACGATTTACAATTTGTGATTTCGGAGTGGGAATCGGGATTCATGAGGGTATGCAGTTATCCGAGGTAGGTTTTCAGGATCTTACTCCTCGAAGTATGTTTCAGCCTTCGAATCGCCTTTTCTTTGATCTGTCTTACCCGCTCGCGGGTAAGATCGAACTTTTCGCCGATCTCTTCAAGGGTCATCGGGTGACTTCCGTTCAGGCCGAAGTAGAGACGGATGACATCGGCCTCGCGCTGGGTCAGGGTCGAAACGGCTCTTTCAATCTCCTTTTTAAGCGATTCATACAGCAATCCGTTATCAGGCGTGGTGTTTTCCTCACTCCGGAGCACATCATACATGGTGTTGTCTTCATCCTGGATCAAAGGTGCATCCATAGATACATGACGGCCTGAATTACGCAGCGACTCCTTTACCTCATTTTCTGAGACCTCTAACAGATGGGCAATCTCTCCGGCATTAGGTTCCCGCTCATATTGCTGTTCAAGCTGTGCATAAGCCTTGTTGATCTTGTTGATGGAACCGATTTTGTTAAGCGGCAGCCTGACGATCCGCGATTGCTCGGCAAGCGCCTGCAGGATCGACTGACGAATCCACCATACGGCATAGGAGATGAATTTGAATCCACGGGTTTCATCAAATCGTTGCGCTGCTTTGATAAGTCCAAGGTTCCCTTCATTGATCAGGTCGGGCAGACTCAATCCCTGGTTCTGGTACTGTTTTGATACAGAAACAACAAAACGCAGATTTGCCTTCGTCAGCTTTTCCAACGCTGCCATATCACCCTGTTTGATACGCTGCGCCAGCGATACCTCTTCATCCGCAGTGATCAGTTCTACTTTCCCGATCTCCTGAAGATACTTGTCAAGCGACGCGGTTTCACGATTTGTAACCTGTTTGGTAATTTTTAACTGCCTCATGCAAACGCGATTTAATGTTTACTCTGATATGGCTCAGTTTACGTAAAAATCAGGTTTTGGTTACACGAAAATTATCTTCTGGGTCCGCGGGAATCACCGTGACGGTCGCCACCATGTTCTCCCGGACGGTCGCGACGAGGCTCCTGACGGGGCTCCTGTTTCCGTTCCTGGTATCCTTCAGGTTTCGGAAGCAGGATTTTTCTGGACAGTTTTAATTTACCTGTTTTACTATCGACGTCAATCAGTTTGACTTCCACCTCATCGCCCACCTTCAGGGCATCTTCAACCTTTTCAAGCCGCTTCCAATCGATTTCGGAGATGTGGAGCAGTCCATCCTGGTTGGGAAGAATTTCAATGAAAGCGCCAAATGATTGAATGTTCTTTACTTTTCCTTTATAAACTTCACCAACTTCAGGGACGGAGGCGATCCTGCGAATTTTTTCGATGACTTTGTCACGGGCCTCGAGGTTGTCAGCCACGATGTCAACCACGCCGAATTCGCCGATCTCTTCAATGACAATGGTGGTTCCCGTTTCACGCTGCATTTCCTGGATAACTTTCCCGCCGGGACCAATAATGGCGCCAATAAACTCCTTGGGAACTTTCATCTGGAAGATTCTCGGCACGAAGGGCTTGTAATCATCCCTGGGAACAGAAATGGTCTTTTCCATTTCCTCTAATATATGCATTCTCCCGCGACGCGCCTGTTCAAGAGCCTCTTTAAGGATGTCGTATGACAAACCATCAACCTTAATATCCATCTGGCATGCGGTGATCCCGTCGCGCGTACCGCAAACTTTAAAATCCATATCACCCAGATGATCCTCGTCACCCAGGATGTCGGATAGTACGACATACCGTTTGTTGTCGGTGATCAGCCCCATGGCGATGCCCGAAACGGGTTTAATGATTTTCACGCCGGCGTCCATCAGGGCCATCGTTCCTGCACAGACCGTAGCCATAGAGGAAGAACCATTCGATTCGAGGATGTCGGAAACAACCCGGATGGTATAAAGATTATCGGGACCTTGCGGGATCATATTTTTTAGCGCTCGCAGGGCCAGATTACCGTGTCCGATTTCACGTCGACCTGTACTCCGGATCGGTTTTACTTCACCGGTTGCAAAAGATGGGAAATTATAGTGAAGGATAAAACTAACGGTCTCCTCGATCACGGCACCGTCGATCATCTGGGCATCCAGCTTGGTACCCAGGGTCACAGTAGTAAGCGATTGAGTCTCACCACGGGTAAAAATTGCCGATCCATGGGCAGAGGGCAGGTAATCGACTTCGGTCCAGATCGGACGGATTTCATCCAACTTGCGGCCGTCAACCCTTTTCCGATGATCGAGGGTGGCATTACGGATGGCCTCCTTTTCAATGTCGTGAAAATACCGGCTCATCATCGCAGCTTTTTCTTCAGCTTCCTCGGGAGTCAGGGTGGCTGTGAATTCGGCTTTAATCGTTTCCAGGATATTCTTTCGTTCCTGTTTGGAGGAGACTCCCTGAGTCGCCATATCGTAAATTTTCTGATAGGTGGCAGCTTTCAGGCGTTCTTTAAATTCAGGATCGTGGGTTTCGTGACAATATACTCTTTTAGCCTTTGATTTTTCAACCATTCCTGCGAGTTCTAACTGTGCGCGGCACTGGTCTTTGATGGCTTCATGAGCAACACGGATGGCTTCAACCATATCGGCTTCCGAAACCTCTTTTAATTCGCCTTCAACCATCACGATGTTGTCGAGCGAGGCAGCGACCATGATATCAATATCCGACTCGGTCATCTGGGCAAGAGTAGGATTAACAAGGTACTGACCGGCAACGCGACCCACTCTGACCTCTGAGATAGGACCGTTGAACGGGATGTCGCTTACCGCAAGGGCAGAGGAGGCTGCAAGGCAGGCAAGGGAATCGGGTAAGGTGGTTTTATCGGCAGAGATCAGGGTCACAATGACCTGTACCTCTGCGTGAAAATCATCGGGGAAAAGGGGCCGGAGCGCCCGGTCAACCAGCCTGGAGATCAGGACTTCATAGTCCGATGGCCTTGATTCACGCTTAAAGAATCCACCTGGAAACCGGCCGGCAGCGGCATATTTTTCACGGTACTCAACCGAGAGCGGCATGAAATCGACATTCTCTTTGGCTTCCTGCACAGCCACAACCGTGGCAAGCAGCATTGTGTTCCCCATTTTCACCACCACGGCTCCGTCGGCCTGCTTGGCAAGTTTTCCGGTCTCTATGGTGATTTCCCGCCCATCGGCGAGCATAAATGTTTTCGAAATTCCAATCATCTTATTCCTTCATTCAGATATTAAAAGAGGCAATTGTGAATTGCCTCTTCCAAACTTTTGTTGATAATATTTTTTCTTATTTACGTATGCCGAGTTTCTTGATGATCGAACGGTAACGCTCAATGTCTTTTGATTTCAGATAATCAAGCAACTTCCTGCGTTTGCCGACCATGATAACCAGCGAACGCTCGGTCACCATATCCTTCTTGTTGATCTTTAGATGCTCGGTAAGATGCTGGATCTTCATGGTGAACAGCGCAATCTGCGCCTCAGTTGATCCACTGTCAAATTCTGACTTTCCAAAATCTTTAAATGCCTGTTTTTTTACTTCTGGAGCTAAATTCATTGGTGTTCTTCTTGTTACTGTTTTAACTTTTTCAGCTTTTTTATCGGGGTGCAAAAGTACTATTTTCATACAAAAAAACCAAATTATTCTTTATTAATCCTGTTTTTTGTTAAGAAAACATTACTTTTGATTCATCAAGCTATGAAATCCGGAACGCTATGACAAAACTTCGCGGAACCACCGTGCTGGTAACAGGCGGAGCCTCAGGAATCGGCCGGCTGATCGGCGATATGTGCATGCAGGAAGGCGCCAAACAACTGATTATCTGCGACCTCAATAAAGAAAAACTAGATGTAACTACCCGCGAATTGAGGGCCATGCACTTCATCGTCCACCCCTATATACTGGATATTACCGACACCCCTGAAGCGCTGGCCCTTGCAGCGAAAGTGATCGGAGAACACGGACCGGTCGATATCCTGATCAACAATGCAGGGATTATTACGGGAAATAAAAATTTCAGAGAGCTGTCGCACGAAGAGATCGATCGTACCATGGCGGTAAACTCGATCGCGGCCATGCACCTGACACGAGCATTTTTACCCTCGATGATCGAACGAAAGACCGGACACATCGTGAATATATCCTCAGCCGCAGGACTGCTCTCCAATCCCCTCATGTCGGTCTATTGTGCCAGTAAGTGGGCCATGGCAGGGTGGTCCGACTCGCTTCGCCTTGAATTGCAACAATCCCGCTCGGGAATCCGCGTTACAACGGTATGTCCATCCTATATCTCAACGGGAATGTTTGCAGGAGTCAGGGTACCGCCTGTTCTGCCCCTGCTAAAACCAGAAAAAATATCAGCCCGCATCGTAAGAGCTATAAAATCGAACCGGATTTGGGTCAGAGCACCTTTTCTGGTTCGTACTCTTCCTTTCACCAAGGGAATTTTACCGGTCAGGGTTTTTGACCTTGTGGTCGGACAATGGTTGGGTATTTACAGGTCAATGGCAGGATTTAAGGGCCGGGCAGGTTTATAAAACATTAACAATTCAGCGATATGGATAATCTGAATGAAGAATTTAAGGTAAAAGGTGAAGAACTTGTCGAAAAGGTAAAACAACTCATCCATGAAGGAAATGTACGCCGTTTGATCATCAAGGATGAAGAGGGAAAGGTTTACCTAGAGATACCGGTCACCTTTGGAGTGATCGGCGCTCTCATTGCCCCGATGCTTGCTGCTGTTGGCGCAGTTGCTGCGATGGTCGCCAACCTGAAAATTGAGGTCGTCCGGAATGAAGCACCGGAAAAAAACGAAGATCTCAACAAGGATAGCCATCCCGGCGCCTAACTGGAAAAAGGTTGGGAAGCTTCGTGTTTCAAAAAGATCTCAAGCGCCTTTTTCGCCTGATTAATCAACATCAGGCGACCGTTTTGGATGTGTGCCTGCCGTTGCTGTCCTGACTTTAAAAACAACGTCATTTCGGGGTTGTAGATCAGGTCGTATAAAAAATGACGGGAGGTGAGGGCATCGTAAGGCAGGGAAGGAGCCTCTCCGGTAGCCGGGAACATCCCAAGAGGCGTTGTGTTTATTATGAAATGATGGGAAGCGATCACTTCCCCGGTAAGATCGCTCCATCCGATGATTCCTTTACCGGTTTTAGTCCGTGAGACGACCACAAAGGGAATCTGTGCCAGCGAAAGGGCGTATCCGACTGCCCGCGCCGCCCCACCTGATCCCAGGATCAAAGCCTTTTCACCTTTCATCTCATCCGGGATGGTTTCAAAAAAACCTGCCCAGTCGGTATTATAGCCTCTGAGTACCGGTCGACTGCCGGCCCTGCTGATGGTAAGGGTGTTTACGGCGCCGGTTACACCGGCCGAAGGATCCAGATCATCCAGGAAGTGTATTATCAGCTCTTTATAAGGAATGGTAACATTTAGTCCTGCAAGATTCGGGTGATCCCACAGAAGGGCCTCGAAACGTTCGAGGGTTTTGAGCGGAAAAAGCCGGTAGGATCGCTCCCGCCCGGGGAGTTCAGCAAACCTGTTGTTAAACCAATCGGGCGATTGGGAGTGTTCCAGCGGATAACCGATCAGTCCATATTCGATCAAGGGAGCTATTTCGGCTGAAAAGCATTGTATTTTTCAGGAAGGAATGTGAAGAAAGTATCGGCGCGTAAGCCCAGCCTCAAGGTTTCGAGTGGGATCAACTCGGTAGGAGAGATGTTGCCCAGGTTGACATTGGCTCCGAAATTCTTAATGAACCATACCTGCTGCGATTTCAACGGCGCTTCCCATATGACTTTATCGGCCTGTACCTTCGAAAGGATCTTGTTGATCAGGGCCACATGGGCTTTCCCGGTGGGACGGTAAATTCCTACATTTCCGCTTTCGCGCGCCTCCCCGATAACTTTGAAGGAACCTGCCTGTAATTCGGTCTGCATCATTTCAATCCAGCGCCCCGGAGCGATCAGAATTCCCGACTCTTTCGAACCGACCTCCGAAAGTACGGTGAACCGCTTTGAGAGGTTATGGATAAATTCACATTTTATATCGTGCTCCATAAACATGGAACCATCTGAAACCTCAACGGTATCAAGGTTTAATTGATCAGTATAACGGATATAATCCTCAAATTTATTGCGGATGACAAATGCTTCGAACAAGGTGCCTCCTAAATAGACCTTGATGCCGGCCTGTTGGTAAACTTTAATCTTCTCCCTGACACCGTTTGTGACCATAGAAGTTCCAAATCCGAGTTTGATGAAATCGGCAAGATGACCCGCCGATTCAATGAAATCTTCGGCTTCATGGACGCTTAACCCTTTGTCCATGATCATGGTTATCCCCGTTTGCCTTGGTTTAACGGTTCTTTCGGGTAAAAATGGAAGTTGAATGTCGTTCATGAATCGGTTCTTTTTAAGGGGATGATTTCAGAATGAGACTCTTGGTATTCCTTTAATAAATTGACCAGGAACGGGTGTTCGCAAGCATCGGGAAAAGTAGTCAGAAGCCTTTTATACCCTTCATATTCAGTTTCTAATGCCTGCAAAAACAATCCCGATGCTTCCTTCGATTTTCCTGTCATGATCAGATACCACGCTTTAAGAAACAAAAAATCGACATGATCGCGATGGTGTGTCATCCCTTCTGTCAAAACATCCAATCCCGACTGATAGTCCTTCTGATCTGCATAAACAACCGACAAATCAAGCCAGATATCCGGATCCTCAGGTCCCAGCTCAATCACTTTACGATAGGATGCAATCCCTTCTTCGATTTTCGATAATTTGATCTGAAGATCTCCAAGGATGAAATAATATTCGGCAATGGAAGGCGAAAGCTTGATGGCTTTCTGAACATAAGGAAGCGCCCCCTGCGGATTTCCGAGTTCATCCTTTGAAATTCCGATTCCCAGCCAGGCATCTGCAAACTCAGGATCCAAAGCTACCGCCTTCTGGTAATACTCGGCTGACCAGTCAAATTTTTTCAGCTTTTCATAGCACTCAGCTATATAATAATAGGTTACCGGCTCGGGATCTTCATAATAGAAGGTTTCAAGATAAGTTTCTATCGCTTTGTCAAACTTCCCGATATTGGCAAAGCAATTCGCCTTATTGAAGTAGGCGGATGAAAAAGTCTCGTCGATGGCAATAACAAAATCATAAGCCTCTATTGCCTTTTCAAATAATCCTGCATTTCCTAAGGCGATACCAAGATTGAACCAGGCTGAAACCGAATAGGGATTTTCATTCAGGAACTTTTCGAGAAAAATTATGCTTTGATCAGTCTGCTGCGATAATTCACAACAAAATGCATATTCATATATCGCTGCATCATTTTCTGGATTAAGTTCAATAGCTTTCAGCAGATTCTCGATCGCAAGATCATATTTGCCCAGATTCTCGAATTCATAAGCGATGCTCGCATAAATCTCATCGGCATAATCCGCACCTTCGATCGCCTTTTGGTACTCTTCGATGGCTTTCTCCGGCTTTTCAAGCTGACTGTAAAGATTTCCCTTTGCGATCAGGAGATCGCTGTCGGAAGAAGCAGTAAAGTCGACATCCTTCAAGATCTTCAGCGCTTCATGATCCTTCTTGGCATTGATCTGGTACTGGGCAAGTTTGATCATCAGCGACGGGGCTCCGGGATGCTGAATGAGCGCCTGCCGGATGGTCAGTAAGGCTTTTCGCTGCTCATTTTTGAAGAAATAATACTCGATGATCTCTTCAAATTCATCAACGTCAAAAAAACAAAACTGATCATCCTGGATCATTTCTTCGAAACGACTGACCAATGAAAGGGTTTCATGGTCAAAGTAGGATTCAAACGATTCTTCCATCAGCGTGAATGTATCCCCGAAAGCCGGAAATATTCAGCGCAAAGGTACGTAAAAAAGCAATTCGGGGACGGAGATAAGCCGGGAGATTTCAATTTTTGTTAACATCATAATTAGAATATACAAAATCCGTTACATTTGCCTAAAAATGTTGTTATGCCTCTGATCAAATCTATTTCGGGAATTCGTGGGACTATTGGAGGATTCCCGGGAGATTCGCTGACTCCACTCGACCTGGTTAAGTTCACTACCGCCTATGTTGCCTTTTTACGGGAGGCCGGCTTCCAAGGCAAATTGCAGGTTGTTATTGGCAGGGATGCACGTATTTCGGGTCCTGTGGTCCGCAATCTTGTTGTAGGAACCCTCATGGGAATGGGTGCCGATGTGATCGATATCGGGCTCACCACTACTCCGACTGCAGAAATCGCAGTAACGGAGACCGGTTCACATGGAGGGATCATTTTAACCGCCAGCCACAATCCCAAAAACTGGAATGCCTTGAAATTCCTGAATCGCCAAGGGGAGTTTCTTTCTGCTTCCGATGGGGCGCGGGTATTGGAGCTGACTGAAAGAACCGATATCAGCTATGCCCGGGTCCATGAATTGGGAACTTTAAGAAGCGATGATTCCTTTATCAAGCGTCATATCGATATGATTCTGGCGCTTCCGCTCGTGGATGTTGCAGCCATCAAGCAGGCACGCATGAGAGTGGCTGTCGATGCCGTAAACAGCACCGGCGGGATCGCCATCCCCCCATTGCTTGAAGCCCTTGGGGTCAACAAAGTTGATGTGCTCTTTGGAGAACCGAATGGTGATTTTCCACATAATCCCGAACCGCTTCCCGAACATTTAACTGAAATTTGCTCGTTCATCGAAAAAAATCAGGTTGATGTTGGTTTTGTCGTGGATCCCGATGTTGACCGACTGGCCATTATCAACGAAATGGGGGAACCTTTTGGGGAGGAGTATACCCTCGTTGCGGTTGCCGACTATATTCTCAGCCATCAGCCGGGAAATACCGTTTCAAATCTTTCTTCCACAGGAGCCTTGAAAATTGTGACTGAGAGGGCCGGCGGATCTTACTTTACCTCTGCTGTGGGAGAAGTCAATGTGGTGGAAGTCATGAAGCTTCATCAGGCTGTAATCGGCGGTGAGGGAAATGGTGGCGTTATCTATCCGGAACTGCACTATGGAAGAGATGCACTGGTGGGAATTGCACTTTTTTTAAGCCATCTGGCAAAATCGGGCAAGAAATGCTCTGCCCTGAGGGATACCTATCCTGCTTTTTATATTTCCAAAAATAAAATCGAATTCGAACCCGGCACCGATCTTGAAAAGGTGCTTTCGAAACTGATAGATAAATATGGAGCATTGCCCATCAACAACATCGACGGAGTGAAAATTCATTTTGGGGAGGAATGGGTTCACCTGAGGAAATCGAACACCGAACCCATTGTAAGGATTTATGCCGAAAGCGATGCCCCCGGTAAAGCCGACAATCTGGCGCGAAAAATCATCAGTGACTTTAGCGAAATACTCAAAGAAATCTGACCCATGACCCGCAAAAAAACTAAAAAACCAAGGAGGAAGGTAAAGTACAGAACGATCACCTTCAAGGTCACCGACCGGCAAAAAAGATCCCTGCTGAATTTTTGTAAATCACGCCATACCACTCCGAATAAGATGATCAAGAAAGTGCTGAATCCCCTTCTGAACAACTATGCAGCACTCGAGGTGAATACGCAGCAAATCAGCGTGAATCAACTGCAGCTTTTCTGATCGTTATGTTCTGTTAAGCGTCGATTCATAGGGAGTCCGGTTTATGATCGACCGTCCTAAGGTCACCTCGTCGGCATGCTCCAGATCATCACCCACCGAAACGCCACGTGCAATGGTGGTAACGGTAATATCAAATGGCTTCAGCTTCCTGAATAGATAGAAATTGGTGGTGTCGCCCTCAATGGTGGCAGGCAATGCGAGAATAACCTCGCGGATTCCTTCCGGGACAATACGTTCGAGAAGCGCCTCAATGTTCAAATCCTGAGGGCCGATTCCTTCAATCGGCGAAATAATCCCTCCCAGAATGTGGTACAGTCCGCTATACTGATTGGTATTTTCAATGGCCATCACATCACGGATATCCTCCACAACACAAATCTGATGTTGTAATCTCTTGCTGTTACTGCAAATGGAACAGACCGCTTCATCCGAAATATTCATACATCGCGAACAATAGTGTACCTCATTGCGCAGCCGGATGATGGAAGTCCCTAATGATTCAACCTCCGATGCGGGCCTTTTCAATAGAAATAAGGCCATCCGAAGAGCCGTCTTGCGCCCGATTCCGGGCAGCCTGGTCAGTTCATGAACCGCTTGCTCCAGCAATTTGGTCGGATAGGATTGCAATTGAAAATGTATTTATTTTGCAAAAGTAATTTTTTAAAGCATGTTCAGGCATCTTCTGTTTGCTCTTTTACTGTTTTTTAATCCCGCCCTGAGGGCGCAGGATACGATAAACCGCACCGACGCCAGTGGCCTCCGGCAAGGTTTCTGGCAAAAAAAAGATTCAGCGGGCAATACGGTATATACCGGTAGGTTTGTCGATGGATACCCCACCGGCGAATTTCGCTATTTCTATCCCGACGGGAAACTGAAAGCCCTTTCCCGGTTTTCAGAAAAGGGTAAAAAATCATCAACCGTTTCATTTTATAAGAATGGATTGAAGATGGCATCGGGAATCTATCTCAACGAAAAAAAAGATAGCATTTGGCAATTTTTCAACGAATACGACGGGGGACTGGTTTCAGAGGAATCCTATAAAAACGGCCTTAAAGAAGGAATGTCGAAGATTTTTAACCCGTCAGGAACCCTGTCGGAACATTTCTATTACAAAAACGGACAAAAATCAGGATTGTGGGAACAATTTTACCTCGACAGCCATTTAAAATTAAGAGGTGCATACCTGAATGGTGAAAAACACGGAACTCTGAACATATACTACAATTCGGGACAGGTAATGATCTCCGGCCATTACCTGGCAGGACATCAGGACGGCATCTGGATTTATTACAATGAAAAGGGCGAATTGACTAAAAAGGAGATATACAACAATGGAGTTCTCCTTAAATCGGAAGAGAATCCGTAACTCCTTAATTAAATTAGCGGTTTCTGAACACCAGCTTATCATTATCCACATCGATCTCGATCTCCATGTTCCGATCCACTTCGCCCGAAAGGATCATTTTGGAGAGTTCGTTCAATACCTGTTTCTGGATCAGTCGTTTGATTGGCCTGGCGCCATATTGCGGGTCATATCCCTGATCTGCAATGAACCTGACAGCTTCAGGAGTGGCATGAATAGAGATCTCATTTTTCGATAATATATTCCGGATAACCTGGAGCTGAAGTTCCACGACTTGCCTGATTTCTTCTTTGGTCAATGGCTGAAACATGATGATCTCATCCACCCGGTTCAGAAATTCGGGCCGGATGGTTTTCCTGAGTAGTTCAAAAACCTCTTCCCGGGTTTTGTTGATGATGTGATCGCGGTTCGAATCGGTTACTTTTTCCAGGTTCTCCTGAATGATATGCGATCCGATGTTCGAGGTCATAATGATGATGGTATTTTTAAAATCAACCGTCCTCCCTTTGTTGTCGGTAAGCCGTCCATCATCCAAAACCTGAAGCAGAATATTAAAGACATCGGGATGCGCCTTCTCGATTTCATCAAGCAGCACAACCGCGTAAGGTTTCCTCCGTACCGCCTCGGTAAGCTGACCACTCTCCTCATAACCGACATATCCCGGAGGCGCACCGATAAGCCTTGAAACCGTATGCCGCTCCTGATATTCCGACATGTCGATACGGATCATGTTATTTTCGTTATTGAAAAGAAATTCTGCCAGGGCTTTTGCCAACTCGGTCTTTCCGACTCCTGTGGTACCTAAGAAGATAAATGAACCAACCGGACGTTTGACATCCTGCAAACCGGCACGGCTTCGCCTGATGGCATCCGCTACGGCAGTGATGGCTTCATTTTGACCGACCACTCTCGCATGAAGCTCCTGCTCCAGATCCAATAACTTCTGACGTTCACTCTGAAGCATCCGGGATACCGGAATACCGGTCCATTTTGAAACAATGTCGGCAATCTCCTCAGCGCCCACCTCTTCGTTGACCAAAGGTGTATCTTTCTGAATTTCCGAAAGCTGACTTTTGAAATTCTGAATCTCCTTTTCAGCCTGGGGAATCCTGCCGTATCTGATCTCTGCAACCTTTCCCAGGTTACCGGCACGGTTGGCCTGTTCAGCCTCCAGTTTCAGGTTTTCGATTTCATTTTTACGCTGCTGGATTTTATCGACCAGCTCTTTCTCCGATTTCCATTTAACGCGTAGACTTTTCTGCTCCTCTTTAAGGTTGGCGATTTCATTGTTCAGGGTAAGAAGCCGTTCCTCGTCATTTTCACGCTTGATGGCCTCCCGTTCAATTTCCATTTGCCTTATCCGGCGCTCAATCTTTTCAAGATCTTCTGGTAGTGAATTGATCTCCAGTCGTAGTTTTGAAGCTGCTTCATCAATAAGGTCAATGGCTTTATCCGGAAGAAACCGCTCGGTAATGTACCGTTGCGATAGTTCGACTGCCGCGATGATGGCATCATCTTTTATCCTGACCTGATGATGGGTTTCGTAACGCTCCTTCAACCCACGGAGAATTGATATGGCATCCAGGGTACTGGGCTCAAGAACCATGACCTGTTGAAACCGGCGCTCCAATGCTTTATCCTTCTCGAAATACTTTTGGTACTCTTTGAGGGTGGTGGCACCTATTGCCCGCAAATCCCCCCTTGCAAGGGCCGGCTTGAGGATGTTAGCGGCATCCATGGCGCCTTCACCGGCACCAGCGCCGACCAGCGTATGTATCTCATCGATAAACATGATGATCTCTCCGTCGCTTCCTATCACCTCCTTTACCACACTCTTCAACCGCTCCTCAAATTCGCCTTTATATTTTGCACCGGCGATCAAAGCGCCCATATCGAGTGAATATATCTGCTTCGATTTCAGATTTTCCGGTACATCCCCGTCGATGATGCGATGAGCAAGTCCCTCGGCAATGGCAGTCTTTCCGACTCCAGGTTCCCCGATCAGAATCGGATTGTTCTTGGTCCTCCTTGACAAGATCTGAAGAATCCTTCGGATCTCCTCATCCCGGCCAATAACGGGATCGAGCTTGCCCTCCCTTGCCAGGTCGTTCAGATTCCGGGCATATTTATTCAGCGCATGATAGGTTTCCTCAGCAGTCTGACTCTTGACCGTTGACCCCTGCCTGAGCTGCCTGATGGCCGTCTTCAGATCATTCTCAACCACCCCCTGGTCCTTCAGAAGCTGCGACGCCTGGTCATTCACCGCTAATATTCCCAATAAAAGATGCTCCAGCGCGACAAACTCATCCTTCATGGTTTTCGAAATATCGGTAGCCTTCTGAAGCGCACGGGTCGTATCGTTCGATAAAAACGGATCGCCTCCGCTTACCTTTGGCAGGGCTTTCAGCAACCGGTCGGTTGCCGCTATTACCTGATCGACATTTACATTTACTTTTCTCAGTAAATAAGGAACCACGTTTTCATCGATACTTAATATCCCCTTTAATAAATGCAGGTTTTCAATCGACTGGTTCTGAAATGCCTGAGCGATCTCGCTCGCTTTTTGTACCGCTTCCTGCGATTTGATAGTAAAATGATTAAAGTTCATCTCTGTGTCTCCTTCCTTGTTTTTTAACTCCTCAGGTAACCTATCCGGAATTTTAAACAATCTGATCTTGTGAAGGGAATCGTCAAACTCTTTGCCATTCGAATACAAGGCCGATGTATTGCAAAAATGTCATGTTTTTGTTTGATGGCCGGCCTTTTTGGCGGTTTTTCCAGTTTAAATCATAATAACGACATCTTACGGCCGTTATAGAATCCAAAGAAATTCTTATTTTTGCCTCTCCTTAGTACCACTGATGAAACACCTCTTCCTCATTATTTTTTGCCTGATCGGTGTAGCTTCATCGGCACAGATCACAGTGACCGTACGGCCGGCCGATACCCTGCTCTGTTTTGGCGATAGTGTTGCGCTGGTCGCTGATATTTCAGGTACCGTCACCACTACCGTTTCTTACCAATGGCAAAAAAATCAGACCGATATCCCGGGGGCAAACGATTCACTTTATGCAATCGCTTCTTTACGGGAATCTGATCCGGGAACCTACCGTTGCCTGCTGTCGGTGGGAGGAACGCTCTATACCAGTAATGATGCCTTGATACGGATGCATCCCAAAATGCGGGTTGATACCCTGTACCGTTACAATCCGTTAGGATGCCCCAGCGAATGTAAGGGGCAGTTCAAAACAAAAATTTCCGGAGGCACCCCCTTCAGCATTTATCCACCTTATATATATGATTGGAATGGCGGGCATTCGCAGGATACCATCGTATTCGGACTTTGTCGTGGAAAATATATCCTCACCGTGACCGATTCAGTTGGTTGCCATATCGATACCGGTTACTACGTTGACGTACTTAAATCGCCAAAAGTGACCTTCGATATCCTTCCAAAAGATACAGTATATCTGACCAATCCGAATATACAGGTCCAGTTTCCCGATTCCATGCGGGTACATATGCTTAACTGGACGTGGGACTTTGGCGACAGCGCCCGGATCCAGAATGCCAATCCGGCCTACCATACTTACGACCGTACCGGAAAATTCAACGTTAAATTGAGTTTTACCGATGTCAATGGTTGTGATACCACACTCATTGTTGAACTTCTGGTCAAGGTCGTGGAATTAGCCATTCCCAATATTTTTACACCCAATGGTGATGGGATTTACGATAAATTTAAGATCAAGATCAAGGATGAATCGGATCAGGAGGATTACCGGCAAGCCTATCTAAACACTGAATTTTTGGTTTTTGACCGGTGGGGGAAAAGGGTATTTCACGAGAATAATTACAAAAGTGAAGACTGGGATGGTGGAAACCTGTCGGACGGAACCTACTTTTATATCCTGAAATGCCACGGTCAATACAGTGATGATGTTTTTAAAGGTTCCGTGACGATTCTGCGGGGCAAATAGTTAGTTTACAAACGGGGATGAAAAAAGAAGAGCGTTTTAAAAAGGTTCTCGGCTATTTTCTTGAACACAATCCGGATGCCCGGACCGAACTAACCTACCAATCTCCCTATGAGCTGGCAGTTGCCGTGATTCTGTCGGCACAATGCACCGATAAAAGAGTTAACATGATCACTCCGGGCTTTTTCAGCGCCTTCCCCGAAGTATCAGACCTTGCAGAGGCAGAGGAGAAGGCAGTCTTTGAGCTGATAAAAAGCTGTTCCTATCCGAATAATAAAGCCAGAAACCTTGTTGCGATGGCCCGGAAAGTCATGAGCGATTTCAACGGGATATTCCCGGATGAGGTAGAAGAACTGCAAAAAATCCCGGGAATCGGACGCAAGACAGCCAACGTCCTCGCTTCCGTTTTGTTCGGTAAACCGGCATTGGCCGTCGACACCCATGTGTTCCGTGTTGCCGCCCGGATCGGATTGACCACCCGCGCCGTAAACCCGTTGCAGGCCGAAATGCAACTGGTTAAATACATCCCTGAAAATTTGCGCGCTATTGCACATCATTGGCTGATATTGCATGGCAGGTACGTTTGTCAGGCCCGGAGCCCCAAATGCAAGGAATGCGGACTGACGGATTGCTGCAGGTTTTTTCTGACGAACTTAAGCGGCTGATTCTGTTGATAACTTGCACCCCAGGCATCTGTTTAAGAACTGTTAAATTAATAATTTTGAATGCCGTGAATCAATAAACGGGGAAAACGGAATACGTTATATGGAAAAGTTAAAAGTGGGAGATCCCGCACCCGATTTCAATTCCAGAGACCAGTTTGGTAAGACCATTACCCTGAAAAACTTAAGGGGGAAAAAGGTTATTCTCTATTTCTACCCCAAGGATATGACCCCCGGATGTACAGCTGAGGCATGTAATCTGAGAGATCATTACCGGCTTCTTTCAGAAAAAGGATATGAGGTGATCGGCATAAGCGCAGATGACGAATCCTCACATCTGAAATTTTCTGAAAAAAATGTATTACCTTTTTCACTTATTCCCGATAAAGCAAAGAAAGTCATCCGTGATTACGGCGCATGGGGTGAAAAAAAACTGTATGGAAAAACGTATGAAGGTATTCTGCGGATGACCTTCGTGATTGATGAAAAAGGTATTATTGAACATATTTTTACCAAAGTTGACACAAAAAATCACACAGCCCAGATCCTGAAGGAAATGGAATAAAACGGGGATGATGGTTACACCGGGAAACAGACCTTCTGATGACCCGATAACCTGCCGGCGCCCGGATTAGGAGGAACAATTATGACAACAGAAGTAAACAAAGAAAAGGTGAAAGCGCTCCAGCTGACCCTTGACAAGCTCGAAAAAACTTATGGAAAAGGGACCATTATGCGGCTTGGCGATCGCGCCATTGAGGCCGTTGATGTAATCTCGACAGGCTCGATCGGCCTTGATGCGGCCCTTGGAATCGGAGGATTTCCTAAAGGCAGGGTTATTGAGATTTTCGGGCCGGAATCATCCGGTAAAACGACCCTGGCGCTGCATGCCATTGCCGAATCCCAAAAACGCGGTGGAATTGCAGCATTCATCGATGCCGAACACGCCTTCGACAGGTTCTATGCCGCTAAACTCGGGGTAGATGTGGAAAACCTGCTAGTATCCCAACCCGACCATGGCGAACAAGCCCTCGAGATCACGGAAAACCTGATCCGGTCAGGCGCCATCGACATTATTGTCATCGATTCAGTTGCCGCCCTAACCCCGAAAAGTGAAATAGAAGGTGAGATGGGCGATTCCAAAATGGGCCTGCAGGCGCGACTGATGTCACAGGCCTTGAGAAAACTGACGTCAACCATCAGCAAAACCGCTACCTGCTGCATCTTTATTAACCAGCTTCGGGAAAAGATTGGCGTCATGTTTGGCAACCCGGAGACCACAACCGGCGGTAATGCACTCAAATTCTATGCTTCGGTGCGTATCGACATCCGGCGGCAGACCCAGTTAAAAGAAGGAGAGGAGATCATCGGGAACCACGTTAAGGTAAAAGTCGTTAAAAATAAGGTGGCGCCTCCTTTTCGGAAAGCCGAATTCGATATCATTTTTGGTGAAGGGATCTCGAGGGGGTATGAAATTATCGACCTGGCAACGGAACTGAATATCATTAAGAAAAGCGGATCGTGGTTCGGATATGGCGATACCAAGCTGGGGCAGGGAAGGGATGCCGTTAAAAAGATCATCCAGGACAACCCTGAATTAGCCGATGAATTAGAGAAAAAAATCAAAGAAGCTATTAATCCTCAGTAAAACCTCGATGAAAAAAATCCTTTTCGGTTTTCTGACATTCTGGGTACTATTCTCTTCCTGCAACCGTACTCCCGATAAAACTCCTGCACTGACGGCCGGTGATACCATTAAACAACGTATTGCCCAATATACAAAAGCTATCGGCGACGACGCTTCAAACGCTGACCTCTACAATAAAAGAGCACAGTACTATATTTTCGACAAACAACTTGATCTGGCACTCAGGGATGTCAATAAGGCCATATCAATCGCACCCGGAAAAAGCGAATATTACCTTACCCTTTCGGATACCTATCTCGTGATGGGGCAGCCCGACAACAGCCGCGACGCCCTCCTGAAGGCTAAGGAACTTGATCCTGATAATTCCCAGGCCTTGTTGAAACTGGCAAAATTATATCTGATCGTAAAGGATTATAAAAATTGCTACGCAACAGTCAATGAATTGCTGTCGGTCGATCATAACAATGCACAGGCCCACTATACGAGAGCAATCGGACTGCTCGAACAGGGCGACACCAACCGGGCAGTGGGCGATCTCTTGAAGGCTGTCGATAAGAATCAGGAATTCTACGAAGCTTATGTCGAATTGGGTGAACTCTTTTCAATACGTAAAGACCGTATCGCTGAAACCTATCTGAAAAATGCATTGAACCTGAAACCCGACAGTAAAGAAGCATTGTATATGCTGGGCATGCTGTATCAGGAGACTTCACAATACGACAGAGCCATTTTAACCTACACTCAGCTGGCAAGGGTCGATACCCTGTTCCGCGATGCCCCTTACAACATCGGTTACATTTACCTGGTTTACCTGAAAGATTTTAAAAAGTCAATTCAGTTTTTCGATGAAGCCCTCAAAAAGGATCCGGAGTATTATCAGGCCTATTATAACAGGGGTTATGCATATGAATTGCTGGGTGATTATTCCAAAGCAAGGGAAGATTATAAGAATTCGCTGAAAATAATGGTGAATTATGACAAGGCGGTGGCCGGACTAAACCGACTTGATAATCTGGAGTTCAGGCGGTGAGCTCCTGCCTGATGACTTTCAATTCCTGATATAGTTTTTTGGTATTTTCGAATAGATCCTGATACAGGCTGTCAAGCCCTCCCGATTCTTGATTTTTTGCCACTTCATCCAGCCTTCGCGACAGGTCGATGGTGACAGGATCCATGAAATTGGCTATGACACCTTTCAAACTGTGGGCATTGAACTTTAACTGCACAAAATCCCTGTCACGCACATTTTTTGAAAGCTTTTCAAAGCGTTCGTCGAACTCCGAAAAGAAAATGTCAATAATTTCAATGATAATCTCTTTATCGAAGTATTGAAAGTTTTCGTTGAATCTATTCCGGTCTATCATGGTGCAGATTTTATACAAATATAAAAAAGTAAAATAATTTCACAGTTATTCTTCGAAATTAAAAATCGTAGGTGTTATCGGCCGTTGAATAAAGAATGTTATGAATTGCCGAAAGCGCAATGGCCAGACGATAACCATAACGGGTCTCAAATAGTTTCCGGCATTCCCGCACGGCGTTTTCCTTTTGTGCTCTCAGGGGTTTTTGATAGAGCAGGATAAAGTCGCGCAAATCCTGATATACATCCGTAAAGCATTCGGCAAGGCTTCCGGTCACCGGATCCTGATGGCTGTTTTCACGCAGGTCGACATATGTGAATGGATCCTGTTCACCAAACTTTCGGTAAAGCTCATTGAAAAGGGTTTCCCACTCCTCCTCCGTTACGAAATGCTCGGTTGCATCCTCATCCGAGGGTTCAATATCAGGAAGTAACGCTGCCTTGAGATAGATCAGCGGGGCGATCTTTTGAAGGAATGAAAATAGTTCGATCCGGGTATATTGCTGATGTTTTTCCAGCGACAAACAAAACTCGTTGGCCACCGTAATGAAATCCAGGACATTACGCGACATAACAGCTTCATCGTTTCCGGAAATGTTAGTTTTGTTCATGGGAAATTTTTGCGCAAATTTATAAAACAAACGGGTATTAGTTCCCAAGTGTCTCCTCATACGGAGCGCCCGGAACAAAATCATAAAACTGTATTTCGGGGATAGAGCTTAAAAGATATTGAAATCTGGTAGGATCACCCGCAGGCGATGGATAAAATGTGGTCGAGATTAGAAACGGGGGAAAAACAAGATTGTCATTTTTAATATATATCCCAAGCCCGATCGCACTGAAAAAAGGCTCCTGAAAAAGGTTTTCATGCCTTTGGGCTACCAGCCCTGCCTGGAAATTGGCCATCAGGGCGAAGTTAAAACCATATAGGTTCCAGGGAGTATAGGAGACCAGGGTGACTCTTGAACTAACCATTTCGGTCCCCGAAAAATCATCGGTGGCGTTGATCTTGTCTACCCTGAAATTGATGTTGGCATCAAAGGCATCCAGGTTGTTCGATCGCAGATTGATCCCGGTTCTATACTCCGAATTCAGATACGCCCTGAATTTAAACCTCTTATCGTGACTCTTATACAAAGGAGTGAAATACCTGAGGTTAAGCTTCAGTACCGCATCCTCAAACGAATCCTCATGAAAAAAACCGCCAAACTTCAGATAACCTTCCAGAAAACCGAAATGCTGAACATAATTACCTGCCGATACCTTTGCGCCGGAATAAAACCTGCAGTAAAAATCGGTATTATCTACACCAACTGTGAGTTGAAAAAGAGTTCCGTATGGAAGATTTTCAATCTTCCCGAATTTAGATACATATTCGGTAAGGTAGTAGTTGTTTCCGGAAAATGATACTGAAGTCAGAAATTGTACCTGATTATAATATCCCCGGTTTGAATCAAGGGTAATCAACGGGCGGGTGGTGAAATTTCTCCGGTAAACGCTGGCAGTTACGATGATTCGTTGGTTCCGGGTCAGCTTTGTTAACCGGAATGCTTTACCAAACCATATTCCCTGTTGGTTGTAGTAGGCAAGAATATCGACGCTGTCGTTCAGTTCACTGTAATCCTTCACAAAACCCGCCGTGATCCCTCCTCCCCACTTGGTCTGGTTGGTGAGAAACGGACGGTTCAGACCGACTGTAAAAGTCCTGTCTCCCTCGTCCTCTGCATTGTATTCGATGGTTCCGTCAATAAAGGATCCTGCAATGTTCGAATATTTATAGGATAACCCACTGAACAGGAAAAACGGAGCGCGATAAAGATCAAACGATGTGTTGGCGGTAAGCCTGTCGCCTAATCCCATGAAATTGGCATCATAAAGCCTGACGGTAATCCGTTCCAGTGAAATTCCCGGAACATCAATTCCGATTGACCATACATCCTTGGCAATGACCGTGATATCGGCGCTGTCGGAAGTGCAGCCCGATTCGCTTACGAGAATGCGGGCATCGTCGATAAAATCAAGATCCTTCAGAATACGCTGGTTTTCAGCGATAACATCGGGATCAATCCGGTCACCTTGCCGGAACAACAGGTTACGCCTGATGATGTATTTTCTGGTGTTAATGTGAACGTTGTTCAAAGCCTTACCAGCTCCCGTAATGGGCCTGTACAGGGTGTCATGAAGGGATGTACCGAAGGGCGACAGGGTCACAATACGGATATTTCGGATCACTTTCCCCTTATAAGGTTCATATCCCGAAGTACTTTTGACCACCTGTTCATTCCCAACCGGATTCAGAGGAGTAGGAGCCACAAATGCGAGCGGGTAGAGGAGCTGGGTGAACTTTCTGCGCGAAAGTTTTCGGTACAGGGTGTCATAAAAGACCTTCGATCGTACCATGGCAAGCGAATCCGGCGATAACTTTACCATGCTGAAACCTGTGATAAAGGTGTCGCGGGGAACCTTAACAATCAACGATCTGGAAAGAATATAGGTTCCACTTGCGATTCGGAGCGTATCTGGTTTTCGGGAATGGATATCAGTGGATGAACCCGGTTCGGAAAAATCATTAATGAATCCTCCGAACAAAATCAACAGTGCGTGTATCAGCGAAAGGATCACATCTATTTAAGGTTCAGGGCGGTAATAATTCCGCTGATCTTTCGGTCAAGCCGTTCTGTCGTTATTTCGAATTTTCCGGAATCCTGAAGTATTTCCCTCACCCCGAAATAGAATTTTATTTTAGGCTCAGTCCCCGAGGGACGCATACTGATAATACTTCCATCCTCTAAAACAAACTGTAGAACATTGGAAACAGGAAAATCAATCTTCTTTATACTTCCCTTGACCAGATCCTTTTCTGTGAGTTCCTGGTAATCCTTGATACAAACGACTTTTGAACCGTGGATGGAAGCAGGAGGATGGTGCCGGTATTCAAACATCATCTGCTGTATCTCTTCAGCACCGGTCTTCCCCTTTTTGGTCACCGAGAGAAGGGTCTCTTTGTACAGACCAAATCGCAGGTATATCTCCATTAAAAGGTCAAACAGGGTTTTCCCCCGGTCAGCCATCCAGGCTGCCGCTTCGGCTATCATGGCACAGGAACTCACGGCATCTTTATCGCGGACAAAATCACCAATCAGGTAACCGTAGCTCTCTTCGCCTCCGACAATGAATTTCTGATCCTGCTCGTGGCGCCTGATCACATCGGCGATAAATTTAAAGCCGGTCAGACTCTCGTAATAATCAACCCCGAATGCATGGGCAATATCTGAAAGCAACCGGGTTGTAACAATGGTGGAAACCAGGTACTCTTTACCCGTTAAGTACTTTTTTTCACTCCATCGCGACAGAATGTAGTAAAATAATAATGCAGCCGTCTGATTGCCATTGAGGAGTACCATTTTCCCCTGATTGTTGCGTATGGCAATGCCTACCCGGTCGGCATCGGGATCAGTAGCCATTACAAGATCGGCATTCAAATCCTCCGCAAGCTTAATCCCCAGGTTGAGCGCCTCATGTTCCTCAGGATTTGGAGAGTGAACTGTAGGGAAATTGCCGTCGGCTGTTGCCTGTTCGCTGACGACCGACACATTTTGGAACCCAAATCGTCTTAAAATTTCAGGGACCAGTTCCCGACCGCAACCGTGCAACGGCGTATATACGATCTTCAGGTCCTGATGCCGTTGAATGGAATCGGACGACAGCGAAAGCGCAGCAACCTGATCCAGATAGATTTGGTCGATTTCAGTTCCGATCGGGATAATCTGCTCCGGATTACCGTTCCACATAACATCGTTGACAGAGGTTATTTTTTTAACCTCCCCGATTACATTTTCATCATGAGGAGCAATCATCTGGGCGCCATCGTCCCAATATGCTTTATATCCGTTATACTCCTTGGGATTATGAGAAGCAGTGATCATGACGCCACTCTGGCAATGTAAGTGCCTGACTGCAAAGGATAGCTCTGGCGTCGGGCGAAGCCCGCTGAACAGATATACGCTGAATCCGTTAGCCGCAAAAACTTCTGCGACAATCCGGGCGAAATAGCTGCTGTTGTTCCTGCTGTCATGCGAAACAACTACGCTGACTGGTCTGATGAGGGGAAACATCTTCTTCAGATAATTGGCCAGACCCTGGGTCGCCATGCCGACGGTGTATTTGTTCATCCGGTTTGTCCCTGCACCCATGATTCCCCGCAATCCGCCTGTTCCAAATTCCAGATCCTTGTAAAATGAATCCACCAGTTCGGCCGGATTGTTCCCGATCATGAGGGTCACGGCGTTTCGGGTATCCTCGTCAAAATTGTCAGAGAGCCATTCCTGTGCCCGACGAAATATTTCACTATCGATATGCTGCATATAAAAACTTATAAAAATTTAAGACAGGGTCATCAATCCTGATTCATCAACCGCTCAAGGCATACTTTCAAACTGTTGCGCCAGTAAGGAATCTCGATCTGAAAACGGTTTTTTACTTTACTTTTATTGAAAACGCTGTAAAAGGGGCGCACAGCCGGCCGCGGAAAATCTTTGGTTTCAATCGGACTGATTTGGCATTCAATGCCGGTCAGTTCAATAATGGCCTGAGCGAAATCGTACCAACTGACGGCTCCCTCATTTGCATAATGAAAAATCTCGATATGTTCGGGTAAACGATGATACCGGATTGCTGTCAGGATCGCCTCAGCAAGGTCGCCGGCATAGGTGGGAGACCCTATCTGATCATAAACGACATTTATGTTTCCATGTTCTAAAGCGATTTTCAGGATGGTTTTTACAAAATTTCCTCCAAACTCGGAATAGAGCCATGAGGTACGAATGATCATACTGCCTGAAGCGTGAGCCTGGATCATTTTTTCACCGGCGAATTTGCTTTTTCCATAGGTAGATACCGGATTGGTGACATCAGTCTCGGTGTAAGGCCTGTAGCCCCTGCCGTCGAATACATAGTCGGTGGAAAGGTGGATCAGATAGGACTGATACCGAGCAGTGATCCGGGCCAGGTTGCCGACCGCATTTGAATTGATCAGATAGGCCAGAGTCTCTTCCTGCTCGGCTTTATCAACGGCAGTGTATGCTGCACAATTGATTACGATCTCCGGTCGTTCAGCGTTGAAGAAATGCTCCAGGGCTTGTTCACTCGTTATATCCAAATCCTGAATATCCGTAAAGATGAAGTTCAATTCAGGATATTGAGGGGCGATACGCCTGATTTCATTTCCAAGTTGGCCATTGGAACCTGTGATGAGGATTTTCATTGCAAAGTAAGGTCAGATAATAGTTTTAAAGTAGTCTATGGTCTTGAGCAGACCCTCTTCAAGCATGATCGCAGGTTCCCAATTCAACTCTTTCCGGGCAAGACTTATATCAGGACGGCGCTGCGTGGGATCATCAGATGGTAGCGGCAGGTGAATAATCTTTGATTTTGAACCGGTCAGACTAATCACCTTCCGGGCCAGTTCGAGTATGGTGAACTCGTTTGGATTCCCAATATTGACGGGTCCTGTAAACGTCTCCCTCGTATTCATCAGACGGATCATCCCTTCCAGCAAATCGTCAACATAACAGAAACTTCTTGATTGACTTCCGTCTCCGTAAATGGTGATGTCCTGGTTCCGAAGCGCCTGAACAATAAAATTGGAGACTACACGCCCGTCGTTGGGGTGCATCCGTGGCCCGTACGTATTGAAGATTCGCATGATCTTGATACGAACCTTGTTTTGTTGATGGTAATTGATAAACAGGGTCTCTGCAATCCGCTTCCCTTCATCATAACAGGATCGAATCCCGATAGGATTGACATGCCCCCAGTAATCCTCAACCTGCGGGTGTATTTCGGGATCACCATAGACCTCGCTGGTCGATGCCTGCAAAATTTTTGCCTTGGTACGTTTGGCCAGCCCAAGCATGTTGATAGCCCCCATCACAGAAGTCTTTACCGTCTTGATGGCATTAAACTGGTAGTGGATCGGCGAGGCGGGACAGGCAAGATTGTAAATCTCATCAACCTCGATATAGAAGGGCATGGTCACATCGTGACGGATCAACTCAAAATAGGGATTCTTTAGCAGGTGAACCACATTCTGTTTCTGTCCGGTGAAGTAATTGTCGAGACAAGCTACCTCGTTGCCTTCGTTCAACAACCGTTCGCATAAATGAGAGCCGAGAAATCCGGCCCCTCCGGTAACAAGTATTTTTTTTCTGATCATGATTTCGTGTCTTAACTAAGCTTCTGAAACAAATTCCTTTGATTCATCTGCAATGATGATGCTTGGCTTTAGCGTGACTCCGGTCATCGGGAGGTATTTATCCCAATGCAATAATAGGTATACCCTTTACGCTTCATTTCCGGAATTTCATAGATGTTACGGCCATCGAAAATGACAGGCGCCTTAAGCAGTTTGTTAACAATATTGAAATTGGGGAATTTAAACTCGGGCCATTCGGTGACCAGCAACAGACAATCGGCATCAATCAGCGCATCATATTGATCAGGGGCATAATAAATGGTATCTCCCAGATGGCGTTTTGCTTCGTGCATGGCAACGGGATCGTATGCTTTTACCTTAACGCCGGCATCCAAAAGTTTTCTAATGATAACCAGCGACGGAGCCTCCCGCATATCATCCGTCTGAGGTTTGAAGGAAAGTCCCCAGATCGCAACCGTTTTCCCCTTCAAATCCCCCTTGTAATGCTGTTCCAGTTTGTTATAAAGCACTAACTTCTGATCATCATTTACCGCTTCAACAGCCTTTAAAACCCTGAGCGGGTATTTATATTCTTCGGCAGTATGAATTAGCGCCTTTACATCTTTGGGGAAACATGAACCTCCATACCCCACACCGGGATAGATAAATTTATTCCCAATCCTGGAATCTGAACCGATACCCCTCCGTACCATATTAATATCAGCGCCTACAATTTCACACAGGTTGGCAATATCGTTCATAAAACTTATTTTCGTCGCCAACATCGAATTCGCAGCATATTTGGTCATCTCGGCCGAAGTTATATCCATGAAAATGACAGGATGCCCGTTCAGCGTGAAGGGTTTATAGAGCGCTTTCATAAGGTCTTCCGCCCTCTGAGAGTCGCAACCGACTACGATCCGGTCAGGTTTCAGAAAATCATCAATTGCCGCACCCTCCTTCAGGAATTCCGGATTTGACGCCACATCAAATTCGATCGAAACCCCTCTCTTTTTAAGTTCTTCTGCGACAACCTTTCTTACCTTATCAGCAGTGCCAACGGGTACTGTGCTTTTGGTCACAATCAACAGGTAATCCTTCATGAGCCTTCCGCATTCGCGCGCCACACTAAGGACATACTGAAGATCGGCGCTCCCGTCCTCATCGGGTGGAGTCCCGACAGCGCTGAAAATGACCTCACAATCCTCAAGAGCTTCGGCAAGACTGGTTGTGAAATGGAGCCGTTCCTTTTTCATGTTTCGGTGAACCATCTCTTCCAATCCGGGTTCATAAATGGGGATGATACCCTGCTTTAAATTTTCGATTTTTTTCTGATCAATGTCAACACAGGTGACTTCAATGCCTACTTCGGAGAAGCAGGTTCCGGTAACCAATCCGACATATCCGGATCCTACAATGGCGACTTTCATTAGCTGTTGATTTAGGTTAGAAAAATTTGAACAAATATAAATTAAAATTGTTCAAAACCTAACAGTTTTTATGGCTTTGAATAGATGTTTCTTCACCATTAACAGCAGAAATGAAACAGCAAATAGAGTAATTAATCAACAACACTCTTCCACCGGTTGGCTATCAGGAGCCGGGATACAATCAGAGGTTTAACCGGGTCTGGATCGCCTGTACATCTTGCTTTAATTGTTTTACCGTCTGGGTCAAATGACAGGTGTCGTAATGGGTATTCTCAGGAATCTGAGAACTGATATAGTGCACAAAATGCCAAACCTCCCTGATTTGAGTTACCTTGATTTCGTAAGGTTCATAGTTTGGATTCAGGGAGTGAAGGATAAGTATCCCTTCCTGTTTGATCCGGTTTTCGACGACCTTGAAAAGGATGCCCTCATCCATGGTGAGTATAATGTAGGCATCCTTGTTGCGGATGGTCATCCAATCCTGAACAAATACCCCGGTAACCCAGGCCCCGTGCGGAATAGGAAGCATCGAATCGCCGCTGACCTGAAAGGTGCGGTACTTCTTCTGCTTCGAAAGAAAGGGGAGGCGGAAGGTCGGGAGAATACTGATGTATTCGGGATCGGCAAAACCGCTGGTATATCCTGCTTTGGCTTTTTCCGAAACAAGTTCAATGTTCTCATCGTTGTCAGCTCCGACCGTCGTGGTTAAAATTCGCAGGTTCGACCCTTTAATAAAAACATCATATCCCCGTTCCAATTGCCGCATCTGACTTTCCGGGAGTGTGGTAAGATCAACCCGGATCAGGGTATCGATAGCCACATTGTAATACCCCGAAAAGGCGATCAACGTTTCAAAGCCAGGCTGGGCTATGTTGTTTTCATATCCGCTCAGGGTCGAACGTTTCATGTTGAGGGCGCCCGCCACATCGTCCTGTGTGCGTTCCCTGCGTTTCCGTAAGAATTTTATATTACTGCTGAAAAACATGGCTAAAAATTTTGTTGTTGCAAATATAATGATTATATTGTAATCGGATATGTGATTAAAAAATAATCAAAAATAAATAGCTTTTTGCCATTTATGCTACTCCTCTCCCGCAATATTGTCCACTTCGACCTCGACACCTTCTTCGTCTCCGTCGAACGGCTGCTCCGGCCCGAGTTGGCCGGAAAACCAGTAATCATCGGAGGGACCTCTGATCGTGGCGTAGTGGCCAGTTGCAGCTATGAGGCAAGAAAATTCGGAGTTCATTCGGCCATGCCCATGAAAATGGCGCGAACACTTTGCGGCGATGCCATCCTGGTTCGAGGCGACATGGAGCGCTATTCGAAGTACTCACATACGGTTACGGAGATTATTGCCGAAAAGGCTCCACTGTATGAGAAAGCTTCCATCGACGAACACTACATCGACGTGACGGGGATGGACCGTTTTTTCGGCACCCTGAAATGGACCCACGAACTCCGTGAAAGGATTATCAAAAATACCGGACTGCCTATATCTTTTGGATTATCGGTCAACAAGACCGTTTCCAAGATTGCCACCGGCGAGGCTAAACCCAACGGGGAACTCTGTGTGAAATCGGATTCCGTTCAATCGTTCCTGGCCCCGCTTTCGATCCGCAAGATCCCGATGATAGGGGAGAAGACCTACCGGCTGCTGCGCTCCATGGGGATTGTCACCATCGACACCCTGAGCCGTATTCCTCCCGATATGATGGAACGGGTGATGGGAAAGAACGGCGTCGTGATCTGGGAAAAAGCCAATGGCATTGACCGTACTCCGGTTTATCCCTACCATGAAGCCAAGTCGGTCAGCACCGAATCGACTTTTGACCAGGACAGCATCGATATTGTCAGGATGAAGGAGAAACTGGTGAAGATGGTGGAAAAGATATCCTTTGAGCTGCGCGACAAGCAGAAACTGACTTCCTGCGTCACCGTCAAGATCCGCTATTCCAACTTCGATACCCATACCCTGCAGAAGCAGATCCCGTACACCGCCTTCGACCATCAACTCATCCCTGTCGTGAAGGACCTTTTCGACCGGCTTTACCAGCGGCGTATGCTGATTCGCCTGATCGGCGTACGCTTCAGCGGTCTCGTTTCAGGAAATCCGCAACTGAACATGTTTGATGATAACCTGGAAATGATCAACCTCTACCAGGCGCTCGACCGGATACGGCGCAAATACGGAGATAAAATTGTAAGCAGGGGAGTGGCTATGAAAGAAATGGTGAAAGGGTAATGATGTTTCTCAATTGCCACTCATATTACTCGCTTCGCTACGGAACCATCTCGGTTGAGAATCTGATTGATGAAGCCTCCCGTGCTTTTGGTTTACCGGAAGTAGCAGCGGACGACGCAGGAAAAGATACCCACAGACCGGTCGCCATACAACATTCAGGGAGACCGTCTGTACCGGGTTACCAAACATTCCCCCCAGCCGTGGCGCTCACCGATATTAACAACTCGACTGGCATGATGGAGTTTGTTTCCGTATGCCATGAAAGGGGGATCAGGCCCATTGCCGGAATCGAGTTTAGGCGCGATGATCAACTGCTGTATATTGGCCTTGCCCGGAATAATGAAGGATTCAAAGAGCTGAACGAATTCCTGAGCTGGCATAACCTACGGAACTTTCAGTTACCGGATCGCCCTCCTGAATTGGAGCACGTGTATTGGATAATTCCTCTGGGGAATAGCGGACCGGAGCGAAGCGGAGTACAACATAGCCAGATAGCGAATTTTTCGCCATCTCGCCATCCCGCCATTTCGCAATCTGTTTTTATAGGCATCCGTCCCTCCGAATTGAATCCCCTCATGCTTTCACGTCATCGTGAATTGGTTCCATACATGGTACTGATGTGTCCGGTGACTTTCCGGAATAAAAAGGAATATGACCTGCACCGGAATTTCAGGGCTGTTGATCATAATGTATTGCTGACACGGCTGGAACCGCACCAGGTTGCTACTCCCGACGAATTCATGCCGACAGTGCCGGAACTGCTTGAATTGTGTAAAGATTTCCCGGAGATTCTTGCCAACACACACCGGATCATGGAATCATGCTCCATCGATTTTGATTTCAAGAGCTGTAAAAACAAGAAGACCTTCACCGGAAGCCGGTACGATGACCGTATCCTCCTGGAGAAACTGGCGTTCGACGGTTTGGTGTACCGGTATGGTGCACAGCATAGCGAAGCATTACGGCGGGTACAGCATGAGCTTGATATTATCGATAAGATGGGCTTTGCGGCCTATTTTCTGATTACCTGGGATATCATCCGCTATTCGATGTCGCGGGGCTTTTACCATGTGGGGCGGGGGAGCGGGGCCAACAGTATCGTCGCTTATTGTTTGCGGATTACCGATGTGGATCCGATCGAACTCGATCTGTACTTCGAACGCTTTATCAATCCGAAACGCACCTCCCCGCCCGACTTCGATATCGATTATTCCTGGAAGGAACGCGATGAAGTGATCGACTACATCTTTAAACGATATGGGCATGAACACACCGCCTTGTTGGGCGCCATGTCAACGTTTCGCGATAAATCGATTTACCGGGAACTGGGAAAAGTTCACGGACTTCCCAAGGGCGAAATTGACGCCTTTCTGAAGTACCCCGATGATGCCGTTCATAAGAATGACATCATCCGCAAGATCAGTGAACTTGGAGAGATGATGGCCGATTTTCCCAACATGCGCAGCATTCATGCCGGTGGCGTGTTGATCTCTGAAGAACCCCTAACCTGTTATACAGCGCTTGATCTGCCTCCCAAGGGTTTTCCGACAACGCAATTCGACATGTACGTTGCCGAAGATATCGGATTCGAAAAGCTTGACATCCTCAGTCAACGCGGAATCGGGCACATCTATGAAGCGGCTGAGATCGTGAAAAAGAACCGTGACGTCAACATCGATGTCCACAATGTAAAGATGTTCAAGGAAGATCGCCAGGTAAAGGAACAGCTCAGGAATGCGCGGACCATCGGCTGTTTCTACGTCGAAAGCCCTGCCATGCGGGGGTTGTTGAAAAAACTGAGGTGCGATAATTACCGGACCCTGGTCGCAGCCAGTTCGATCATCCGCCCGGGGGTGGCAAGATCGGGGATGATGAAAGAGTACATCTTCCGGTTCCATAATCCCGACAGGTTCAGATACCTGCACCCCGTGATGAAAGAGCAGTTGAAAGAAACGTACGGGGTGATGGTCTATCAGGAGGATGTGCTGAAGATTTGTCACCATTTCGCTGGCCTCGACCTGGCTGATGCCGACGTGATCCGGCGGGCCATGAGCGGTAAGTACCGTTCCAAGAAAGAGCTGCAGCGTATCATCGATAAATTTTTTGAGAACTGCAGAAAATCCGGCTATCCCGAAGAAGTTACAAAGGAAGTATGGCGCCAGATCGAATCGTTTGCTGGCTATTCCTTCTCTAAAGCTCATTCGGCTTCCTACGCTGTGGAGAGCTACCAGAGCCTTTACCTGAAGGCCCATTTTCCACTGGAATTCATCACGGGCGTGATCAACAACTTCGGCGGGTTTTATCAATCGTGGGTCTATTTCAATGAAGCAAAGATCTGCGGAGGGACGTTACATCCGCCCTGTGTCAATCGAAGTGGATACAAGACTGTCATAACCGGGAAGGATCTCTACATGGGATTTATTCATGTGAACGGACTTGAAGCAACGCTGGGGAAGATAATCCCCGACTTACGCTGTGGTACGGATGGGTCACAAAACGATGGGGGATCGCCTGGAACCCGATCGGTGGCAACAACCGACCTCCAGATACCGTACCTCGATCTGGAGGATTTTATCCGGCGGGTACCCGTAACCCTCGACCAGCTCATCATTCTGATCAGGGTCGGCGCTTTCAGATTCACCGGGAAACCAAAACCTGCCCTTCTGTGGGAAGCTCACATGCTTCTTGGAAAAGACCGGAAACAGGAAGGGACGGCCCGGCCAGGCGCCGGAAAAAAACAGGATGCTCCGCTAATTCCATCCCCTGTCGCGCATGGTGCGCCTCCTGGTAATTGTCAATTGTCAATTGTCAATTGTCAATTACCACACCGGAAATATGAACTACCGGCGCTCGAGCAGAACCTGCTTGCCGATATCTATGATGAGATCGAACTGCTGGGATTCCCGGTGACAAATACCTATTTCGACCTGCTGGAGACCGGCTTCAGAGGGGATATACGTGCCGGTCAGATGTCGGAAAATGTCGGGAAAACCTTACGGATGATGGGATTACTGGTCACCATCAAGTATGCGCGTACGGTGAAAAAGGAATGGATGCATTTTGGGACTTTCATCGATGTGAGGGGGCATTTTTTCGATACCGTACATTTTCCCAGGGCAGTTGAGGCGTATCCTTTCAGGGGCGACGGAATATATCTGATCAGGGGAAAAATCGTGGAAGAATTCGGGTTCCCAAGTCTGGAGGTGGAAAAGATGGCAAAAATGCCTTTGAAAGGTGATCCACGGGGATAAAACCAGTTCATTTTGTTACCAGACCTGGAAAGATCAGGGTGACCTCAAACTTTGAAACCCTTTTCCGGCTGAGTAACACAAACCTGATTATCCGACTGACACCAGATTCAGTCTTCAGGCATCGGGTTATGAAACATTGAGAATTCCGTCGAGCCCCGAAATCTTGAACGTGCTCTTGAGGAATGGGTTACAGTTGATGATCGAGAAACCCTTTGGTTGTGATTGTTTTGCCGTGTTGACACATATCCTGATAAACGATGAGGAGATATAATCAACCCCGTTTAAATCGAAAACGACCCGGTGAGGGTTATTTCCGGCTGCATCCCTGATCGTATCCATTTTGCGTCCGATTTCTTCCGCAATCGGTCCACTTGCTATTGTGTCAAGCCTCCCTGAAAACAGGAATACCAGGAGGTCATTTTCGGGTTGGTGTTGAATGGTTAACATGGTTTAGAGATTTAATGAATATTTGTATATTCTTTAATAAGTTGCGCTTCATCCAGAGAAGTGTTAAAGTACCGGTCCGAGTGGACGGGCAATTTCTGCGATTCCTGTAATATGTCGGTCTGTTCCTGCGTGAACTGCTGAAACTCGGCAGCCGCAAGCATAGCCCTTTCTATGATATCATCAATCTTCTCCTGGTTTACCATCTATCTTCAGATTTATGTTGTTCAAATATAACAATTTGTTTGGTTTTAATGGTATAAGATGGTACATTATGAAACTAATTTAAAATTATTGTCTAATTTTATTCGGTCTTTAACCAGTTGTATATCTGATTCCCGACTTGGGTTATTGCCTGATGTTCACATTTTCCAATAGTAACAACCTATATATAAGAAAATTATGATACAAGGTGACAGCATTAAGTTAACATTTCCCAATAAGCTGGAATATTCCTATTTGGTTCAACAATTTGTAAGGGAAATTGCCAAGATGATCGGCTTTACAGGCGATGAACTTAATAAAATTGATATTGCCCTAGAAGAAGCAGTGTCAAATGTGATGATCCATACCCATGATGAAGGGAACCCGACCTTCGATATTATTTGTGATCATATCGCAGGGGGTATCAGGATTATCATTAAAGAAATGGGTATCCCTTTCAACCCGGAGGGCATCAGAAAATATGAGGTAAGTGGGAATCTCGATGATCTTTCAACTTCCGGTTTAGGTATTTACCTGATTCAGAATGTGATGGATCATCTTGAATTCCATAACCTGGGAATTCAGGGCAAGGAGACGGTAATGATAAAATTTTTACCCGATGAGCTGCAAAAGGGTGTCGTTACCGATCAGCAGGCTGGGAATAAAGAACCTGCTGTCATTAAGGAAAAAATTGATTACACGGTAAGGGCATTAGCCGAAGAAGAAGCCATAGAGGTTTCACGGTGTGCCTACAAAACACACGGCTATACTTTTTTTGATGATCATATCTATTTTCCGGAACGATTGGTCGAAATGAACAGGAAGCATGAAATGATATCTGCTGTAGCAGTAACTGCCGATGGGACGTTCATGGGCCACTCCGCGTTTCTGTATCAATATCCCGAGGATGTGATCGCGGAACTTACTTTCGTTTTTGTGAATGTGGAATACCGGGGACAGGGCGCTCTTAACCGGTTGGTTGATTATCTATTCACTGTTCCCAAAAAACGGGAATTGAGGGGAATGTATGCCTATGCAGTTACCAACCATCCCTTTACGCAGAAATCAATGATCAAATTCCAGATCAACGATTGCGGATTATTGCTGGCAACCAGCCCTTCTTCCTGGAAGTTCAAGGGAATATCGGAGGATACTTCACAGCGGATCAGTGTCCTTCTTTCATTCAAGTATCTTGAAACCCCTATGGTTTACGATCTCTATGTTCCGGCACACCATCGGGAAATGGTCGAAAAGCTGTACCGTAACGTTGGCGCCAATCACCGCTACCTGGTTCCGACTGCAGAACAATTGGTTTGTACCCGGGCGGAGTCGGTGATCAGCGATGGAGCAAACGAATTGGAGGGCTGTGCAGAGATTTTCGTGATGGAGTATGGCCAGGACCTGATCAAGCAAATACGTATGACGGTACGACACTATTGTCTCAAAGGAATGGCAGCTATCAACCTGTTTTTAAAACTGAAAGATCCGCTCTCAGCAAAATACACGGCCGAGTTGGAGAAATTAGGATTTTTCTTCGCAGGGATATTACCGGAATCAAGAATCGGGGATGCCATCATCCTGCAGTATCTTAACAATGTGGATCTTGACTATGGTAAAATTCAACTGGTGACCGACATCGCAAAAGAACTGATGAACTATATACGGGAGCATGACCCCAACATTATCGATTAATTCAGGATCATTTATGAAAGTTGTTTATTCGCCCTACCATATTCTGCATGACCCTCCCAAAGAATTTATTTCTAATCATATAGAAAATTACGGGGAATCTCCATTCCGGGCTGAACTGATTTTTGAAGCGCTCATGGATTTGCCTGGAATTGAGATGATTCGTCCGGTCGAATTCTCAATCGATCACCTTCTTAAAGTTCATTCTGAGGAGTATATAAAATACCTTGAAACAGCTTACGATGATTGGATTGAAGCAGGATTATGGAGCGAAGGGGTTTTGCCCGAATTCTTTGCCCTTGGCCGTATCCGGCAAAATTCGCCCGGGAAAAGTCCGGTTGGGAAGGCCGGCTATTACATGACCGATAGTTGCACCATGATTGTCAAGGGTACCTGGGAAGCCGTCAGACATTCAGCTTATACCGCGCTGACCGGAGCACAAAATCTCCTGAACGGAGATGCCGTGGTGTTCTCCCTTTGCAGACCACCGGGTCATCATGCTGGATACGACTATTCAGGCGGATATTGTTTTTTAAACAATGCGACTATTGCGGCAAGATATCTGATTGACGTTGGTTCGGCTACCACATTTAGTCAGAAAAAGGTCGCAATTCTTGATATTGATTTTCATCATGGCAACGGGACTCAGGATGTTGTACAACGCCAGGAGAACATACTTTTTGTTTCTATTCATGGGGATCCCGATTACAATTATCCTTATCTGACGGGATCGGTTGCAGAGAATAGTGAAAAAAACATCAATTACCCTTTGCCTTCAGGAACGATCGATAAAGAATACGAATCGGTATTTCAGCGTGCAGTTACGGATATTAAAAAATTCGGGGTCGATTATCTGATTGTTTCTCTGGGGGTTGATACTTTTGAATTTGATCAGTTGGGCGATTTCAAACTGACTTCACCTGAGTACTCCAGATTGTCAGAAATACTGATTACCGAACTTGAAATTCCAATTCTCGTGATCATGGAAGGCGGATACAATACCGATTACCTCGCTGCCAACGTACTTTCTTTCCTGAGGCCTTTTATGCAGGACCCGGCATGACCAACATGAAATAAAAGTGTTTGAGTCTAATTCAATCCCAAAACCTTTGGCCCCTGGTCGTAAACGATATCAACCGGGATCCGAGCAGATTTCAACCGGTTAAGATCTGCCTGAAGCGACTCCCTGATCTTTCCGTTGGCATCCAGGTAGGTAACAGCCCCCTGGTAGTCACCGTCTCCTTCAATCATTAATACCTTGGCTGCCCATTCATTCATTGCGGTACGTATCTTATCCATGTTCACCCGGTAAGTGCCTTCGGGAAGGCGTTCGAATGCTCCTTTATCTTCAAAATAGTTGTAGCACATCATGTTGGCTTTCCCATGCGCACTTGCTGCGCCAAAACGGACCGAGCGGAAAAGTCCCGCCATGTATGTAATAAAGCAGTCTTCAACCGTAATATCTTTGATTTCACCCATTTCAATCAGTCTGGTAGTCATGTATAAACCAAGAATATCGGCCTTTGCTTCTTCAAATGAGGAATACTTCTCTTTTAATGCTTCCCTCACGTTACCTTTGCCGGTAATGGTATTTTTAATGCCCAAACCGTGGGCAACTTCGTGGAACATAACATTGGAGAAGAATGCATCAAATTTAATGTTAGCTCTTTGTCCCGAATCAATTAACACTTCTGAAATAGGCAACAGGATCTTGTCGAATTTGGCTTTCATGGCATTTTTCAATTGAAGCCTTCTCGATCCTTTCGCCAACTGCACTTTTTCATCATTCGGAAGGTTGATCGCGATGGTCTTGCTGCCTTTATTCGCTTGTCCTGTAACGTAAATCACATCATATGCGTTGAGATCAGAATCGGTTCCCGGCTTCTCCTTTTTATATTTGGGATCAACCGGTAGATTCTTTTGTAATTCGGGAAGCAGGGAGGCGAATTTTGCGAGCCGCTTGCTCCATTCCTGGTCTTTTGCTAACACAACCCCTTCGTAAGATGTTTTATAACCGAAAAGCTCATCTTCATAATTTTCAATGGGACCAATAACAAAATCAATCGTATTGGTTTTCATATCCATCCAGGCCATATCACTGGCAAAATAATCATCGGTCAGGAAGGCCTCGGCCCGAAGTTCCAGGTATTTTTTTAGTCCGGCATCCTCTGCAAATCCTGCCGCTTTCTTTAACAGGTCGGCTGCCCGGGTAATCTGATCCTTATATGCTTCATGATACCAAACGGCTTTAAGAGATCGGTCATCGGCACGGCGAATCAGCGTGTACTGGCTGGTTTTATTGGGATCATTCCATTTTTCAAATTCCTCTTTGGTCATATCAGCAGGGTAAAAGTTTGCTCCGGCCGGTTTTTCTCCGTAACCTTCTATAAAAGGTTTATTGCCATTCAGCCGTTCCCAGGGACCATAGTTGATTTCTGCGAATTGACGGGTAATCGTGTCTTTAATCGAATCGAGAAAAGCGGTCTTATCTCCAAGAGTCTGTAACCAGTATAAATTGTCAATAATATCGGCAACTTCGATAAGCAGTGGTATCATTTGCTTTTCTTTTTCTGTCAATTTACCCAGATCGGTCGTCAAAGTAACGACTGCGAAATCATTCACCTTCGCCAGCATCAGCGAATCCTGAGGACTTAGGGCGGTCTTTTCACTTTTTGGTTGGCATCCTGCAACGAAAAGGGTTAACAGGATCATCATCATTAAAGAATTACGGACTGTCATATTCGTTTTTGTTTTAAAAGTGTCAACGAAAATAATAAGAAAAGTTGATTTATTTCTTAAGTTTGTCTGAGATATCCGAAATATAAATTTAAAGAGATTCGCTATGAGCAATGTAGTCATTACAACCATTGTTGTGGTTGTTATTCTTCTGTTTCTGGCCGGCGTCAGAATCGTCAGGCCCACCCATCGGGGGCTTATTGAATTTTTGGGCAAATACCGCAGGTTTGCTTCACCCGGCTTTCACTGGATCATCCCGGGAATCGAAAAGATGTACCAGGTGAATATTACTGAAAAAATGATCAACGCGGAACCACAGGAGATCATCACCAACGACAACCTGAATGCCAAGGTGGATGCACAGGTTTACTTCAAGATCAACAATGATGAGGATAGTGTGAAGAATTCCCAGTACAATGTCAACAGCATTGAGTACCAGATTGTGAACCTGGCAAGGACCACACTTCGTAACATTATTGGTACCATGACGCTGAAATCGGCCAACAGCGAGCGTGGAAAGATTAACAAGGAATTGCATGCAACATTACTGGAAGAGACAAAAAGCTGGGGGATCCAAATCATCCGTACAGAGCTTAAGGAGATCGATCCTCCCAAGGATGTTCAGGAGACCATGAACAAGATCGTCAAGGCTGAAAATGAAAAGATTGCTGCAGTTGATTTTGCTACTGCTGCTGAGACAAAAGCTGATGGGGAAAAAAGGGCGGAGATCAGAAGAGCAGAAGGGATCAAACAGGCTGCGATTTTAAAAGCGGAGGGTGAGGCCCAGGCTATCGCGCTTGTCAATGAGGCGGCTGAGAAATATTTCATCGGAAATGCACAGATTCTGCGCAAAATCCAAGCAATGGAGACTTCATTGAAAGACAATGCCAAAATTGTAGTGCCCACAGGCGCTGATCTGGTTAATGTGCTGGGTGAAATGGCCGGTGTTATTCCCCTGAAGGAGAAGTCCTGATAAGGATACAGGAATTATTGCAAAAAGACTGGTGTGGTCTCATGGAACTTCTGCAACGGGAGCAGGAAAGAGTCGTAGTATAATCATATAGCATCTTGATGAACATGGATGAATGCTCATCAATGTGTTGCTGAATATTGTAATGCGGGATTTTATTTTGTGCAGTTCCTGTTCAATTCGATATAGAACTACCCATAAATTTATACCTGACCCTGTTCGGTGCGCCTGATAATCTCGTTCTGTAGATCCTCGCCTAAATCATTGAAATAATCACTGTAGCCTGCGACCCTGACGATCAGATCACGATACTTTTCCGGGTGTTTCTGAGCGTCGCGTAATGTTTTAGCCGACACCACGTTGAATTGGATGTGGTGCCCATCCATTTTAAAATAGGATCGGATCAATGCAGAGACTTTCCGAATGCCGGTCTCGTCATTAAAGAAGTCAGGTGTAAATTTCTGGTTTAAAAGGGTTCCCCCGGTCCGGAGATGATCGATCTTTGCCGCTGAATTCAATACCGCCGTCGGACCTTTGGTGTCGGCACCCTGAACCGGTGAAATTCCTTCGGAAAGTGGCATTCCTGCTTTTCTTCCATCGGGCAAGGCTCCAATGACGCTTCCGAAATAAACATGACAGGTTGTCGGAAGCATGTTGATCCGGTGCCTGCCTCCCAGAGCATTGGGCCGGTTATCAACGCATTGAAAAAAGAGATCAAACACTAGCCTGGCTTGATCATCAGCCTCATCTTCGTCGTTCCCCCATTTCGGAGTCTCAAACAGCAGCAATGCATGCAAGTCATCAAAGTCTTCGAAATTCCGGGTAAGCGCTTTTAACATTCCTTTCATGCTGATGGTTTTTTTCTCAAAGACATGAACCTTCAGGGCTGTAAGCGAATCGGTCACACTTCCCAGCCCGACACCCTGGATATAGGTCGTATTATATCGCGCCCCTCCCGCGTTGTAGTCTGTGGCATTTGCAACGCAATCATCAATGATCAGGGAGAGAAAGGGAACAGGCAGATAATGGGCAAATGTTTGTGCAATCAGGTTGTTACCCCTGATTTTGATGTTGATGAAATGGTTGAGCTGAAGATGGAATGCATTGACGAGATCACCAAATGTGGTAAAATCTTCGGAAGAACCTGTTTCAGGTCCTATCTGTTTTCCTGTCCGGGGATCAAATCCATTATGTAAAGTGATCTCAAGGATCTTTGGCAAGTTAAAATAGCCGCTCAGGATATAGGCTTCAGTTCCGAATGCACCGGCTTCGACACACCCGCTGGCGCCCCCTTTCCGGGCATCGGTTATCTCTTTTCCCTGCCTGACCAACTCCATAACGATCGCATCGGTGTTGAAAAAAGAGGGTTGGCCGAACCCGGTTTTGGTAATTTTTAAGGTCCGATGTATGAATGAATCCGGATTTTTTTTAGATATCTGTACCATTGAACTGGGTTGCAACAGTCTCATTTCTTCAATTACATCGAGTATCAGGTAGGTGAGTTCATTTACCGCATCGGAACCATCGGGTTTGATGCCACCCAGGTTGATTAGTGAAAAATCAGTATAGGTATTGCTTTCCTGAGCTGTCACCCCCACTTTCGGAGGAGCCGGATGGTTGTTGAATTTGATCCAGAACGATTGAAGTAGTTCAACTGCGGATTCAGGCGTAAGGGTTCCGGCTTCAATCTCCCGTAGATAGAAGGGATAAAGGTGTTGGTCGAGACGACCGGGATTGAACGAATCCCAGGGATTCAATTCAGAAATCACACCCAGATGTACAAACCAGTAGTATTGAAGCGCTTCGTGAAAGGTGGTCGGGGCGTTGGCAGGAACTTTTCTGCAAATACCAGCAAGCTTTCTGAGCTCTTTTTTGCGTCGGGAAAATTCAGATGATGCTTTTTTACGGGACCTCTCTCCAAAGTGCATTGGATTTCCTGCCATTTCATGTTCCGAAATACTACTGTCAGGAAGGACCTCAGAGAGTTCCAGCAACCAGTCAGCATAACGGTTTGCAAACATGATCAGTGCATTTGCAGCTATCTCCATAGCTTTAAGCTCCTCCTGTTTCTCAAGTGCATGAGGATCCTCCAAAAGATCTATTCGATGGTACGATTCATGGATTTCATCAATCAGGTCAAGCATACTTTTATGGTAAATTTTATCACCGGCAACGGTATGACCAGGACCCCGTTGTTCCTGAAATTCGGTGAAAATGCCCGCTTTATAGGACTCCAGCCAATCTCCGGGCAGTGTCCGCATGATCCGGTCGCGGTTGCTCCTGCCAGTCCAGAAGGGTATTATCCGCTCCTCATAAAGTTTGCGTGTTTCGGAATCGACTTTGAAAAAAACTTTCTTCCGGGTATTCAGAATATCCAAATCCTCCAGTGTATGAACGCAGATCTCGGGAAAAGTGGGACACGCTTTTGAAGCGGGGCCCCGCTCTCCGACAATCAGTTCACCCTCGTTGTAGCATAACTTTTTATGGGTGAGAAAGTAATTCAGGCTGAGCGCTCGCATGACCGGAACTGAGACTTCACGGTCAATGCCGGTCTCATAGAATTCTGTGATCAGCATCGCACGTTCCGCCGAAATACAGTTCACAGCATTCAGGCTTTTTTCTCTCAATCGTTGAATACGGTCGGTCATGGCCAAGGGATTTTTTATAATCTTCGCACAACATTTCTTGCACAGAATGCAAATTTAGAGCAAAAAGTATTCACTCACGGCCGTCATCGGATTTAAGATATGGCGCAAATTTCATCCTGAATTATTTGCATCTTGATGAAAATTGAAACCTTATTCGGTTTACTGCAGTAATCCCGCGATAAACTGCAGTCCAATCATTTCGGACAAGTTCCGATTTCGGTATAACAAAACTGGGATATTGTATATTTGTCAATAGTTTTATCGATGTCCGACCAAACAGGATCCGTTTTTAGAATTCTTACAGTCGTCAGAAAACAAGATAATTATGATCCGTATCAGAAAGCTGATTTTCATTGCAATCGCCTGTGCGATAAGTCAAGCCAGCGCTCAGAATGGCATTGGATTACAGGCGGGTTTTTTGGGTACTTTTACCAGCGTTGCAGAGTACCCCCGCATCGGCCGCCTCGATCACCTGCTCGATTCGATGAATATTTACAGCAATGTTGGGTCTCTCCAGGTTGCAATTCAAACGGAGATATCTCTTGGTAAAGGAATTTACCTATCTCCCGGATTTCATTATTGTCAAAAGGGATTTGCAGAAGTCGACTTCACAGATTCCACTGGTTATATCTGGTACACTCCTGCACGACAGCATTACGGCGGATTGTCAGTACTCATTGGTTACCGCTTTGCGATCCGCAACAGCCAGTTCGGGATCCAGATCGCAACCGGTCCACAAATTGATTTTGCGATCGGAGCGCCCAATGAAGGGTCATTATTTTCGGGACCTTATAGCAGGTTTTTTATGCCTTTTTCGAGGTTTAACGATGTAGATGTAGCCTGGCGGGCCGAGTTCGGAGTTTTTTACAAGCTTGGCCCGGGGGCGATCGGGATAAAATTGAATTACCAGTATGGATTGAGTGATGTACTGGAAGATCCTTTTGTCGTAGCCAGGAGTCAGTCGGCTGGCTTTACAGCCGGCTACACCCTGTACCTTGGTAATAAATAATTGGCCCGATTTTGTCCATTAACCACCTATCGTGACCGAAAGACCCATCGATTCCAATTCTTGTTTCAAAGAATCCATATCTCTGGTTTGCAGGTCAGGTAATCCCTTCAGTGGATTGGTCATGTGAAACCGGTGATATTTTTCCTGGGCCATTGAATGATAGGGGAGAAGAGAGATCCGGATTGGCTTGATCACCGTGCCTTCTGAAAATATCCTTTGATCCTTTAAGGAAATGTGACCTGTTTTTCCGTTATAAAACAGTTCGTTTAAAATAAAAGCCTTTAGTTCTTCTATATTCTTGCGCGTATTGGATATGCCGGGAACCACCGGAAAACGTAACCATACATTCTTACCGGAATGAATCAGGTATTTCAGGTTTTGTTTTATGCATTCGTTTGAGACCCCGGTGAAGTACAAATGATCTTCATGGTTAATGATTTTCAGATCATAAAGGAATAAATCAGTAAGTGGAGCGATGCGGTGGAATAATTCCAGGTCGGCATAACCCGAAGTATCAACAGCCGTTTCAATCCCTTTTTGTTTGCACATTTCAAGGACCGCTGAAAGGAAATCAGGCTGAAACAACGGCTCACCTCCCGAGAAAGTCACTCCGCCTCCCGATTCTTCATAGTAAATCCGATCCCGGGTAATTTTATGAATTAAATCGGAGGGTTTTATCCGGTACCCTGTTGTTTCAGGTTTAGAGATATTCCGGCCTTCCAGAACCCGCCTTTTTACAGTAACTTCGGGTTCGCTCAGCCTGCTTTCCGGGTTGTGACACCACTGGCAAGCCAGCGGACATCCCTTCATAAAAACAGTAGTTCTTATTCCCGGACCATCATGGACTGAAAAGCGCCTGATATCGAAAATTAAACCCTCCATGGTTTCAATATCCATTTTTAATTTCCTGAGGTGGTTTCTTTGTCACAATAAAATAGGATCATCCTGCGGATTGCTTCCTGACAGGCCGGGCAGAATCCGGGCGCTTCGTTCGATTTCATGCGGCAGTCCATCATCGGACTGTATATCCCCTTCGATAAATATCCTCCGCCTTCAAACTGACCAACCGTGTTTTTGTACTTATCCTCCCTTGGCGTTGGAATTGGGGTATGGGCATCGACTTTATCTTTCCACTTCAAATCGAAGTTTACCCGGGTCGTTATGTTGGGTTCCCAAGGTTCAAACAAAAGGTTGTAGTAATCGGAGTAAGTTACTTCGGAGTTGTAGTACTCATCAGCCAGTCCGGCAAAGGTGTGTCCGAACTCATGGATAGCCACGATCTTTGACAGGTTGTTATCGACTGTACTTTGTCCGTAATGGTTATAAAATCCACCTCCCCCATAACGCTTGCTGTTGACCAGAACAAAAGCGATATCGTATGGCGCGCTAGCAGCGATGTCGTACACAGTGCGGGTATCGAAAGTGGTGAGGTAACGGTCCATGTCGAAGGTATAGAAACTGCTGTGAATGTTGGTGTTTACGTAGATATCCTTTCCGGGGATGGTCACGCCCGATTCATCCGAAGGCGCTTCGATCGCGTAGAAATTGAACCGGTCTTTCATTCCATTATAGGGTGGAACGGTCATGAAATAATCGAACATGCTTCGGGCATCGTTTCTGAATTTGTCCATCTCCAGAGCCGTATATCCCTCTGCAAGAAAGGCAATGTCGACATGGTTGGCCGGATCTCCTGAATGGTATATTTCCGTAACCGGGTAACGATGGATATTTTCTTTTATGATAAAGTAGTCGGTGGGTGCAATGGTTCGTTCAAAGATGGACTCAAACTGGTTGGAGTTGTAATTTCTTTTTTCAATGACAAACCGGATGGTGCGTTGTGGAAATGGCATTACGGCAACCATTGAGAATGCGCGTTTCATGATTTTAGCCTCCGGTGTCCCTTTCCATTCCTGGAACAGGGAACTGTATCCTCGTGAGAAGATCAGTTTTCCCGATGCCGAATCGTAGGCCATGTACCGGTAAGTACCATACCCAAACGGATCGATCAGGTTATTATGAGGCCCGCCCCATTGTGGTTCCTCCCGCATACCGGAAAAGTAAACAATCTCCGAGCTGGCGTCCCCGGCAAGCAGGTAATCGATGCGAAGCGTCTTGTCGGTAAAATATTCTTTAAAGGTAAATTGTGAAGCCGATTCACTTTTTATTCCGGGATTGGACTTTTGCGCAGAAATCAGCGTTGGTTGACAAAAAAATGCTGTTGCGAATAAAACTGAAAGAAAAAGATGGTTTTTCATATTCGGGTTATTTGTTTTATTTCAAAGCTATTTTTTACTTAACCGGAGATTTATCTTACCACTTCACGCTTCACCGTGTTTATCTGAGCCATTACCATGCCTGACAACATAAGTCCGCAACCCAGGATCATGCGTTGGGTCAAAGCTTCATGGAGGATTATCCAGCCACCGATCACAGCAAATACTGCCTCCAGACTAAGAATAATGGAAGCATAGGCGGGATGCGCGGTTTTTTGCGCTACGACCTGAAGGGTATAGGCTATTCCCACGGACAATACGCCCCCGTAAGCAATCGGAATCCAGGCTTGAAGGATGGTTTCTGGCAGAACCGGCTCCGTAATAAATGCAACAATCAGATTCAAAACTGTGCAAACCGAAAACTGGATAACAGCAAGTGCATAACTATCCATCAGAGGTGATAGCCAGGCGATGAAAAGGACATGAAAAGTGAATATTATCGCACAGAAAAGAACAAGCAGATCGCCGCGGCCGATGGCAAAGGTACCGGTTATACTCAGAAAGTAAAGTCCAATCAATGATAAGATGGCTCCTGCCCACATGGGCCATCGCATTCGCCGGCCAATTAACAGTCCGCAAATGGGAACAAGAACAACATACAATCCTGTTATAAATCCTGCTTTCCCGGCTGTCGTGTATTGCAGGCCGACTTGCTGGAAGGCAACACCGCCAAAGAGCAATACCCCTGTCACAATAGATCCTGCAACGATTTTCCATTGCGGAATGGACGATCCAGTATGTATCAATTCCCTCTTTTTCCTGATCCGAATAAACAGAATTGGTACAACGACCAGCGTCCCCAATGCAAACCTGACGCCATTATATGTAAACGGGCCAACGTAATCCATCCCGATCCGTTGGGCTACAAAGGCAAAGCCCCAGATGATGGCGGCCAGAAGCAGAATCAGGTCGGATGAAACGTCTTTTTTCATGAATTTATATTCCCGTACATCAGTTTTCGAAGATGATTTCATCGGCAAAAATCCAGGCTTTTTCTCCCTTCCCCGGATGCCAGGCGGGACAAATACCCCTGTTTTTTGCTATGACTCTGATGTATTTTGCTTTTTTACCCTTGAGGTTAACCGTGAAATCTTTGATCACGATCTCTTCATTGCGTTCGTCAATATCGTTCACAACAGTTCCGGCCTCTTCAAATGTGTTTCCATCGACGGAAATGAAAAAGGTCACGGAAAGGGGCATGAAAATCCATGACCGCTGGTCCTGCAAACAGCCCAGAGAAATTTTCTTAGAGGATTTGATCTCATCAAAGGCAACAGTCGCAACAATATCAACACTTTCATATCCTTGCCATAACCCTGTATGAAAATCTTTATCTCCCCGTAAAAAATCAATGAGTGCAAGATCCCCGCCGGCGTTGTATTGATTTGCATATTTGGTTTTCAACTCAATCTTCCGGTCCTTTGGGATCTTTATGAACCTGGCTTCGATAGGGAGGCTCTTAGGCGAATCTTTACCTATCGCAAAAGCTTTGAGGGTGGTTGTTTTCCGAAGTAACATCGGGCGCAGATACCGGGGCGATTTCAGGGTGGGTCCCGACCCGTCGAGGGTATAATAGATGTCAATGCCGGGAAGTGCGCATGACAGGATAACCAATGTGGAGTCAATAAAAGTCGGGGTCGCTTGATATAACGCCGGAACAGGAGTTATGGCATGATCCTGAATGTAAGTTGATGGGAAGGCTCCATAACCGGTTCCCCATGCTTTGTTGGGTTGGGGACCCATGTTAAAAGTAAGTTCTCCTCCCTTCATGATTTCCTCGTGGTTGAGATAGCACCGGGTATGCGGTTTTCCGTTCAAAGATACCGATTGAATATATAAATTATTGCTGTCGAGGTTGTTGGCGCGAATCGTGAATGTTTTTCCATTTTCAAGGGATAGCACCATCTTGGGAAAGAGAGGAGTCCCCATAGCATAAATGCCTGATCCGGGAGTCACCGGATAAAAACCCATTGCGCTGAAGATGTACCAGGCCGACATCTGTCCGCAATCCTCGTTCCCGATCAATCCATCCGGTTTGTTTTTGTAAAAATCGCGACAAATACGGTGAACCATCTCCTGAGTCTTCCAGGGAACGCCTGCATAATCGTACAGGTAGGCCATATGGTGACTGGGTTCATTGCCATGGGCATACTGTCCGATCAAACCGGTTATATCAGCCTGATCTCTACCTGTTGTTCTGGTATCGGCAGTAAACAAGTCATCCAGTTTTTTTTCAAACTGATCCTTTCCTCCCATAAACATCATCAACCCTGCCAGATCCTGAGGGGCATAAAAACTATATTGCCATGCATTGGCTTCGGTGTAATTGAAGTTGACTTCTGCCGGATCAAAAGGGGAAACCCAGGTCTCATTCGATTTCGCCCGCATGAACCGGGTCATTTTATCAAAAACGTTTTTATAATTCTGTGCCCTGATCAGGTATGTTTTATAATCGTCAGTTTTATTCATTGCCTTGGCCATCATAGCGATACACCAGTCATCATAGGCATATTCCAGGGTTTTTGAAACCGACTCGCGCTCCTTGTTGGCAGGAATATAACCCTTCGTCCGGTAATATTGTAAGCCCAGGCGATCCTGGTTGGAGCTGTGCTTCATGGCCTCCAGGGCTTTTACGGCATCGAACCCGCCGATCCCCTTCAGATACGCATCGGCAATGACCGGTACGGCATGATAGCCGATCATACAATCCGTCTCGTTTCCCGAAAGTTCCCATACCGGCAACATCCCTCCTTCTTCATATTGTTTCAGAAACGTATTGATGAAATTGGTTGTTCGTTTCTGTTCAAGGATGGTATATAGCGGATGCGCTGCCCGGTAAGTGTCCCAAAGCGAAAAGACGGTATAATAATCGAAACCGGGATTTTCATGGATCTGAAGATCTCGTCCGCGATACCGGCCGTCGACATCGCAATAGAGATTGGGTTGGGTCATGGTGTGGTACAAAGCGGTGTAAAATGTGACCTGTTGATCATGGGTGCCGCCGGTTACCTGGATCTTTCCCAGGGCGCTGTTCCATGCCCGTGCAGCCTGGTTCGCGATTAGGTCGAAATCCCAGCCGGCAATCTCCGAGTCGAGATTTTTACGGGCTCCTTCAACGCTGACTGCCGATATTCCGACCTTTACCACCACTGTTTTTTTATGGTTGAATCTGAAGCTTGCTTTGATTTTAGTACCGGTAAACTCGGTACGTGTCGATGATATCTGTCCGTTGTCGGAGACTTCGTAAGCATCGAACGGTTCAGAGAACCTGATGACAAAATAGACCATCTGTTTTTCAGCCCAGGCCTGCGAAATCCGGTATCCCTCCAATTCGTTGTTCCCCCTGATCTTTAAGGCCGATTCCAACACTTTATCGCGGTGTTCGAGATCAAGTCCGATACCGCCACTTTCACCCCCCTCAAAAGTGTACCGGTGCATTCCACAACGGAGGGTCGCGGTGACCTCGGCCTGGATTTTCTTTTCGGGGAATCCGACCCGATAGATTCCGGCCGTAGCAACCTCATCATCTTTCCTGAATTTAGCGGCAATCGAACCCTTGTTCAGATCATAGTTACCGGTGAACGGCATAATCAGTATGTCACCATAATCGGAGCATCCGGTACCGCTGAGGTGGGTATGACTGAATCCGTAAATAACAGAATCGGATCCATGGTAGGCTGAGCAGCCGTCCCAACCTTCCAATCGGGTGTCGGGGCTCACCTGTACCATCCCAAAAGGAACGGTGGCTCCCGGAAAAGTATGCCCGTGTCCCCCGGTACCGATCAGCGGGTTGACATAGTCGGTGAAAAAAACATTTTGTTGGGCGAAGGAACCGATGGAGAAAAGGGCCATAAGGCACGTCAGTGCCCGAATTAGTTTAGGATTCATCTTATAAAAATTAGTAGCTGTCAATCAAACTTTTTATGGTCACCGAATCCTCTGTCAGGTTATTTTCTGCAGAAGTTGAAAAGAAGATTTCCCTTTTCTCACCGGGAAGGAGATCGAAATAGTTATCCGAAAAAGTTCCGGGCGCCTGACTCGAGAGCCATACATTTTTTACCAACTTTTCGCACGAAATCGTAAGAACATACCCTCCTTCTGTTGATTTCAGCGATTTACGAATTTCAGGAACGGGCAGTATAAGATCCTTCGGCGCAACAAAATAGAGCAGGTTCCTGGTTCTGAAGTCGTGTATGCCCCCGTCGAGAGTCACCAACAAGGCTGTGTGGTTTGGATTGAGATTTTTTAGTAAGTGCGTTTGTAAGGTATCGTAATATACGAGTGAGGAGTTGGCCGGGATTTCGATTGCAAACCCTTCATCGTTGTATACGTTTCCATCAAAGTCAATAACTTTCACCGTCATCACTGCTTGTACCATGGAGGTGTCATCAGAGTTTACATAAATTTTAATACGGCCGTTTTCCAGTGTAGGTAACGCCACCACTTTCTGAAAAAGTTCCGGGATCCGGTATCCCAGCGCTTTATTCCTGCCGAAATAATCCTGAGAAGACCAGGAAACAACGGGCCAGCAATCGTTTAATTGCCAGTAGAGGGTTCCCATACAGTAAGGTTTGTTACGCCGGTGTGCCTCAATGGCTGTCTTTATGCCTTCGGCCTGAAGGAGTTGGCTTACATATCCATAAGCCGAAAAATCACGGGGTTTTTTATAGTCCCGCAACAGGTATGTGTCAATGGTCTCATAACCTGTAGGATGTTTCTGATGGGCTTTCATGACGGGAGAACCGGTGAACCGGTCTTCAGGTTTGGTAAAGGCATCAATGGTATGTTGATCGGGAAAACCTTGAAATCCATACTCCGACATAAATCTGCCAACCTTTTTGTTAAAGATATCAAAAGGCTCTTTCCCCCACCAAACGCCCCAATAGTGCGAATCGCCCGCTTTCATGCTTTCAGGCCTGCCCCAGCCGTGGAACGGAGAGGATGGAATATAGGGACGAAGGGTATCGAGCTGCCGGAGAAGGGCGGGGAGGATGAAGTCGAAGAGGGTGCGGTAATCCTTGTAAACCGCCGCAGAATCCTGCTGCGAATAACCGTACTGCTTTTGCCAGCCCCAGTTTTTCCACCCTTCGTCGATCTCATTGTTTCCACACCACATAACAATGGAGGGATGACGACGCAACCTCACTATGTTCTGAGCCGCTTCGTCGCGTACGTTATCAAAAAATGATTTGGTTCCGGGATACATGGCACAGGCGAACATAAAATCCTGCCAGACCATGATCCCGTATTCGTCGCACAAGTCATAAAATATATCGTTCTCGTAAATTCCGCCTCCCCAGACCCGCAGCATATTCATATTTGACTTCCTGACATCATCGAGCAACCGGTAATAATGGCGGTCGGTCAAGCCCGGAAGGAATACTTCCTGGGGAATGTAGTTGGCCCCCTTGACAAATACCGGCTTGCCGTTGATCCTGAAATAAAAGGAGGTTCCCACAGAATCGGGCTGCCTTACCAGTTCCACGGTTCGTAATCCGACCTTTTTTTTGCCGATTCCGACGACTTTTGCTCCGAAAGATACATCATACCGGAATTTATACAGTTTGGGATTCCCCATACCGTTGGGCCACCATAATTCAGGATTCAGGATGGTGAAATCGCCCCGGATCACATTGACCCCCTTGGTCAGCATTACATTGTTGTTCAGAATTTCGATATCGTCGATAAAAAGCCTGAAATTGGCCGAATCGGCCAGGGTGGCATACAGGGTATAGACTACCGACATGCGGGCAAGCGAGTCGGTAAGCGATTTTTGAATTATGTTCACATCCGAGACATTGACATAATTCCAATGACGGAGATAAACCGACTTCCAGATTCCGCTGGTGACAAGCTTTGGGCCCCAGTCCCAGCCAAAATGATAGGCGGCTTTCCGGCAGACCACTTTTTCATCTCCGGGTAGTTTGAACGGCAGGTTCTTGTATTCCGTTTTTATCTGCGATTCAATGGCCGGAAATTGAATCCTGAGGGTATTTGTCCCGATATGAAGTAAGAGTTTTACATTTACATACCATTTGCGGAACATGTTGTTCGCGACCAGGATCAGGGTGTCGTTGAGATATACATTCGCGTATGTATCGATCCCTTCGAATACCAGATCGATGTTACGCCATTGGAAATTATCCTCCCGGTATTCAAAGGTCTTTTTGTATTCCCAACCGATTTCACCGATCCATTGCAGCTTCGATTCATTATCCCCGAAATAGGGATCGGGGATCGATTTGTTCCGGATCAGGTCCTGATGGACGGTTCCCGGGACGCGGGCAGGAAACCACTCCTTGGTGCCGGCTTTGCGGAATTGCCAGTCGCCGTCGAGCATGATCTTGTTCTGATCCTGCGCGTTTGAATAAAAAACGGAGACCCATAAAAATATCAGCAGAAGAGTATTACATTTGCGCACCATGCCTTTGAGATTGAATGTGCAAAAATACCATTTTAAGATCATAAATCCTGCAATCCCCGAATCAGATGAATATAAGTGAACTTCAACGCCTTTTCCGGGAACTGTTTGGTTCCTCAGACGATAATCCCCGTTGTTTTTTCGGCCCCGGCAGGGTGAATCTGATCGGCGAACATACCGATTACAATGGAGGATTCGTACTGCCCTGCGCCTTGCAATATGGAACCTACCTGTTAATCCGTCCTAACCATTCCGACAGGGTAAGACTCGTATCGGCCAATATGGATTACCAGGCCGACATTCCATTGCAGGAACTGGGGATTAAGGTGGGGAAAGAGTGGGTAAATTATCCCCTCGGCGTCTTTGATCAGTTCAGACAGTTGAACATAGCTCCAACCGGGTTCGACATGCTCTATTCGGGTGATATTCCGAACAGCGCCGGATTATCCTCATCGGCTTCCATCGAAATGGTGACGGCCTACGCCCTCTCAAAACTCCTTGGCGCCGGCCATCTGACCATGATCGACCTCATTAAGCTTTCACAACGGGCCGAGAATGAGTTTGTGGGCGTAAACTGCGGTATAATGGATCAGTTTGCGGTCGGAATGGGAGCGAAGGATCACGCGCTCTTTCTGAATTGTCACACTCTCGAATATAAACTGGTTCCTTTGGAGCTGAACGGGTTCCGGCTGGTCATAGCCAATACCAATAAAAAGCGCGGGTTGGCCGATTCAAAGTACAACGAACGGGTGGCTGAATGCAGGGTCGCTGTCGAAGCGTTAAGCAGAACAATGGAGCTGACGCGTTTGGGTGAGGTGGGCTTCATGCAATTTTATAAAATTCAGGATGTAATTGACGATGAGTTGATCCGCCGGCGTGCCCGGCATGTGATCTCAGAAGACCAGCGCGTGCTGAATTCCGTGGCATCTCTGATGAAAGGCGACCTCTCTGGTTTCGGCGCCCTGATGAATGCTTCCCACGAATCGTTACGCGACAATTACGAAGTCACAGGTTTTGAACTCGATACGTTGGTTGCGGAAGCCCAAAAAGTAAATGGTGTGATTGGTTCACGCATGACCGGCGCCGGCTTCGGCGGATGTACGGTCAGTCTCGTACGATCCGATCGGATCGATCATTTCATCGCAACCGTCGGCGAAGCCTATTTTGAAAAAACTGGTCTGAAAGCCGATTTCTACCTGGGCGAACCCGCAGAAGGAACGAGGGAAATTATTTAGTTCCTCCCAGGCAACCTTTTCCGTCATCGGAAGGTCATATATGGCTATGTTGTAAAGCACGGTTTATATGGCGAGGAACATATCGAATATTCTTTTACGACATTACAGTGGTAAAGTCAATAACATGGTCATCCAGTCGAACGGGATCGTCCGGTCGTTGCCTGATATTTCAGGAAGAATATGGTCGTCACGACAACAAATGCACCTGACACGGATTGAAGAAGCAAAGAACTATGCCCGTGGGGTACTCACCGATCCGGAGAAAAAGGCTGAATATGAGCAGACGCTGCCAAAATGGAAAAAGAAAATGGACCATCCCAACATCGGGGTTTACCAGTTGGCTATCCGCGATTATTACCATCCGCCCAACATTAGGCGTATAAAGTATAAGCAGCCCGTATCCGGTACGAAAGGATCAATCGAAGTGGATGCCGATGATGAATTTTGTATCAGCGCAGTGGCTGTCGAAATTTTATCAACCAAAGGCAACGTCATTGAGTTGGGTTCGGCTGTGTGGTCTGATCTCCATGATATCTTTACGTATCCCGTGCAGAAAGCTCATTTATTAAAGCCAGGATGCGCGATAAAGGTAACAGTGACCGACAGACCGGGAAATGTAACCAGCCAAATATTGAACCTCAAATAAGTTGCTTTCCCGTCTAAGGCTCCACTAAGTCTTCACTAAGCCTTCTCTATATTTTTAATAAGCGCCCAAGAGTGACCCGTCCGTCTTGAAAACTTATACAATGTTATCTCTTTATTAAGAGTTTTGATTTACCAACAATGCGGTTTTGAGATTCGGTAACTACCATGTACAGTCCCTTGGAAAAGAGAGCTACATTCAATGTATAATCTTTTTGAAATCCTGGTACTTTTATGGTTTCTATCTCCCTTCCAAAAATATCATAAAACCTTATTGTTATTGGTAATTCCGGATTACAACCGGGTAAACAAACTGTAGCGATATTTTGGGCAGGATTGGGAAATATCTTTATCCCGGTGTGCCCGTTCGCCTCAGGCCCGGGGTCCATACCTACCCAACAATACGAAGGAGATTCGCACCCCAGGCTGTCAACTTTCAGTACCCAACCGTCGTGTGATCCTGTGTCGGGGGAATGAACATACACGATCCCACCAGCAATAAATCCATTGTCGTCTGTTTGAATTACGTCATACAACCAGTTCCATGACGTACCACCATTACAGACAACATATTGCCGGTACCACAAACTATCCCCATCCGGGTCGGTTTTTAGCATCCAACCGGTGTAATCATACGTGGTTTCAAAAAGTCTCGTTTTACTTCCACATGCAATCAAACTACCATCCTGGTTCTCGCGGATATTCATCAAACAATTTTCCCATTCACTGGTGCCATATTTTTTATTCCACAAGATATTTCCGAAATTATCAATTTTCAAAATATTTATTCTTCGATATGCATTACCCACAGCTACTGGACCACCACCTGGCATGGAATCGCAATAGGTCGTGCCGACAATGATATCTCCATCCATTGAATTGCATATCATGGCCTTTGTATCATTCCATGGACCTCCTAAATTCAACATCCACTCCTGATTCCCGGCACTATCTGTCTTGATTAGCACCGGGTCACCGGAAAAATCCGGTGGAATTGGAATTCCATAACCGTAACCACCTATCGCATATCCCCCGTCGCTGGTACAGATCACGCTGGTTCCTTCTTGTAAAAGACCCGAACCAAACAATTTTCTCCATTTCTCATTACCTTTACGATCGGTTTTCATCAACAAGATTTTCACTTTTCCGATATAGGCTGAATGTGAGCCGGTTATAATAATGTTTTTGTGTGGATCCAGCTTCAATTGATTAAAGTAATAGCCGGTATCAAAAGGCGCAATAGTTTCACCAAATCTTTTGGTTGATAAAGTGTCAAAATCTGAATTTAAAAAGAAAAGGACCCCCTGATCATGCGGATCGGTTGGAGTAAATGTCCTTGAAAAAGCAACCGATAGAATACTGTCAGAACTTAATCTGACGATTGAGCCCGGATATCCCATTGAAAATTCTGTATTTGAATCGCAATAGGTTTTGGAAAAGATTTTATTGCCTTGAAAATCGATCTTACAAAATCCCTGACATAAAGGGCTATAATAGGAATAGAGTCCGCCTAGAATATAACCGTCAGAAAGTTGAAAAATATTTGAAGCGCCATCCCACCATCCAGATTGCCCATATTCAAAACGTTTGTTAAAATAGTTTTGAGCCGAAGCGCTGACGCTGATGATAATTGAAGCGAAAAGAAAAAATATACTTGATCATCGCGGATGAAATTAACAGATTCCTTGTGCTAACAAAGTTAGCACAAGGAATCTGATTTATAATGCTATTTCACAAGAATAAATCTGGCGTTTTGTATGGGCTTGTCATCCTGAATAATACTGCACAAATAACTGCCTACCGGTAAATTATTAACCGGAACAACCAGGTAATCATTGGTATTTTCTAATCTCTATGGGGTTAGTTCCCCGCTGCTTGCGGCGTAATTTATATCTTTGTATGTATGAGCGAAAGCGAGTACATACATAAATCGCATAATATAAGTGTATTGTTGTATCATTTTGTTTGTCCGGCCAAGTATCGAAGAGTTGTATTTAGCAAGAAAGTAGATCAGACGATGAAAGAGATTTGTATGGAGATAGAGAAGAGATACGAGATACATTTTCTGGAAATTGGTACAGACAAGGATCACGTTCATTTTTTGGTTCAATCTGTTCCAAAGTTGAGTGCGACTCAAATCATCACGATTTTGAAGAGCCTCACAGCGAGAGAGATTTTTCAAAAGCACCCAGAAGTGAAGAAGCAACTTTGGGGTGGTGAATTTTGGACGGATGGATTTTTTGTGAATACGGTTAGCAAATTTGGTGACGAATCGAGCATCACGAGATACGTTCGTGACCAAGGTCGAGAGAAAGAGTACACCATTTTGCATAGCAGTAAACAGTTAGCGTTGTTCTAAGATACCCCGCTGCTTGCGGCGGGGTAGTTCATTGGAATTTGTTGCAGGGTTTTCCCATTGACATCATAAATACGGATCTCAGCATTTTCTGGTTCTTGATCTAGGGTATATTCTATGATCCTCAATTTATAGGAAAACTCACCACTGACACGGTAAATCCTCTAAAATTGGTGGTAAAAATATTGTTGTAGTTCTAATTTCAGATCCCCCACAATCATTAAAATCCTGATAACTAATTGTGACATATTGATTAGGAAGCCAATATTTATGAAGATGACTTTCAACAGGAACTCCATTACAATAAATTATTTCCGCATTGTTTGTTAAATTCGAAGGATCTGACCCCCATTTTGCATTAAGAATGGTTGGATCATAATTGAAATGACTTACATAATAACGACAAAGTCCATCATATTGAACAGGGAAGAAATCATCGTAGGGCTTAGGAGGTGGAGCACTAATTAATTGTATCCATAGTGTGTCTTGTTCGATATAACCATCTGGAAACGAAGTCTGTACCTGAATTGATCCCCATCCTTGTTGACTGTTGGGCTTACACCAAATCTTATATTTATTAAAGTATTGGTGGGGGGCGATAGATGTATTTAAAAATTTAAATGTTTCTATATCGAAATAATTTGATGTCCAAGTATATAATGCTTTAGGATAATAATTTACAAATAAGACCATATCAGATGTTGATGGTGAATTCTCACTTATGCACATTTGATGTTCAGTCGTGCAGCTTGTTAGCGTTTTTATTGGTGAAGCCTTAAATCCTACCTTCTGATAAACTCTAACATATTCAATCTCAATGTTTGTTGGCATTTCCGATGGATGTGCTGGAATATAATTTCCCACTGTGTTAGAACCTGTACCAAACCTTAGACACATTGGTGCAAGGGGTGGAGTATATGGTATCCCGTTCATGTTACACGAGGGAGCTGGGAAAGCGTTCATATCTAATTGATGCACAATAGTGTTGTTCACGTACCATACTATTTTGGTTTCATCCCATTCAATTGCAAAGACTGTCCAATCAGTAAATTGATGATTCTCAAGTATGATTGTGTGTGATTCCCTTCTATCAATAAAATCTTCAGTTTTCCAATGATATGTTGCATCGTATTCCTCTCTGCTCCCTGAACGTGTTTCGAATACATCTATTTCTTGCTTTTCATACAAAGGGTTTGCTGGATGGCAAGTTAAATATGAGTCTGGATCAGGAACAGCCCATAACCACATCGAGGCACCTTGTCCGACATTTGCTGTTAACCTTAATTTTGCCTCAACATATCCGGGACCATTAAAATAGTAAGATTTAAACATAGAATCTAAAACAGAAAGAGTTTTCATCTCTCCTTTACTATATGGACATCCTGAATTTGGCACAGCAAAATTTGTATTCCATATTTTTGCATTGAATTTTTGTATGGAAGGTGGCGGAATATTTGGTCCTCCATCAGATGACGGAGGCAAGACTTGTTCCCAAGTCACATTTGAAGGATTACTTGTGTAGTCGCGAAAACATCCATTATCATCCCAATTGGCACTTCTATTCCATCGATTTTCTTTTCCAGTTCCAAAAGTTTCATTAATAATTAAATTCCATCCCTGTTTCTGTTCAGGATTAATCGGACATGAATTTACAGCTACGTTAATGTCATGGCATTGACCTGTCAATGTATTCTCACCATTACTTTGAGAATGTAATGAACTACTCCCCATCATTAAGACAAAAAAGTTAAAGAGTATTGTTGTTCAACG
>CAZGIM010000015.1:0-107567 GCA_964525995.1 uncultured Prolixibacteraceae bacterium | reverse complement strand
TATTTACGAACATGTGATTGTTAAAAGTCATTGTTAAATTTTTACCGGAGTATTGCATTGTAAAATTAATAAAAAAAATTACCGTATCGAAACGATTGGTAATTTTGGGGAGGCAAACTTACAAAAATCCTGCACACAGGTGTACCGATATCAGACTTTATTCCTTATTTTTCTCATTGTAACCTCACTGTTTTTCCTCCGTTGTGCAAATCCGGTCACTCCTGAAGGAGGAAAAAAAGATATTATTCCGCCGGTAGTGCTCTCCTGCGATCCGCCCAACCAGTCAATCAGATTTTCACATCAAAACTTCTCCCTTGAATTCGACGAATTTATCACGTTGAAAAACCAGGCCACGGAAGTATATTTCTCCCCTCCACTTAAAAACCTTCCGGATCTCAGACTCAGGGGGAAATCACTGATTGTTAAATTCGATGATACCCTGGTTCCCGGGGTCACTTATTCGGTAAATTTTGGTAAGGCCATCGCGGATCTTACCGAAGGCAATCCTTTAACCGGATTTAACTATGTCTTCTCGACCGGCGATTATCTCGACAGTCTTTCACTTAGGGGAAGTGTTGTCACGGCATTCAATCTCCAACCTCAGAAAGAGGTCTTTATCGGCCTCTATCTGAACAATAATGATTCGGTGCCACTCGATTCCATGCCCCTGCACTTCATGCCCGGTTACCTGTCAAAAACAGATGAAAATGGTAATTTCATGTTCAGCAACCTCCGGAACCAGCCTTACAAGATTTTTGCGTTGGCCGACCAGAACGGCGATCTGATTTTCAACCAACCCTCTGAAAAAATTGCTTTTGCCGATAGTCTGGTGTATCCTTACTACTTCGCTAAACCCCTTGTGAAAAAAAGTTCCGACAGCCTCGATTCACTGCACCGCTCTGCCAAACCTGTTCCGGTAAAAGTTTCCGATTCCATTCGCCAGGCCGATTCCATTAGAAAAGCCGACTCCGTCAACCAGAGCCTGAAACTGTACCCACCCTGCTCCCTGTTCCTCTATGAGGAGACCGATTCCTTACAACGGTTAATGAAAGCCGATTTTATGAAACAGGGCGAAATAGCATTGCTGTTCCGGTATCCGGTGAAATCAATTCGGGTAGTGCCGCTTAGCTTTGACTCGACTCTTTCCTGGTGCGTGACAGAGTTCTCCTCCAAAAAAGATACGGTTACTCTTTGGCTTACCAGGGAGCGAACTGATACACTCCAGATTTTAATTGCAGCAGATACAACCGTGAGAGACACAGTCACTCTCGAATTGTCAAAAAAAACGGGTTCCAAAAAGGGTACACCCACCGAAAAATCGGGGTCACTTTCGGTTACAACGGCTTTTAAAAGCGCATCATTTAACCAGTATAAAGGCGACCTGCAACTGGTTTGCTCTTACCCGCTTTTGAAATGGGATTTTTCAAAGATTCTCCTGATCAGCGACAAAGATACGGTTCATCCCCCTATCCGATTTACAGATTCGCTTCACCGGCGACTGATCATAAATCATAAATGGGAAGAAGAGAAAAGATATCGCATCCTGATTCCCGATTCAGTGTTCACGGCCATTCAAAATAAAAGCCACGATACCATTAGAATAGAATTCAGTACCAAGGCAGAGAAGGATTTCGGTAACCTCAATCTTTCATTGAATTTCGAAAATCCCCGCGGACAGTATATCATTCAATTATGGAATGAGAATGAAACCGCACTTGCCGATGAGCAGTTCACCCATGGCACCGGTAAAGTAACCTTTTCCTACTTGCTTCCGGGGAAATATAAAATTAAAGCGATCGACGACCGTAACAAAAACTCACGCTGGGATACCGGCGTATACCGGAAAAAAATCCAACCCGAGAAGGTATTTTACTTTCCAAAAATGATTGAAATCAGATCCAACTGGGATAATGATGAATCGTGGGATTATTCCATGGAACACTGATTGATACACTCAATCACATTCGCCAGAGCTTGTACCCGGAGTGAATAATGTATCATCTTTCCGTCCCGTTTTGATTCAAGTAATCCCTTACTTTTGAGTATGTTAAGGTGGTGAGATGCTGCAGCCTGCTCAATTCCAAGACGTTCATATATTTCGGTAACAGTAAGCCGCTTGTTATCAGTGAGTAATTCAATCATGGCAATTCTCATCGGGTGAGCCATTGCTCGCAATCTGCTGGCAGCTTTTTCCAGCTTCTGAATGTCTAATACATTTTTCTTCTTCATATTACAATGGTATTGTTTAATAATTCACTGCAAAGATATAAAATTTAATTAAACAATATATCTAAATATCTCAAATCATTATAAAAAAAGTGAAATTAATGAAAAAGTATTACCGTCAAACAGTCCCTTGTCGCTTAGTTTCAACTCCGGAATTACTAACAAGGCCATAAATGACAATGTCATGTAAGGCGCCGCTAACGTACTCCCCATTTGTTTCGCATAGTGGTGCATTTCGCTGTAATCCTCGGCGGTTTTGAAACCATCCCTGGTTGTCATGATTCCTGCAACCGGCAGGGGTAATATCTTCCTGATTTCTCCGTGCACAGCTGAAATGCCTCCTTTAGCAGCAATGACCAGATTGATTGCCGCTGCCATGGATTCATCATCCGTTCCCACCGCTACAATGTTATGGCTGTCGTGCGCAACCGATGAGGCGATGGCCCCATTTTTTAGCCCGAATCCCCTGATAAATCCTTTTGCGATAGGCGCCGGCCGGTACCGGTTCACAACAGCGATCTTCAGAATATCCTCCGATGGATCGCTGACAACATTGGAATTTTCAATACGGGGAATTCCTACCGATTTTCGTGTGATCAATTGTCCTTCGATCGCCTCCATGATTTGGATGTGAGATCCTCCGGGGTGGATTTGCAAGTCATTCACATTGATGGGCCCAATCCCGAAACTGTTTGGTTCAGCCTCCTGAACCGGTAAAATCAGAGAGGTTCCGTTTTCGGCGACTTTAACCCCGTTGATCCATGTAGAGCGGATGTTGAAATCCTTCAGATTGTCAACAACAATGAAATCGGCAGGATCAGAGACCTGCAGAAGGCCGATATCCAGATGATAATGCCGTACCGGATTATAGGTACAGGCTCTCAGTACGTTCATGACATCACCGCCCCGTTCAATAGCTCTTCTTACCTCCCGGTTGATGTGGCCCGCGGCGAGATCGTTGGGGTGTTTATCATCGGAACACAACATGATCCGATCGGGCGATTCATCAATCAGCGGATATAAGGCATCAAAATTCTTTGCCGCGCTTCCTTCACGAATCTGCACAAACATACCCAATCCGATCTTTTCCAGTGCCTCATCCAGTGTAAAACACTCATGATCGGTGGTTATTCCTGCTCCGATATAAGTGTTTAGTTCAGCACCCCTTAAACCCGGAGCATGCCCATCAATGGGTTTCTTAAGTATTTTTGCCTGTTCAATTTTACCCATTACCTCAGAGTCGTTGAACAGTACTCCGGGGAAATTCATCATTTCGGACAGATATTTTATTTCCGGCATCCTTAATAAAGTTCCGACTTCCTCAACACCCAGACTTGCGCCTGCTGTTTCAAAAGTAGTGGCAGGTACGCACGACGGGGCTCCGAAATTGAATTTAAAGGGTACTTTACGACCATTTTTAATCATAAATTTCACCCCGTCAACTCCCAGGACATTGGCAATTTCGTGGGGATCGGAAACCGTTCCGACTGTGCCGTGCACGACGGCTAAACGGGCAAACTCGGAGGGAACGAGCATGGAACTTTCGATGTGGATATGCGCGTCGATTAAGCCCGGTAAGATATATTGATCCTGGTCGGTCGGCCCGGGCCGGATTTCAAGTATCTTTCCATCACCTACCCTGACTGTTCCCTGGAAGATCTTCCGGTTGACCACATCAACGATATTTCCGGATATTTCAAATATATTGCTGTCCATATTTTATCAATTAAATGCTTTCGAAGATTGAAACATTTCGGTTCGATCCCATATCCGTCAGAATTCCTGTCATATTGCCGGTGTTATTTTTTGCATGCTCCCGGCAAGTTGTCCACATGCTGCCTCAATGTCCTCTCCCCTGCTTTTACGGACATTTACAACCAGGTTTTTCTGTTCCAACAGTTCCGTGAAAGACTTCATATTTTCGCCGGTCGATTTTACAAAGCCGCTGTCGCGGACCTGATTATAGGTTATAAGGTTTATTTTCACGGGAAAATTCCTGCAAAAACAGGCAAGGGCCTGTGCATCGGCCCGGGTATCGTTTAGGTTGTGAAAAAGAATGTACTCGATAGTGATTCGTTTCCCGGTTTTATGGTATAGGTATTTCAAGGATTCAGAAACCTCACTCAACGGAAACTTCCTGTTTACGGGTATTATCTGATCTCTCTTTTCATCGGTCGCTGCATGCAGCGACAGGGCAAAGTGAAACTTTACCCCGTCATCGGCCATTTTTTTGATCATCTTGGGTATTCCTACACTCGAAACGGTGATACGCTGCGATGAGAAGTTCATCCCAAGGGGTGCGGTGATCTTACCAATGGCATTGGTCACATTCAGGTAGTTCAACAGAGGTTCTCCCATTCCCATGAACACAATGTTCGAAAGGTCATGGCCCGAAACGGGAGTGATTAGACCTTTCCGCTCTTTCTCCGGATTTGCGGTCTCCTTCCCGGCCTTCTTCATTCCAGCATATCTGGCTAAAACCACCACCTGATCAAAAATCTCGCCAGCGGTAAGGTTCCGGCTGAATCCCAGCCTGCCCGTGGCACAGAATTTACATCCCAACGCACAACCCACCTGCGACGAGATACAAGCAGTATATCGATTTGCTGAGGGTATCAGAACACCTTCAACAAGATGGTTATCATCGGTTTTAAAGACTACTTTGACAGTACCGTCTCCTGCGGTTTGAAAATGATTTGCTCTGGCCACGTTGAATGAAAAATGCTGCGAAAGCAGCAGCCGGTCCATTTTTGAAAGGTTGGTCATTTCACCAAAAGATTGACAACCGTTTTTCCAAAGCCAATCATAGGTCTGGCCAGCCCTGAACTTTTTAATTCCGTGCTGCAGAAAAAAATCCTGCAAATGTTCAAGGGTCAGTGATCTGATATCGGATTGAAGGTCACCACTCATCCTTTTTCTCCACGGTTGGTTTCATCTTTTCTTTAAGTGTGCTTACCAGACGTTGCATGACGGTATCGACCTGGTAAAGGTAGGAATCCCAGTTTGGATTATAGGCCGGGTCTGTCTTGTTCATCCATTTCTCGACAGGAAAACGCGACGTTCCCTTGAGGTTGAAATCAGTGAGCGTATATCTGAACTTGTTTTCTTTAAACTCAATTTTAATCTGGTACAGTATTAGTCCTGCATCACGCCTCATCCCGGCTTTTTCGTCCTGGTAATAAATTTTCATTCTGCCGGTCCCTTCAACTTTTCCGTTCACTTTGTCCTGAACTGTGTAAACCGATTGTGGGTTCACGAAGTAGTATCCGAACCACTCGATGGCTTTGTCATATAGATAGGCAGGAGATCCCGTCTGTTCAACCACATCGCGGTACATAATTTTATTCGTGCCGGGATCTAACGGCAGGTTGGGAGCAACATCTTGTTTTTGAGCCAATGAGTTCAAAACACTGATTACCAGTAGCGATAGGATCAATGATGTCGGAAGCGGAAATTTCATATTTAATTATTTTAATATTTACAATATTACTCAAAATCCAATAAAAAAGCCCTGATTTCGCAGGGCTTTTTTTAACAGGGTTTTGAACTTTTAGTACATGTCGCCCATTCCACCCATTCCCGGGTTCATTGGCGGCATCGCGGGTTTCTCTTCTTTATGTGAAACGAGTACGCACTCAGTAGTAAGGAGCATGCTTGCAATGGAAGCAGCGTTTTCAAGCGCTACCCGGGCAACCTTGGTCGGGTCAATAACGCCGGATTGCAGAAGATTCTCATACACTTCGGTACGGGCGTTGAAGCCATAATCGTCTTTTCCTTCCTTGACTTTCTGGATAATGACCGATCCTTCCATACCTGCATTTTCAACAATCTGACGAAGCGGTTCTTCTAATGCACGTTTAATAATTGCAATACCTGTGTCTTCGTCTTCGTTGTCACCCTTGAGTTTATCAATTTGCTTTTGTGCTCTAAGGTAAGCTACGCCACCTCCAGGAATGATACCTTCTTCGATAGCGGCGCGGGTCGCATGAAGAGCATCATCAAAACGGTCTTTTTTCTCTTTCATTTCAACCTCCGATGCGGCGCCCACGTAGATAACAGCAACGCCACCGGCTAATTTTGCCAGACGTTCCTGAAGCTTTTCCTTATCATAATCCGAAGTTGTAGTACCGATCTGGGTTTTTATCTGGTTGATGCGGGAAGTAATGTCGCTCTTCTTGCCATTACCATTGATAATGGTAGTATTCTCTTTGTCAATGGTGACTTTCTCGGCCTGTCCGAGATATTGTAATGTAGCGTCTTCGAGTTTATATCCTTTTTCTTCGCTGATAACGGTTCCACCGGTGAGAACAGCAATATCCTCTAACATTTCCTTGCGACGATCGCCGAATCCGGGAGCCTTTACCGCTGCAACTTTCAGTGTACCGCGGATTTTGTTCACCACAAGGGTTGCCAGGGCTTCACCTTCAACATCCTCGCTGATGATAATAAGGGGACGTCCGGTTTGTACAACCTTTTCAAGAAGAGGAAGGAGATCCTTCATCACACTGATCTTCTTGTCGTAGATAAGGATATAGGGAGTTTCATAAACAGCTTCCATTTTATCGGTATCGGTGACAAAATAGGGGCTGATGTAACCGCGGTCAAACTGCATACCTTCTACGACCTTTACGGTAGTTTCAATTCCTTTTGCTTCTTCAATGGTGATGACGCCCTCTTTCTTTACTTTTCCCATCGCCTCGGCAATCATTTTCCCGATAAAACTGTCATTGTTCGCGGATATGGAAGCAACCTGCTCGATCTTTTCCATGCTGTCGCCAATCTGTTTGGTCTGGCTCTTGAGCGATTTCAATACTTCACCAACGGCCTTGTCAATACCGCGTTTCAGATCCATCGGGTTGGCTCCTGCCGTAACATTTTTCAAACCCGTGGTAAAGATCGATTGAGCAAGAACTGTTGCAGTCGTGGTTCCATCGCCGGCCAGATCGCTGGTCTTGGATGCAACTTCCTTTACCATCTGAGCTCCCATGTTTTCGACGGGATCCTTTAACTCGACTTCTTTCGCAACGGTAACACCATCTTTGGTGACAGTCGGTGAACCGTAGGATTTTTCGATAATGACGTTGCGGCCTTTGGGTCCGAGCGTTACTTTAACTGCATTGGAAAGTTCATCAACACCTTTCTTTAATGCTTCCCTAGCCTTTATGCTGAAAAAAATGTCTTTTGCCATGTTATTTCTGTTTTGAATTGTTTAAAATTTCTTTCCCACTCAGATAATTGCAACTATGTCGGATTCACGCATGATCAGGTAATTATCACCATCAATGGTGATCTCGGTACCTGCATACTTACCATAAAGAACCTTATCGCCAACTTTTACGGTCATGGGTTCATCCTTTTTCCCGGGTCCGACAGCTACAACGGTGCCTTTTTGTGGTTTTTCTTTTGCTGTATCAGGAATAATGATTCCTCCTGCTGTCTTTTCTTCTGCCGCTGCTGCTTCGATCAATACGCGGTCGGCCAATGGTTTAATGCTCATTTTTGCCATTTTAAATCGTATTTAAATTAAACATTACTGAATATTCATGATTCTGGAGGGGGTGTTTGTCATAATTTATGCCAATTCTGAATTTTTATGGAATTATAGACAATTTTTCAGGTTCAGGCTGAGATAAAAAAATAATGTCAGACTGTTCTGACAATCTGACACTATTTGATCGCGTTTACCGACTCTATTTTTTTTGTTCAGGAGGAGCCTGAAAATCCTTGATCGGTGTGGTTTTGCTGTCATCAATCTGTTTCTGAATCTCACTCTGGCCGGCTTCCGCTTTCACTTGGGTTTTAGGAATTACAAAAATGGAAAACAGACTAAGAACGAGCAGGGAAATTGCAAGCGTCCAGGTTGATTTTTCAAGAAAATCGGCCGTTTTCCGAACGCCCATAAACTGATTCGACGAGGCAAAATTGGAGGCCAACCCGCCACCTTTGGAATTCTGTACTAAAACTACCAGGATCATCAATACACAGACGATCAGAATCAGGACCGAGATCAGGATATATAAACCCATTGCAATGTTATTTAATTATTTATAATTCAAAAGGTACTGGTTAATGACCCAGTTTTTCAATTTGGGCTGCAAAGTAAAGACTTTTTTCTTGATTTAGCAAGGATAATTTCTCATAAATATGGATTGCCTTGTTGATATTTCCCTGTCGGGCATAGAGTTGAGCCAGCGTTTCGCTTACAATCTCCTCCTCATCAAAATTACTCTTGAGGGCACTTTCGGAAGGATGAAAAAAGGTCGTTTTGGGTTTGGAAATAGAGGGTTCCTCCCTGATAAAGTTTTCGATCAGATCGGCTTTCGACCGATCAGTTTTCTTTTTGACCGGAATTTCAGGTTCGTGCCCGGTTCCTGATAATATCTGATCAGACAGGGATTCCCTCGATTCTTTTGTAATCTTCTTGTTTGCCTCAATCTCGGCCAGCCTCTTCCGTACAACAAACAACAACTCTTTCTGGGTCATCCGTTCACGCGATTCATCTGGGCTATCATGAGGCAAGCCTGTCTCTCCTTCCATCGGAACTGTTCCGGATAACCAATGCGCAGATTTAGAAATCTGGTTCTCTGAAGCGTGGAACTCTTCTCCTACATCAGTCCTGATTGCATGCGGTTCTGTATGGTCAGTCCCGGTCGTGGCAACATTGAACTCCTGAACCTGAGGTTTCTCCTCCCTCCGATCCTCTATCGAAATCCCGGTATGTAGGGAGGTAGCAGTCTCTTCAGGTATAATGTTGTCGCCCGGTCGGGATTCACCGACATGTTCCGTGGTTGACGAAATATGCTGCTGTGCAAGGTCGATCAGTGCTTTCAATGAACGGCGATCGGTAGCATAGGCAGCAGCTTTCCGTATCTGTACAGGATATTGAAGACTCTCGGCCTTGTACAGACTGTAAGCCAATAAAAAGTGTCCGGCCTGACAATACGGATAACGCTTTACGACCTCTTCCATCATCTTCACTGTCTGGGTGTCGGCGAGACCGGGATTCTTTACCAAATCGATGAACTGCTTGCGGTTCATGGGTGCATTTAGGCAACTACCAATTTACGACAGCTTTATTGAATATATCCTGAACAAGCTGGTCGGTAATCTCTTTGATCAATCCATCCTGGACTGAAACCAGGTTGAACGAGCTACTGTAATCCTGGTATCTGGAAAACGAAGATTCCCATTTCTGTTTGGGATCCGTGCGGTTGGTAAACTTTACATTGACCGTAATGGTGAGACGGTTCATGGCTGCCGTTTCATTTCCCTGAATGGCAACCGGCTGAACGCCGTACTGTGTGATGGTACCTTCGAGGTTTAAATCACCCTGCCGATCGACAACAACCAGATTGGTCTGAGAGGTAAAATAATCGCGCAACGCCTCGGTGACAGTCCTTGAAAGAGTGGGAACTACCAGGGGTGCATTATTGGGAAAATTCGGAATTGACACCGTCCTGACATTCGGTGAAATGGATGCGCCCGTGAAGGAATAGTTGATGCTGCAACCTGGTGAAAAAATCAGCGGGATGGTGATCAATATCAGACTGAAGATTTTTCGAAACATGGTGTATAAGTTCTGATCAGTCGAGATTATATTCCTTTATTTTCCGGTAAAGTGTACGTTCTGAGATACCCAGCTCCATTGCGGCATCTTTTCTCTTCCCATCATGTTTATTCAAAGCTTTTTTGATAAAATCCATCTCTTTTTTCTGAAGTGAAAGCGATTCCTCAATCTCCTCAGGTTCCTGCACAGGTTCGGTATCGCTGATATGGGTTACGGGCTGGTGAACTACCACCGGTTGTGAAGGCACTTTAATCCCTTCGTAATCCTTGTATAACCTTTTGATCAGGTGAGTGTTCTCACCCAGATTGTCAGTCAGCGTTTCATCGGCCTGGATCATATTCATAACAAGCTGCTTCAGATCGTTCATGTCTTTCTTCATGTCGAACAAAACCTTGTAAAGCAGCTCCCGTTCATTCAGTTTTCCGCTATCCTCTCCTTTGTAAAGAACAGGAAGATCGGAGACATTGGTCTGCGGCAGGTACTTTAACAGGATTGCAGTATCGATCAACCGATTCTTTTCGATAATGGAAATTTGTTCCGTCAGGTTTTTCAACTGCCGAATATTGCCCGGCCAGCGAAAGTTCCTCAGAACCTGTTGGGCTTCGTCATCAAGCTGGATGGAGGGCATTCGGTACTTTTCTGCTGCGTCGGAAGCAAATTTTCTGAATAACAGATAAATATCCTCTTTCCGATCCCGCAAAGGAGGTACCGTTATGGGGACAGTGCTTAACCGGTAATATAAGTCCTGTCTGAACTTTCCATTGGCAATGGCATCGAGTATATTCACATTGGTTGCAGCGACAAGGCGAACATTGGTTTTCAATACTTTGGATGAACCAACCCGGATAAATTCACCGGATTCAAGAACCCTCAGCAGACGAACCTGAGTTCCAAGCGGAAGTTCGGCAACCTCATCTAAGAAAATGGTGCCCCCGTCAACTACTTCAAAATAACCTTTCCGCGCTTCATGGGCGCCGGTAAAAGATCCCTTTTCATGTCCGAATAGTTCCGAATCGATGGTACCCTCCGGGATGGCGCCACAGTTAACTGCAATGTAGGGCCCATGCTTGCGCGCACTTAGCTGATGAATGATCTTGGGAAAAAACTCTTTCCCGGTACCACTCTCACCAGTGATCAACACTGTGATATCGGTGGCCGAAACTTGCCTTGCAATATCAATGGCCCGGTCAAGTAACGGTGAATTTCCTATAATTCCAAATCGCTGCTTTATCGCTTGTAGTTCCATATCTGATTACCTGATTCGGGCATTAAGTTGAGTGGAAAATGCTTTGATCAGTCGTTCCATGGTCTTATCAATCTCCTTATCCGTCAGGGTGTGACTCTCGTCCTGAAGTATTACGCTGATGGCATAGGATTTTTTTCCTTTCTCCAGGTTTTCCCCCTCATAAACATCAAACAGACTCACCTTCCGGATCAGCTTTTTCTCAGTCTGAAATGCAACCTGTTCGATATCGGCGAAGGCAATTTTTTGATCGACCAGCAGTGCAAGGTCGCGTCTTACCTCAGGATACTTTGGCAAATCGCGACAGTTCGCATCATGCCGATGAATAACTGAAAGCAGTTTGTTCCAGTTCCACTCAGCATAAAAAACAGGTTGAGTCAGATCGAATTTTTTCAGATACTGACTGGTTATACGTCCTGTGATTCCGATTGATTCTCCAGATAGGGAATGAGATAATCCAGCTGAAATAAAGGAGGAATTTAGGGGTAACGTAACCACTTGTTTTTTATCGATGGCTAATATTTTTAAGATGTTTTCGAGGATGTTTTTCAGGTCATGAAAATCATGCTGGTCCTCACGGGTATTCCACGACTCAGGCTCTTTCCTGCCGGTAATGATGATTGACAGATGTTGTTCTTCATGATAGCCTTTTACCGGATTCCTGTCAGAAGAATCTGACCGATATACATTTCCAAATTCATACAGCTTGAGATCCTGGGTCTTTCTTTTCTGGTTATATGCCAGACTTTCAAGCGCTCCGAAAAGCAGAGTCTGCCGCATGACATCGAGGTCGCGGCTCAGAGGATTCAACATTTTCACACAAAGTTCACCGCGATATTCTGGTAAATCGGAATAATAAGATGATTTGGTCAATGAATTGGTTATGATCTCATGAAATCCGATAGCAGAAAGATAATCGGAAACCCGGTTTTGAATTTTTTCAGGATCGGGGGTATGAGTATAAGACAGACTGGTATTCAAGGTTTCATGAACCGCGACATTGTTATAACCGGAAATTCGTAAAATCTCCTCTATGACATCAGCTTCACGCACCACATCCACTTTTGCTGCCGGAATCTCCAGGCTAAACCCTATCGGTTGTTTTCCGGAAGCATTACTTTCCTGTTGTTCCATAATCAGGTGGTCAGGACTTGAATCGCCTGAGGGTTTATGTGTTGGCAGTTCGTTTTTGATCCTGATTCCTAAATCAAGAAGGATATTCCTGATCACTGAAGGTGGAATTCGTTTGCCAATCAATTGTTCGGTATGGTCGAAATAAAGATCGACCAGTGCAGGTTTTCGGGGGAACGGATAAACATCGACCACATCAGAAGAAATTGTTCCTCCTGCAACCTCTTTAATAAGCAAGGCGGCTCTTTTCAGGGCATACTCGGTAATATTGATATCGGCCCCCCGTTCAAACCTGAAAGAAGCATCGGTTTGAAGTCCATGATGTCTGGCTGTTCTTCGGATATGTGCCGGGTCAAAGCAGGCACTTTCAATAAATACCGAGGTCGTTTTTTCTGTTACCCCCGATCTAATACCACCAAAAACGCCGGCCATACACATCGGTTCCATGGTATTGCTGATCATCAGATCGATTGATGCCAACGATCGCTCAACTTTATCGAGGGTAACAAAGCGGGTATTTTGCGGGTATTTTCGAACCACTACCCTGCCGCCTGTAATCTGATCACAATCAAAGGCGTGCAATGGCTGTCCAAGTTCCATCAAAATAAAATTCGTGATGTCAACGACGTTATTGACCGGACGTAATCCCACGGCCTCCAACCTGTTCCGGAGCCAGGCTGGTGATTCTTTAACAGTGATTCCCGAAACCGTCAATCCAGTATAACGAGGGCAGGCTGCAGGATCTTCGATCTCAATTTCGATCACCCTGTCATGGTTATCAGGTTTAAAGGATAAAACGCCGGGCAGGGTCAGCACCGCTTTGGAGTCTTTATTGAACCGTTCGCCCCCGTAATTGTTAAGTACTGCAACCAGATCGCGAGCCACTCCTATATGTGAGGCGGCATCAATCCGGTTGGGTGTCAGTCCGACCGTAAATACCGTATCCGCTTCGATGTTAAAATAATCTGCAGCCGGGGTGCCGGGCTTTACACCCGGATCAAGAATAAGGATTCCGGCATGAGACGTTCCGAGGCCCAGTTCATCTTCCGCACAGATCATTCCTTCGGAAATCGCTCCTCTGATCCTGGTACGTTGTAAAGTAACCGCTTTGTCGTTGAAATAAAGAGTTGTACCTACCGTAGCCACAGCCACCTTCTGACCTGCAGCAACATTCGGTGCTCCACAAACGATATTTAACGGATCAACCTGTCCTATGTTTACCGTGGTCAGACTAAGGTGATCTGAGTTTGGATGCCGGATACAGGTTAAGACCTCCCCGATAACCACCCCTTGCAGTCCCCCTTTGACGGAATAGTAAGGTTCCTGACTTTCGATTTCGAGGCCGCATCCGGTTAATAATTCCGCCACCTTGTCAGGTGGTACTTTGACGTTAAGGTAGTTGCTGAGCCAGTTATAAGAAATCTTCATCTTTGTTCGAGATTAAGCCAACAAAGGTAGGAATAAAAGGTCAATTATCATGAAATCAGTCCCCAATTTTGTTGATGCGACTCGATTAAGGCAAGATGATGTGCCAGAATGTCATTGGGTGGTTTTTCGAGATGAGGGTCTTTGGTTAGGATCTCGGTCGCAGCATGGCGTGCAACCTTTAAAATTCGTTCATCTTTTACAATGTCGGCAATCCGGAGGTTGAGGATACCGCTTTGCTGGGTTCCCTGCAGATCACCCGGACCGCGCAAGTGTAAATCGGCTTCGGCAATTTCAAATCCATCAGAGGTGCGTACCATGGTCGAAATCCGTTTTCGCGCATCGGCCGAAAGTTCGCGTTTTGACACGAGAATACAGTACGACTGGTCCCCTCCTCTCCCTACCCTTCCTCTCAACTGGTGAAGTTGTGAGAGGCCAAACCGCTCTGCATTTTCAATCACCATGACAGAGGCATTCGGGACATCGACTCCAACCTCAATGACGGTAGTTGCTACCAGAATATCGATTTTTTTCTGAAGAAAGAGGTTCATGGTTTCATCCTTCTCCTGATGTTTCATCTGTCCGTGAAGCATGGCTAAACGATATCCGGGAGCAGGGAATTCTTTTTTCAGGACCTCAAATCCGTCCATCAAATTTTTCAGGTCAAGTGTTTCTGAATCCTGAATCAGGGGATAGACAACATAGATTTGTCGCCGGTCGGCAATTTGTTGATGAAGAAAGCGATAAACCTTATGGATATCCTGTTCATAGATCTGGCGGGTCAGTATTGACTTGCGTCCTGGCGGCATTTCGTCCAGGATGGATGTTTCCAGATCGCCATATAAAGTCATGGCAAGAGTCCGTGGTATCGGCGTGGCAGTCATCACCAGAATATGCGGCGTTATTCTGTTTTTCTCCCATAATTTAGCGCGCTGGGCGACTCCGAAGCGATGCTGTTCGTCAATTACTACCAGTCCTAACCTGTAGAATTGTACCTGTTCCTCGATCAGTGCATGGGTTCCGATTAGAATCTGAAGGTTGCCATTTTTAAGTTCTTCAAAGATTTCGCGGCGCTCGGCAAGCCGTGTCGAACCGGTAAGAATGCGCAGGTTGATATTCAACCCCTTCAGCATGCCCGAAATATTGTTGAAATGCTGGCGGGCCAGGATCTCTGTCGGCGCCATCAGACAACCCTGATAGTTGTTATCCAGGGCGATCAGCATCGTCATGAGCGCTACCAGGGTTTTTCCACTGCCCACATCACCCTGGAGCAACCTGTTCATTTGCACTCCGGAACCCAGATCAGCCCTGATTTCTTTTATCACCCGCTTTTGTGCATGCGTTAATTCGAAGGTCAGATGATTTTTATAAAAACTGTTGAGATAATCTCCCACCTTTACAAACCGGTTCCCTGATTTTGCGGTATGCCGCCCAATCCGTTGAACAGCTAAACGTAACTGGATAAAGAAAAGTTCTTCAAACTTCAGGCGGATCTGTGCCTTTTTCAACAAGTCGGGGTTTTGCGGAAAATGAATATTCAGATAGGCCTCCTGACGGGGAATCAGGTGTAGCTGGCGCAGTAAATCCGGGGTCAGATTCTCGGTAATAGAAAAATTAGTATGAAGCAGAAGGTTTTTTACCAGTTTTGCAATTCCTTTATAATCCAGCCCTTTCGACTTTGACTTTTCAGTTGACATATAGATCGGGCGAATCATTTCACTCACCGGTAATGATTCCTGAGCGGGTAATTCAAGTTCAGGGTGTGGGATATTGTAGCGGCCATTGAAGAGGGCAGGTTTCCCGAAAACAATGAAGTCACGTTGATTTTTAATTTTATCGAGAATCCATTTAATACCCTGAAACCAGATCAGCTCTATCTCCCCGCTGTCATCCTTAACGATTACGATCAATCGCTGATTGCGTGGTGATCCGGCAACCTGTACCTGAATCACCGATGCCTTGAATTGGTAATAGATCGATTCATCCTGTATTTCCGAGATTTTTTGAAACCTGGTACGGTCAACATACCGGAAAGGGAAATAGGTCAACAGGTCACCGAATGTATGTATGGCAAGTTCATTTCTTAACACCTCCGCCCGAGCGGGTCCAACACCTTTGAGATATTCAATGGGTGTGTCGAGAAATTTCGGGTTATTCATTCAGACAGGATGCTACCTCTGACAAATTTACAAAACGAAGTCGTATAAATGAAGAAACTCCCCGCGATGGAGGAGTTTCTTTAAGATATCATTAGATATTTATAATTCTAATATTCCCAAAGGTTGGATTCAAATTCAAACAAGCTGTTTTTAGCTTTTTCAGCCTCAAGAAGCGCATCAACTCCGGTGGCAAATTCAACGATGGAGCGGTCGTACACATTTTCTTCCTTGTAAATATAGCTGGAGAACATTCGTTTCATAAAGACGTCGTCATAGGTCATCCGGCCGGCCGAACCATTCTTCAGGTTGAACATTTCGTTTCTGGCAAATAGATTCCGGCATTCAGGAAAATAGATCCAGAACAGGTTTTTTTCAAATCGTTTTTCACCGGTTGTTTTATCTATTTCATCCACCACGGGGCAGATACCGAGAATACGAACTTCAACAACCGACCGTTGACGATCAAAATAAAAATCCTCCTTGATCTTAAGTTTTTTTACATTGGCAGGATCGAATTCGGTTTTAATTACCGTATCGAACAGAATATCAGGATTGTCGGGGCGGGGTAATCTGACCGAATCGACACGCTCCAGCCGGTCGAGAAGTTCTTTATAATTCAAAGGTACCAGAAATTGATCTGATTCGGGCGAATAGGCCGTGATGGTTCCCTCCTTCAGTCCATCCATGACAATGGTTACAAAACTACTCCATCCATTCTGTGGCCTTTCCGGAAAATAGAAAGTCTGATTCATCTTTTCCCGCATATCGATAACGCGCCAGATGCGCCGTGTCCAGGTAATATCGGCTTCGCGGAGATAGGGATACGGGATTGGCTGTACCTGAGTGATGGCTGTCTTGTCATAAACACCATCCCTTGGCGGGCCTTCTAAAACCTGTGCGCAGGAAGTGTGGCTCGCCACTCCGAAGAGAACGAAGAGCAACAAAGCCGGGAAAAATGATTTTTTCATAATACCTCCTTATGAATATTAATTCAGTTTCAAACTAAGGCTAAGGTTGATTTTTCTTGATCCGTCGGGGCCTTTTACATAGATATCGTCAAACCAGATTCGCTGTCCCCTGCGGGCATTGTTGATGGTTTTCAGGATTTCCGGTGTCAGGCGGTTACCGGTTATTTTCACGTCGCTTCCTTCGCCAGCGGCGGTCGATGTGGAGAACACAAATGAAGTAACTGTATATCTCAGGTCAAAATCAAATCCTGCAGGCATTTCAGGAACAAGAAAAGGGCTGGCTAAAAGCAAGCTTTTTGAAATAAACCCTTCGCTTTTCCCTGCAATTTTTACCAACGGATCCGGAACGGTTTTAAGCCTGAATTTATAGGAACCCATACTCTTTGATTTTCCGGAAAAAACGGCATTGACAGTGATCACAGCCTCTCTGGTTCCAGAGGAGGTAAGATTAGACACGATCCAGTTTTTACCGTCAGGACGAATACTTCCTGTCGAAATGGAAGGAACAATTCGTTCAGGACCACCAGGAACGCTGATCTCCACAGGGTTATCAACCCCGATATAGAAAACATTCATTTTGGTCGGCGAAATAGTGATGGCGGGTTTTGCTACAATGAATTCATCCTTAAAGTGGAATGACATGGTATCTCCCAGCGGACTGATAACTTTGATAATCCCGGCAAATTTTTTCAATCCCTCTCCGGTACCGCCAAGTTTCAGTACAACCAAACCGTTTGAACCCTCCAGTGGGGTTGCATTTTTAAAATTACCGGGGGACAGGGTATCTGTTCCAAGAGCATATCGAACTATGGGATTCTGTTTGGTGTCATAGGCGCCAACCAGGATTTCGGCCTGATATTCCTCACCAAGAAAAACATAACTACTCTTGGGGATGACCTTTGCCTGAATTCTGTCAAATTTGAAATTAAGCGCATCAATAGAACTGTAGAGGTGGTTCACTACGTCGAATTCTGTATTATACGTTTCTGCCTTAAGGTTATTCAGAATAGTGACCGTAGCAGCGAGGATGGTACGATAGAAATTATGCATTTCCCAGTTCTGTTTTCCCCCATCGGCGTCGTAGAACGGGCCTTTTGTATCCATACCCATTTTAATGGAATTCCTGAACTTGGGATCGATAAGCTCGATCATCTGCTTTTTATAAGCTTCTATTTTTTCACGCAGAATTTTTGACTCTCCAGCCGATCCGTCGGGTGAACTTCCGATAAAATAGCGGGTGGGGGCATCATAGTTCTCCTTGCGTTCAGCATTCCGAAGGTTGAGCTTTTTGGCCTCGTCCAGGGTTTCCAGTTTTTCTGTACGCATCATAACGACATACTTGATGCTGTCGATGTACCCTGCCAGTTTATTAGAATAGGCATGCGCCTGCTGGGCTTTTTCCCAGAAAGGTCCAACTTTGTTCGGATTAAGCTGGTATTGAATTCTGAATTTTGAATAAGTATTATCGAGTTTTTTAGAGAAGTTGTCGTTTGTGGTTTCCATACTTTCATTGACCACAAGGAAGGCATCCATGATCTGTTTTGAGACGTTCAGTGCGAGCAAAGCAGTCAGTACAAGATACATCATCCCGATCATCTTTTGCCTCGGTGTCTCTTTATATCCAGCCATTAGGTTTAATATTTATTATTCAGGTGAATCAAAAATTATTTTCCGCCAACGCTCATTGCCGACAGCATGTTTCCGTAGACCTTATTCAGGGCAGCAATGTTTTTGGTCAGGTTTTCAACCTCTGCCTTGAATTTTTCGGAATTGGAGATCGACTCATTGAGATTTGAAGCAAACTTGTTCAGTACCGTGTTAAACTTGTTGGTATTTTCCATTTGCTGATTGGCGCTCTGCAAGTGAAGCTCGTACAAGGCATTCAACGCAGAGAGGTTATTCGAAACACGCTGTAATTCTTTGTTGTAAGCAGTTCCTCCGCTGGCAGTGGCATTCAGTGTTTCAGCAGTCTTAGAAAGTAACGTCGCCGACTCGCTGTATTTTTCAATGAAATTGTTGGCAGTTGCAGTAATGTTTGTCATGGTGGCCGAAAATGCCTTGTTGGCCTGCAAATCCTCCTTCAATGAGTCACTCACTTCAGAGAACATGTTCGAAAGAGAGGCTGCGCTTTTGGATGTTGATTTGATATGCGACAGTTGCTCCTCCGATGCCTTCGCATTCTGTTCCATTGTATTTGCCGTTTTACGGTAGGTATCATTCAGGACATTGACCGATTCTGTTGCGCTTTTCATGGTTGTTATATACTTATCATTCGCAAGGGAGGCATCGGCAACATCGGATAACTTGGAGGTGGTTTCAGAAAGGTTTTTCAATCCGGTTCCCAGACTGGAAATCAGCTCCGGCCCTATTTTCGCTTTCTCCAGCATCTTGTCAAGTTCCTGGGTAACGGTATCGGTGGTGGTAAAGGCTTTTGACGAATCGATTTCATCGCCATGGTAGATCCCAGCAAGTTGAGGATAAACCAGACTCCAATCGGGCTCTACGTGCGGGGGCTCGAAAGCAGAGAAAAAGAAGATAATTGATTCTGTTCCCAAGCCGACAATCAGCATAACATCTGCCCCGGTATAGTGATTGATCTTAAACAACGCACCAATGATTACCACGGAGGCACCCCATCCATAGAGCTTGGACATGAAATTCTTGTAATACTTGGTTCTGACAAAATCGAATAAAGCCATAGGACAAAAAATTAAAAAGGGTTAATGTAAGTTTGTGAGTTTTGGAAGTTTATCTGTAAACTTTTGAAGCCCTTGAGGGATTATCATCCCGCTGCCGTCCCAAGTAGTTCTGGACACAACGGAACCCGATGTAACATTTGGAAGTATCCTGATATTCATACGAACGGGTCGAAACACGGAGGAAATAGGCTACATCCTTCCAGGAGCCGCCACGTGTTACTTTCCGTTTTAAAGCAGGAGGATCTGTGTCTTTCGCATTGTACTTATAGTCGGGATTCAGGTCCCATGAAAAATTATAGGAGCTGGGATGAAATGCAGTGACAGTCCATTCGGAAACGTTCCCGGCCATGTCGTACAGTCCGTAATCGTTTGCAGGATAATGGGCTACAATAACCGTTGTGGCTCCTCCGTCGGCAATATAGTCACCCCGCATTGGTTTGAAGTTGGCAAGGAAGCATCCTTTATCGTTTCTGGTGTAGGGACCTCCCCAGGGATAAGGATTTCCGTCATAGCCACCTCTTGCCGCCCATTCCCATTCACCTTCTGTCGGAAGTCTGAAATCACTGATAAAAGATTCTCCTTTCTTACCATATAGAAAGCTGTTTTTCAACTGGGTACGCCAGATACAGAACGCATTGGCCTGTTTCCAGTTCACTCCGACCACTGGGTAATTGTCATAGGCCGGATGCCAGAAATATTTCTCTGCGCTGGGATCATTGTAAGAATAGGTATAATCATGAATCCAGCACAGGGTGTCAGGATACACATTAATAACCTCTTTACGTACATAGACTGAACGGTCTTTCAATCCCTGCGGTCTGTTCGATAACCCGGCTTCCTTGGGATCGGCTTGTGCTGTAAAGTCTTTTCTGGCTGCTGCCTTCAGATCAACAAAATAATATTCGAAATACAATTTACGGGTGTCAATCTCTTTTCTTCTGAAATAGCGCTCATTCTCAGGGAGAAACATCTGCGATAACGCATCTCTGACATCTTGCTGCTCCGAATTCCATTCCAGTTTGGTTTCCCAGTTAAGAAACGGTGGATCAAATTGCTCACCGGTTTTCTTGTTTTCAGTAATATAATACAATTCGGGATTGATCTCACCCAGAATCCGGCGGGCGATTGAATCCCTGACCCAGTAAACAAACTGACGGTATTCGTTGTTCGTAATTTCCGTCTGATCCATGTAAAACGCCTGAACTGTAACTGTTTTCGGATTGTTTAACTGAGCATAGGGCATATCTTCATCACTTACGCCCATGGTGTAAGAACCCATGGGGACGTAAACCATGCCAAACGGGTCCGGCGTATAGTATCGCTTACGGTTTTTTACTCCCGTAAGCTCACCGCTTCCTGAGTTGCCGCAGCTTCCCAGAAAAATGAGCAGGGCGGAATAAATGAGCAGCTTTTTCATTTTTTTGGCCGATTAATGGATGAAAAATAACGCTTCGTATCGAAAGATATTATATGAATAATGTGTTTTTTCAATAAAAACGGCAAATTTATACAAATTCTTTTACAAGAACCGGGTATTTCGGTAACTTTTCCTGAATTTATCGGTGTCGATCTTGAAACAGTAACTAACCATAACCTCAAGTCCTCCACTGTTATACTTAGTCATGGAAGAAGTACAGATATCATACGATAGCCCTACCTTCACCCCTTTGATATTCAAGCCAGCAAGTACGGAAACAGCGTCCTGCCAACGGTACCCTAATCCGCCATAAAATTTCTTGTTGTACATCAACAAGGCATCTATATTAAACTGAAAAGCACCCCCATCGTACATGAAAATGGCTGAAGGCAATATCTCAAAGGCCGGATGATTTGGAATAATCCATTCGTATCCACCTGTCAGATAAAATGTTCGCCTTGCCTGATAAACGATTTTTTTCGATTTTGACTGAAGTAAATTTTCTGCCGATAAGCCAACAAAATATTTATCTGCCACCCGGTAAAAAATTCCGGCGCCCATATCAATCGACATATCCGTTGTTTTACCGTTAATATCTCTTAAAGCAGGATCCTCGGAAATGTTTCCGGCTCCCTGTCCCAGGTCAAACTTCGAAAAATCAAAGGTACCATTCTGCAGAATCCCCTGCAACCCAAAGGAGAGATCGCCGTTGCCGGCTTCCATGCGATAAGCATAGCCGAGTTTCACGCAGATGGTCTTGTAAAAACCAAGCTGATCCTGGCAAATCATTCCACCTATTCCGCCATGCAATACCCGTATCGGCGCATCGGCAGTGAGCAGGTAAGTTTGCGGAGATGTTTTGGTACCGTCAGGATCCTTGAACCCCATCCATTGCTGTCGGGTCAGTCCAGTAACAGTTATGCCCCCGCCATCGCCTGCACAGGCCGGATTAATGGCCATGTTGGTAAACATATAGTGGGTGATCAACGTCGGTTGCTGCGCGAAACCTTCAGAGATCCCGGAGAAAAGGATTGAAACAAGGAGATATAATAAATGCCTCCCGGACAGTATGTCGTTTGCAGATTTTAACAGAGTCGGCAATGGGTTGTCGGGTTCATGAAAAAAACGGGATAAAAGTACAGTTTTTTTTTGTAATACAACCATGACGGCTTCAAAATGTTTGAATGATAACGTACTTTAGAAGCCTGCATTGTGTGACAATCCAATATCTTTGCATTCGGTTTAGCGATCCTTAAAAAATTTGTATTATGGCTTTTTTCATGCTCAAAGAAAAACCATTTACACGTAAATGGTTCATTTCCTACAGTCTGATCATCCTTGGCGCCTTCATTTTGGCGGCTGCCTTTGTTTTCTTCATAACCCCCTACAAAATCGTGCCTGGAGGCGTTTACGGTATCTCCATCGTCCTGCATTATATGTTTAACACGCCGGTCGGTCTTGTTGCCTTATGCTTCGACATTCCCCTGACCATCATTGGGGTTAAGATTCTGGGGCCCCGGTTCGGCTTTAAGACCGTTCTTGGTTTTTCCCTTACCGCCATCTTCACCGATACCCTTACATACATCTGGGGATTTGAACCCCTGGTTGAGGGTGATGCGCTGCTCTCATCCCTTTTCGGAGGGGTTTTGGCAGGGTTGGGACTGGGCCTAATCTTCAGATCAAAGGCCACTTCGGGTGGAACCGATATCGTGGCTATGATCATTGCTAAATATACCAAAATGCCTCTGGGTATGCTCCTGATCTATGTTGACTCGGCCATTGTGCTGATCGGGTTATTGGTGTTCCAGGACTGGAAAATCCCTCTCTATAGTTGGATTGTCATCTTTGTGACCGGTAAGGTGATCGACGTAGTGCTGGAGGGAGTCAGCTACGATAAAAGCCTCTTCATCATCTCCGAAAAGCATGAAGAGATCCGTGACAAGATCATCAACAACCTGAACCGCGGCGGTACTTATATTGAGGGGAAAGGGATGTTCAACATGGCCGAGCGAAAGATCATTTTCACGGTGGTTAGCAGAAGGGAGCTGGCGTTACTGGAAGAGTATATCCATCAGATAGATCCTAAGGCTTTTTTGACGGTAATCGATGCAACCGAGATCTTAGGCGAAGGATTTAAATCATTGAAAGAGAAGGTAGCAAACTAATAAAAAAGTCAAAAGTCAAAATCAGGTATTGGGCATTAGGAATAACTTCGTTTTCCATTTTCCATTGTCCATTATCCATTGTCCATTTTCCATTGTCCATTGTCCATTGTCCCCTACCTGAAGAGTTTCATAATATCCTGACCGTTTGCAAAGATTAGCAACGCGAAAAGCAGCGCCATGCCTATGATTTGTGCGTACTCCATGAATTTATCGCTGGGTTTGCGACGAAAGATGATCTCGTACAATAGAAACATGACGTGCCCTCCGTCAAGCGCCGGAATAGGCAGCACATTGAGGATGGCAAGCATTATTGAAAGAAATGCCGTGAGTGACCAGAATGCATGCCAGTCCCAGGTTGAGGGGAAAATATTCCCGATACTGATAAATCCGCCGACCGACTCATAGGCTTTTTCCTGAGAGAATAACAGTTTAATGGATTTGAGATAATTCCATGCCCCGTCGAAAGTCTTCACAAAACCGGCTGGCATCGCTGAAATCAGGTTATAGTCCTTTTCTTTGAAAGTCAAAAATTGAGCAGGGCTTTTGGGATAAACACCAATTAAACCCTCGTTGGGAACCCGAACAGCGATCTGTAAGGTATCAGGCCCTCTAAGAACCATCACTTTTACCTGCGACTTTTTAAAGGTCTGGATGGCTGACCTGAATTGGTCAAAATAGAGCAGAATTGAATCATTTAATCCGATAATCCGGTCATTGATTTTTATCCCGGCGGCCTCTGCTGCTGATCCGGGAGCAAATTTTCCCGCTTCGAACGGAAATCTGACCGAGATAAAATCAGGTGAGGTATGCTTGATCATTTTACTGATAAACCCTGCCGGTATCTTGATATCGGTCGGCAGACCGTCGCGAACCACCTGGATCGATTTAGCCTCTTCCAATATGATGGTTTTGGGAATGGAAGCAAAATCATCCACCGCTTTATGATCGATTGATACAATACGGTCGCCGTTTCGCAGACCCATCTCATAACCCAACGAATCGACCGTGATCCCGTATTTTACTTCCGTTGTCGGCAGATATTGCTCGCCCCAAACAGTAAGCATTACGATGTAGATGGCAACCGCTAACAAAACATTGACTGTGACTCCGGCCAACATGATGATCAGACGTTGCCAGGCCGGTTTTGATCTGAACTCCCAGGGTTGGGGTGGTTGTTTCATCTGCTCACGGTCCATCGATTCATCTATCATTCCCGATATTTTAACGTATCCTCCCAAGGGAACCCAACCAACTCCATACTCGGTCTCACCTTTTTTAAACTTGAACAACGAAAACCAGGGATCGAAAAAGAGGTAGAACTTCTCGACTCTTGTCTTGAAAATTCGTGCGGCTATATAATGACCAAATTCGTGAAAGATCACGAGGATCGACAAGCTGAGTAATAACTGAATTATTTTTATCAGAATTTCCATGCGGTATGGTTTAATTATTTTTTGTTAGTTGTGTTATGAAATTATCGGCAGATTCAAGCGTAACAGCGTGCGTCTTGCTGTAATCCTCAAAAGTCGGTTTCTGAATAAAATAGGCCCGCTCCAGACAATATTCAATGACCCGGGTCATGGCTAAGAACGAGATCCTTTCCTTTAAAAATGCATGAACTGCTGCTTCATTGGCAGCATTTAACACACAAGGCATATTTCCTCCCTGCTCCAGGGCCTGGTAAGCCAAACGGAGGTTACCGAACAGCTCCGTGTCAGGGGGTTCAAAGGTCAGGGTGGTATCGGCACCAAAAGTAAACCGGGGCTGATCAGAGTATATCCGCACCGGGTACCCGAATGCGTAAAGAATTGGTAACTTCATATCGGGTGGTCCCAATTGTGCTTTCACCGATCCGTCGATAAACTGGACCATGGAATGGATGATCGACTGAGGGTGGATGACCACATCAATCTTGGATGGCGGAATACTAAAGAGCCACCGGGCTTCGATGACCTCAAGTCCCTTGTTCATGAGTGAAGCGGAATCGATCGTTATTTTATGACCCATTTTCCAATTAGGATGGTTCAAGGCTGCTTCGCGGGTAACCTGCTGCAAGTCGGCCCTGTTCATCCCCCGGAAGGGTCCGCCTGAGGCGGTAAGAATGATCCTTTCAACCGAACGTTCCTGCTCGCCGGCAAGACACTGGAAAATGGCAGAATGTTCCGAATCAACCGGAATAATGGCGACATGGTTACGCTGTGCGGCTTCCATGACCAGATCACCGGCAACAACCAGGCTCTCCTTATTGGCAAGTGCAATATTTTTCCCCGCCTTGATGGCATTCAAAACCGGACTCAGGCCCGAGTATCCAACTAACGCACACAATACCAGATCGATTGATTCCATTTCGACTACCTGAGAAATAGCCTCTTCACCGGTATAAACTTTTACAGGCAACGCTTGAAGCGCATCTTTTACTCTGGGAAAATAGGATTTATTTCCAATGACTACGGCATTCGGTAGAAACTCCGCTGCCTGCCGGATCAATAATTCACAATTGTTCTGAGCCGTCAAAACCTCGACCTCAAAAAGCTGGGGATGACTCCTCACAACTTCCAAAGCCTGGACGCCGATGCTGCCAGTTGAGCCTAAAATGGCAATACTTTTTTTCACAGCCTGTTATTCAAAGTTATTCGTGTCAATTTAAAAAGTCATTCTTTAAATCCTTATCTATCCACAATAGTTTGGAATACTAAGGTATTTTCCAACGGTTTAAAATTTAATATAGTCTTGCGGATTTACCGGATTACCATCGTTCCACAGCTCAAAATGCAAATGTGGCCCATTGGCCAATTCTCCGGTCTGCCCGATGATGGCGATGGGTTCACCGGCATTGACCAAGTCGCCTGATTTTTTCAGGAGCGCTGAATTATGCTTGTAAACCGACACCACATTCCCCGGATGGGATACCATGATCACATAACCGGTCTCAACAGTCCAGACTGCTAAAAGTACCGTGCCATCAAGAACCGCTTTAACTGCTTCATTTTGCTTCGAGACGATATCGATTCCAAAATGTCTGCGGGCAGGATCGAATTTATTGGTAACGATACCTTTAACCGGTGTGAAAAAGACCATTCCCCCGATATTCGGTTTTTTAAGTGTAGAGCCTTCCTTGTTTTCTATTTTGTAAAGACTGTATTTGGTCTGATTCTCCACCTCCAGTCGGAGTAACGAATCTTCAGGCGACCGTTTCAGCTTCACATCCCGGTACCGGCGCATGGTATCTTTGGCAAGGGGCTGTTCGGCAGGTAAATCCCTCCCATTTATAATATCCTTTATACTTTTCAAAAATTGTTCTTTCCTGACCAGATCGCGTTCGATCGAATCGGTCCTGATTTGAAGCCGGTATAGCCTTTTGGTAAGTCCGACATTCGTATATCCGGGAATGTATTCACGCAATGGTGTGAAAGCGATCAGGATCGAAGTCAGAAAAATGAGGATAATGGCCAGGGTCCCTAAGGCAATAAAAACATTCATGCGTGACAGCCGGAACGTGAAGCGTTCTTCCAGGGTATCATCTGTCATAAAGACCAGCCGATACTTGTTCCGCCATTTCTGGGTCCACTTAACTTTTTTCTCCGTTTTCGCGGCTCTCATCTTCTTGTCAACTGATTCTGAAAACGCTGCAAATATCGGAAAATTATACGCTTCTTGACAAATTGCGGTTCATTTCGCTGCAGGGACCCTGAGCTTATCATTTCGGAACCGGCCCGTGTTGTAACCGAAACATGATCCGTTCGGATAAATCTAAGGAATGACCGGGCCTAATTCAAAAAATTAAAATATTTTTGTAAAATTATAGTTAGTAACTGTTTATAAGTACCAGGTAAATTTGAAAGCGAAACTGTTTTTTTCCCGGCTTGCAGGGGTTCTTCTTATCGCAGGATTATTGATTTCGGGCGGTTGTTCAACCAAGAAAAACACCTTTGTCCGCAGAACTTATCATAACCTCACTTCCCATTATAACGTTTATTGGAACGGAATGGATAACCTCCGTACCGGGTTGAAGGATTACGAATCAAGCATTAAGGATAATTATGCTCTTATTTTACCGGTATTCAATTATGGAGACCGTACCAGCGCAACCAAACTCTCGCAATATACCGACATCGCGATAAAAAAGGCCTCTAAAGCGATCAATAAACATTCGATGACCTTTAACCGCAAGGAATATGTAAAGTGGATCGATGATGCCTACCTTCTGATCGGGAAAAGTTACTTCTACAAACAGGATTATCCGATGGCCAGGAGAACCTTCGAATTTGTGATTAAAACCTATAACGATAACGAGATCAAATACGAAGCAATGCTTTGGCAGGCCAAATCGAACGTACAGTTGGGCGATTTTACACGGGCAGAACCGATGCTCGACATGCTGCTCAGCAAAATCAACAAAGGTGAGGCGCCCGACTCTTATGAAACGGATGTCAACCTGGAATATGCTCAGTCGTACATATTACAGAAAAACTATAATAGCGCGATTCCATACCTGCTCAGAGCTCTTGAACTCAAGTCATCGGGAGAGGTGAGTACAAGATGCCGGTTTATCCTTGGCCAGATTTATCAGCAAAACGGAGATCTGGCAGAAGCATCGAGAATGTACACCTACGTCATAAAAAAGGCTCCTACGTACGACATGGAATTCAATGCCAAAATAAATCTGGCCCAGTGCTATGATGCCAAAAGCGGCGACCGGGATTTTATCATTAAAAAAATGACCCGGATGTTAAAGGATGATAAAAACAAGGATTTTCAGGATCAGATTTACTACGCGCTTGCCCATATTGCCCTGAAAGATGCCGACACTTCTACGGCCATTGATTTCTATAAAAAATCTGTTACGGTGAGCCGTACCAATAACTATCAAAAATCGATTTCCTCCCTCGAACTGGCTGATATCTTTTTCGGAAGAAAGACCTACCCGATGGCCCAAGCCTATTATGACAGTACTATGCAGTTCCTGCCAAAGGATTATCCAAACTATAAAGAACTTGCACGACGAACCGCAACCCTTAACGATCTGGTTTCAAATTTACAGGTCATCAGCACCCAGGACAGTCTCCGTAAACTTGCCAATATGACCGAAAGTGAACGGAATAAGGTTTTTGATCAAATCATTTCGAAACTCATTGCCGAAGAGATGAAAAAGAAAATGGAGGAGATGGAGCGTCAGGAAAACCGGAATTTCTTTGGCCAGCTCAACCAACAGGAGACACAGTCGGTGGGCTCGAAGGAGGGCAGGTGGTATTTTTACAATCCTACTACCTTGTCGAGCGGATTTTCGACTTTCGTCAGAAAATGGGGCCGCAGGAAATTCGAAGACAATTGGTTTTTGACCGATAAGACCCTGGCTGTTTTCTCTCCCGAATCTCCCGGATCTCCCGATACCCTAAGCTTAGTACCCGGCGATACTTCCAAGATATCCGGTAAAATATTGGCAAAATCGACCGACCCGAAAGATCGTGCTTATTACCTCAAAGACATTCCATTGACCAAAGAGAAAATAAAAGCCTCCGACGATCAGATTATTGACGCCTTCTATAAAGCAGGATTTATCTATGTCGAAGGTTTAGGCGATTACGGTAATTCAACAGAAACCTTCGAACAGCTTCTTGAACGGTATCCTGATAACAAATACCGTGTTCAAACGCTCTATGAACTGTGCATTCTTTACCAGCACTTGCAAAACCAACCAAAAAGCGACCAGTATAAAAATCTGATCATCACCTATTATCCTGAAAGCGATTATGCCAAATTGTTGATTAATCCTAACTTCTACAAGGAAATAAATGCCAGAAAATCAGAGGCTTCCGTATTATACGACGACACCTATAAGGCATTTCAGAACCAGCAGTATTATATGGTTATCAACAATACTGATATTGCACATGCGAAGTTTTCGACCGACACGGCATTTATGCCCAAATTCGATTATCTGCGGGCGCTCGCTCTCGGAAAGATTGATGTGGTAGATTCGATGATTGTCGCTATGAACAATGTCATCAAAGATTATCCCCGCAGCAAGGTAAAACCACTTGCCGAGAATGTGCTGACTTTCCTGGGTTCACATTCAGGTTCATCGGGCGCAAATCAGTCACCTGATTCATCGGCAGTAGTTGACAACTCGTCAAAATTGTACAAGTTCGATCCCAACGCCCTTCATTTCTATGTAATTATAGTAGATGGTGATCTGGTTGATGTGGATGCACTTAAAATCAAAATTTCCGATTACAATACCAAGTTTCACGACCTGGATCAATTGATGATAAACAGTATTATGCTGGATGACCGAAGGCAGATGATCACCATCAATAACTTTGATAACAGCGATAAAGCGATGGTTTACCTGACCGGAATCCGCGACAGTAAGTATATTTTTACCCGCCTGGAGAATGCCGGAACTTATTACGATTTCGTGATTTCGGTCGAAAATTACCCTGTTTTGTATAAAAACAAAGATATTCCACAGTATCTTCGCTTTTTCGAAAAGAATTACCCTATTATAAAATAGATGGACATGTCAAAAAACAGAGAACCGGAAATGCCTTCCATCAATATATTGGGGCCAGGGGCCCTGGTCAAGGGCGAAATCCAGGTCAACGGTGATTTCAGAATCGATGGTACCCTGAGTGGTACCATTCAATGCAAAGGTAAAATTGTGGTAGGGCCGACCGGGAAAATTGACGGCGAGATCCAGTGTCAGAATGCTGATTTCTCGGGTGAAGTAAAGGCAAATGTAAAAGTTTCAGAATTACTCACCTTAAAGGAAACCGCCCGGTTCAGCGGGGATATCATCACGGGAAAACTTGCTATTGAGCCCGGAGCAAGGTTTTCGGGAACATGTGCCATGGAGCAGCCCTCCCCGAAAGATGCTACGGTAGGAACCCCGATCCATGACAACCGACCCAAAGAAAAACCTTAACAGTTATGCCCGGTATTCCGGCATGGCATTTCAGATGCTGGTCATTATTCTTCTCAGCGTTTTCGGCGGGTTGAAACTTGATCAATATCTTCATACCCGGCCGGTATTTACGATCATCCTTACCGTCGCCGGAGTAATAGTTTCTATCTATTACGTCCTCAAAGATTTATTGAAAAAGTAACCATCATGAAATCACTGAATATCGAGTTTTTGAGACGCTTACTCTATTTTTCAGCCATAATCGGAATGGTAATGCTTTTCACGCGCCTTTTTATTCCGCGGGAATACTTTTCACCCGTACTTCCGTTCCTGTTGATATTCTTCATGGCAACCACCATGATCTCCTTTATGGTTCTTGTGCATTCCCTGACCGGAAGACTCATCAAATTCGTCAATACTTTTCTCCTGAGTACCCTGGTTAAGCTGGTACTTTTTATAACAGTAATGGTCGGATATATCTTTCTGAACCGGTCCGACGCGATCCCGTTTATGATTGCCTTCTTTTTACTATACCTTCTTTTCACGGTATTTGAGGTGGTTTTTATCGTCCGTATTACCAGGAATTTGAAAGGACCCTCCACACACGAATGACTTTCGCATGTGTAACCGAAATGGATTGATCCCTGCTTTTATCCTGTTTCTACTTGTATTTAATTTTCCCGGCCGAACTCAGACCGATACCACGATGCATCTGAAAAAAAGTATTCGGCCCGACAGTTCCTATATTTCTGATTATACACACCTTCTGACAGCAAGATGCTTTATTCTTTTTCAGGATGCCGATATTTTAAGTAATCCCGGCAACATCGAAAAAATCGTTTACCGGCCCAATGTGAACCTCCGGATCGGGATCGCCGGCTTTTACAAGTGGTTTGGACTGGCTTTGTCGCTGGAAAACTTTTTCTCATTCCTAAATAAAGAAATCTACGGATCGACCTCTTCTATTGATCTGCGGATTAATGCATTTGGCAGGAGGATAGCGGGAGAAGCCTTCTTTCAAAAATACACCGGATTCTTTATCCAGGCTCCGAAAAAAAATGACGGAACTTACTATCTGTTGCCTGATATGTCAACCTTTTCAATCGGATTATCAGGCTATTGGATCTACAATCCTGAACGGTTCTCCATCCGTGCTGCTTTCATTCAAACCGAGCGGCAGAAAAAAAGCGCCGGAAGCCTTTTGGTCCGGCCCTTCTTTTTGTACTATCAAATCACATCCGATCAGGGTATTATTCCCGGAGATCTGATCCAGCAGTACAATATTCCTGCTTCTAAGATGATCACACAAGGTGAGTTTTACACTATCGGGCTGTCGCCCGGATACAACTATACCTGGATATTCCTGAAAAATTTCTACATCTCGTGCACCATTTTCCCCGGGGTGGCGGCACAGTTTTATAACTTTAAAAATGCAACCAAAACCTGGAACGATTTTGAATTTTCGTTTAAATTAGGCGGAAGGATTGCAGCAGGTTACAATTCCGATAAATGGTTCATCGGCGGTTCGGTTCAAACCGGTTTTAACCAGATCCCCGATCACCTCAGCAACACCCTTTTCGATTATGATGTCTCGCAGGTAAGGATCTGGGCGGGAACCCGCTTCAACCTGTTCAAAAAGAAAAAAAGTGATACCTTTGTAACGGTAAAATGACTGAATTAGTCCATATCATCCGCAGGGAGCATTTCAGCGCTGCACATAAGTTGTTCTTACCCGGACTGTCGGATGAGGAAAACTATCAGATCTTTGGGAAATGCTCCAATCCCAACTGGCACGGCCATAATTACATCCTGTATGTGACCATTAAAGGCGCCGTCGATCCGGAAACCGGGCTGGTCATTCATCTCCGGGAAGTCAGTAAATTGATCGAGGAGAAGGTTCTCATGCGAATCGACCACAAGAATCTTAATCTTGAAGTGGATTTTTTGAAAGGAAAGGTCCCTACCAGTGAAAATGTGGCTATCGGGATATGGAATGAACTGGCTGATGAAATTAAGAAATTAGGAGGAATACTCCATTGCATCCGTCTGGAGCAATCGGAAAACAATATAGTTGAGTATTTTGGTACCTGACCAAAAAAAGCATATTATGCCTGAAAAGAAGAAGAATTACGAAAAACTGGAAGAGTATAATACTGCAGCAACGGACGAATTAGCGATACATTACCGCGAAATTTTACGATTGATCGGCGAAAATCCTGACCGTGAAGGGTTGCTGAAGACCCCGCTCCGGGTTGCCAGGGCCATGCAATATTTTACACAGGGATATCAATCGGATCCCCGTCAAGTACTCAGCTCTGCAAAATTCAGGGAGGATTACCGCGAGATGGTAATCGTCAAGGACATCGAAATCTATTCCCTTTGTGAACATCACCTCGTTCCATTTATCGGGAAAGCCCATGTAGCCTATATCCCCGATAAGTACATTACCGGGCTGAGCAAGATCGCCAGGGTGGTGGAAATTTATGCCCGTCGGCTGCAGGTTCAGGAGAGGCTGACCATGCAGATTAAAGATGCCATCAATGACACCCTGAAACCGTTAGGTGTGGCAGTCGTTATCGAGGCACAACATTTGTGTATGGCCATGAGAGGCGTTCAAAAACAAAACTCTGTCACTACAACATCTGATTTTGTGGGAGCCTTTGAACGGGATAAAACACGGGCGGAATTTCTGCATCTCATTGGTACCAGGCTGCACTAAATCAATGGACAGTTGACAATTGACAATTGACAATGGAAAATGGAAAATGGAAAACGAATAATTTTCTAATCGTTAATTAATACCTAAAAAATAAGGAGAACAAATTATGTTTGAACAGGATAATAACAAAGGATATTTTACCATGCAGGGCGCTACCCAGACCGGCATTATTGCTAAAACGTTTATGTCGCGGGTGTTCGGATGGATGTCGCTGGCTATGGTTGTCACTGCTGTTACTGCTTACTTTTTTTCTTCGGATATGAATCTGATCCGGAGTCTGTTTAATTTCGAAACCGGAGGAATGACCGGTTTAGGCTGGATTGTGACCCTTGCTCCCATCGGATTTGTACTGCTGATGTCGTTTGGATTTCAACGGTTATCACCTGCCATTTTGACACTTCTTTTCCTCTCCTTCTCCGTTCTGATGGGGATGAGTCTGAGTTTTATTTTGTTGGTTTATACCCAGGCATCTGTTTTTAAAACCTTTGCCGTTGCAGCGGTGATGTTCGGTATCATGGCATTTACTGGCTATACAACCAAGACGGACCTGACCCGGTTTGGTTCAATAATGATGATGGGACTCATCGGAATCATTGTGGCTATGCTGATCAATATCTTTATGAAAAGTGAAACCATGGACTATGTAATCAGCATTATCGGGGTTCTTGTTTTTACCGGACTTACTGCTTACGATGTTCAGCGGCTCAAGAATATCGGAAGCGGAGCAGGCGAATATGGAGAGGCAAATGCACAAAAATTGAGTATTTTAGGGGCTTTAACTCTTTATCTTGACTTTATCAACCTTTTCATTTTCCTGTTACGGTTTCTGGGCGATAGAAAATAAATGAAAACTGTCGTACGGGTAAAGGAAAATCAACCAAAATAAGAAGGCTGATAATTGGATTATCGAGGAGTGTTCATTAAATCGTAGAGAATTTATGGTAGCATATGTGTTTCCGGGGCAGGGCGCTCAGTTTGTCGGTATGGGAAAGGAATTGTATGAAAGTTCACCGGTTGCCCGCGAACTGTTTGAAAAGGCCAACGATCTGCTTGGTTTCAGAATTACTGATTTGATGTTTAACGGAACCGACGAAGATCTGCGGCAGACCAGGGTAACACAACCTGCTATTTTTCTACACTCTGTCATCCTGGCCATGACGCTTGGTGATGGATTTAAACCCGATATGGTGGCAGGCCATTCGTTAGGCGAATTCAGCGCTCTTGTCGCCTCCGGGTCAATGTCATTTGACGACGGTTTACGGCTTGTGGCAGCCCGGGCACGAGCAATGCAAAGTGCCTGTGAAAAAGAACCTTCAGGCATGGCGGCCATTCTTGGGCTTGATGACGCAAAAGTGGAAGAAATATGTAGATCCATTGACGAGATCGTGGTACCTGCCAATTATAACAGTCCCGGGCAACTCGTGATTTCCGGCAGTATCAGGGGAATTGAAATAGCCTGTGAAAAACTGAAAGCCGCTGGAGCCCGACGTGCATTACCATTAAAAGTGGGAGGAGCATTCCATTCACCCCTAATGGAACCTGCACGGCTTGAACTTGCTGAAGCAATTAACTCCACACCCGTCAACAAACCGGTTTGTCCAATTTATCAGAACGCCACCGGGTTTCCTGTTACAGAACCGGAATCCATCAAAAAGAACCTTGTGGCACAGTTAACTTCCCCCGTTCTATGGACGCAAAGTACGCAGCGGATGATCGTTGACGGAGCCCGTCATTTTGTTGAGGTTGGTCCCGGAACAGTCCTCCAGGGTTTGATCCTGAAGATCGGCAAGGATATCACCGTTAGCGGAGCCTGAAAACCTACCTTTTTACATACTGGTTTTCATAGTATTTCTGGTAATCGCCCGAGGTAACATTCTTCATCCATTCCTCGTTTGACAAGTACCAGTCAACAGTCTTTTCCAGCCCCTCCCTGAACTGCAGTCCGGGTTTCCATCCAAGTTCTTTTTGGATTTTTCCGGAGTCGATTGCATATCGAAGGTCGTGGCCAGCCCTGTCTTTTACAAACGTAATCAGATTCGCAGAGGTTCCAACCTCCCGGTGAAGTTTGCAGTCCATAATTTCACACAGCAATCTGATCAGATCGATGTTTTTCCATTCATTATGCCCCCCTATATTGTAAGTCTCTCCTGTTTTTCCCTGGTGGAAGATCAAATCGATAGCGGCAGCATGATCCTCGACATATAACCAGTCACGGATGTTTTCACCTTTACCATAAACAGGGACCAGCTTGTTGTTCTTGATATTGTGTATGGAAAGCGGGATGAGTTTTTCAGGAAACTGGAAGGGTCCGTAATTGTTGGAACAGTTCGAGATGACAACAGGCAGTTTATAGGTATGGTGGTAAGCGCGTACCAGGTGATCCGAACTGGCTTTCGAGGCCGAATAGGGACTTCTCGGGTCATAGGGTGTGCTTTCGATGAACAATCCTTCAGAACCCAAAGAGCCATAAACCTCATCCGTTGAGACGTGATAAAAACGTTTATCGGAAGCATCTTCCCAAATATGTCGGGCAGCGTTCAGCAGGTTTACGGTTCCGATGATATTTGTATAGATGAATTCCATGGGACTGGCAATACTCCGGTCAACGTGCGATTCAGCAGCCAGGTGAATTACTCCGTCGAAACGATACTTGTTAAACAGGTTTTTCAACAATTCGCCTGCGGTAATATCGGCCTTCACGAATTCGTAGTTGGGTTCGTTTTCAACATCCCTCAGATTGGCCAGGTTCCCGGCATAGGTCAGACTGTCGAGATTCACAATTTTATAATCGGGATATTTTTTCACAAACCTGCGAACGAGGTGGGATCCGATGAAGCCGGCGCCTCCGGTGATCAGAATCGTTTTCATGCCTAAATTTTTTATTAATCAATGGTTTATTAAATCCACCTGGTCTATTATTCACTGGCAATAGTACGGACTGAGTTCAATGAGCAACTTCAATTTTTGGCTTTGAATAATGCGCCTATTTCTTCTTTTGTGCCAGCGCCTGTTCCCAACGCCAGGCCGAAAGGGTCATTTCGTCAAGTGTTTTTTCGGCTTTCCATCCAAGTTCACGGTTCGCAAAACGGGTATCGGCCCACACCTGTTCTACATCACCCGGCCGCCGCTCTTTGATCTCATATTTCAGTTTAATTCCGGTAGATCGCTCAAAAGATTGAATCACCTCCATCACAGAAAACCCATTACCGGTACCCAGATTGAACACTTCCACATTCTTTCGGGTGCGGTTCCCGACCAGACGTTCGACTGCGATGACATGCGCTTTAGCCAGGTCAACAACATGAATGTAATCACGAATTGCTGTTCCGTCGGGCGTGTTATAATCATTTCCCCAAACCCTCAGGAATGGCCGGATTCCAATAGCGGTCTGAGTTATATACGGCATCAGGCAATTGGGTACTCCAATAGGAAGCTCACCGATGAGAGCCGACTCATGAGCCCCTATGGGGTTGAAATAACGTAACAGGATCGAATGGATATTGGTTACCTTGCAGGTATCTGCTATGATCTCTTCTGAAATCTGCTTGGTATTACCATAGGGGGAAACCGCTTGCTGAATGGGCGTATCTTCGCTTGCCGGAAGCTGGGCAGGCTGCCCGTAAACGGTGCAGGATGAGGAAAATACAATATCGAGGATATCATGATCCGCCATGCCCTGTAAAATATTGATCAACGAAAGAAGGTTGTTGCGATAATACATCAGGGGTTTTTCAACCGATTCGCCAACCGCCTTAAAAGCGGCAAAATGGATGATAGCCTGAATATCATGGTGGATTTTAAAGAATTCCGTGGTTTTCTCTGAGTCGGTCAGGTCAAATTTTTCAAATAAAGGCCTCTTTCCGGTGATACGGCTGATCTGGTCAATCACCTCAATGGTGGAATTGGAAAGGTCATCGACAATGATCACCTCATATCCCCTCTCCTGCAGTTCAACTGTAGTGTGGGATCCAATGTATCCGGTGCCGCCGGTCACTAATATTTTCATGTTTTAATATTTTTCGATTCCGAAGGTCACATGGAATACCCATAATTAAACATTCATAGTTTGTAGAAACGTTATGCTGATGGGTATTTCATTTGCAGGGATTTGATTGTTCAGTTAAAGGGTTACTTTCTTTAAAATGGGATGATAATCGCCTTGAAGGCCCACTGGCTCCTGATTTCTAATTTTATATACGATATTGATACTTTGCCGGGCGTCGTTTATTCCGAATCCGTGACCGTCGATAATGTTCCGGTACGATTCGGTATGAAGATCTGTAAAACCATCACTGAATTCGATTTGTTGATCACCCATAGTGAGGGAGCGATAGGTTCTTTTTCCCGTGCTCCTGATATCGTCGGGGATATCATTGTAGTCGATACTGAGAAACCAACGAATAGTGGCTTGTTCCAAGCTCAGGAGGCCGGCCGCTTTGTTTTCTTTCATCACATGCACCACATTTTCGCGGGCAGGACCAAATATCCAGGTCAACATATCAAAGAAATGAACGCCAATATTGGTGGCAATTCCGCCCGACTTGGAGATATCTCCTTTCCAGGAACGGTAGTACCAGTTTCCTCTTGAGGTAATATAGGTCAGATCAAGATGGTACATCTTATCACCCGGGCCTTTTCTCACCTCTTCGAAGAGCTTTTTGATAGAAGGATGAAGTCGAAGTTGAAGAATGGTAAATACCTTTTTGCCTGATTCTTTTTCTATTTCCCTCAGTGCATCCAGATTCCAGGGATTCAAAACAATGGGTTTTTCACAAATGGCATGAGCATTATTCCTTAAGGCCAGCCGAATATGTGAATCATGCATATAATTAGGCGAACAGATACTGACATAATCGACCTTTACACCATCAAGTCGCGTTTTATTGGTGGACATCCTGCGAAGTTTGTCGAGGTGCCGGTCAAAGCGTTCCGGCTCGATAAAAAAAGCACAATTGGGAAAATAACTGTCCATGATGCCAACTCCATCATAAGGATCCAGAGCACAAACCAAATTGTTCCCTGTTTCCCGTATTGCTTTCATGTGACGCGGGGCTATGTAGCCTGCCGCTCCGATCAATGCAAAGTTCAGAGGTTTGTTCATCCCATTATGTTTTAGTCATCAAGTTTCGATACCTGACCCTCTTTTGAGAGGCGGTACCTGATATTACTTTCAGGGCACACGGCTATCCCGTCCTGATTAAAATGCAAACGGTGTCCGTACTCGCTCATCCAGCCCACCTGCCGTCCTGGATTGCCAACTACGAGGGCATAGGGGGCAACACTTTTCGTTACGACACTTCCGGCGCCGATAAAGGCAAAGGCGCCGATTTCGTTACCGCAGACAATGGTAGCATTGGCGCCAATGGTGGCGCCTCGCCGGACCATTGTTTTCTGATACTGGTCGCGACGAAGGATGTGACTCCGGGGATTGATTACATTGGTAAAGACCATGGAGGGTCCAAGAAAGACATCATCTTCACAGATCACGCCGGTATAAATCGATACGTTATTTTGAACTTTGACGTTTCGGCCCAGTACGACTCCCGGCGATACCACAACGTTTTGACCAATATTACAGTTTTCGCCAATCTCACAATCTTTCATTACATGGGTGAAATGCCAGATTTTAGTACCCTTGCCGATTTTGCAACCCGGGTCAATGACTGCAGTTTCATGGGCAAAATATTCCGTATCCATTCTAATCTTTTAAAAATTCCAGAACACTTAGGGTTATAAATTTCAGTTGTTCATCATCCAGTTCCGTATGCATCGGCAGTGAGACAACCTGTTGGCAAAGCCGCTCTGTGACCGGAAAATCACCCGGTTTATACCGGGAATCCAGATAGGCTTTTTGCATATGCAGCGGAACAGGGTAGTAGATCATAGCTGGGATCCCCTTTGACGAAAGAAAATCGATGAGCGCTTTCCGGTCAACATGATTGGTTACCAGTGTATATTGGTGAAAAACATGAGTTGACCTGGAATTGCGTGCAGGTATCTTTAGTTTCGGATGTCTCTGAAAGGCATGGTCATAGAAATTGGCAGCCTGTGTACGTCGGGCGGCATATTCATCCAGGTGTTTGAGTTTGACATTCAGGATTGTGGCCTGAATACTATCGAGGCGTGAATTAACACCGATAAAGTCATGGTAATATCTGACCGTCATGCCGTGGTTGACGACCACCCGCATTTGTCTGGCAAGCTCTTCATCGTTAGTGAAAATTGCGCCGCCGTCACCATAGCAGCCCAGGTTTTTGGAGGGAAAGAATGAGGTGCAACCGATATGCCCGATGGTTCCTGTTTTTTTGCGAGTGCCATCCTTAAAAATGTATTCTGCTCCGATAGCCTGACAGTTATCCTCGATAACAAATAAGTTGTATTTGCGGGCGATTTCCATAATCTCCTCCATGGGAGCGGCCTGGCCGAAGAGATGAACCGGAACAATCGCTTTAGTTTTCGGCGTTATGGCCCGTTCTATAGCCTTGGGATCGATATTGAATGTGTCGGGATCCACATCCACGAGAACCGGAGTAAGCCTAAGCAAGGCGATGACTTCGGCCGTTGCAATGAATGTAAAGGAGGCTGTGATGACCTCATCCCCCGGTTGTAATCCTAATGCCATCATGGAGACCTGAAGTGCATCGGTACCGTTGGCACAGGGAATGACATGCCTTACTCCAAGATATTGTTCCAGATTTTTCTGAAAAAGCTGAACAGCAGGTCCATTAATGAATGCACAGGAGTCGATGACATCCTGAATCTGATTGTCAATCTCCGTTTTGATGTTTAGGTACTGACTCCTCAAGTCAACCATCTGTATTTTTTTCATCGGCTTAGTTCTTTTAGAAAAATGACCGTGCAAAGGTAATCAATATCTTCACCTTCGAAAACTTCAACCACAACCATTTACAAATGCCTGAATAATCATGCCTCAGGAGCCATTAACCTGATTGTGCGGAAAATGATTCACGTCAAAAAATTTGAAATATGGGATATTTCGAGTTATTTTGCCAAAAAAAGAATCATGAAGAAATTTGCCGTAATTCTTGCAGGCTGTGGCGTTTACGACGGAGCCGAGATCCACGAATCGGTACTGACGCTGCTGGCAATCGAAAAAAACGGGGCTTCCTATCAGTGTTTTGCCCCCGATATTTCTCAATATCATGTGATCAACCACCTGACCGGGAAAGAGATGCCCGAAACAAGAAATGTACTTGTTGAATCAGCACGCATCAGCAGGGGAGCCATAAAACCGCTACAAACCTTCATAGCATCCAACTTTGATGCCTTGATCTTGCCCGGTGGTTTTGGCTGTGCAAAAAATCTCTGTAACTGGGCCATTGTTGGAGATTCATGCATGGTTGATCCTGGTGTGGAAAAAGCCATAAAGAGCATGGCGGATGCCGGAAAGCCCGTCGGTGCTATGTGTATTGCGCCGGTTATTCTGGCAAAATTATTCACAGGGAGCCTCTTTACGACCGGGAAAGATCCTGCATCAGCAGGGTTCATTGAGCGAATGGGGAACAAATTCGTTTTGACCAGTCATGGAGCAGTGGTGGTGGATAAGAACCGTAATTTTTATACCACTCCGTGTTATATGCTCGATTCCACCATCACTCAGATAGCTGAAGGCACAGAAAACATTGTCAAAGCCATGATCCAGGCGATCGGTTGAAATCCCGTGAATCGGGTCAGGAATAAACTTTTACTGAAAGTTCACCCTTGAGTACCATCAGGGCGTTGATTGCAAGGGCACGCATTTCATCTTCGCCAGGAAAAACATGAACGGGGGCTATTTTGTGAATTCTTTCCTGAATCCAACTTACGAAGGTTTTATCGAACGCAATTCCTCCTGTGATCAGGATGGCATCAACTTCACAACGGAGTACCACGAACATCTCCCCTACACATTTTGCAACCTGGTAAGCCATCGCCTGATAAATCAGTTTTGCTTGTTCATTGCCCGATTCAACCATTTTCTCTACTTCGTAAGCATTGTTGGTACCCAAATAAGCTACCAGTCCGCCCTCCCCGGTGATCATTCGTAGCACCTGTTTCTGGGAATACTGACCGCTAAAGCAGATTTTGACCAGTTGATCAACCGGTAAGGTTCCGCTTCGTTCAGGGCTGAAGGGTCCTTCGCCACTTAAAGCCTGGTTTACATCAACCACATTGCCTTTCAGGTGGGCGCCGACAGAGATCCCGCCTCCCAAATGGACTACGATCAGGTTTAATTCTTCATATTTTGCCCCGATGGATTTGGCATATTCGCGGGCAACTGCTTTCTGGTTTAAGGCATGAAAAATCGAAATCCTCTGAAACAGCGGGTGACCTGAAATCCGGGCCAGGTCGCCTAACTCATCAACCACCACAGGATCGGCGATGAAAGCTTTAACGCCTTGCAGCGATTGAACCAGGTTGTGAGCAATCAGACCGCCCAGGCTGCTTGCATGTTCTACGACCGGACTGTTACGGAGGTCAGCAATCATCGCATCGTTTACTTCATAAACCCCGGAAGGTATGGGTTTAACCAGTCCGCCCCTGCCCACAACCACGTTCAGACTTTCGATATGGATATCCGCTTCTTTCAACTGCTGAAGGATGATTTCCTTTCTGAATTCAAACTGATCCGTGATCTTTGCGAAGGGGGCAAGTTCTTCGGTAGTGTGTTTGATATTCTTTAAAAATACGGGTTCCGTATTTTGATATACGGCAATTTTTGTTGAGGTAGAGCCTGGATTAATGGCTAAGATTCTGATTTTTTCCATAATTTGTCAGGGACTAAAGTTCTCGTGATCTGTTTTTCCGCTGTTTGCTGTGACGAATACTATAGGTGAAATAGATTAAAAATCCGACTGCCATCCAGATCAACAACCGCATCCAGGTATCAAAAGGAAGTGCGGCCATCTGGATCAGGCAAATCAGGGCACCCATGATCGGGACCCAGGGGACAAACGGGGTCCGGAAAGGACGTTGAATATCAGGCCTGGTTTTTCTCAAGACGGCAATACTGACACAAACTATAGCAAATGCAAGCAGGGTCCCGATGGAAACAAGTTCACCAAGGATGCTGATGGGAAGGATACCAGCCAGAATGATGGCAACACCTCCGGTGAGCAGGGTGCTCACATAAGGGGTTTTAAATTTGGGATGTACTTTCGAAAACACAGGAGGCAACAATCCGTCGTTCGACATAGAATAGAAAATCCGGGGTTGTCCCATGAGCATGACCAGAATCACAGAACTTAATCCTGCGATGGCGGCAATTTTCACGATTGGACGAAGCCAGAACATACTCTTGCCCATGGCATCGACTCCGACAGCAACGGGGTCGGCGACATTCAGGGTGGTATAGCTAACAATCCCTGTCAACACGATCGCCACCAGGATATACAGGATGGTTGAAACACTCAGGGAGCCGAGGATACCGATAGGCATATCACGTTGCGGATTCTTGGCCTCCTGAGCAGCCGTTGAAACTGCATCAAATCCAATATAGGCAAAAAATATTACGCCTGCTCCCCGAAGTATTCCGCTCCATCCAAAATGTCCCCATTCGCCTGTATTCTTAGGGATAAATGGATCCCAGTTATCCGACAAAACAAAGGCAAACCCAATGGCGATAAACAGGATGATAACCGATACTTTAACGATGACCATGATGTTGTTGAAGTTTGCTGATTCGCGGATGCCGACAATCAACAGGAGCGTCAGCAAACCAATAACAAACATCGCAGGAAGATTCACGATGGCAGTAACATGTGGTAACAAATCGACATTGATACCCTGTTTTACCAATGAGGAAGCCAGAGTATCAGTTAATTGCTGCCATCCCAGTTTCGGAATTTCAACAAGCACGGTTCCCGAAGCGGCTGTTAGTGCAGTAGGAATATTAATTCCGAAATCCTTCAGGAAACTTACCACATATCCCGACCAGCCGACTGAAACGGTGGATGCCGCAAAAAGGTATTCAAGAATCAGGTCCCATCCAATAATCCATGCCAGGAATTCACCCAGGGTAGCATAGGAGTAAGTGTACGCACTTCCACTGATGGGGATCATAGAAGCAAATTCGGCATAGCACAAACCTGCAAAGGCACAGGCGATCCCGGAGATGATAAAAGAGATCACAATGGCTGGTCCGGCATACTGCGCGGCAGCTTGTCCGGTCAACACGAAGATTCCGGCTCCGATGATCGCACCGATTCCAAGAGTGGTAAGGTTAAGCCCTGTAAGTGTTTTTTTCAGGCCTGCCTTGTTTTCATGTGCCTCCTGCTGGAGTTCCGTGAGTGATTTAGTAATAAACAGGTCCTTTGACATCAAAATCAGGGCATTAGAGGAACATTAGGGTTAACCGGGATTTATGGTGATAAAACCGTAAATCCCGGCAACTGTGCCTTATATCGCTGCTGCCATAATGATACTGGCCTGCTTCGACTCTTCAGTATCAGACCTGGAGGTCAGAACAATCGGAGCCGCGGCACCCAGAACCACTGCTGCCAGTTTTGCGTTGGCAGAAAAACCGTAGGCCTTGTAAAGGATATTACCGGCTTCAATATCAGGAACAATAAGCAGATCGGCATCGCCGGCCACATCGCTTACAATTCCTTTGTGTTTTGCGCTGGCTGTGCTCACGGCATTATCATAGGCAAGAGGGCCATCGATAATACAATTTTTTATTTGACCGCGCTGACTCATTTTCGAAAGCAAGGCGGCCTCCAAAGTTGCCGGCATGGCTTCGTTTACCATCTCCACTGCCGCGAGGACTGCCACCTTAGGTTTTGTATAACCGAGTCGGTTCATGAATTCAACCGCGTTGTTAGTCAGCGCAACCTTGGTCTTAAAATCGGGAGCGGGAATCATGGCGGCATCAGTCAACCCGATCAGTTTGTGATACGTCGGGAGTTCAAAAAGTGCAAAATGAGATAGCACATCACCTTTGCGTAAACCGTTTTCCTTATCCAGAACACCCCGGAGGAACGTTGCCGTTGGTACATTCCCCTTCATGAGAATGTCAGCCTCCTTATTCCTCACCATCTTAACCGCAATTTTAACCGAAGTGGCATCCACCTCTTCGTGAATGATTCTCATGCCCTCAATATCGAGCTTAAACTTTGCAGCAATATCCTTGATTTTTAATTCATTGCCTACCAGAATTGCTTCCACCAGGCCCATTTTGTCAACTGCACAGATCGCCTCCAGACAGTGTTCATCGTGCGCCACAGCCACTGCCAGTCTTTTTTTGCCGGATTTCACAGCCAGACCATTAAGATCAGTAAGCTTTGTCAGACAACCCGCTCCGCTCATTCCTTTTGTTGTGCTCATAATAGAAATTCCTCCTTTTTGTTGTATTGTTATCCTATTAACAATTGATTATCAACTGGCAAACCTACATGAATTTTACCAGACAGACAAGTACTCCGAAAAAAAGTTGTTTAAAAAAAAATCCTACCTTTGCTGGTTTAAAACCAATCATACATGGAACTACCTTTTTCTGAATCCTACAAAATCAAGATGGTCGAATCCATCAGGAAAAGTACTCGCACTGAACGGGAAACATGGATCAGGGAAGCCCAGTACAATCTCTTCAGGTTGAGGAGCGATCAGGTCTTTATCGATTTGCTGACCGATTCCGGAACCGGTGCTATGAGCGATAAACAGTGGTCAGCGTTGATGCTGGGTGATGAGAGTTATGCAGGAGCTTCCTCTTATTTCAAAATGAAAGAAGCCATTTCGGATATATGTGGCTTTGAATATTTTCTGCCAACCCATCAGGGCAGAGCCGCCGAAAACGTCTTGTTCTCAGTCCTTATCAAAGAGGGTGATATCATTCCGGGTAATGCGCATTTCGACACCACTAAAGGCCATATAGAATTCAGGAAGGCCGTTGCTGTTGACTGCACCATCGATGAAGCTTACGACACAACTATTATCCATCCCTTTAAAGGTAATGTGGATATCCAAAAGCTTGAAAAAGTATTAGCCGAGCACCATGACCGGATCCCCTTTATCATCATCACGATAACCTGTAACTCATCGGGCGGGCAACCCGTTTCAATTGAGAACCTGAGAATGGTACGGGAAGTGGCCGACAGGTACGGGAAAATGGTCGTGTACGATTCAGCCCGGTTTGCCGAGAACGCCTACTTTATTAAATTAAGAGAGCCCGGATATCAGGAGAAAACCATCCGGGAGATCACCCGGGAGATCTTTTCCCATGCCGATGCCATGACCATGAGCGCTAAAAAAGACGCCATTGTCAACATGGGCGGATTTATTGCCATGCGGAGTAAGACACTGCACGAACAGGCCAGCGTTTACAATATTATTTTCGAAGGATACATCACCTATGGTGGGATGTCGGGTCGCGATATGAATGCCCTGGCCCAGGGACTGTATGACGGGACCGAATTCGACTATTTAGATACGCGGATCCGTCAGGTGGAATATCTTGGGAATAAACTAATCGAATATGGCATTCCCGTTCAACAGCCCATTGGCGGACATGCTGTTTTTGTCGATGCAAAACGCTTTTTACCAAATGTCCCCAAGGAGGAATTCCTGGCACAAACCCTTGCCATTGAACTCTATTTGGAAGCAGGTGTCAGAGGAGTCGAAATCGGGGCGCTGATGGCCGATCGTGATCCGGTGACCCGCGAAAACCGTTATCCGGCACTCGAATTAATGCGATTAGCAATACCCCGGCGTGTTTATACCAACAATCATATGGATGTTATCGCGGCTGCCTTGAAAAATATATGGGATCGCCGGCATACCATCACGAGAGGTTATAAAATCGTGAATGAAGCGCCTATTATGCGCCATTTCACCATCAGTCTTGACAACGCCTGATGCTGAACAAAGAGACCCGATACCAAAGGCTTTTCTCACAAATTGAAGCATTACTGACCGCAACGGATGATCCCGATGCACGAATGGCAACGGTAATTGCAGTGCTTCACCATAAAATGGATTATTTCTTCTGGACGGGTTTATATTTCCTGAAAAACGGTGAATTGACAGTGAAGATGTATCAGGGCGCAGTTGCCTGTCAAATCCTGAAAAAACACACAGGGGTTTGTTGGGCCGGAATCGATCAGAGGAAAACCATTATCGTGCCTGATGTAAGCCTGTTTCCGGGACATATCGCCTGCGATTCGCGATCCCGGTCTGAAATTGTGGTCCCGGTTAAAAATCAGACCGGTGAAATAACGGGAGTGCTGGATGTTGACAGCAGGGAAATTGATTCCTTTGATGAAACCGATGGCCAGTGGCTTGAAAGAATTGTCCATTTGATTTACCACTAATATCATTGTTACCGGATTGAATCCCGGTTATAATCCGAATCCCGTATATTGAAATGAATTTCGTCGAACTGCTGCTTATTTCACTCGGATTATCCATGGACTGTTTTGCAGTCGCGATCGGGTTAGGATCTGCCCGGAGAATGTCGTGGAAGAAGATCCTGAATCTGGCCTTCTTTTTTGGGTTGTTCCAGGGACTGATGCCCATTGCCGGCTGGATCGTCGGAAGCAGCTTCCAATCGATGGTTGAGGCTTTCGATCATTGGATTGCCTTTGCTATCCTTGCCTTTATCGGCGTAAAAATGATCATTCAATCATTCAGGAAAGAAGATGAGAAAAAACTTCTTGATATCAACAAACTAAGTGTTATCCTCTCTTTGTCAGTAGCCACCAGTATTGATGCCCTGATTACCGGTATTTCGTTTGGCTTTATCCGGGTAAATATTCTGGAGGCAGGGTTAGTCATTTCAGTCGTTACCTTCCTGGTTTCTGTTTTGGGTGCACGGTTGGGAAGTAAAGCCGATTTTATCCCTCCCTCCTGGGCAGAACGGATTGGAGGCGTGGTACTGATCGGGATCGGAGTTAAAATTCTTATCGAACATCTCTTGTAGAATATTTTATAATTTTGTGCGCTGATGAACTTGGTTGATGCCGGTTTAGCAATTGATTTTCAAGACTGGAACCTTGTTGACGCAAACATTACCATTTCGGCCTTGTAAAAACAAATCACTTTCTGAAAGGTGCTTAGTGCTGCCTGAACTCCTGACTTAACGCCAACGTAATGAATCAGATCAGAATAACTAAAGAATTCAGGTTTGAAGCTGCTCACGCTTTAAAGGGATATGATGGCCCCTGCAGGAACATTCATGGTCACTCCTATGAACTTTCGGTCACCATTATCGGAACACCGAATCCTGACCCGTTAAGTCCGAAATCCGGTATGGTCGTGGACTTTGGAGATTTGAAAAGGTTAATCAGAAAAGAGATTATTGATCCACTTGATCATTCGCTGATGTTGCATGCGGATTCGGAGAAAGATTTCGGTCTGAATTCCGTCGATCCCTTTTGCAACATTCTTTTTCTTCCTTTCCAGCCTACCAGTGAAAACCTGTTGATCGATTTTGCAAGAAGAATCAAGGCCCTGCTCCCACCCGGAAGCAGGTTATTTAGTTTGCGCCTCAGGGAAACTGCGACCTCTTTTGCTGAATGGTTTGATTCGGATAACTGCAGCTCAGGACAAATCTGAGTAAACCTTTTTCGTGCGGTGATACCGGTCAGGGTCCGGGAATCGAATCCTTTTTGATGAGATGAACGTCTGTCCTGACGTCATCATCGGAAACTACAATCAGGTGTGACTGCGATGGGTCCCCGTGCATATCATACCAGGATGCCACGAATTGGTCAGCATTCTCGGGTTGAAATCCGGGCTCAACTCTCAACAGGTAACTACCCGCATCGACCCCTGAAAAATAAAAATATCCGTTCCCGTCGACCGGTACCCTCCGGTAGTAATCCACCGAATCCCAGGGTCGGGATTTGTCGCGCACAGTAAACAAAATGGCCGTTCCTGAAATAAGTCTTCGGTCGCCGGTATAAGCATGTCCTTTGACAATATGACGATCCAGTGAAAGAAAATAGACCGTCGCGAAAAACAAGATCACAGCCATCGCTGCAATCGCCCCCCAAAGTCTTACCCTGCTGCCGGTAAAAAATGTCATTGAACCTGCTGGACTCCAGATCTTGTCGTGTTGCCCGGCAGGATGTAACTCCCGGTTGACGTTTGTCCACACGGAGGCCGGGGGTTCCGCCTCAAAATCCTGAAAGGCTGACTGAAATTTTTGATCCAGGTGATCGTGCTGTTCCATGATTTACAATTGGCCTAAAGGGATGAAAGGTTTTCACTGTTAATTTTCCTGATGATCGAATTCCGTGCCCGCATCAATTGGGTTTTTGAAGTGTTTATCGAAATTCCCAGCATTTCGGCAATCTCTTTATGATCATATCCTTCGATAACATACAGGTTGAACACGGTTCGGTGTCCGGGAGCCAAGGTTTGGATGATTTTCATCAGATCCTTTACCGAGAGAAGAGACAGGGCATCCTCCCTGTTGGTTGCTTCCTCATAATAATCTTTAAGTTCGACATCCTTCTGAAATTTATGCATGCTGGTAACATAACTTATTGCGGCATTGATAATAATCCGTTTAATCCACCCCTCCAAAGCTCCCTCAAACCGGAACCGGTGTAAGTTGTTGAATACCCTGATAAATCCGTTTTGCATGATTTCGTCGGCCTCCATTTCGTTGCCGGCATAGCGCAGGCAAATCCCGTACATTTTCGGTGAATATTTTCTGTACAGCTTCAATTCGCTGGAAGAATTCTTTTTCAGGCAACCCAAAACAAGTTCCTTATCTGAATCCATCTTTTCAGAAAACATATTAGAAGAAAGGAAATGTAAAGATAAATGAAATTATCAGAAAAACAAGCTAATATAATTTCACCAGTTTATGAGTGGATATTCTTTCACCTTCAAGGGTCCGGAAATCGATCAAATATAATCCATTCGGGAGTTCCTTAACCGGAATAACCAGATATTGTAATCCGGGCACGTACTCCATAATTCCGGTTCGATAGCTATTCCCGGTCACATCTATGATTCGGTAAATCAGGCGGCCCGGTATGGTTGCACTAACCGACACCCGGAGGTCAGAAACGACCGGGTTGGGATAGAGTGCGGTGATCCTGAATCGTCGATCCTGCATTTCAGCGATACCGGTAACATTATGATCGAACAATTCGAGACACAAGGCTTCCTGCACGGGATTTTGTTCATCAATCCAAACTGCGGTCAGTCTTGAATGTTTACCGGGATATTCCACATAGAGATTGTATGCCCCCAACGGCAACATACTGAACTCGAAAAGTCCTTCATTATCGGCTTTGGTAAAGGTAAGCGGAGTCATATCTTCTCCATAGAGCATGACCTCGGCGCCAGGTACCGGCTGATTAGGCTCTCCGATTATTACCTTGCTTACCGATCCCCTGATTATTCCGGATCCAACCGTGAGTATTTTCACCGGATTAAGATTGATATTGGCCTTGAAGATATTAGAATCCACCAGGGTAATCACCGGGGAATCGGTCCATACCATTCCTTTCGGATAGTAGGAGGGAAAATAAATTCCATAATTTGCCGACCCGACCGACAATTCAGCCCTGATCATGTATTCTCCATTCAGAATTTGTGGAAAGGAGAAATATCCGAGATAGGTAAAACAAACCGTATCGAATGCTTTCAGGCCGGTTGCGGTTTGCTTGAAGAGGTAAGCAATTCCCGTATCTCCCGAAGGAACCGGGTTGTTTATCGGGTACTTTCCGGCGAACAGGTGGCCCCCTAAATCCAGATATTTAGCGGTTGATATCAGAGTACAGGATGAATCGCTGCACAGGAGGTTTCCTTGTTCAAAACGTTTTATTATCTGACAAACCTGGTGCGTCCCTGGTGTCGTAAATTGATGTACCACATTACGCCTGTATTCGACTGCCCCATCATCAAAAGTCCACCGAAAATCGTTTGCATTGCCATACGACTGGTCAGTGAAGAAGAAAGTATTTGGATTCTGGTTCATGGAGTCGAGGACATATTCAAATGAGGCCTTACAATCTGAGATTACCTTTAATTCAATGGAATCGCATTTGATGTCGCTGCAGGTTGAGGGAGAACCCGCATCATATGCTGTCAGACACACTTTATAGTTACCGTCATAGGGAAAGGTGTGTACCGGATTCTGATCGCCCGATACCGTACCATCGCCAAAATCCCAATGCCATCCATTGATGGTTCCCGACGATTTATCTGTAAACTGCAATTTTAAATGATTCTCCGCATCCACTGAATATAGGTAATCAGCGACACATTGACCCGGTTCGTGAATGGTTACCGGGATACAGATCATATCATGACAAATCCAGCCCGAATCACTATTGTACACCGTCAGACAGGCAAAATAAGTTCCTCCTGCCAGGTAGGTGTGAACCGGGTTTTGTTGGGCAGAGGTGACGCCGTCGCCAAAACTCCACTGCCAATGGTTAATCCGGCCGGTCGATAAATCCTGAAAATGAAGCGTCATGGGGTCACCCGGATCCGGGGTAGCAGCGAAATCGGCATGGCACTCCACTTCCGGCTGATCCATGACCACGGGTTGTACAAATCCCGTAAAAGGCCAGGCAATCAACAGGATGCAATATAAAACCCTTTTCATCAGCAAGCAATTTTGAAGGTATTTGTCACCTGAAAGTCTTATGAAGATTATTTTCACCGGCTTTTTGTGCCAGAGTCTTCAGAGACACTCTTTTTCTTGTTTAAGTTTTGTCCAAATTTATAGTGTAATCCTAAGCCGATGCCGGTTGACCAGGATTTCTTTGAATTACTGTTTTCCGATTGAACCGGAGCGTTGATAAAATAGCGGCAGGAGGGTTCAAGGTATAAACTCAGTGATTTATTCATCCGGAACTCAAGGTTCAGATCCACCCATAATTGCCAGTTAACAGGATTCCGGGGAGGTGTCTGATTCTCAATTTTCAGAATCCGGCTATTCCTGTAGTTGATCTCAGGTTCGGGTTCCCGTGAATTCACCAGGAACGAAACGACCGGTCCGGCATGAATTGCAAGACTGAACAGATCGGATTGATACAGTCGGTAACCGGCAAGCAACGGTATCTGTACGAAAGTATATCTGGCGCGGGTCCGGTCATCGGCAATATGTTGTACACTATCATAAATGTTTTCAGTAACCGTGTTATAAATAATTTTGTTACCATTTCCCACGACATATGAGACTACTGAGGTAAAGTAACCCACGCTGTCTTTGCTGATATAATCGATCCGGTACTTGCTTTCATCGGAAATATACCCTAAGTCAAGCCCCGTTGAAATCGAAAAACGTGAAAAATGAACAGCAATCCGGCTGGTGATCCAGCCATTCACTTTAAAATCCGTTGACACGCCCGGATTAAAAGTAATTTCGGGCTCAACACCCAGTGAGGCTGAAAAAAAAGTAGTGGAAGGAGCAGCCGGAATGAGAATCTTGTTAATTCTATCGCCGGTTTGAATGATTATCAGGGTATCGGGGTCGATTTCAATATTCAGCAGGCCCGGTCCAAAGGAAGGCATTGGGGTAATAATGGAAATAGAGTGGACCGGTTGCAGGATGGCGCCACTTTCGTGTACCTCAGACCATCTGGTGCGATCAGTCGATGCTACATTAGAAAGAACATTCTCTTCGGTAGGTGCCACCATTGCGCTTACAACCGCGTCAACAGTGCCGGACTCTTTTTCGGTTTTGGCAAGAAGCGATACTGCAGGCTCCGTAACGGCATTCTGTTCCAGTTTTATCGGGGGAGTATTGCTGATCGAAGAATGAGTCGAGTTACCCGGGCCGGTAGTTATCAGGTTGTCAGCATTTCCGGTTTGGTTCCTGGCCTCCGATGAATGAAGTGATACCGGGATCACCTGTGATCTGTTGGAAGTTGTGACAGGCTGACGGACCGATCCGGGAGAAATAAAATAGATACCTGCAGTGATTACCAGGATGCCCGCACCTCCCATCAGCCAAATCTTTTTGGTGATATTTGAGAAATTAAAACGGCTTAATTCGCGCCATAGTAATTTCCGGCTGATTTCTTTCCAGATACCCGGGCTGGGTTCGATGCGGTGACCGGCTAAAGTCTGCCGTACGAACTGGTCGAGGTGGCTTTCCGATTCAGCCTTGCTATTTGGATTTTCATTCATTGATCTGTGGCGTATTTTTCACCAGATTTTTTTCAAATAATCTCTTTTGCAGCATTCTTCTTGCTTTAAGCAGCTGTGTTTTTGAGGTATTTTCAGAAATGGACAAAGCCTCGGAAATTTCCTTGTGACTGTAATCCTCAAATACATACATGTTGAACACCATCCGGTATCCCGGAGGAAGCATCTGGATCAGGGCAATTAGCGTATCGGCCGTAACCGGAGCATGCATTGATACCTGTTCCTCACTTTCCATGATCTCCTTTTCATTAATGGTTTCCAGATCTTCCAGAAAAGGCAACTTACGGTTTTTTCTAAAATAGTTCAAAGCATGGTTGATCATAATCCTTTTCATCCACCCTTCGAAGGAGCCTTCTTTCCTGAATGATCTGATATTCTGGAAGATTTTCAGGAATGCCTCTTGCAGAATATCTTCAGCTTCATCCCGGTTCTGGGCATAACGCAGGCATACCGCCATCATCACCGGACTGTATTTACGGTAAAGGGCGCTCTGGGCGCTGCGTAATCCCGCAAGGCATCCCTCAATTATGGAGTCATCCTCGAGCATCCGGGAACCAGTATGGTAAAGACACAAACATATAGAAATAGTTGCCTGAAAAGGAGATTATCACAGAAAATGTAATTACCTGGAATCCACCAGGCAAAGATATCGAAAACCCCGTGGAAACGATTTTAAACCGGTAATTTTTTCAACAACGAAAAACATTATCTTTACCAACTCTATTTGATTTTCTGCACATTTATCCACTTATATTGTTCATCATGAGAAAGATGCTGATCATTACAGGTATCATGATTATTATTACCTCCTGTGGAACCAAACAGACCGATAAGCAAGCCAGGCTTACGGAACTAAAAAAAGAACATGACAAACTGACCGCCGAAATCCTGAAGCTTGAGCAGGAACTTCATCCCCAAGGGCTTGAAGCAACCAGGGTGCTGGTTGATACCCTTCAAAAGAAACCCTTTGAACATTATATCGAAGTCCAGGGACGCATCGATGGCAACGATAATATTGGGGTCAGTCCGCGTAACCAGGGCGGTGTGGTGACAAGGATACTGGTTCATGAAGGAGATTTGGTACATAAAGGGGATGTTTTAGCCGAACTGGATGCTGAGGTTTTAAAGCAGCAACTTGTGGATTTAAAGAGTAAGCTTGCCTTTCTTACCGATATCTTCAACAGGCAAAAGATCCTTTGGGATCAGAATATTGGCTCTGAAATTCAATACCTGAAAGCCAAAAACGACATGGAATCGGCACAAAACGGAATCGCCACCCTGGAAGATCAGATTAAAATGTCGGTGATCACCGCGCCTATAGAAGGTACCATTGAAGATATCCCGATTAAAGTCGGTCAGATGACCTCTTCTGCCTCTCCTGTTCCTGCTTTCCGGATTGTAAATTTTTCAAGAGCCAAGACAGTCGCTGATGTCGGCGAAGCCTATTCCGCTAAAGTCCATCCCGGTGATCAGGTCAAGGTGTTCCTTCCTGATCTGAACCGCGAACTTGATCAGAAGGTTACCTTTGCAAGCAAATACATCAATCCGACCAACCGTACTTTTCTCATTGAAGCTTCCCTCCCCGTTTCCGATATTACCTACCGTGCCAATATGATAGCGGTTCTTAAGATACGTGATTACATTAACCCCTCCACCATTGCAATTCCTCAGAATTTCATCCAGAGTTCAAGGAATGACGGTCAGTTTGTTTTTGTCGCCACAGTCGAGAACGGAAAAAAGACGGCCCGGAAACGTACCATTGTCCCATTTATCTCATTTAACGGTCTGACCGAAATACTGACCGGATTAAATGAAGGTGACCTGATCATCACAGCGGGGTATAAAGATCTTTACGACGGACAATTCATTGACTACTGAAACGATGAAAGAGAAAGTTGAACGGCTCAAAGAGTTCTTTGCAACCAGTTGGGCTATTGACAACAAAACCAGTATTTATGTCCTGGCTATCTTCATTACGGCGCTTGGCTTGCTGACCTATTTAAATATCCCCAAGGAACAGTTCCCCGAAATTGTTATCCCCACCATTATCATCAACACTGCCTACCCGGGCACTTCACCCGAGGATATGGAAAATCTGGTCACGCGTCCGATCGAAAAACAATGTAAGTCATTAGCTGATGTCAAGAAGATCACCAGCAATTCCGTTCAGGATTTCTCCTCGATTGTTGTAGAGTTTAATCCCGGCATCGAAGTTTCCGAAGCCAAACAAAGGGTACGGGATGCTGTTGATAAGTCGAAATCCGCACTGCCGAACAACCTACCTAAAGATCCTGATATTAAAGAGGTTGATATTTCCGAAGTCCCCATCATTTTTATCAACCTGTCGGGCGATTATGACCTTCAGCGGCTGAAGAAGTATGCCGAAGATGCACAGGATAAAATTGAGACGCTTAAAGAGATCACGCGCGTCGATATTGTCGGATCTCTTGAAAGGGAGATCCAGATTGATGTGGACATGTACAAAATGCAGGCAGCAAGCGTCTCCTTCCGCGATATCGAATCAGCTGTAGCCGCTGAAAATGTGACGGTTTCGGCCGGAACTATAACCTCCTTCGGAACGAAATACACCATCAGGTTGGCGGGTCAGTTCAAATCGCCCGAACAGATAAGGAACATCATCCTGAAATCGTCGAGCGGCGCAATTGTCTATATCCAGGATATCGCCGAGGTAAGGGATGGATTTAAAGAGCAGGAAAGTTTCGCGCGCCTTGATGGAAAAAATGTGATCACCCTGAATGTCATCAAGAAAAGTGGCGAGAACCTGTTGAACGCCTCCCGGAAAATCAAGGAGATCATGGATAATATGAAAAAGAATTACTATCCTCCCGATCTCAGCATCACCCTTACGGGCGACCAGTCACGATTCACTAAAAGCACCCTGGAAGAACTCAACAATACCATTGTGATCGGTTTTATTATGGTAGTGCTGGTACTCATGTTTTTCATGGGCTTTAACAATGCCTTCTTTGTGGGATTATCGGTACCTCTTTCGATGTTTATGGCCTATCTGATCATGCCCGGATTGGGATTCACCATGAATATGATTGTCATGTTTGGATTCATCTTTGCCCTGGGGATCATTGTCGATGATGCGATTGTGGTCATTGAGAACACCCACCGCTTGCACCGGTATGAGACTGATATCGTAAAGGCTGCAAAACATGCAGCCGGAGAGGTGTTTTTGCCGATCCTTTCAGGCACCCTGACCACACTGGCTCCGTTTTTTCCCCTGGCATTCTGGCCCGGGGTGGTTGGTAAATTCATGTATTATCTGCCGGTAACTTTGATATTGACCCTGTTTGCTTCGTTATTCGTCGCATATATCATCAATCCTGTCTTTGCCGTGTCGTTTATGAAACATGAATATGATCAGACCGACCACCGGACAGACCGGAAAAAGTTGCTTATCGTCAGCGTAGTGCTGGGAGTGTTGGCCCTGATAGCGTACCTTGCCGGCGGATTTGCAATGGGCAACATTTTCATGATTGCCCTGTTCCTTAACCTCCTCTACCGGTTGGTACTGAAGCAGGCTATTTTGAAATTCCAGAACAATCTGTGGCCCTGGGTCATGAAAATGTATGAAAAAACGTTGTTGGTTGCCTTACAGGGAAAAAATCCATGGTATCTTTTCGCCGGAGTTGTACTCATGTTATTCGCCTCGATATTTTTGATCGGACTTGTTAAGCCCCAGGTCAGATTTTTCCCCGATAACAAGCCGGGATATATCTACGTTTACGTCAAACTTCCTGAAGGAACTGACCAGCGGGTCACCGATTCCGTCACCCAATTGGTGGAAGGGAAAGTTCATAATGTTCTGGGCGGGAACAACCCGATTGTTGAATCTGTCATAACCAATGTCGGCCTCGGCGCCGGCGAAAGCATGTTCGACCGGTCGGTATCGTCGAATAAAGGAAAGATTACCGTCAATTTTGTAGAAAGTAAATACCGGCAGGGAATTTCTACCCAAACCATCATGGATTCCATACGAAGGAGCCTGAAGGGCATTCCCGGAGTAACGGTAACCGTCGATAAAAACAAGATGGGCCCCCCTACCGGGAAACCCGTCAATATTGAGATTACCGGTGAGGACCTGGATGTATTGATCGTGACGGCAGCCAAATTTCAATCCTATCTTGATTCTCTGAATATCCCGGGGATCGAACAGTTAAAATCGGATTTTGAAAACAACAAACCGGAGATCATCATCAATATCGACAGGGTACGCGCAAACCGGGAAGGATTATCACTCGGGCAAATCGGTATGGAAATGCGAACGGCAATTTACGGAAAAGAGGTTTCAAAGTACAAGGAAGAAGAGGATGAATACCCGATCCAGTTAAGATTTTCGGAAAAGGAACGGACCAATATCAACCAGATCATCAACTCCAAGATCACTTATCGGGATATGAATTCCGGGCAATTAAGGCAAATCCCGATCTCTTCGGTAGCCTCCATCCAATACAAGGATACCTATGGTGGAATTAAACGAAAAAACCTGAAACGGATGATAACCCTTTCTTCGGAGGTACTCTCCGGGCACACTGCTAACGAAATCGTGATGGCCATAAACAAAGCCCTCCCCTCATTCGAAAAACCCCGGGGTATCGAAATCAGCCTGACCGGCGAACAAGAAGATCAGGCCGAAACCATGGCGTTTTTAGCCAAGGCCATGTTAATCGCTATCGGGCTCATCTTTTTCATATTAATCACCCAGTTTGGATCCTTGAGCAAATCATTGATCATTCTGAGCGAAGTAGTGTTCAGCATTATTGGCGTTCTTTTTGGCATCGCGGTTTTTGGCATGTCTATCAGCATCCTGATGACCGGGCTTGGTATTGTTGCCCTTGGCGGGATTGTCGTCAGAAACGGAATCCTGATTGTTGAATTTTGTGATGAATTAAAATACCGGGGAATGAAATCAAAAGAGGCTATCATCAAGGCAGGGAAAACCAGGGTCACCCCGGTCGTTCTCACTGCCTCTGCCACTATCCTCGGGCTCGTTCCCCTTGCAATCGGGATGAATGTTGATTTCGTATCGCTCTTTACGCATCTGAATCCCCACATTTACTTCGGCGGTGATAACGCTATGTTCTGGGGTCCGCTTTCCTGGACAATTATCTTCGGATTGAGTTTCGCGACTTTTCTCACCCTGGTATTTGTCCCGGCCATGGTTCTGATCGATACACAGATGAAAATCAGATGGAGGAGAAAAAAATCCAATCCCCGGAAAGGGTGGTGGCGGTAAAATCAGTTGGGTGACCTCTAAAACTTTTCGAGTAACTTGGTTAATCGGATCTTCTGGCTCAACACGGCATAGATCGATTGCATAAAATCGTTGTTGGCCGAAAGAAATTGCTGATACCGCTGGTTCAGATCGGTACTTCCAACCATGCCCTGTTTGTATTTCTCCATGGTTTTTTCGTAAATCCGCAGCGATGTCTCAAACCCTTTTTCCTTGTTTTTGTAAATGGTGTATGCGTTGCTGAATTCAGTCCTTGCAGTGGCGACCTGCAACTCCAACCCAACCCTCATTTTTTCATCCGTCACTTTCGTCTTTTCCACATTAAGCCGGGCCTGATCAACAGCATATTTCCTGCCTCCGCTGCTCCAAACTGGTATCTGCAGCGAGACTCCAAAATTTACGGTAGGATACCATACCTCTTTTGAATTGAAAAAGGACCAGGTGTTTCGCTGTGCTGATGTGGAGGCACCAAGAAAGCCACTTAAAGTGGGCTGAAAAGAAGTCTTTGAAAGCTTGTATTGCATCAGGGTCAGATAATCGGCCTTCTTCAACAGTCTGTAATCAATATTCGTCTGGTAATCAAATTGTTGACTTAAAAGTTCATTCGGATTTACCTGCGCCAGAAAATAGTTCAGGTCGTCGGTAAGCACCAACTCCTGGTTGTCCTTTAACCCGATAATGAATTTCAGGTTGGCATAAACCAGTGATCTCTGGTTCTTGGTGTACGTAAGCGTTGCCCATAAATTCGACCGGTTCAACTCGGCTTGGTCCACTTCAATATCCTCCAGAAGACCGACTTTATAACTCTTCCTGATCTCTTCCACCAGTTTACTTACTACCATGTAGGTAGAATCCAGGATTTTGATCCCTTCATCCACTACGAGCAGCCGGATATAAATATCGGCGATCTGATCCCTGACATCAATGCGGTCTTTCAGATTCTTCTGTTTCGAAGTCTCAAGATAGGCTTTTGCCGTTTGCAACCCCACAAGGTACTGTCCGCTATAGATCAACTGCGAAAGAGTTCCCTTCACGGACATGTTGTAATTAGCTCCGAATTTTACCGGTATAAGTTCATCGGGTTTGGGCGGTTGGGTAAAAAAATTTGGGATCATCTGGGTCGGAATAACCAGGTAATCCATGTAATCGATTCCTGCATTGATCTGTGGCAGACCGATGGCGGTATTCTGCTTAACCATCTTCCGTGCTATTTCAACATCCGTGGCCGAATTGATCAGGTCGTAGTTATTTTCATAAGCGTAAGCCTGCGCTTGCTCAAGCGACATCCGAACCACTCCGGATGAGTCCGAAACCTGTGATTTCTGAGCCAGGGTGGGTATAAACAGAATGATGCTGAAAAAAAGAATCAGAAACGCAATGGGATGTTTCATCAACTCATTGGAATTTCTTAAAATTTACTTTTCGCTTTTGCTTTTCATAATAGTCAATCCCCCGCTGGTTGGAGATCCCCCGGATGAAATTGTCGAACATCACATCAAAAAGGGTTTGAAATGAAAATTCCTGGGCAGGGAAAAACTCCGGATTGTGAAGGTCGATAAGCCTGCGTATGTATAACCGGGCAACCAATTCAACACTCAGATCATCACGGTATATCCCCTGGCGGATTCCCTTTCTGATATTGAGCACCATTTTTTCATAAATTGATTCAATTCGCTGCTCAACATGTTTATGATAGATGTCGGGGTAATACTTTTCAAGATCAAAGGTCATCGAGGGGCTGATTTCCCAGAAACGCTCCCCCATTTCATAGCTAACTGTAAGCAGTATATCAATGGAATTGACGCCGTCGAAATTATTCCGGTTAAAGATCTCTTCAAAGTTTTGCCGCTCCAAGGCCAGCAATTTCTCAACCAGATCACTTTTGTTGGAAAAGTAATGATGGAGTTTTGTTCTGGAAATCCCTAAATCCGTGCAAATATCATCGATCGTTACACTCCGGACACCATTCTTATAAAAAAGAACTCTGATTCGATCCAGCATATCGATCAATACCGGATCCATAATTTTGGACGGATAAAAAGTCTGTGATTCCGGAATGGTATTAAAATCAACCATGGAAAAGAAAAGCCGGAAAAATAATTACTTTGTTTTCTAGAAAAATAACGGCGGCAAAGGTAGGAATTTCTGGTCAACAAGATACAAAACAGTTTTAAATGTTTCGGTCGAAACACCAATTTTACTAAGTTTGAAGTCCACGAAAACAACGTTTTATGCGATCCCTGTTTTGCTTATCAATCCTGTTTTTTGTACTCAATCAGAGTGTATTACCGCAACCCGATCGCTGGATCACGCGATTCGAAGCATCAGGCGGAACAGAGACTCCGCGATATGACGAAACGGTTGCTTTTTGTCAAAAGCTGGCAACCTCCTCGCCGGCTATAACATGGTCAACCTTCGGAAAAAGCGCTCAGGGAAGGGATCTCCCGTTGCTGATCATCGATCGCGACGGATTGAACGATCCTGGTGCAATCCGTCAACGAGGCAGGATCATTGTCCTGATCCAGGCATGCATTCACGCCGGCGAACCCGACGGAAAGGATGCGGGCCTGATGTTGATTCGCGACCTGACTATAAAAAACAAACGGGCAGATCTCCTGAATGATTTATCGATCCTGTTTATTCCGATATTCAATACCGATGGTCATGAACGATTTGGACCCTTTAACCGGATCAACCAGAATGGCCCTAAGGAGATGGGCTGGCGTACCACGGCAAACAATCTGAATCTGAATCGTGACTTTCTGAAGGCTGATGCTCCTGAAATGAGAGCCTGGCTGAGAATGTTTGATAAATGGTTGCCGGAGTTTTTTATTGATACCCATACCACCGACGGCGCCGATTATCAATATACACTGACCTATTTGATGGAGGTATATGGTGAGATGGATCCGGGTCTTACCCATTGGGCTTCCGGGATTTTTATTCCGGAGTTGACTTCCCGGCTTGACCCATCAGGGAATTTCATGTTCCCTTATGTGGATTTCCGCAACTGGCATGATCCCCGGAGCGGACTGGTTACTGAAGTGGCTCCCCCGATGCTCTCTCAGGGCTATGTTGCTTTACGCAACCGGCCAGGCATCTTGTTGGAAACTCATATGCTGAAACCATATTTTAAACGGGTAAATGCCACCTATCAGTGTATTTTAACTACTCTTGAGATCCTTGCCAAACAACGGGAAGAGTTGAAAAATCTGGTTGACCGTGCAGATGCATTTACCTGCTCCGAACATTTTTTAAAGCAACCATTTACGCTTCAGTTTGAGACACTTATGAATGACAGTACCATGGTTGATTTTAAAGGGATCAGGTATGAGGTTATAAAAAGCCCCCTGTCGAACGGGAACTGGTTTCAATACGGTAATACTCCGGTAATTTACCGGCTTCCCTATTTTCATAAAACCCGACCTCTTGTACAGGTTCAATTGCCCCATGCCTATATTATTCCGGCCGAATGGAGCGAAATCATTGAGAAACTGGCCATTCACGGAATCCGGATGATCCCATTAAAAAAAGATACCTCTGTGTCGGTTCTGACATGCCGGTTTAAAGACCCAAAATGGCAGGCCACCTCTTACGAAGGCCATCATCCCATGACCCATATCGAATATGATGAGTTTACCGAAAACCGTTGGTTCCCTAAGGGATCGATGATTGTTGAAATCAGGCAACAGGCAGGTCGCGTAATTCCTCAGCTACTGGAGCCAAGGGGCGATGGTTCATTGGTTTACTGGGGATTTTTTGATGGTGTCATGGAACAGAAGGAATATGGCGAATCGTATGTTATTGAAAAGATGGCCGCAGAAATGTTAGACCGCGATCCCGGACTTAGGCTTGAGTTTGAAAGAAAAAAAGAAGCCGACAGCACCTTTGCCCGGAACCCACAACAGATCCTGAACTGGTTTTATAATCAATCACCTTACTCCGATTCCCGAAAAGGCATCTATCCGGTCGGAAAAATTTATGATCAGGGATTGGTCGAAGAATTAAAGCGGCGCTGATCTCACCTCTATTACAGGGCCGTCCGCGGTTATGAATCCGATTACGGAGGCATCAGCGATACCTGAGTCATAGAGGGCTTTTAACAAGTTATCTGCTTCCGTTTCAGACAACGCTATCAATAATCCCCCGGAGGTCTGGGCATCTGCCAGGATCGTTTTCATAATCCCGGCAACCTCATCACCCCACCGGGTGATATCTGAGATATAGTCTAAATTATTACGGGTCCCGCCTGGAATGATCCCTGCCGCTGCATATTTAAAGGCGGCTTCCATGACAGGAACCCGATCAGCGTGGATCACGGCACGGACTCCTGAAGCCACGACCATTTCTTTCAGATGTCCAAGCAATCCGAAACCGGTCACGTCGGTACAGGCGTGTACCGGAAATTGGCGCATGATTTCAGAAGGTACGCGGTTGAGCTGGCTCATTACCCGCCCGGCGTTGTCGGCCTCTTCCTTATTGGTCAAACCGCGCTTCAGGGCGGTTGTAATGATCCCTGTACCGATGGGTTTGGTAAGTATCAAAACATCGCCCGGAACCAGCGTTGAATTTCGGATCACTTTGCTGGGATTTATTTCACCGGTAATCACCAGTCCAAATTTCGGCTCATGATCTTCGATGGAGTGCCCCCCGATGATTCTGATACCGGCTTCATCCAGTTTGTCGTTGGCGCCCTGGATGATTCTCTCTAAAACGGATGCAGGTAAACGGGATTCGGGAAATGCAACAATGCTTAAGGCAAACAACGGCGATGCCCCCATGGCGTAAATATCGCTAACGGCATTGGCTGCCGTGATAGCCCCGTAAAGGTATGGATCATCGACAACCGGGGGAATAAGATCGACGGTCTGAACGAGGGCCCGGTCGACGCTGAGACGATATACTGCAGCATCGTCGGAAGTATTCTGGTCAACCAATACAGCCCTGTCCGTGTTAACTGGTATCAGTTGCAGAATCTTTTCCAAAAACTGTGGCCTGATCTTGCAGGCACAACCCAATGAATGGGTATAGGAAGTAAGTTTGATCTCATCCGTTCCCGCTCTGCCATTTTTGGTATCACTATCGATGCCTTGAAGCCGGTTGTACGCCCCGGTAATCAGCCCGATAGCCTTGTCAACTTCATCCTGTGTGGTCATCCTCCCCAATGAAAACCTGATGGTACCTCGTGCATAGCGGTAAGGAACATTCATGGCGGCAAGCACACCCGAAACTTCTTTCCGGTCGGAATGGCAGGCCGCTCCCGCTGAAGCGGCAACGCCGTTCATCTCATTCAGCAGTAGTGCGGCATCTACATCAGGGAACCCCACACTCAGGGTATTGGGCAAACGATCATCGGAATGCCCGTTCAGCCTGATCCCCGGAACATTTTCAAGTATTCCGGCATGCAACCGATCCCGTAGCTGTTTTATTTTTTGAATTTGATTTGTCAGTTCTCCCCTTTTCCCGGCATCATCAATCAATGCCGCCGCAGCTCCCAATCCGGCAATATGCATGACATTTTCGGTGCCGGCCCGTAAATTCGATTCATGATCGGCCCCGTGTATCAGCTTCTCAAGATGGACACCCCGCCTGATATACAAAGCCCCTATACCTTTGGGAGCATAAAACTTATGTCCGGCAACCGTAAGAAGATCAACCGACAGTTCTTTGACATCCACTTTGATCTTGCCGATTGACTGGGCCGCATCGGAATGGAACAGGATATGGCGATCTTTGGCAATCCTGCCTATTTTTGCAATGGGTTGAATGGTTCCTGTTTCATTGTTCGCATGCATGACAGAAATAAGGATCGTTTCGGGCCGGATCGCCTCCTCGACCGTGTGGGGATCGATCCTGCCGGTCTCGTCCACTTCCAGGAAAGTGATATCGAAACCACGGGTTTCGAGCCACCGGCAAACCTCTATTACGGCAGGATGCTCAATACAACTGGTTATAATATGATTTCCTTTGTCGCGATTGGCAAAGGCAACCCCTTTGATCGCAAAATTATTCGATTCCGTTCCCCCGCTGGTAAAAATAATTTCATCGGGCGCGGCATGGAGTAACGATGCAACCTGGCTTCGGGCAAGCTCAACGGCCCTTTTTGTGTCGGTCCCGTAAAGGTGGATACTTGAAGGATTCCCGAAATATTGGTCCAGGTAGGGCTGCATTACTGCAATGACCCGTGGGTCAATCGGTGTGGTTGCATTATAATCTAAGTAGATCGGTTTCATGGAGCGCATGTGATTTCACAAATTCCAATATCTTTTGAGCAGCAGAATGGGGATGGCCATCCTCTGTTTCAAGGTCATAAATCTTTAAATCCCTTCTTCGTTCAAGGGTATGCAAATATGCTTTATCATAATATTTTAACGTGATTTCCGCCACTGTATTGAAATCGTCTGCCCGAAGGGCTTCCAATGCCATGTTTGTCTCAGTCCCACCCAGCCGGAGCCTGATTTTCTCAATAGCACTGGCCAGAACGGACTTATCGAACCGCGCATAATCACTTACCAGCCTGGCAATTCTGTAAGCTATATCGACATTTAACCGGATCATGACCGACCTGCTCAGATTCTCGACCATCGGCTCAGGTAGCGTGACGTTCCCGATCATCCGGCTTTCATCTTCGATCCACACCGGCTTCCCGAGATCCAGATCCACCCAAAGATGGCATAAATTATTTTCAAACTGCTCGTTGGTTGGCTGTGGAGGCTTCCCCAGCGCTCCGAAAACGCTGCCTTTGTGACAAGCAAGTTCCTCCAGGTCGATCGTCTGCTCACCCATCCTTTGTAACTCCTGTAGTACCTCAGTTTTACCGCTCCCGGTATATCCGCCCAGTATTAAAACCCCTCTTGGCTTCGACAAGGCTTCTCTGGCTTGACGACGATAGGTTTTGTAACCTCCCGTCAACACTGAAACCTCATATCCTGCATGGCTGAAAACCTCTGCCATTGCCGCGCTGCGCAATCCACCACGCCAACAATGAACCATTATCGGTCCCAAAGGCGCTGATGCCTTCAACGAACTAAGGTACTTCCCAGTTCTGGGTATGGCGATATCAAGTCCCCTGACAAGCGCCGTATCAGGTCCTGAACGGGTATAACAGGTTCCTATTTGCGCCCGCTCCTCATCTGAAAAGACCGGAATGTTAATAGCGCCAGGGATATGTCCTTGAGAAAACTCGGACGGCGACCTGACGTCGATAACCGTCTGGAACCGTTTGTATGCCATTAAACATGTCGATTCGATCGTGGAAATCATCGGGTAAATTGTACCATTTGTCAAAATTAACCCCGTTTTCATAATCCCACAAACATTTGTCGTTACATTTGTACACATTTTGGAACATGAATTCGGCTAAGACATGGTTGGTCCCGCTGATCCTCGTTGCAGGATTTGTTTTCCTGCTGTCGCTCCGGCAACTTTCCGACCCTGATCTGGGTTTTCATCTGAAATACGGTCAATGGATTTCACAACATCATCGTGTTCCGATAAACGATCTGAGTACCTATACGGTGCCCGATAACCAGTACATTGATCTTCATTGGCTTTTTCAGGTAGTTCTCTATCAATTTTACGCTCTGGGCGGTTATCCTGCCATCTCTCTTCTGGTGTGCTTGCTGTCGTGCCTGGTATTTTTATTACTTCTGACGATTAACAGAAAAGAGGGTGTCCCGCTTCCTTACACGGTTTTTTGGATTCTGACTGCCTTTTTGCTCATCAATCAGAGGATCGCCTCACGACCTGAAATAGTTACCTTTATTTTCATTCTGATCACCCTGCTGATTCTGGATGACTATACCCGCCGAAACAAAGACAGGTTATTTTTCCTTCCATTACTAATGCTTTTATGGTGTAACATCCATGCGCTTTTCATCCTGGGACTTTTTATCATCGCCGTTTATATTGCAGGGAAATGGATAGAAGAGAAAAAAGCTGACAAACGATTGGTTTTGTGGGCTCTTGCATCATTAATCGCTTGTTTTTTAAATCCATACGGAATAAAGGGAGTTTTGTTTCCCTTGGAATTGCTAACGCGGTTTGATCCCGATAATTTATTTAATCAACATATTCAGGAGTTTATTCCCTTCTTTTCATCCCGTCACTTCTTGCCCCTCGATTACCTTTTCATTCTGTTTCTCCTTGCCGTCCTGTTTCTGGTGATATTTAATTTTTCGCGTATACAAATACATGAACTGGTTTTGCTTTTTTGTACTGCGCTCCTGGCGATCACCTCGATAAGAAACATTCCGCTGTTTGTCCTGGTTAGCATTCCTTTGGCAAGCCGGCTCTCCGTTACGACCCGGAGCCGAATTCGGCTCCGGTCAAAAAGTATCTCCAGATTTGTTTATCTGGTGCTGGTGGTGATACCCTGTTTGCTGATTCCAAGGCTTCTGACCAACGCGTTTTATCTCGATAACAAATCGTTCAACAAGACCGGACTGGGCGTTAATTCCAGGCATCAACCCTGCCAAGCAACCAAATTCCTGCTTGATCATCATCTGGATGGAAAGGTCATGAACAGCCTCGGTTTTGGAGGCTGGCTTTCCTGGACTTTACCACAACCGGTTTTTATTGACGGGCGGCTTGAAGTAATGAAGGAATCCATATACGAGCAGATAACGAAAAGTTGGAATGGCGGGCTCCCTCAATTAGTAGCCCGGTACAATCCCGATCTGATAATCTATAACTATTTAAAATACTATCCCTGGACCCTGCAGATAAAAGAGATGAAAACATGGAGGCTGATTTATGTCGATGGAATTTCAGCTATCTTCGTACGGCAAGATTACAGGTCCGATATCCCCACGTTCGACCTATTCAACCTGCCCGATACCTCTCATTTCACAAAGACTGGAACCGTGAGCTCATGGGTTCAGGGATTTTACCGCCAACCCGATTTTTTTATTATAGATTCCCTGCATATGGCCTTGTTCCGGGCACAGATGATGTCGGGAAATATCCGGGAACGGAACCGGCAACTGGCCCGTGAATTTTATAATCGTGCCAACGGGTTGTACAGGGGAAAAAGGATTCAGGATGCACTTCTGGTGTATGATTCGGCCATAATGCTGGATCCGGGCTATGCCAAGGCATATAACAATCGCGGCATGATCCGGGCCCTCGATTTGAATGACTTTTCAGGCGCCCTGAGAGATTTTGAAACTGCCATCCGGATCGAACCCGATTTTCCCGATGCCTGGGTCGGCCGGGGATCGGTGAAATTCATGATGAAGGACCCTGAAGGGGCATGCAGCGACTGGAAAAAAGCGCTGCTCCTGGGGAGCAGGCAGGCCGAACGACTGATTGAGCTGCACTGCGATCATAAATAATTCGTATCTTTGCCCCTCAATTTTTCTTTCCATGAGCGATTTCATTCATCATGAATGCGGTATTGCCCTGGTACGTCTTCTAAAACCTCTCGAGTTTTATCTTTCTAAATACGGAACCCCCTTTTACGGTCTGAACAAATTGCATCTTTTGATGCAAAAGCAACATAACCGGGGACAGGATGGCGCCGGTATAGCCTCTGTAAAATTCAATCTTGAACCCGGTAACAGATTTATCAACCGAATCCGGTCGAATGCCGTCAATCCCATTCAGGACATTTTCAACAAGGTCGGACTGGGCATTAAAGATCTGGCAGAACGCCATCCGCAGCAGATAAATGATATTCCCTGGCTGAAACAAAAGGTTGATATTTTGGGTGAATTATACCTTGGCCACCTTAGGTATGGCACCTATGGTAAGAATAACATTCAGAATCTGCACCCATTTATCAGGGAAAATAACTGGATGACCAAAAATCTGGTCCTTGCCGGGAATTTTAATATGACCAATGTCGATGAGTTGTTTAATAAACTGATCGACCTCGGCCAGTACCCTGTCGAAACTAGCGATACGATTACCATCCTGGAGAGAATAGGCCATTTTCTTGATGAGGAGAACGAAGAGTTGTACCAGAAATTCAAATCAAAAGGATATCCCAAGCGATCCATCACCAGCCACATTGCAAAAGATCTTAATGTTCAGAAAATTCTCAGCCGGGCTGCCAAGACCTGGGATGGCGGATATGTAATTGCAGGTATTTTTGGCCATGGCGATGCATTTGTCATGCGCGACCCGTCGGGGATCCGTCCGGCGTTTTATTACCACGACGACGAAATTGCGGTCGTGACCTCTGAAAGGCCGGTTATCCAGACTACCCTGGACATCGGAGCAGATCAAATATCCGAACTGAAACCTGGATATGCTCTGATTATCAAGAAGGATGGAAAGATAGCCGAACGGGTGTTTCACAAACCCGGTGAGAAAAAATCCTGCTCTTTTGAACGAATCTATTTTTCAAGAGGTACCGATATCGAAATTTACCGCGAACGGAAAAAACTGGGAACTTTTCTTGCTCCTTCCGTTCTCCGTGCCATCGACCACGACATCGAGAATACCGTATTCTCATACATTCCCAATACCGCCATTGACGCATACTACGGACTGATCGAAGAGATCGGTTCCTTTTGCGATAAAATTAAAATAGAACGGATCCTGGCCTCACAAGATCCCCTTAGCCAGGAAGCCCTGGAGAAGATCTTCAACCTGAAGCCCAGAGCCGAAAAAGTTGCAGTAAAAGATGTAAAGCTCCGGACATTTATCACCCAGGATTCTCAACGCAACGACCTGGCTGCACATGTTTATGATATCACTTACGGAAGTATCAGGCGTGGTATCGATAACCTTGTCGTTCTGGATGACTCCATTGTCAGAGGTACAACTCTCAAGCAAAGCATCCTCCGGATTTTGGACCGTTTAGGCCCCCGACGTATCGTCATTGCCTCTTCTGCCCCGCAGATCCGGTATCCCGACTGTTACGGGATCGACATGGCAAAGATCAACGATTTTATTGCCTTTAAAGCAGCCATCGTACTTTTAAAGGAAACAAACCAGGAGCATATCATCAACGAGGTTTACAGAAAATCCAAACTTCAGGAGCAGCTTCCAAAAGAAAAGATCGTGAATTTTGTAAAAGAAATTTACCACCCCTTTACTCCTGAACGCATCTCCTCTAAAATATCAGAGTTGCTCACACCGGCCCACTGTAAGGCACAGGTCCAGATTGTATATCAAACCATTGATGACTTGCATGTTGCCATACCTGACCATAAGGGGGATTGGTATTTTACTGGCGATTATCCTACTCCCGGCGGTAATAAAGTTGTAAACCAGGCCTTTATCAACTATATCGAAGGCCGAAACGTCAGGGCTTACTAAGAACGCGTGAAAGAATCGTGACGCGTGAAAGGAAAATTTCGTTCTCCGTTTTCAATTAATTGTCAATTGTCAATTGTCAATTGTCAATTCCCCCTTCTACGGTTTCCTTTTTCACGGTCTACTGTTCCATCTTGCCAGCAATCCGGTCGGCCATTTGCTGAAACTCTTCCGGAGTAAATCGAAGTTTCGGTTTCTTGAAATCCATGTCATAAATCGATTTCAGAGGAATCAGGTGAATATGGGCATGAGGAACTTCCAGTCCGATCACCGTAATTCCGATTCGCTCGCAGGGTACAACTTTTTCGATAGCCTTACCTACCTTTTTTGCAAAGTTCCACAATCCTGCGTGCAGTGAATCATCGAGGCTGAGGATATAATCAACCTCTTTCTTCGGAATGACCAGGGTATGTCCTTCCTGCAGCGGGTTGATGTCTAAAAAGGCAAGGAATTGCTCATCCTCGGCAACTTTATAACATGGGATCTCACCATTGACGATCCTTGTAAATATGGTGGGCATGGTTACTGAATTTGACGTGAGATTTCAACGATCTGGAAGGTAATCTTTCCTGCAGGAACTATAATTTCAACATTTTCGCCGATACTTCTGCCCAATAACCCTTTGGCTATTGGAGAGCTTACCGAAAGCTTCCCGTTTTTAATATTGGCTTCGTTTTCCGGTACTAAAGTGTATGAAACCATTGAACCATTCTGGGTATTCTTAATGGTTACGGTCGAGAATATCAGAACCTTGGTGTTGTCCAGTTTACGTTCATCAATAAGTCGGGCATTGCTTATTACTTCCTGAAGTTTGGATATCTTCAATTCGAGCATCGACTGAGCCTCTTTGGCGGCTGCGTATTCGGCATTTTCAGAAAGGTCGCCTTTATCCCTCGCCTCAGCAATCTGTCGCGAAATGGCAGGTCGCTCAACGGTGGTGAGATGACTTAATTCTTCCTTAAGCTTGTCCAGTCCTTCAGAAGTGTAATATTTTATGTCAGACATTTCAGAGATTTTTTGTGTTATCATAATAAGGCAAAAGACCCTATAAAAGGGTCCTTTTGCAAAAAAGAAAATAAGGTAAACTTTAAATCCTATGATTAAAAGTTAAGTTTAATACCTACACTGTGAGTTCCCTGAAAGGGATTGGTAGCGCGAAATGAATAATCGATCGCAATACCGGTTTCCTTTTCTTTGTTAAAGGGAACCGATACAGTGAATCCGGCGCTCGGGCCTGTGAAAACAGTTCCGCGTTCCGCTAAATCAGTCTCAAAAATACCGCCTTGGTAAGTATAACCTGCCCTTAGTTGTAGATAATACTTCAGTGCATACTCTAATCCCAGCGTAAACTGATCTTTGGTAAATGAATTTGAGGTAAAGTTACCAGCCAGCGTGATCCGGTGCATTTCGCCGATCAGGAAGTCATAGGATGCGCCGATTCTTAATGTTGCCGGAAGTTCATAACGGGCCGAACGCTGTTCGACGGTAAACTGGTCATTGTCGTTTCCATGGCCCGGAATTACACCGCGAAATGAAAGTCCGTCGCCGGTAAACCGCATGGGGGCGCCAACATTTTTCAAAGCGATTCCGAATTTGATCTGCTCCTTTTCGCCGGTCACATATTGGATACCTGCATCAAGAGCAATGGCGGTAGCGCTGGCATCGGAAATGGTCTCCGTGATCAGCTTTACAGTGATACCCCCGTAGATGCTGTTGGAGAATGCCTTGGCATAGGAAAGATTGATATTCATGTAATTCGGGCTGAAGGTTCCCTGGATCGGTTCGGGAGAGCTGACAGTGGTAATATCGATATCGCCAAAGCTCATCGACATCACAGCGGCAGTAAGAACGCCTCCGTTTTGTCCAAGTTTCTGACTCAGACCGAAAGCCATCAGATTGACTCCTGAGCCACTCAACCAGTTTGTGTAAGAGAAAATGATTTCGGTCCCTTTCGTAAATCCGGTTCCGGCAACATTGGTAAAAATGGCTTCAAGTCCCTGTGTATTGGAAGTCCCGACAGAACCCCAGCCCGAACTTCGCGCCCAGGGATTGATCAGCAATTCCGAAGCTCCTGCCTGACCTGAACGGTCCTTGTTACCAGCTGTTAATTTTTCCATAGGAATCAGAATCAATCCCATCAGAAATATCGCAACCAAGCAGCTATATATATTTTTCATAATCCTGGAATTTTTTTGTTTGCTATTATTATATATCGGACATTACAATGAGTTCAAGTCAACCGGTCGTAAGATCCCAAACCATTTGATGGTACGCTCGCCAAGGCCATCGGCTTTAACGTGGATAAGATAGACTCCTCCGGCAATCGGAATACCTGCAAAATTCTTCAGATCCCAATCAATTGAAGTCTTTGCATCGGTCGATAGGCCGGCAGTTGATGAACGTGGTTGTGGGATGCCCGATTTGTCAACATTAAATTGACGTATCAGTGTTCCACTCATATCAAAAATGGTAACCGTACATTTGGTCGGCAGATTGACAATCTTGATCCGGTTATCGAGCTGGTTGGTCTCATAATCATCATAGGCATAGTACGGATTGGGTACTACATTGATCAGATCGAGATCGGTAGTCGCTTTATCCTGATTGTCTTTGGAGGTAGAAATGGTTTTGGTATCGAAAATATACATCGGATAATTTCTGTTCACGGTATCGGTCGAACCGGCCGGCAACGGTGAGGAATAATAGCGCTGATAGGGTTTTGAAACCCTGATCTTGGTGGTCACGGCATTGCTTAACCACTCTTTCCCCTCGACTGCCAGAGGTGCACCTACATACATAGCTGAACCGTACGTGTAATCCCTGTAAATGGTCGAAGGAATCTTCTGCATAACGGTCATGATGTATGCGCCTGCATCGTAAGCCGGGAAATCAAGCTTTATTCCTGAAATAGACGGGAATGAACGGTGACCCATGATATAAACGAAATGTTCGCCACCGAACACCGGAACTCCGGAATTGTCATAAATCCGGCTGGACGGATTCCAGATCATATCACGACCGTTATCGGCCACAAGCCAGGAATTTTCGCCGAACATCATATTCAGCCTTTCGCCTGTTTCAAGATTGATGGCATAACCCGGGAACCATCCCATTCCGTTTGGGCTGATGTAATTCGAATTATAGAGCGGGTCGCTGCTTACAACACCGGTATCGCCATCAATGTTGACTGACGGATGAATTCGGAAGTTAAACACTTTTGCACCGCCTTCGGCAAGCTGTGTCTTGGGACAGAGCTCGACCACCGGACAACGGGTCCAAAGGCTTTTATCGGGGGTGATCACGATATCCACACTGGAAAGGTAATCCATCGTGGAAAGTAGCTTCGAACGTTTACTGGGGGCTGCTCCGCAATAGAGTTCATCATTATTGATCGCAGTGAGTGGATAGGGCGCCCAAATCCCAGATTGGATTTTCTGGAAGTTTTTATTCGGGTCCCAAGGTTGCCCGACTTCGCCGGAGCCCATATTCCAGTCATAATAAGCAGCGGTAGATCCTTTGTAGGTTCCTGAACGGACCCAATTCTCCTGCGATTCCGGGATATCGCTGTCAACCACCCCTGTCAACCAAACCCTCATACTATCTTCAAAGATTGCAGGTGAGGCATATAGTAATCCGTTTGTTGCGGTCACCGATCCTCTGACGGAGTCGCCAGCATTGGGTACCTGTTGAATGGTGAGCGCAAGACCGAGGTCAATGAATAACTGTTCATATTGATAAATAGTGGTTGTATCCGACCGGAACTGCTGATGCGTGGTGTTATTAATAAGAGTCCACTTCCCGAACTGAATTTTGGTAGGATCAGTGTAAGGATTATTGACTTTCACATTCACCATCGAATCAAATTTTACGGTGTATTCACCGGGAACCACATTCAGCGGATCGATAACCTTAACCTGTAAAGGTCCTTTGCCAACCATATATGTTGGTTTATAGGCAATTGGATAATCGGGATCACCCATTTTAGTTTTGGTTGAATCGATCGGAGGTTTCGAAAGGATTTCTTTGATGGTAGCCTCGCTGAAATCAAGTACCATTCCTCCGTTACCCTGACCCTGAATACGGGTAATTATTGGACCCTCTCCATATACCGAGTTTGTCACCGATCCCAGCGGAATATGCGGGATGGCTGTATAAACCTTAATATTGCTGCGTCCTTGCAGATAGGGAGTTTTCTGACCATCCAGGGCCGTCGGGTCGTTCTGGATATATTTTTTATACTGGTTATACGCATAAGCAACCGCAATGTAATAATACTGTTTATGATTGATCAGCTTATCATCATCAGTAGCAAACAAATCTTTGGTAAATACAAAGGAGTGGCGGATTCCCTTATCCTCTCCGTTTACCATCACTTCGCCGATTTCCCCGCCGAGGTTCTGATCATTAGTCCAGTTTACCAGCTTTGTAACGCCATTTTCAATATCGCACTGGGCAACCAGTCTTACTTTGCTGTCATCGCCAATATCGGCTGCCGAAACCGTGGCATCCTTTAACTGATAAATCTGATAACCTTCAAAATGATATAAAGAGTCGTTGCGCTTGTAGTGTGGTAATGTGTCGGGATTCGGGATCGTCGGGTCATATTCCTTATATTTCTCTCCGAAGTTGTTACCGGCATCGTTGGTCTTTCTGTTCGACAGATAGACAATCAATTGTTTATCCAACTCTTCAATGGTTAAATCCGGGGCGTTGGGTCCATTTAACACGGCAAAACAGTTGTCGAACAGTTGCTGACACTTATCGTCAACAATCTGAAGGAGTTTGACAGATTCTTCCGGGGTTCCTGTAATGGAGCGGGCCCAGGGAATACCAACGGTAATGTAGTTACAGGCTCCGGGCAGCAGTGTAAATGGTCCGGCCGATTGCATGAACCGACGGTCCTGGTAATTATTCTTTGCGGTGATTTCAGTCCAGTATTTATCGCCAATAGGAGGTTGCCCGCCGGTGCCCCAGTCGCAAAGGTCGGTCAGGCCCGGGAACATGAAGTCGCATTCCGGTCCGAGACCACCGGCTGAGTAGTGTGCATTCCCGCTGTAGATCATCTTTGAATTGTCTTTCCAGATACCACGGAGGAAAAGATAATATTCCGGGGCATACTGAGGATCGGTCATATAGGAAGGAACACCCGCGTTGCTGTTATTGTGATACACAAAGCGGCGCATCCCGAAACGTTCGTTATCTTTGATCCCGTCGCCAAAATTGATTCCGTTGATAGCGTCGGATTTTACCAGGAATTCGCCTTCATAGATCTCTCCGGGACCGTAACGCATGGTGATCTTCGTTCCGTTAAGTCCTACTATGTCGCAACTTCCCTTGAAGGAGGGTCCTTTTTCGCTGGAGCCTTTGTAGGCAGGATTATCATATCCATCTGCATCGAGATAAGGGCCCTGGAAGAAGTCAACGCCGACAGCAGGCGGATGGGCGCCATAGGCATAGGTCTGACCGGTTCCGTCAATAGGGAGCCCGTTATAACAATACCCAAGACCACGGTTTACATCACAACCGACATAGTCATCATTGGCATATCCCAGATCCGGGTCAACCCATTGGCTGAAATAGGTTCCTGTCAGCGTGTAAGTTGACCGGTTGATCAGTTCATAGGAATAAAAGGTCATGTTGTTGATTTCATCATTGGTGGCAAAGGCAAAGTACTGGGCCCGGATCTCCATTCCGATCGGGTCGCCGGTTGTTTCAGAGTGATAATTACCCTTGTCATTGTAAACACTCCAGAGGGTCTGATCGCCTTTTAGCACCTGGTCAACCAGTATACCCATAGTATCGGTTGTCCCGCCGTTCTTGATCTTTGCCCGGGCAATCAACTCACCGGGCTTCAGATATCGTGGACACAAATTATTTGCCAGGTCATAGTATGGATAATCGCCCTGTCGCGGATCATACACCCCGTCATGGTTGATATCCATGAAAGGAGCCAGGTAGTATGCCTGTCCCTTTGATTTGCTTCCGTGTGCGGGCCAGTCGAGGATTGACTTGGGAATGGAATAGTCGGGATATTCAGCCTGGTTATCCCACCATGCTAAGAATTCCTGAACCTCGGCACGGGTTATCGGGAACAGCTTATCGTACTGCGCGCAGGTTTCGTTATCGATGGCGGCAGTACCGTCAACGGTAAGCGGCCCCGGCCAGAAATCGTTTTTAACATGTGAAGGGATGCTGGTCCCCTGTCCGTAACGGTAGGCCGCTAATTTCAGGTTATTATTGATATCAATACCGCCAATCCATAAGGAAAAAGAGAACATGGAGGTTTTCTTGGATCCCTTGGGGATTTCATACTCGGCATTTTCCAGAAACCATCCGTTCCCATAAGAATAGCATAGTGTTCTGACATTATTGATATCAAGATATTTATAATTGGACCCGGAGGCGCAACCGGCTGCTGTTTGTTTAAGGGTATTAGTGCTCTTACCGCTTGGACTGTGAACTTCCTCGGCACGAACTACACTTGTAACCACCATCAAGCTGAGCGCAATCACTAAGAGGCGATGTATATTTTTCATAGTTGCATTATTTAATGATAGACCGGTATTTCTTCTTATGGACATGGTTAAATACATTAGAAATTAAACATAACACCTAAACGGATTGTCCGCGGAGAACTATAACGGTACGGATTGTCCATCTGGATTGTGTAAAGATCCCTGAAGGATTGCTCATTGACTTGCTGGCTGATAGCATTCTGCCATTCAGGTGCGGAAAGATATCCATCGTCGTTTGCAGTACCGGTATAAGGATAAACTGCGGTCACATTCATGGTATTTAACAGGTTGGTGAATTCGAAATAGACATTGAAGGTGCCCATCTTTTTCTTGGTAAGCATAAAATTGAAATCTTTGTCAACCCGTGCATTGATCAGGAACTGCCATGGTAAGCGTGCTCCGTTGATACTCCCCTTGATGGGGCCCATGGCGCCCTGGTACAGAATTTTGCTGGTCTTGGTGTAAGGTGTTCCTGAACCTCCGGTAAGAGTCACGTTGGCACCGAAATTCGACAGGATCTGAACTGGTGATTTTCCGCTTTTTTTACGCTTTATCACGGGACCGTTGTAATCCTTTCCTGAACCCCAGCGGTAATCGAGGGTTATATTGAACTGATGACGGCGGTCAAAGTTCAACGGATTCAGGGTACGCAGGTTGGGTTGATCGGAACGGATAATGGTTGAAGCGGCATTGGCATCCGAACCGGTACCATCGGCAAATTGCAGGGTATAATTAAACCGCACACGGGCATTTCCCGACCGACGGAGGTCATAGGTAAGCGTCAATCCCTTTACAGTACCAAAGTCAATATTGGTGTAGGAATAATAGGTTTTGGGATAGGCTCCGGTTAAACGGTACTGTTGGATCTGATCACGCATTTCGCGATAAAACACGGATAATTTCAGAGAGGAGGCATTGTTAATCTTTTGTTGGAATCCCAATTCATAATCAATCGTTTTTTCAGGTTTCAGGGCAGGATTGTTAATTGTTCCTGAAGAACCGGTGACACCGAGATAATAATAGGAAATGGGATCTATTTGAACCTCAGCAGATGAAGGCCGCTGGGTCAAGATATCATAGTGTGCATAAAACAAAGCGTCGTCCGAAATCGGGAAGGAGAATGAAATACGCGGCATCCAGTTGGTTTGCGGCTCATAGTCTTTGAACACGTTGGGAGAGAGCGTTTTTGATTGGTTGGGCACCAGGTACGGCATGACTCCGTTCCCCTTGTCTAATACCGTTTCAGGGTCTGTAATTACACTACCATCGGCATTGTACCAGGTATTGCCATTACGATAACCGGTGATAGAGGAAGGATTGTTTCCGTCATCAACATACACCACATAATCGCTTCCCATGCTCGAAGGGTGAGAAACAATCTGACCGTTTATATCTTTTACTTCGCCTACAGTCTTTGCCTGATAAAACAGATAGGGATCCTTCAGGATCATTTGATTTGCGTCGAAACGGTCGACCCGGACCCCAATATTGAAGATCAGGTCTTTAAATGCAAATTTATCCTGAATATAACCGGCCATGTAAATTGGCTGGTATGATCCTATGGCTCTGGTGAAATTTCCGTTCTCATCTTTCTGGTTGAAGAAATCCTCAAAACTGGGGTTGCTTGAGAGTTTCTTTCCCATATAGTCGTATCCGTAATAGTTCACGATCGGGTCGCCGTTGTTCAGCAGTTCATCTGCTTCAAACATATCGAGGGTAAACAGATCGCCGGTAAAGTTTGTGGTATGCAGGTTCATGTCGGCATCGTAATAGTTGATTGAATTTTCAGCAAAACTGTACGAATCGATATCGATGAAATCCACTCCGTCAACCGCTAATCCGAGTTTCTTGCGTAAGTTGATATCAAAAGTACGTTGCAGGGTTTTAACATACTTACGCGCGTAATTAATGGTATCCATGAAAACGCCTTCACGGTAAACCGGATGTGGATTAGCCAGGTCCAGATCTTTTAGCTGGGAGTTAGTCACGCCCCTCATGATTTCCCATAAAGTTTTACCGGCAATCGCATAACCGGAGCTTTTCCGTTGCTGGTACTGTAATCCTAACTGGATTTCATGGTTCCCGAAGTCGGCCGCGAAGGAGGCATTGACGGCAATCTGATCGCTGGTACTTTCGGAATAGGAATTGGGACGGTCCCCAACGCCGGTGAACAGATTATAAGGTGAAGCCGGTTCCATCCCGTTGATCAGACCACGACCCGAGATGATTTCGTCTAAATTTTGATAATGGTCTGTGGGATCGTCAAAAAAGCTGTAATATTGAGCAGTCCAGTTGGCAGAGGAGGGGTTGATATCGGAGGGCTTGAAGATAACCAGGGTGTCTCGTGTTCCGTTTTGCAGATGTGCCCATTTCTGGATTACCGAGTCATAGGCAAGTTCGGGGGTATAGGCACGGATGGTTTGGGTTGCATAGCTTCCGATATAGCCATATTTGAAATAATCCTTCTGATGTTCGGCATCTTCTGTTTTTGCAAACGAACGGGTAAAGTCGGCGCCAATAGAATAATAGATATTTTTCACAAAACTCTTGCTTTCGGCAGAGGTCGGGAATCGCTGTGTAAACCTTCCATTAACACGCCAGGTATATCCGTTTGAATGGGAGTTATTCTGCCAGTTCATCAGGGAGTTGGCAAAGCTGAAGTTCCGGTTGTCGTACCAGGCAAATGTTCCGCCAACCGACAGGTTGATCGTCGGAGAGACCCGGAAATCGAGTTTGCCCGATACATTAATATTGGTACCGGCTGAATTCAGAGTCGTCTTGGTCCGTTCCATCTGGTTATAGGTGATGAATTCGGAGTTGTAGAAAACCGAATTATTCTGGCCGTATAACCGGAGCGGAGTCAGGTTCAGGTAATCCTGGACATCGTCGGTGATTTTATAATTAGAAAAGGCTGCGGGAGATCCGTCTTTCTGGTAAATGAAGTCACCGGCAATGAAGAATCCCATGATCGGGGTCTTGGTGCCCCTGACGGTATCCTTTTTGGAAACAACAGGGCCGGTGAAGTTCAAGCCGACACGGTTGTATCCGAAAGCATCGAGATACTGGGAGGTCTGCAGATCGATCCCGCCCGAGAAGTCCTTCGAAGGCCCTTTTGTAGTAACGTTGATGATACCGCCCGTGGCATCTCCGTAGGCAGCCGGAGTACCACCCAGGATTACTTCAACCTGCTCAATAGCGCTTTGAGGCAGGGCATTGTTACCGGTAACACGCATACCATCGATGTAATAAACGGTACCCGATGACCTTTGACCACGCATACTGGTGATGTTACCGTTGGCATCGGTGGTGACCCCTCCTACCGTAGTGGCAACAGCGGTAGCAGATTTATTGGCCATCTTCGAAATTTCTTCTGAAGTCACCGTACCCCCGGAGGTGGTCTGGTCTTTTGAAATCAGAGGCACCTTGTAATCAACGACTTCGATTTCCTGAAGATTGGTGGTGGAAGCTTCGAGCTCAATGTCCTGAAACGTGATCTTTTCCGAGAAAATGATGATCCCGCGGATCATGAACGGTTTGTAACCCACGAAACTTGCTTTCAGGTCAACCTTCCCGGCCGGGACAGGCTTGATCTGAAAATTACCATCAAAATCGGATGTGGATCCGCCAACCTGAACACCTCCAACCTCAGCAACAACATTGGCAAAGGAAATTGGCTCTTTTGTCTGCTTGTCGATGATCTTTCCCTTAAGAGTACCAGATCCGGATTGTGAAAATACTAACAAGCTTGTTGCCAGTACTAATCCAATAGTAAGTAGTAAATTTCTTAACATACCATACAATTTTATGTTAGATTATTATTGCGCTTTGAAAAGGCGGTAAAAGTAATAATTATTTAAAATATAATTCAAAATAATTTAGTCGCCCATTCAAATATATAACCATTCTAAATTAGGTCGAAGTCTTTTATGCAAAATAAAATAAACAATCGGTAAAGTGCCTAAAAATAAGGCTAAACCACCTTGTTTTATGGTTTTAAAGGAGTATTCTTTTTAGCGTCTTTCCGGGTCTGTTTCATCCGCGATTTGGTCTCTTTTGACTGCATTTTCTGGTGTCGTTTTACTGCTTGTTGATACTTCTTTACAGCCTCCTTTTTTTTCTTTTCCCGCTCTTTTTCTATCCTCCGCTGATTCACTTTTGATTCCTGCGGCGCTATTCCGGAAATCAGAATCGGAGCTACCAGAAACATTAGCATAAGAAGTAAAATCCATCTTCGGACGTTCAGCTGCATGATACGAACCTTTTTGGAAATGATCATGAGGTACTAATAATATTAATGGACCTATTAACGTTAAAATTCCGATATTTGTTGCAACGTTAAACTTGTATGAAAATTGTAACCAGCGTACTTTGGATCAGTTTGTTGTTCCAGTTTCTGTTGATCCCTTCTTCCTGTAAGAAGGAGGAGGAGGCGCCCGAAATACCTTTCGTGTATGTCAGCATCGCACTTGATCCCAACGGAACCCAATATATCAATCTTAATACAGTAAATGGCTGGGAAACAATCAACGGTGGTTACAACGGAATACTGATCTTCAGGAAATCGGTGAATGAATTTGCAGCCTTCGAAAGAGCCTGTCCCTATCATCCTACCACAACCGGTGCACAGGTCAGGGTCGAAGCATCGGGCATCACCTGTTGTTGTCCGGTATGCAATTCAAAATTCATTCTAACCGACGGAACCCCGTATGAAGGCCCTTCACGATGGCCTCTCAAACAATACCAAACCCTTTACGACGGCACTATGCTGTACATCTCCAATTAGTAACGGGGAAGATGCGTAAGAAAATCTAATTGAGTGATAGAGTGAATGAGTGAATGAGTGAATGAGTGATTGTGTGAATTAAAGAATTAAAGGAACTTCCGTTTTCAATTTTCCGTTTTCAATTTTCAATTGTCAATTGTCCATTGTCTGTTTAGTACCTGTAATGCTCGGGCTTATAGGGACCGTCGGCCGGTACGCCAATATAGTCGGCCTGCTCAGGAGTCAATCGTGTTAATTTGACTCCCAACTGTTCCAGGTGAAGCCGGGCAACCTCCTCATCAAGCTGCTTGGGTAAACGATATACATCGACCGCATATTCGTTTTTCCAAAGTTCGAGCTGTGCAAGAGTCTGATTGGTAAATGAATTTGACATGACAAAAGAGGGATGACCCGTTGCGCATCCAAGGTTCACCAGTCTTCCTTCTGCCAGCAGATAAAGGTTCTTGCCATCGGGAAAAACATATTTATCGACCTGTGGTTTGATATTGATCTTTTTGATCCCGGGCCAGTTGTTCAACTGGGTGACTTGAATTTCATTGTCGAAGTGTCCGATATTGCATACGATTGATTCATCCTTCATTTCGGATAAATGCTGGGCGGTGATGACATTTTTATTACCTGTAGCGGTAACAAAAATGTTTCCCTCCTTCAATGAATCCTCCAGTGTGCTTACCTCAAAGCCTTCCATGGCGGCCTGAAGAGCGCAGATGGGATCGATTTCAGTGACAATAACGCGGGCTCCGTATGATCTCATTGATTTGGAACAGCCCTTTCCTACATCTCCGTATCCCAGAACTACAACAACTTTCCCGGCAATCATCACATCGGTTGCCCTTTTAATGCCGTCGGCCAACGACTCACGGCATCCGTAAAGATTATCAAATTTCGATTTGGTTACTGAGTCATTCACATTAATTGCCGGAACCAGCAGTGATCCCTTCTCTTTCATCTGATATAAACGATGGACACCGGTCGTGGTCTCTTCCGAGACTCCTTTCCAGGAAGCAACGGTACGGTGCCAACGGGTTTTATCCTCGACATATATTTGTTGTAATTGACGGTAGAACGCTGCCTCATCTTCATTTTCCGCAACAACATTCAACAATTCAGGTTTGTTCTCGGCCTCAAATCCCTTATGGATCATCATGGTGGCATCCCCTCCATCATCAACCACCAGATTCGGTCCCATTCCACCTGGGAAATTCAACGCCATCCCGGTGCACCACCAGTATTCCTCAAGAGTCTCCCCTTTCCAGGCAAAGACCGGAATTCCTTTAACAGCAATGGCGGCGGCAGCGTGATCCTGCGTGGAAAATATGTTGCAACTTGCCCATCGAACCTGGGCTCCAAGCTCAACCAGAGTTTCAATAAGAACAGCAGTCTGGATGGTCATATGCAACGAGCCGCTGATCCTGGCGCCCTTCAGAGGTTTTTCATGACTGTATTTTGCGCGGATCGACATCAATCCTGGCATCTCCTTCTCAGCCATTTCGATCTCTTTCCGGCCCCAATCGGCTAATTTAATATCGGCCACTTTATAATTCAGTTCTTTCGATAATACTTCTGTTCCCATAATATTCTGTTTGTGAAATGAGCCTGCAAAATTAGAGAAAATCCTGATTCGTGACTGTGATATATCCTATTTTTGCCTTCTGATTCCGTAAAATTTTCTTCCTATCCATGCCGCTTCTTCAGGAAATAAGGATTTGTGAGGGTGTTAAGGTGGGTTTGTGGCACCTCACCGAAACCAATCAGACCCTCCTTGAATTACTTAACCCCTCACCAGAAGATTTGGAGACTATTCACTCCTTCAAACATCCAGGCCGGCAAAAACAATGGCTGGGAGTGAGGTTGCTGGTGAAGCATCTGACCGGGCAGAAAGATGGTAAGATCAACTATGATGAAAACGGAAAACCTTATCTGCCTTCCGGTGGGTTGAACATATCTATTTCACACTCCGGAGTTTATGCCGCAATTGCCTGGTCATCCCGTCATAAAGTCGGCATTGATATTGAACAGATCAACGACCGGATTAACAAAGTCAAAGAACGGTTCCTCCGGGATGATGAACTAGCATTCCTTCCGGTACCCTGCCTGCTTGAACAACTTTATGTCTGCTGGGGCGGGAAGGAAGCGCTTTTCAAGATATCCGGAAATCCCGGGCTCGACTTCCGCACCGATATCCTCATTCATCCGTTTGATTATCTTTGCAATCCGAAGCGAACCTGTCAGGCCACACTATTCTGCGAAGGGAGCGTTACGCAACATACCTTTCACTACCGGGATATTGGAGGATGGATGCTGGTCGTGGCATATTAACCGGGATTATATGACCTTTGATTTATTCAAGGAGGTAAAAAAACGGATTTTGGTACTGGACGGGGCTATGGGTACCATGATCCAGCGCTTCAAACCCGATGAATCACAATACAGGGGCGACCGGTTCAGCGATTATCCATACAGTCTGAAGGGTAACCACGATTTGTTGGTTTTGACTCAACCCGGCATCATCCGGTCCATTCATGAAGAATACCTGGAAGCGGGGGCTGATATCATTGAAACCGATACCTTCAATGCCAACCGGATCTCTCAGGGCGATTACCATTTAGAGGACTATGCCTATGAGATGAACCGTGCCGCGGCATCGCTGGCCCGAAAAACAGTTGATCATTTCATGCATCGGTCGCAGGGAAAAGCCAGATGGGTTGCCGGTTCTGTGGGTCCGACCAACAAGACCGCCTCGTTATCGCCCGACATACAAAATCCGGCTTTTCGGGCTGTCACCTTTGATCAGCTCTACGCAGCGTATCAGGAGCAGGTTCGCGGATTACTGGATGGAGGTGCCGATCTGATACTCATCGAAACCATATTCGATACTTTAAATGCTAAAGCGGCTCTGATCGCAACATTCGATGAAATTGATTCCCGTCGCCGATCATCCGTTGCGGGAACTGGCAGGATACCGGTCATTGCTTCCGTGACGTTGTCGGATCAATCGGGCCGGACGCTGTCGGGACAAACGCTTGAAGCCTTTCTTAACTCCGTTTCCCATTTCGATCTTTTTGCCATCGGTCTAAACTGTTCACTGGGAGCCAAGGAGTTACGCCCTCATCTGGAAGAATTGTCCGAAAAATCACCATTTCCGGTTATCGCTTATCCCAATGCCGGATTCCCGGACCAGTTCGGTGAGTATATTCAAACGCCCGCAGAGATGGCCCGTTATTTTAAAGATTTTCTTGAAAACGGATTTCTGAATCTCATCGGCGGTTGCTGCGGAACCACTCCCGACCATATCCGGAAATTTGCAGAATTATCGGCCCACGCCAAAATCCGGGAGGTACCGCCTAAAAAGCATGAGTTGCGGTTGAGCGGTCTGGAACCCCTGACTGTTTTTAAAGGCAGCAACTTTATTAATATAGGAGAGCGGACCAATGTAAGCGGATCCAGAAAGTTTGCCCGTCTGATCAAGGAAGAACGTTACGAGGAAGCTTTGTCGGTGGCCCGGCAACAAGTGGAAAACGGGGCGCAGATTCTTGATATCAGTATGGATGAAGCCATGCTCGATGGTGAAAAAGCCATGACTGGATTTTTAAATATGGTCGCCTCTGATCCTGATGTTGCCCGTGTGCCGCTAATGATCGATTCGTCGCGGTTCCCGGTTATTCTTGCCGGATTAAAATGTATTCAGGGAAAAGCCGTCGTAAACAGCATCAGCCTGAAGGAAGGCGAAGCGCAATTTTTAGAGCATGCAGCCATCCTGAAGCGTTTCGGTGCCGCTGCCGTGGTCATGGCATTCGACGAACAGGGACAGGCGACAACCTTTGAACGAAAGATTGCCATTGCAAAACGCGCCTACGATCTGCTGTTAAACAGACTTGACTTCCCGCCTGAGGATATTATTTTTGATCCCAATATCCTGACCATCGCGACAGGAATCGATGAACACAACCCTTATGCCGTCGATTATCTGCGATCGGTAAGCTGGATTAAAAGCAATTTACCGTTTGTCAGGACCAGCGGCGGAATCAGCAACCTCTCCTTCTCCTTCCGGGGCAATGATGCCCTGCGTGAAGCGATCCACTCGGTATTCCTGTTTCATGCCGTTAAAGCCGGTCTCGACATGGGCATCGTGAACGCCGGGGCACTGCCGGTTTACGATGAAATCCCCGCCGATTTACTCCGGTTGATTGAAGATGTGATCCTGAACCGAAGGAAAGATGCGACGGAACGGCTCCTTGCTTTTGCTGGTGAGATCAGGGAGTCTTCTAAAAAACAAGATACCGGAGCGGGCTGGCGATCATTCCCTCCTTCCGAAAGGATTATCCATGCCATGATCAAAGGGATACCTGATTTCATCGAAACAGATATTGAAGAGGCGCTGGGACACTTCGATTCAGCTTTGCGTATCATTGAAGGACCGCTGATGGATGGGATGAACCAGGTGGGAGAACTCTTTGGGAAAGGCCGGATGTTCCTTCCGCAGGTAGTAAAAAGCGCACGGGTGATGAAGAAGGCTGTTTCCATTCTTACACCCCGCCTCGAATCTGAAAGGACAGGAAAAAACAGTCGCATAACCCGGAAAGGAAGCGTTCTCCTGGCAACGGTAAAGGGCGACGTCCACGACATCGGGAAAAACATCGTGGGTGTGGTGCTGGGATGCAACAATTACGAAATCATCGACTTAGGCGTTATGGTTCCTGCCGACAGAATAATCGAAGCCGCTATACGATATAAAGTCGATATCATCGGTTTGAGCGGGCTTATCACTCCCTCGCTGGAAGAGATGGTTCATGTTGCTAAAGAAATGGAACGAAACCAGTTAACTGTTCCGCTTCTGATCGGAGGCGCCACCACCTCTGAAATATACACTGCTGTGAGGATTGATCCACATTATCGCCACGCCGTGATACATATTAAAGACGCCTCCAGGGCAGCAAGCGTCATCGGGAATCTGTTGGGAAAAACAACCGGTGAACAATTCCAAATCCAGCTGAAGACGCATTACGACGAAATCCGGAACGCCCATGAAAACAAAGCAGATCACGAATATGTTTCCATCTATGAAGCCCGGAAAAACCGGCTTAAAACCGATTGGAAACATTACCGAATCTGCAAACCACAGGTGACCGGGAACAGGGTATTGTTTGATTATCCCATCGAAGAGATCAGTTCTTTCATCGACTGGACATTTTTCTTTCATGCCTGGAAACTGAACGGAACATATCCTTCTATACTAACCGATCCGGTTAAAGGCAGGGAAGCCAGAAATCTGATTTCGGACGCTCAAAATATGATTACTGAGATTATCACGAAAAAGATGTTGTTCGCCCGCGGGGTCATCGGTTTATATCCCTGCAACTCCGTTGGCGATGACATTGAAGTCTTTCAGGACACTAACCAAACAGATTTAATTGCAACCTTAAGATTCCTCAGAAATCAGCAGCGCCGGGAAACAGGGATTCCCAATCTCTGTCTTGCTGATTTCGTGGCCCCAAAAGAATCAGGCTTTTCCGATTACATGGGTTTTTTTGCCGTTACCGCCGGGCTGGGAGTTGAAGAATGGGTGGCGCAATATGAACAGGAACTCGACGACTACCACGCCCTTATGATCAAAATTGTAGCCGACAGGCTGGCTGAAGCATTCGCCGAATTGATCCATCAACGGGTAAGAAAAGAATTCTGGGGTTATGAAATCGATGAAAATCTGGAACTTCCGGCTCTGTTCCGAGAGGAATTTCAGGGAATACGACCTGCTCCGGGATATCCGGCCTGTCCGGATCATTCGGAAAAAAGCACCATATTTGATCTGCTCGATGTTACACGGCAGGCAGGTATTCATCTTACCGAAAATTTTGCCATGTATCCCGGCGCATCAGTCAGCGGCTACTATTTTTCCCATCCCGGGTCACGGTATTTTAACGTCGACCGCATCGGTAAAGATCAGGTTACCGATTATTCACGGCGAAAGGGTTTCGGAGTGGAACGCGTCGAAAACTTGTTGAGTAACCATCTGAATTACCGGATATGAAAGTTATTGATCTTATCAAAAAAGCCGACCGAACCCTCTTCTCATTCGAGTTGCTCCCTCCCCTCAGAGGGAACAGCGTCAGCAATATTTACAGAACCATCGATCCCCTGATTGAGTACCATCCCTCTTTCATCAATGTGACTTATCATCAGGAGGAGGTAATCTACAAAAAGCACGAAAACGGACTTCTTGAGAAAAAGACTATCCGTAAACGTCCGGGAACCGTTGCCATTTCTGCCGCGATCAAATATAAGTATCCCTCGGTAGAAGTGGTACCGCATCTCATCTGCGGCGGGTTCAGCAAAGAGGAGACTGAGTATGCCCTCATCGATTTCCACTATCTGGGAATCGATAATATCCTGGCCCTGCGAGGCGACGCGCCAAAGAACCAACGCACCTTCGTACCTGAAAAAAACGGGCATTCTCACGCCGATTCGCTGGTGCGTCAGATTACCAATATGAACAGGGGAATCTATTTAGACGAAGAATTACAAAATACCTTCCAAACTAATTTTTGTGTGGGAGTAGCCGGTTATCCTGAAAAACACATTGAATCGCCCAACCTGCCTTACGATTTGAAATATCTAAAAAGTAAGGTAGATGCGGGAGCGGAATATATCATCACCCAGATGTTCTTTGATAATAAAAAATACTTTGATTTTGTGGAATCATGCAGGAAAACAGGGATCAACGTACCGATCATTCCCGGACTTAAACCTGTGTGCACCATCCGTGAAATTAACCTGTTGCCCCAGGTGTTTTACATCGATATTCCGGAAGAACTGGTCAGAATCATCCTGGCCTGTAACAATAATGAAGATGCCTTCAAGGCCGGAATCGAATGGAGTATCAGGCAGTCGGAAGAACTGATCGCTTTCGGGGTCCCGGTTTTACATTATTTCAGCGTCGGTATCTCCGAAAATATCCGGCAGATTGCAAGGGCGATCTTTCACTCCTGACCTGTGCTCTGATCTCAAAAAATAAATCCATCGGACATTAATTTCCTTTTATTTCCGGAATCTTTAAAACTTACCATCAACCTCATGACGAACCTGAAAAAATTTGCTACACTCCTGCTCCTGACTGCTGTTCCTGTTGTGCTTCTGGCACAGTCGCGGCTCCTTACTATTGAAGATGCCACTAATATGAATCCCAGGCTGACTCCCACCAACCTGAGCCAGCTTCAATGGATTCCGCGATCAAACCATTACCTGTATATCGCCCGGAATGCTGTTGTTCAGGGTATTCCCGGTCGGATCGAGCGGGATACCCTGCTCCGTTTGGGTGAACTGAACCAGATGCTTAAATCGATCAGTCAGGATACCCTCCCACGGATTCCTGCTCTGACTTTTCTAAACATCAACCGGTTTTATTTCACTCGTGGAAATCGTCTCATAAGCTGTGATCTATTATCAAGAAAAGTTAAACTTGAAAATGAGTGGAACAAGAAAGCGGAGAATATCGACATTTTTGATTCCAGCTTCAGGGTAGCCTTTACCCTTGATAATAATCTCTATTATGCCGATGGGGAGAAGGAGGTTCAGGTTGCCTCTGATCCAGATCCCGGGATCCTGTATGGCGCAAGCAGGGTGCACCGTAACGAATTCGGAATCACAAAGGGGACCTTCTGGTCACCGAAGGGAAACTTTTTAGCCTATTACCGTATGGATGAAAGAGGCGTTGCAAGCTATCCCCTGGTCGACATCGGATCGCGGATTGCAACGGTGAAACCGGTCAAATATCCCATGGCCGGTATGGAAAGTCATAAGGTGACCCTCGGGGTGATGGACTTGCGGACGGGATCGGTGGTATATCTCCATACCAAATCCGTTATGGTTCCTATGCAGAAGGAGAATCCCATTCCCACTGCTGTGGATTCGATCGAGTATCTGACCAATGTTACCTGGAGTCCGGATGAAAAGTGGATTTACCTGGCTGTGATGAACCGGGATCAAAACCACATGCAATTAAATGTATATGATGCCCGTAACGGTCAACTGGTCAAAACGCTCTTTGAGGAAACCAGCCCCAGGTATGTGGAGCCGCTGAACGGTCCGCTCTTTTTTGGCAACGACCCATCACGGTTCATATGGCAAAGCCGCAGAGACGGGTTCAATCACCTTTATCTGTACCATTCGGACGGGAGTTTGATAAAACAATTGACTTCAGGCGCCTGGGAAGTCTTGATGTTAATGCCATCGGGAGATTCTCCTAAGCGAATATTTTTTCTTGCCAACCGGGAGAGCCCCATCAACAACCAGCTTTATTCACTCGACCTGACCTCGGGCAGGATGAATCTGGAAACGCCCGAACCGGGGATCCATAACCCTAAAATTTCTGATGACGGGAAGTACATTCTTGATTCCTACAGCAATGTGTCGACACCCAGGCAAATAGTACTGAAGAGTACGCAGACCGGCAAAACTGAGATACTGCTATCGGCTGAAAATCCATTGAAAGAATATAAATTAGGCAAAACCACAATGTTCACCATCCCTGGCCAAAAGCACATTCCCTTATACAGCCGGCTCATCAAGCCGGTCGATTTTGATTCGACAAAAAAATACCCGGTGATCATCTATGTTTACGGTGGACCGCATTCGCAGATGGTTACCAATTCATGGCTCGGTGGAGGAGGCCTCTTTCTGAATTACCTTGCCACCAAAGGCTTTCTCGTATTTACCCTCGATAACCGTGGTACTTCGAACCGGGGAAGCGATTTCGAACAGGCAATTTTCAGGAATCTGGGTGTCGCTGAACTCGAAGACCAGATGGCCGGCGTTGAATTTCTGAAATCGCTCCCCTATGTCGATTCTACGAGAATTGGCATCAATGGCTGGAGTTATGGCGGATTTATGACCCTGACCATGATGCTGAAAAAGCCGGGAACTTTCAGGGTCGCTGTTTGCGGAGGACCCGTGGTGGACTGGAAATACTACGAGGTGATGTACGGTGAACGTTACATGGATACTCCTCAGGATAATCCTGAAGGATATAAAAATGCCGCTCTGATCCATGACGTTAAAAACCTGACCGGTAAAGTTCTGATCATTCACGATGACCAGGATGAGACGGTAGTTCCTCAAAATTCACTGGTGTTTCTGAAAAAATGTGTTGACGAAGGCAAACAGGTTGACTTCTTCGTATATCCCGGACATGAGCATAATGTTCGCGGGAAAGACCGTGTGCACCTGAATCAAAAAATAGTCCAGTATTTTGAAGACTATTTATAATATTAGCCTTCTTCTATAATCCTGATTTATAATTACTTAATTTTTCATCGACTTTTTTCCGGAGTTCGTCGGGAATGAAACTGTTTTTAACGATTTTATTTTAAATGAATCTAAATATATATTTACATTTGCACGCATTATGTTATATTTCAACCATTTGTTAAATAATTGTTAATTGATTTAGGAATCTGTCACAAAATAAAAATGGCAGCGTCGTATGGATCAAAACCAAAACAACCTTAATCAACCGAAAAAAACATGAAAACACTCAATATAATTCTTGTTGTACTGGGAATCAATCTCCATCTGGCATTTGGCTCCACTGTCGATTCCGACTCATCCTCATTGAACCGTGAATCGGCGCGTACAGGACACACAATGGATTTGTCGCCGGTTACCCCGCGTGAAGCTACATTTGAAGAGACGGAATCGGTCTCTCCATTCGAATTTCCCCTACCCGGACTGGCTCCGACAACTCCCAATGTTGCTGAATTCACGGATATGATTCCCGAATTGTATTACCTCCCGGCCGGACTGGCTCCGGCCTTTCCCAAAGAGGCTGATTTCGAAGATTCCACTCCCACATTTTCATTCAACCGGGATTTCCTTTTAAACCTGAATCCGGTTACTCCGTTTGTTGCTTCTTTCGATGATACCATCTGATCCGGAGCGCATCTACCACTTCCCTCCCCATTCATAGTTTGTTCATGGAATATCTGTGATGATTCCGTGGCAAACCGAGCATAAAACGATATCCACTGATATTCCAACGGACTTAACGTGGAACATCATTTCAGTTTTTATTTTCTGTGAAAACGAGATTCATCTGTGGTTGTTTACTGAAGATGTCATGGATTTTTCAGGGAATAAAAAAAGTATTATATTTGAATCACCGTTCCGGTTACAGGTGGCATTTTTGAGCAGGATCATCTGTAATTAGCGGGAAGGTTTTGTTCTTTTGAATGCAGTCAGGCAGATTGCATAGACCAGAAGCCAAATAAAACGGAATGTGCACTGCGGGATTGGCATACCATAATATCACAGGAGTCAGACTTTCATTTTAGGGAGGGAATCAGATTCAGTTACCTTCATTGAAAAAGCTATACGATGAATGAGTTTGATGAAGAGCTTCACAGAAAGCTCATCGAAAGAATGCCCGACGGGGTTTACCGGAGCACCCACGACGGGAAGTTCCTTGAGGTCAATCCAGCTATGGTAAAGATGCTTGGGTATGCCAGCAAAGAGGAGTTATTGGCAATTGATATCCCCTCGGAATTGTATTTCGATCCTGTCGACCGGGAGAGTCGCGTTTTGGAGGAGCGGCTGGAAGAGATCGGAATATTCCGTCTCAGAAAAAAGGATGGCAGCGGTATTTGGGTTGAAGATCACGGATGGTATAACACTGACGATAAGGGAAATATAACTACTCATGAAGGCATTTTACGGGATGTATCGGAACGGGTTATGGCCGAAGAGGCCCTGAAAAAGACCGAGCTGGAATTTCGCACGCTATTCGAAAGTGCACATGATGCCATTTTCATTGTCAACAATGAAATATTCGTGGAATGTAATCTGATGACCCTTACCAGCTTTGGTTGCGAGAAAAAAGAAGACATCATCAATCATGCACCCTGGGAGTTCAGTCCTCCCTTTCAGCCTGATGGAAGCGATTCAAAAGAAAAAGCAAAAATATACATGCAAGCCGCAGCAGAAGGAACACCCCAGAGATTCTACTGGAAACACTGCAGGAAGGACCATTCCCTGTTCGATGCTGAAGTCTCTCTGAACAGGGTTGCGTTTAGAAATGATTTCTATCTTCAGGCAATCGTTAGAGATACAACTGAGCAAAAACAATCTGAGCGTGAGATTAACAGAATGAACCAGGAATTAAGGGAGCTAAATGCAACAAAGGACAGATTCTTTTCATTGATCGCCCATGATCTCAGAAGCCCTTTCAACGCATTGTTAGGCTTGGCCCAGATGATTTCAGATCCGGATGAACATCTGTCGCTGGAAGACTCAAGAAAGCTCGGAGGGAAGATTCATTCCATGCTGCTAAATCAGTATAATTTTCTTCAAAATTTACTTGGATGGTCAAGAATGCAACAGGGCAGAGTAGAATTTCATCCTGAAAAAACCAATATTTCACTGGTCGCCATGAATGTAATTGACTTGTTATCAGGCAACCTGTTGCAAAAAAAGATTGAAATCACAAACAACATTAACGATGACACCTTTATTTTAGCAGACTCCGACATGCTTTCCTCCATATTGTTGAACATAATCTCAAATGCTATAAAATTTACTCCAAAATACGGGAAGATCGTTGTTGATGTAAACCAGACAGAAGATCAGACAGAAATACTGGTCAGCGATACAGGCATCGGGATCAGCCAGGAAGATTGCGATAAGCTGTTCCGGTTGGATACTATATTCACGAAAAAAGGAACCGAAGGAGAAAAAGGGTCAGGACTCGGCATTCTTCTATGTAAAGAAATGGTCAAAAAACATGGTGGTACCCTTGAAATCAATTCCGTGATCAACGCCGGTACTACTGTGAAGATTGGTTTCCCGAAAAGATGCCACTCTGAAATCAGGTGAAGCTATTACTGTTTGATGAATTTTTCGATCTGCACTGCATTTCTACCGGTAATCCTGATGAAATAAACACCTTCGGGTAATAATGATACGTCAATTACCATTCTGTCACCCGGAAGATCCTGATCCATCATTTTCTGACCATTAACATTCATCAAAGAAAAGTGATCCGATGCAGATTTCTTTTCCATAATGATGGTAATAATCCCTGATCCGGGGTTCGGGAAGACTGAGAAAACTCTTTCCGGAGTAACAGGATCCATTGAAACAACTGCACAAGCTTTCTCCACTTCCGACTGACTGTTACATCCCACCTCATTGTTATGAATATCGATGATGCCATTCGGATTCAGCAAATATTCACAAATGCTTGTTACCTCGCACTGTGACAAGGAAACGTTGTGATAGATAAATAAATTGACAAGAGAGGCGGGATTGATGTTGTCGATTCCACTCAATGAAGGCAGGACTGCATTATCAGTGATGATCAGGTTGTAGCCGATTGATTTCAATGTTTTTAGTGCTGTTAAAACGGTCAGAGCAGGATTCAGTTTTATACCCAGGCTGCCTCCGATTGTTTTCAAAGTGTTCATTCCCGATAAAGAAACCATGGAACTGTTTTCATTAATCTCAAATGTCCCCCCCACCGATTTCAACGCGGAAAGTCCAGTCAGGTCAGTTAAAAGCGGATTCCATCTGATGGTAAAACCATTGCTTGTGGTCTTCAATCCATTCAGTCCTGTCAATGTGATCAGTGCATTGTTGTCACTTATTTCCATTGTACCGCCGACCGACTGAAGGCTGGACAGTCCTTCCAGGCTGGTCAGATTATTGTTTTGAGAAAGTGTCAGATCACCTCCCACGTGAGTCAGTACATTGAATCCCGTTAATGTCGACAGGAGATCGTTGTTCAGGATTTCGAGATCTCCTCCGACAGATATCAGGCTGTTCAGTCCGTTTAAACTTGTCAGGTTATCATTTTGAAGAATTGATAAGTCACTGCCAACATAATTCAAGGCATTGAGGCCGGTGAAGTTGTCCAGGGAGTTATTGTTAAAGATCCATAATTCACCGCCCACGGAGGTTACTACGTTCAATCCGGCCAGGTTGGTGATATCATTTCCCGTGATGCTGACACTGCCCTGAATCCTGGTACAACCCGGATAATTGATCTGAAAACTATCAATCTGTCCTTGTCGTGTGAATGTGATGCCTTCAAAGAGGCATGGATACTGTCCCATTGTGCTACATGTTACTGCCAACATGCAAAACACAAAACAATAAATTGCTTTCATGATGCTGGGTTTTTGAAATTTTGACCTCATTGTTTCAGGCTTAAACCTGGTTAAGCTTTTCAGGAGGTCACTGCCTTTAGTGAATAGCCGGCAGTTTATGGAAGGAAGTAAAAGGGTAAAACGTCAAAAGACATTAACCCCCTATTTGATGCGAAAGATACGAAAAAAAAACGAGAAAAGCAAGATCAGGAGTGATCAGGTTTGTTATGAATTCAGAGCCTCTCAGGGGACTTGAACCCCCGACCTGCTAATTACGAATCAGCTGCTCTACCAACTGAGCTAAAGAGGCAAAAGATCAGGGCGGCCTATTTGACCGCCCCTGCTGGTCGGGATGAGAAGACTCGAACTTCCGACCCCCACGTCCCGAACGTGGTGCGCTAGCCAACTGCGCTACATCCCGGTTTCAACACCATGAAAGAAAGAACTTCAGTTCCATTCTTTACTTTCAGTGATTCCTTTCAGAAAGGGCTGCAAATTTACGTAATAATTTTTAAAATTTACAAATCCCTGCCAACAATCGCTCATAACCGTAAAAACCCTATTTTTGCAATGGATTTCTTTTGCTACAAAAACAGAAGTATGAACAATTTTCACCGTTTCCTATGGATCTCTTTTTGCACGTTATCCCTGGTTCAGACAGGTTGCAGGAGTGATCAGGGGGAACAAAAAAACCAGAGCGCTTCGAAGCCCATGATGGTAGGGGCCATCGTTCTTGTTCCGGGGCAACTTGAAAACAAGATACTGGCAACAGGAAATCTGATGGCCAACGAGGAGGTTGAGCTACGGAGTGAGGTTCCGGGGAGGATTGTCGCAATTAATTTCGAGGAGGGAAGCGCGGTAAAAAAAGGCGAGCTTCTGATGAAAATCGATGATCGTGAACTTCAGGCACAACTTATCAAGTTGCAATTTGAGGAAAAACAGGCCCGAGATGATCTTTTCAGAAAAGAGAAGCTCCTGGAGCTCAAAGCCGTCAGCCAGGAAGAGTACGATAAATCGTCGATCACCTTAGGGATCATTAAAGCCCAGGTAGATTTGATCAAGACTCAGATCTCCAAGACTGAGATTTACGCACCCTTCAGCGGCCTCATTGGCCTGAGGCAAGTAAGTCCGGGAGGATTTGTCTCCTCCTCCACCATGGTTGCCCGGCTTCAGCAAACCAATCCCATGAAACTCGAGTTTGCCATCCCCGAAAAATACCGGAATAAAATCAGCAAAGGGGCCCTGGTAAAATTCAGGATTGAAGGATATGACAGCCTCTTCACGGGTCATATTTACGCCATTGATCCCAAGATCGATCCGGGAACAAGAAATGTTTCCATCAGGGCAATGTGCTCAAATGAATCAGGGAAACTTGTTCCGGGGGCATTTGCAAAGGTGGAACTGGTGTTGGATCATCTTTCCGACGCACTGGTCATCCCTTCGGAGTCGATCATTCCGCAGTTGAATTCGGAAAAAGTTTACATTTCCAAAATGGGTAAAGCGACATCCCAGATTATTGTGGCTGGCATCCGTACCGAAAATGAAGTACAGGTAATCAGCGGTTTGAAAGCCGGAGATACGGTTATAACGACCGGATTGTTGCAGTTGCGCGAGAACAGTCCGGTTAAAATCAGGTTGGCAAAATGAACATTTCCTCGCTGAGTATTAACCGGCCTGTTTTGGCGATGGTCATTTCGCTGGTTATCATTCTTTTTGGAGCGATTGGTTACCTATTTTTAGGTGTTCGGGAATTTCCAAGCGTTGATCCGCCGGTGGTTACGGTAAGCACCAGCTATGTTGGCGCCAACGCGGATGTAATTGAGTCGCAAATCACCGAACCCCTCGAGGAATCGATTAACGGGATTGCCGGTATCCGTTCGCTCACTTCTATCAGCAATGACGGTCGCAGCAATATTACCGTCGAATTCGAGTTAGGGGTTGATATGGAAGCGGCCGCCAACGATGTCAGAGACCGCGTTTCAAGGGCAGTCAGGAATATTCCACCCGACACCGATCCCCCGATCATAACCAAGTCGGATGCTGATGCCGGTCCCATTTATGTTATCACCCTTCAAAGCAATGCCCGTGATCTGATGGAGTTGTCGGCTATTGCAAATGACGTTTTCAAGGAGCGGTTGCAAACCATTCCCGGCGTAAGTGAAATCAGGATCTGGGGTGAAAAAAAGTATTCTATCAAATTGTTACTCGATCCGCAAAAACTGGCCAGTTATCGCCTCACACCCACCGACGTCAGAGATGCCCTGCTCCGTGAAAATATCGAATTACCGGCAGGCCGTATTGAAGGATATCGTACCGAACTGACTATCCGTACGCGTGGGAGGCTTACAACACCATCGGAATTTAACGATATGATCATTCAAGAAAAGAATGGCGTTGTAATCCGGATGCGCGATATCGGAATGGCAAAACTGGTTCCCGAAAATGAACGGACCCTGGTGAGAGGCAATGGAGGTGTGCCTATGGTGGGAGTGGCCATTACCCCGCAACCCGGCTCTAATCAGATCGATATTGTTGATGAGTGCTATAAAAGAGTCGATAAGCTGAAACGTGAAATCCCTTCCGACATTCAGGTCGGTACCAACCTTGACACCACCCTGAGTATTCGAAAGGCTATCCTGGAGGTTCAGGAAACGATATTCATTGCTTTCTCACTGGTATTGCTGGTCATTTTCCTTTTCCTTCGAAGCTGGCGAACCACGATAATTCCCATCATCGCGATCCCCATTTCACTGGTCAGCGGATTTTTTATCATGTACATCGCCGGATTCTCCATCAACATACTGACACTGCTCGCCATCGTCCTCGCCACCGGACTGGTGGTGGATGATGCCATCGTAGTGTTGGAGAATATCTATCATAAGATCGAGTCCGGAATTCCGCCTATTGAAGCCGGCCACAGAGGGTCGAAGGAAATCTATTTTGCCATTTTGTCAACCACGATAACCCTTGCCGCGGTTTTCTTACCGATCATTTTTCTGCAGGGGCTTACGGGCAGGTTGTTCCGCGAATTCGGGGTTGTCGTTGCCGGAACCGTCCTTGTTTCTGCATTGGTCTCGCTCACGCTGACTCCCATGTTAAGCGCCCGAACCCTTCAAAAGCCAGTTCACCATAATGCCTTATTTGTGTTCACTGAAAATTTACTGAATCGCATCACGGAGGGTTATAACCGTTCCTTACACCAATTCATTCATAGGCGGTGGATTGCAATTCTGATCATGGCTGTCTCCCTGCTGTTGATTTTTGTAATTGGGATGATGATCCCCACGGAACTGGCGCCCATGGAGGATAAAAGTCGTTTGCAGCTTATGTCAACCGCACCGGAAGGCACCTCCTTTGACCTGATGGATCGTTACATCAGCCAGATGGTGACCCTGGTTGACACGATTCCCGAGAAGGAATCGATCATGTCGATCACGGCTCCCGGATTCGGATCATCCGGTTCCACCAATGCAGGATTTCTCCGAATGACCCTGACGCAACCTGAAAATCGAACGAGATCGCAACAGGAAATTGCGGATGAGCTGAACGCTGCAGTCAGGAAGTACAATTTTGCACGGTCCTATGTCACTCAGGAACAGACCATTGGCGGCGGCCGCGGGGGGTTACCGGTTCAATATGTCATCCTCGCCCCTAATCTTGAGAAACTGAAGCGGTATCTGCCCCGGTTTCTTGAACAGGTCCAGGCGAATGAAAAATTTCAGGTTGTCGATTATAACCTGAAATTCAACAAGCCTGAGCTTTCTGTTGAGATCGACCGCGACAGAGCCCGGGCGCTGGGTATTAACGTGAAGGATATTGCTGAAACCCTTCAGTTATACTTCAGTGGCCAGCGTTATGGTTATTTCATCATGAACAATAAACAATATCAGGTAATCGGGCAGGCTGACCGCGTGTCGCGTGATAAGCCGCTTGATCTGAGTTCAATCTATATCCGGAATAGTCAGGGTGACCTGATCCAGCTTGATAACGTGGTGACCCTGAAGGAACAAAGTAATCCACCCCAGTTGTACCGTTACAACAGGTACGTTTCGGCCACGGTATCAGCCCAACCGGCAAAAGGGGTCACTTTGGGACAGGGAATTGCAGAGATGCGGCGCATCGGCAAGGCGACCTTCGATGATTCATTTTCATCGGCTTTATCAGGTACTTCAAAAGAATTCGAGGACAGTTCGAGTAGTCTGTTTTTTGCTTTAATGCTTGCTCTTGTACTGGTTTTTCTGATCCTGGCGGCACAATTTGAAAGTTTTGTCGATCCTTTGATCATCATGTTCACGGTTCCCCTGGCTATTGCAGGAGCGGTTCTTTCACTATGGCTTTTCGGGCAGACGCTCAATATTTTCAGTGAGATCGGGGTGATTGTTCTGATTGGAATCGTGACAAAAAACGGAATCCTTATCGTCGAATTTGCCAATCAGCGAAAGGCCAGCGGACTGCCTTTAAAAGAGGCCGTCATTGATGCAGCCACCAGGAGATTACGACCCATCCTGATGACCAGTCTCGCGACGGCTCTGGGAGCCTTGCCTATTGCGCTCGCACTGGGTGCCGCTTCCCGAAGTCGTGTTCCAATGGGGATCACCATAATCGGGGGATTGATCTTCTCACTCATCCTGACCCTTTATGTCATTCCTGCGCTGTACACCTACATTTCGAGACGGGTCAAAAAACACGATCAGGAACCGGACGAGAGTATCATACTGAAAACTAATGATCATTCCGGGAATCAAAAGATATGAACCTGCTAAAATTAATCCTAATCGGAAAAAAGGGCGCAAAACCGGGATACCTTCCATCTCAGTTGTGTGAACCTGTTTCGAAACGTGTTGGCCGGATGATCTACCGACGTTTGCCGGATCTCCGTTGCACTGCTGTATTTTTCATCCTGGTATTTTTTATTTTGGGGTCGGTTCCAGCCCTATCACAAAGGCCTATGACGCTTCAGAAAGCCTTGCAGATCGCGCTTGAAAACAATTACGGAATCCTGCTTCAAAAGAACGAAGCCAAAGTGTCAGAAAACAACAACACCCTGGGAAATGCCGGATTTCTGCCTACCGTCGGTCTTGATCTGACCCTGAACAACACCATCAACACCACCCACCAGGAACAATTCAGCGGTACCGTAAAGGACGTGAATAACGCCAAGAACAACAGCCTGAGCGCCGGCGTGGCGCTTGACTGGACGGTTTTTGACGGGTTAAAGATGTTTGCCACTAAAAAAATGTTAGGGATCCTGGAAGATTTAGGCAACAACGGGACAAAAATCGTTGTCGAGGGAACCGTTTCCGATGTGAGCCTGACTTGGTACGGTATGATTCAAACGGCCAGGTTAGTCAAGGTCGCCCTGGAGGCTATGGATCTTTCATTACAGCGGAAACGGATCGCTGAGGCAAAAATATCCATCGGTTCCGGGTCACAACTCATGTTACTCCAATCGACTGTTGACCTCAATGCCGACAGCACCCGGCTGTTACAACAACAGGTTGCTTTGGCGAATCTCAAGGTTGACTTCAACCGGATTTTATCGCGCGATGTAACTTCCGACTTTGAAGTGGATGATTTTATTGTAATTTCCAAACCTCTGCCGTTTGATCAGTTGCTCAGTCAGGCTCAAAAACAGAATACCAGTCTGATCGCGGCCCGCCTCAATCTGGATTATGCACAATCAGGGGTGCGCCAGTCCGAAGCCGACCGGTATCCTCAATTAGGATTGTCGGCAGGATACACTTATAATACGCTGAATTCTCAGACAGGATTTCTGAAATCGAATCAGAGTTACGGATTTTCTTACGGATTTACCCTATCGTATAATCTTTTCAATGGTTTTAATGTGAACCGGGCCGTAAAAAATGCAAAAATTGCCATGAATTCGGGAGAGATAGAGGTTCAGGATGCCGAACTTACACTTCGGGCAAGTCTGTTGAAGACCTACCAGGAATTTCAATCGAATATCCGGATTGTGGAGCTTCAGGAAAGCAATGTAACAGTGGCCCGTGAGAATGTGGCCATCGCATTTGAGAAGTACAAGCTGGGCAGCCTGAACGACATCGAGCTTCGTGAAATCCAGCAAAAACTCATCGACGCCGAATACGAGCTTATCCTGGCTCAGTTTGAAGCAAAAAAAGCCGAGGTGGAGATTTTGCGACTTACCGGCCAGTTGACTCCAAACGAGTGATCCCGGCACCTTTCTTTTTCATCGTTAAGACTACTCCTGAAAACCATCCTTTCGACTACGTCCGGCATCCGGTTTTTCCTGAGCATTCCATTTCGGGGTAAACTCAAGGGTTGTAAGATTGAACTGGTAATGTCCGTCCTGTTTCCCATCTTAACGTAAAAACACTTTGAATTTGCCGGTAGATTCATTATCTTTGTGTATCTGGTGTCATCCGATGTTCAGAATCTGGCGGGATCATGCCGACGGTGATGCCGGGATTTAAAGAAAGGAGGGGCATTATGGAAAACCTGCTACGAGAATATTTGGAAAAAGCTTTCACCGAGAGACCGTTTCTGCCTAATGATCAGAAAGGTCCTGTAGTGACTATTTCCAGGGAATTCGGATGTCCCTCGAAACTCGTTGCCCAGAAGCTTACCGAGAGTTTGAATAAATTGCCGGAATCGGGCGACCGTCAGCATTGGGAATACATCAACAAGGAGATTGTGGAGTCCATGGCCAGGGAGCTCGATTTAAAAACTGTGGAGGTGAATTATTTGTTGAGTTCCGGGAAGAAGGGCGTTTTGGAAGATATCATGGCTTCGTTTTCACCTTTGTACATCAGTGATCACCGGATTAAGAAAACCATTGCGAAAGTTGTGAACGACATAGCCTCCAAGGGCCATGTTGTCATTGTGGGGCGGGGCAGTGTAGGAGTGCTTCACAACAGGCCCAACACCCTGCATATCCGTTTACAGGCGCCCCTTGAATGGCGTATCCCCGAAATATGTAAATTGCGCAACGTCGGAGAATCAGAAGCCCGTAAGCTGGCACAGGAAATGGATAAAAAAAGAACCATGCTCATCGAATTGCTTTACGGTGGAAAGTACGACCGCTATCTTTTTGATATATCGTTCAATTGCCAGACCCTATCGCAAAACGATATGGTTCAGACCATTATAGGCTCATTGAAGGCCCGGAAGATGATTCCCTAAAACTGACACCGAACGCAATCCGGTGGCGCTTTTCGCGGAGTTTTGTCATTGTGACCTGCTTTCACTACCTTTGCCGGATAATCTACCAGTTTGACATTTCACGAGTTTGGTTTTGAAGCGCGTATAATCGAAAGTATCGAGGCGTTAGGGTATGAGCAGGCCACTCCCATTCAGGAGCAAGCCATACCGGTAATTTTAAAGGGACAGGATTTGATTGGTGCAGCGCAGACAGGAACCGGCAAAACCGCCGCATTTCTGCTCCCGGTGATCCAGCAGATACTGACTCTTCCGCATGATAATACGATTAAAGCACTGGTCATCGTTCCCACACGGGAGCTGGCCATGCAGATCGACCAGCAAATGGAAGGGCTCTCCTATTTTACTCCGGTCAGTTCCATCCCGGTTTACGGAGGAACTGACGGGGCCTCTTTTTCGCGTGAAAAGCAGGCGCTGACCAATGGTTCGGATATGGTGATCTGCACCCCGGGGCGGATGATCGCCCATCTCAACATGGGGTATGTAAATTTCGGCAGCGTGCGTTGTCTGATCCTGGATGAAGCCGACCGGATGCTCGACATGGGTTTTCACGAAGATATCATGAAGATCCTTTCATACCTCTCTGCCGACCGGCAAACCCTGATGTTCACTGCCACTATGCCCGGGGAAATTCGCGAATTAGCCCGGAAAATCCTGCGCAACCCGGTCGAAATCAACATCGAAGTGTCAAAGCCCGCCGAAAATATTTTACAACTGGCCTACAACGTCTATGAGCCCCAGAAGATTGCCCTTGCCGAGTATCTGCTGAAGGATTTGAAAGGAAGAACGGTACTGATATTCTGTTCCACGAAGAGCGCTACGAAACAACTGACGGCTTCCCTGAAAAAACTTCACCTGAATGCTGAAGAGATTCACTCGGATCTTGATCAGCAAGCGCGGGAAAAGGTGTTGATGAAGTTCCGGAACAAAGAGCTTGAAATTCTGGTGGCAACCGACATTGTATCAAGAGGAATCGACATCGACGATATCGATCTGGTGCTGAATTATGACGTGCCCAACGAAGGAGAGGACTATATTCACCGTATCGGACGTACTGCCCGGGCCAGCTCCCGGGGTGCAGCCATAACCCTCATCAGTGAAAAGGATCAGCGGAAATTTGCGGTGATCGAACAGTTGCTCGGAAAACCGGTTCATAAAGGGACTTTGCCGGTCTTCCTGGGGACCGGACCGGTCTTTAATCCGAAAAGCAGGGGCAGAAACAACGGGAAGAGGCTAAAAAAACATTCGCGGTAATCACCGGTTTTTTTTTGAATTTTGTTTTAGTAAGGTTTTTTATTCATATCTTTGCACCTATTATTTATTAATTCTAATATTTTTATGAAAACTGGAAAAGTAAAATTCTTTAATGAGTCAAAAGGATTTGGATTTATTATGGACTCGGAAACAGGTAAGGAATATTTCGTTCACGCCTCTGGTTTAATCGACCGCATCAAGGAAAACGACGAAGTTACCTATGATCTCACCGAGGGAAGAAAAGGATTAAATGCTGTAAATGTTAAACTGGTATAAGCTTAACCACAAAGGATTTTAATCTTGCAGGTGGCCTCCGGAATCGGAGGCCATTTTTTTTCTTGTGCCTCTTTACTGATCCGGATTGCCGGTTTTCCAGCGCGCTTCCAAAATCCGGTAGGGATATTTTGTAATAAGTTGATGTGCATTGGAACAGGAGGTCCGGTGTATCCTGATTCCCTGGGTGATGCTGACAAAAGCAAAAATATTGGTACCGGGCACCGGGTTACAGCAGCGGGCAAACTGATAATGCAACGACTTGATTCCGGGATCAATGATCACAAAGTCCTCTTTCCCGGCTTTTATCTCTGAAACACTCTCGGCAAAGGATGGTTCGGCAGTTTGAACTGCCGGTGAGGGTTCAGGGCCGGTCTCTGACAATACTTTCTTAATTTTACTGAGGTCACCCCTGCCTTCACCGAATCGCTGGTAAAGTTCCAGTATATTTTCACAACTAAAGTAAGCGGAGAGCTTATTCACAACGGGATCGGTAAATTCATAACCGAGCTGCAAAACCTTATTTTTCAGGATCTCCTTTCCATAATCCGAATCCTTGTAGGCTTCCATCTTGAGCGCGTGTTTGACACGGGCCAGATTCCTGGGACTTTTTACAATCGCGAGCCAACCTTTGTTGGGTTTCTGGGTTTTAGAGGTCAGGATTCTGACGGTATCCCCATTCATCAGGGTGTAACGGAGCGGGACCATTTTCCCATTGACAATGGCTCCGGTACAAGTGAAACCGATCTCCGAGTGTATTTCGAAAGCGAAGTCGAGCACGGTATATCCGAATTTCAGCTTTTTCAGGTCACCTTTTGGAGTGAAAATAAAGATGTCGTCGGTATAAAGCGCTTTCTTTTCCCGGTCGGCAGGTTTATCGTGAGATCCTTTCCCGGGTTTTTCGAGGAGTTCTCTGATGCGGTTGAACAAATCCCCCGGGCCTTCCTTTCCATCGCCTTTATATTTCCAGTGCGCCGCGTATCCCATCTCGGCAATCTCATCCATTCGCCGTGTGCGGATCTGGACTTCAACCCACCTTCCTTCAGGCCCAATTACCGTGGTATGCAATGATTCATATCCATTTGATTTGGGAAAAGAAATCCAGTCACGCAACCTTCGTGGGTTGGGGGTATAAATGTCAGTGACCAGCGAATAAACCTTCCAGCAGTCGGCAGGCTCATTCTCGATCACCTTATTGATAATGATCCGGATGGCAAACAAGTCATAAACTTTTTCAAATTCGACCTTTTGCGTCATCATTTTCCGTTGAATGGAAGGGATTGATTTAACGCGGCTCTTGATCTCACAATCAAATCCGTGTTCCTTCAGCCGGCGTGCAATGGGCCGGATGAAATCCCTCGTGTACAAGTCACGATTGGTTTTCGTTGCGGCCAGTTTTTGCGCTATCGCCATGTACATAACCGGATCGTTAACGTGCATGACCCTGTCTTCCAACTCATTCTTGATCTGATACAGTCCGAGCCTGTGCGCGATCGGTATATACAAGGCTTTGGTTTCACCGGTGATCAGGCAGCGTTTTACAGGCTCATAATCGTTGATATGCCGCATGTCGTATAGCCGCATGGCAAGCCTGATCAATAACACCCTGATATCATCGGAAAGGGTGGTAATCAAACCGATGAAATTCTCCCGGTTGGTATTGTACTTTGTGGTATCGATCCGCTCAAGTTTCCTGATACCGCTGATCAGCGTCCATACGGAGAGTCCATATTCCTCAACGATCACCTCTTTTGAAACCGTACCTTTATCGGTCACATTTTTCAGAATGCAACAGAGCACCGATTCTACTCCTAACCTCATCTCATCGAGTACAATCCGGGAAGTTTCAACAACCATATCGGCATAGCCTGCTTCTCCCTCGGAATTGGCCAGATTCAGCATCAGTCCGAATGCCCTGCGTACCAAGTACTTTGAACCCGAGAGCCCGGGGTGATCAAGCAGTATATCGATAGATGCTGTCGCTGAAGATTGAAGTAAAGGGTCGTTGATCATTATACGTTATTCGTAAATCGTAAATCCTGTTCAATCGTAAATAGAAAGTCTGTACTTCTGAAAACAAAATTTAAACAGACGCTCAGGTTTTATAACGCAAAGATAGCAAGGATATTTCCGGGTCAGAATGAGCGGTAAAATCTACAGGAAGCTGGCCTGACCGCTTTTACGCAGGCTGCACAGCAAGGCATCATGGTGTGTATCCATGAGTAACGCGCCTCCCGGGTATCAACAAAAAATCGGATGCGAACATACAAAATGCGGCAATACAGGTTATCGGTTGCCTGTCGACAGGCATGTAATCCTGCTTATGAGGGATTATCGGTATAAAGAAACCTCTTGATTTTTTGGGTGGCTGTTTTCTGGAACGGGTCGGGCTGACTGACCACCAACTGGAGTTGTGAGAACTTGTTGACACGGGCATTCACGTAAACCTTCAAATCCCTGCGATATTCTTCAATTTTCTGCTCGACATAATTGGCCATTTCCGTTTTCAAATAAATGTAGCGTTGTTCAATCTCGTCACGGTTAAAATGGACATAGGCTACCAGTCGTCCTCTTTGTTCAACGACCAGGGATTCGAGGACAAATCGAAAATTATTTATGACCGATTCAATATCTTCGGGATAGATATTCTCGCCATTTGACCTGACAATCACGCTTTTTACCCTTCCCTTGATGGAGAGGTATCCACTGTCATCGAATACTCCTAAATCGCCGGTTTTCAGCCATCCTTCCTGATTGAGGATTTCACGGGTCATCTCCGGTTCCTTATAATATCCCTTCATAATATTCGGGCCTTTGACCCAAATTTCTCCTTCGCCTGAGGCGGCATCGGCATTCTCAATTTTCATCTCGACTCCCACGCAAACCGGTCCGGTTGACTGCAAACGCGGATTTCCGGGATTGAAACCGGCTAACAGCGGAGCGCATTCAGTCAATCCATAACCCACGGCATACGGGAAATGGCCTTCGATCAGAAATCGTTCGACTGTTTTATTCAGTTTCGCGCCGCCGATACCGAAAAATCTCACTTTTCCTCCGAAGGTCTTTTTCAGCTTTCGGGCTGCTATCCGGTGTAATATCTTTCGTACGGGCGCCATGGCATAAAGGAGCTTCATACCGACCGTGCCTGTATAAACCGGAAGAATTTTACTCCTGAATATTTTTTCGATAATCATTGGTACCGTCAGGATGGTCGTCGGTTTAATCTTCTGAAGCGCCGGCAGCAGAACTGAGGGTACGGGAGGACGGCCCAGGAAATAGACCACGGCCCCCCGGTACATCGGGAGGATCATTCCCAGTGTATTTTCATAAGTATGCGAAAGGGGTAAGATCGAAAGAAACCGGTCGTATTCATTGACATTTTGAATTTTATATCCCTGAATCGCATTAACACAAATATTGCGGTGGGTCAGCATGACCCCTTTCGGATTTCCCGTGGTACCTGAAGTATAAATGATTGCCGCCAGGTCATCTTCGTCAACCGGGTATTCCCGAAGAGAGACGGCATTCTGACCGAATGGTGGAGCAGACTGGTCGGCTCCGGTCAGGGAAAAATCTTCAATTTTAATAATCGAGTGTACGAATTGAGAAGAGTGTCCCTTAAGCTTATGTGCCAATCCCTCTGAGACAAAAACCGTCTTTACCTCGGCATGTTCTATCAGTTTAATAATTTCAGAAGACATAAAATCGGGAAGCAGCGGAACAACCACGGCACCCATGAAGGTGGTGGCGAAATAGGCGATCGCCCAATTCGGCTGGTTTGTGCTCAGGATGGCAACCTTGTCACCATGGGTAATACCCAGTCTCTCCAGAAGCGCCATTACGGCCCGGATACTTTGACCGGTCTGCCGGTAAGTAATCGGCTTTGAACCGACAAGCGCCAGCGCATCCCGGTTCGCATGGCGGGAAAGAGTCTCTGCAAAAAAGGCAGGAAGGGTCAATCGTTGTGTTTGTTCCATCAGGTAACCATCTAATAAAAAGCCCCGTCAAGCGTTTGAGGGGGCCGCTTCAGGAAATTGCGGGCACAAAGGTACGATTAATATTGAAACTTTTACATTCTTTCCTCCGGGAGGGAAAATCGGGCAGCCTGTTGCATATGTACACCGGATAAATTAACCATCCCGCTATTTTGCTATTTTACCATTTACGCACAATAATTTTAATTTCTCCGGGTGTTCGTGATGGCTTCGCAATTCACTACCATCTTTAGTTTTACTTTTATCGATTTTACAATTACATGAAACTGAAGGAATTTTCTCAATTTAAAATGTTTCCTCAAAAACCGTATTACCTTTGCATAGTTTCCGGATTAAGCAATGAACTTAATCCTGATGAAAATGAAAAAGCTCAGACAAATTGTAACGATCCTTTTTTGTTCCCTCCCGGTGTTTGTGAAAGCCGAGGTTAAGGAAATTCCGTTTACCCTCGATGACCGGGACAGGCTCATCAGAACTGAAAAAGAAATCTCTTCCCTGAGATCTGAGATGAATGCCCGCTTCGAGTCAGTCGACAAACGCTTTGAATCCGTTGACAAGCAGTTTGATGCTATTGACAAGCGTTTTGATGCCATTGACAAGCGTTTTGATGCCATTGACAAGCGTTTCGACCAGTTATTCAATTTTTTATGGGCCATTATCGGGATCTTCACCACCATGATGGTATCGGTACTAGGTTTCGCTTTCTGGGACAGAAAACTTTCGCTCGCACCTTTGAAGAAAGACAACATGAAACTTCTCGAAGTCCTGCGTGATTATTCCGATCACCAGCCAAAACTCCGCGAGATCCTTAAAAACGCCGGATTGTTGTAATAGCGCGTAATCCTGTCGAAGGGTATCGTATAATAAAGCGAGAATTATAAAATAATAGGTCAACCCGGGATTGCTTTATTTCCTCTTTTTGACTTTTAACTTTGACAATGGTATGATCATCCGTTTATCAGGTCCCGTCACTCCTGCTTGTTTTGATGACCGATAAATGGATGGTGACGGCAACGGAGATCGCGATTAAAAATATTTTCAGCCACAGCCAGGGGACGATGAAGATGGTCGAAAAAGAAGTTTGTACACAGGGTAAGCGCAGGTTTAAATTTAGAGACCGTTTAAGATTTACGATTGAACATGATTTACGATTTACGATTGAACAGGTTCAACGTGTTTTTTGAGAACAGAAAGCAGGAAATATTTGTATCTTTGTATGTCCTGAAAGATAACTTGAAGTATCAAGTGTAAAGAGCGATTCGTCGGGTTCAGGATTCCCATTAAAACCTTTTTTTGTCTAAGAGTGGCCTAAGACTTGTCTAAGTCTGGTCTAAGATTACGTCCTGTATGAACCGGTCTCCTTTCCTTTGTCCTATACTGAAATACCTATACAGGTAAACATGGTTTAACTGAAATAGCCATACACAACTCTCATGTTGAACTGAAATGATTATACTGTTCCCTCCTGAAAAAAATATATTCGAAAAACTTTATTATGTTCAATATTACTTCCTACATTTGCTATAACCAAAATTTACAAGACCCACCTTCAGATAGCTATTATTCGCCTATTTACATCTACGGCAGCGTACAGGATCAACAGATCATTCGCCTTACATCCGCTGTCAAAATCTGATAGGAGAAAGGGAGTTGGGGGTGTAAGGAGGTTATGTGCTATATATTTAAAAAAATGATACGTCAGCAAGTTATTGAATTGAATGAGAAAATTCATCATGAACTTTTTCAAAAATCTTTTTTTGATAAAATTGATAATTATACCAAAGTGTTCACATCTCTCGACGCAATTGAGGACACCCAATTCGCAATAGAAGAATTTATGACTCTTGACGAAAAACTATTTCCAAGAAGATCGACTCTTTATATTTATGGAATTTTACAATCCCTTTACTGCCAACAAAATGCTGCATTTCAAATATATTTAGTAATGAAATTGGGTAATTCAAAAAGAATTAATGATTTTTTCAATGAGTTTAACTTTAATCAAAAAACAAAAGAGATTAGAGATGATATTGTAGGTCACCCATCAAATAGAAAGAACGGTAAAGAATTTTATTTTATCGCAAAAGGACCTAATACCATGAACTACTCCCCATCATTAAGACAAAAAAGTTAAAGAGTATTGTTGTTCAACG
>CAZGIM010000014.1:0-110441 GCA_964525995.1 uncultured Prolixibacteraceae bacterium | reverse complement strand
TTTACTAACAATCAAATTGTTAACAACTCAGGGTTTTAACCCTTGATTCACATTAATTATAAGCGTGTATGCGATAATCGGCACCTTGCTTGAAGAGCGCAAGCTCATAATGGAATTTGGGGATGCATATCGGGAATATCAAAGAAAAGTTTCGATGCTGTTCCCATTAAAGTGGATTCGCGATAAAATCAAAACGGGAAATGCCATATAATGGCTATTTTCCAGTTTATACCCTTTAATAAGTGGACAAATCAAGTTTCCACCTTCACTCCGTTTACAGCTTTACAAACTTTCCTACCTTCACCCCATTCTCCCCGATAACCTTCACCACATACATCCCGCCTGGCATGTTGCTGACATCAATGGTGGTGATTGATTCTGTAATTTTTTGTTGCAGGAGTTGCTGGCCTCTGGGGTTATGGATGGTGATTATGCCTGTCGAGGGCGTTCCAATGGTGATGGTGTTGGATGTGGGGTTGGGGTATATAGACAGGTTGTTTTTGCCCTTCATTTGTTCGCCAATTCCTATAGGAAAGCCGCCGCCATTTTCGGTTTTTAATATGGTTCCATGTTCACCCACTGCATATCCCGTGTTGGCATCGGTAAAGTAAACCGAATATAACCAAGAATATGTTCCGCTTGCTTGGACAATCCAGTCTGTACCCCCGTTGGTTGTCTTTAAGATGATTCCATTGTACCCCACCGCATATCCCGTGTTAGCATCGGTAAAGTAAACCGACATTAACCCGTTTGTTGTTCCGCTTGTTTGGACAATCCAGTCTGTACCCCCGTTGGTTGTTTTCAAGATGGTTCCACCATCACCCACGGCATATCCAGTGTTGGTATCGGTGAAGAAAACGGAAATTAAATAATCGTATGTTCCGCTTGATTGGGCAGTCCAGGTTATGCCTCCATCGGTTGTCTTTAAGATGGTTCCATTATAACTCGTCGCATATCCCGTGTTTGCATCAGTAAAATAAACTGAATGCAAATGATCCCCTTGAGGTAAAGGATTTTGCCAGAACCATTGTGCCATTGCGCCGTTCACCAAGAACAGCGCGATCAATAATGCGTAAATTGTTTTCATAATGCTTATGTTTTCTTCGTTTTACTGCTTTACAAATTTTCCCACGCTGACACCTTTTTCCCCGACAAACTTCACCAAATACACCCCACTCTTCCATCCGCTGACATCAATGGTGGTGGTTGGTTCGGTGATTTCTCGTTGCAGGAGTTGCTGTCCGCTGGGGTTATGGATGGTGATTATGCCTGTTGAGGGCGTTCCGATGGTGATGGTGTTGGATGTGGGGTTGGGGTAACCCGAAATGCTTACGGTATTGTACACCTCATTTATTCCCGTATTACCGCTTTTCATTTTTGCTAAAAACACATCATTTTTATGATCATTAACATTTGTCAAAGTATAAGAACCAAAGGTGATGGTAGGACTATAAAAATATCCAGTCACATAAGCATTCCCTGATGCATCCAATGCTAAAGAACAACTCAAATCACTTGTTATTCCCTTCGCGCTTGTTGCCCACAGCACATTTCCATTGGCATTGTATTTCATAAGAAAAATATCGTAACCCCCTGAATTGGTTAAAGTCGTGGTGCCAAGAGTGATGGTAGGGCTAGAAAAATTGCCTGTCACATAGGCATTCCCTGAAGCATCCGTCGCAACAGAAACCCCATAATCCCCAAAAATACCCGTTGCGCTTTTTGCCCATTGCACATTCCCATTGGCATCGTATTTCACAAGAAAAAAATCGTCACGACTGGAACTAGAATTGCCTGAATTGGTTAAAGTCGTGGTGCCAAAAGTGATGGTAGGGCTAGAAAATTTGCCTGTCACATAGGCATTCCCTGAAGCATCCGTCGCAACAGAAAACACATTATCCCAAACAATACCCGTTGCGCTGTTTGCCCATTGCACATTCCCATTGGCATCGTATTTCACAAGAAAAATATCGTAACTCCCTGAATTGGTTAAAGTCGTGGCGCCAAAAGTGATGGTAGGGCTAGAAAAATTGCCTGTCACATAGGCATTCCCTGAAGCATCTAATGCCAGAGAACAACTTTCATCAGTGTCTGTTCCCCCTGCGCTTGTTGCCCACAGCACATTTCCATTGGCATCGTATTTCACTAAAAACACATCAAAATCATTAACATTTGTCAAAGTATAGGAGCCAAAGGTAATGGTAGAACTAGAAAATGCTCCAGTCACATAAGCATTCCCTGAAGCATCCAATGCTAAAGAAGAACTCCGATCAATGGTTATTCCCTCCGCGCTTGTTGCCCACAGCACATTTCCATTGGCATCGTATTTCACTAAAAACACATCACTGAAACCAACATTTGTCAAAGTATAGGAGCCAAATGTGATGGTTGAACTAAAAAAATATCCTGTCACATAAACATTCCCTGAAGCATCCAATGCCAGAGAACGACCCTCGTCATCGTCTGTTCCCCCCGCGCTTGTTGCCCACAGTACATTTCCATTGGCATCGTATTTCACAAGAAAAAAATCGTCACGACTGGAACTAGAATTGCCTGAATTGGTTAAAGTCGTGGTGCCAAAAGTGATGGTAGGGCTAGAAAAAGAGCCTGTCACATAGGCATTCCCTGAAGCATCCAATGCTAAAGAAAGACCCCAGTCATAATCTGTTCCCCCCGCGCTTGTTGCCCACAACCATTCAGGTGATTGAGCGTCGGATGTCCTGCTTAAAATGCATAAAGAACCGATTATAGTAAAAAGGAAAATTAATTTTTTCATAAAAACTCCCTTCTCAATGATGCGTGATTTTTTTTATAAATTATATTGCCTGTGATTTAGGTAGCAATTTATAACAGCCATAAAAGGGTCGCTGACTGAATGGAAAGATGGCTGCAGTCAAAAGGGGAAGCGAATGAATCTTTAAATGGTCAAGGACATACCCCCCCCGACGGGTGAAAGATACGAAAAAGACGGGGGAAAGCAAATAAAAAACGATAAACCTTTATATCAACTTTGGAGTAAACTCAAAATGAAAACATCCGACGCCGCTGCACGGTGGTGTCTGGTTAATAATGTCAGCATTCTCAAAATTGGAAATAGAAATGTCTTTTTCTTTTCCGCTTCAGCTACGCAAACGAGTTTGCGTCCTTCTCGAAAAAGAAAAATCCCGGCTGCTTGCGCACCGGGATTTGTAGTAGCGGGGGAAGGATTCGAACCTTCGACCTTTGGGTTATGAGCCCAACGAGCTACCTCTGCTCCACCCCGCAGTATATTTTTCGTTACCTTTGTAAGCTCTTTCGAGGTGCAAAGATAAGGATTTGTTTTAATGTTCATCCAAAACCCGAAAAAATATGTCGCATAAAGCGGGCTTCGTCTCCATCATCGGCTATCCCAATGTCGGGAAATCTACCCTGATGAACGCACTCGTGGGTGAACCTTTGTCGATCATCACCCCGAAAGCCCAAACCACACGCCACCGGATCATGGGCATCCTGAGCGGGGATGACTATCAGATCGTCTATTCCGATACACCGGGCGTGATCAGACCCCACTACCGCCTGCACCAGGCCATGATGTCGGCCGTTCTCTCCTCCATCGAAGATGCCGATGTGGTGCTTCTGGTCACCGAACCGGGGAACGAATTTAATGAGGAGACAATACTCCGGAAACTCCGGGATTCTAAAACTCCGGTAATCGTAGTGATCAATAAAATCGACTTGGGTAATATGGAATCCCTCGAAGCGGAGGTAGAAAAATGGGAAGAGAAGATGAACCAGGCTACCATTCTACCGGTTTCAGCGCTGCACCGGGTGAACCTGGATCAGGTGTTTAAAGCCATTTACCGCCTCTTGCCCGATGCTCCCCCCTTTTATCCCAAGGATGAACTTACCGATCGCAGCCAACGCTTCTTTGTCAGTGAGATCATCCGCGAAAAAATACTCCTGAACTATGGCCAGGAGATTCCCTATTCCGTTGAGGTAACCGTTGAATCCTTCAAAGAAGAGAAAGATATTGCCCGGATAGAGGCCACGATTTATGTTGCCCGGGAAACACAGAAAGGGATACTCCTCGGCCATCAGGGATCTGCCATAAAAAAACTGGGAACTATTGCGCGAAAAGATATTGAGACCTTTCTGGAACAACATGTTTACCTGGAATTAAGGATTAAAGTCGCAAAAAACTGGCGGGAGGATGACCGTGCCCTCAGAAGATTCGGCTACCCGACAGAATAAACCCAATATTTTTTAAAAAAGCCTGCAAACTTTATTGAAATAACAATTCACTCAATAAATCAGCAAATCGATCATTCAATCAATCAGTAAATCACTCATTCACTCAATCACTCATTCACTCAATAAATCAGTAAATCAATCAATCAGTCAATCATTAAAAGGTATGACCAACATCATCGCAATCGTCGGGAGACCCAATGTCGGCAAGTCGACCCTTTTTAACAGGTTGTGCGGAGGTCGTGAGGCCATCGTTGATCCGACCAGCGGGGTCACACGCGACCGGCATTACGGCCATGGCGATTGGAACGGCAAAGACTATTCGGTGATCGATACCGGCGGCTATGTTGATCAATCGGGTGATATCTTTGAGTCGGAAATAAAGAAGCAGGTCAGGCTGGCTATTGATGAATCGGATGTCATTCTTTTCCTGGTCGATGCCAAAGAGGGGCTTACACCGATGGATGAGGATGTGGCGAAGATGTTACGCAAATCGAAAAAACAGGTGTTTCTGGTGGTCAACAAGGTCGACAGCTATAAACTGGTCAACGAGGTTCATGAGTTTCACCGGCTTGGTCTGGGTGAGATTTTTCCGATTGCAGCGGTCAACGGGAGTGGAACTGGCGACCTGCTTGACGCAGTGGTTGGTGAATTCGCCTCTGCACCCGCTCCCGAAAAGCCTTCAACCCGCCGTGGCCAGGCTGTCCCACCGGAGAACGAAGAACCGACGGAACAGCAGGAAACGGATGATAGCCCCGTCGCCATTCCCAACATCGCGGTGGTGGGCAGACCCAACGCCGGAAAATCATCACTGGTGAACCTGTTGTTAGGGAAGGAACGGAATATCGTGACACCCGTTCCGGGAACCACACGCGATTCCATCCATTCACATTACCAATATTTCGGATTGGATTTCAACCTGATTGATACAGCCGGGATCCGTAAAAAGTCGAAGGTATCGGAAAACGTAGAATTTTATTCCGTCATGCGGGCGATCCGCTCCATCGAGAGCAGCGATGTATGCATCCTGATGATCGATGCCGAAAGAGGATTCGAGGCACAGGATCTCAACATCTTTTCCCTGATTGAGAAAAACCACAAGGGAGTGGTGATTGCCATCAATAAATGGGATCTGATCGAAAAGGACACTCATACCCATAAAGCCTTCGAAGCGCACATCTTTAACCAGATTGCCCCCTTCAGGGATGTCCCGCTGGTTTTCACTTCCGTGCTGAACAAACAGAGAATTTTTAAAACGGTCGAAACTGCTGTCCAGGTATGGAAAAACCGATCGAAGAAGATCAAAACTGCCGATCTGAACGATTACATCCTTCCGGTCATTCAGGGAACGCCTCCACCTGCCGTGAAAGGTAAATATATTCGCATCAAATATGCCATGCAATTACCGACCGTTTATCCCTCTTTTGCATTTTTTTGTAACCATCCTCAATACTTGAAGGAGCAATACAAACGTTTTCTTGAAAACAAACTCCGGGAACAATATGATTTCACAGGAGTCCCTGTGGAGATTTACTTCAGGCAGAAATAGCGATGGATCAGGGAATGCGGATCGATAAATGGCTTTGGGCAATCAGGTTATTCAAAACCCGGAGCCTGGCATCGGAAGCATGCAGGTCAGGTAAGATCCGGATCGGGGAGGCGCCCGTGAAACCCTCTCATGTTGCACGTCCGGGCGATGTTGTCACTATATCGCATCCTCCGATAACCCGCACGGTAAGGGTCGTCGCACTCACCCCCAACCGGGTCCCGGCAAAGCTGGTAACGGCATTTTTAGAAGATCTGACGCCTGATTCCGAATATGAGAAACTCAGGAACAGCCACAAGGCCGGATTCGAATTCCGACCGCGGGGATTAGGCCGTCCAACAAAACGGGAACGACGGGAGATCGAATATCTGAAATTATATCTTGATTCATGAGAAGTCCCCGGATACCTACCCTCGATGACCTGGCTTTTATTGGCAGGAACAAAGAATACGGGGCGTATTACCTGCGTCGACGGTATCCGCGAACACTGTTGGTATCCATCATTCTCGGACTTATCATTCTCGCCTTTCTGTTGTTAGGGCCCTGGTTCTATTATTTCATGGAACCCGCCCCCCTGATCGAAGGCGACCTGATGTACGAAGTGGAGTACTATTCGATGAACCCTCCGCCTGATGATGAGTTAAGCCGGCTGGCCCAGGCGTTGACCCGACCACCGGCTGAGCCGGAACAGCCTCCTGTAGTCACAGATACCGTACCTCCCGAAGAAAAAAAGGTTGTTGAAAAACCTCAGGAAGAACCGAAAGAAAATGCCCGGGAGGATTCGATATCACAACCCGGCGGTTCGGGATTGGGTACCGGAACGGGAGATGATTCGGGATTGGCTGTTATGATGGATGTCAGGCCCCGATATCCGGGCGGAGATGAATCACGGCTCTATTTCCTGCGGCAGCATATCCGCTATCCCGAAGCCGCGTTGAAAGGTTTTGTCCAGGGTGTGGTCATGGTTACCTTTATCGTGGAGGTTGATGGCTCCATATCCAATGTGGAAGTCACAAAAAAGATCGGTGGTGGCTGCGACGAGGAGGCTGTCAGGGTTACCAGATCCATGCCCCAGTGGGAGCCCGGAAAGAGAAACGGCCGCCCCGTCCGTGTCATCGTCAGAATGCCGATTGTGTTTAAAATTCCCGGACGGCCTTCCTGATGCATTTGACCACCCGGCAACTGGATATTCCAGCCAACCTTCCCGAAATAAAGACATGAAAAAGGCAGCCTTATGAGCTGCCTCTTTTTCAGATAATAGGTATCGTTGAATACTACTTCTTCTCGGGCGCTTTGGTATCGGTTCCGGTCTTTTTTGCGTCCTTGGCACAGCAGCTTTTGGCGTCTTTTGAGTGACTGCAGGCAGCTTTGGTCTTTGCGTCACATCCGCTCTTTGCCTCTTTGGGGCACTCTTTCTTTTCAGCAGGCTTTGTAGTCTTGTCCTGTGTTTGCGGGGTCTGCGCGAAACTTACGCTGGCAAAAAAGATGGCTGCTGTGAAAAATACTGCGATTTTTTTCATGGTTATCAGGTTTAAGTTAGTTTACGAATTATTATTTAGAACGATGCAAAATTACAAGAAATTTTCTAATAGCCAAGGATATATTTGTTAATTTTTTGTTAATGCATCCCTGGTATCCTTCTGAAATGGGATCAGACCTTGTTTTTGGTATCGATGATAATGGTGACGGGTCCGTCGTTGACTGACGACACCTGCATCATAGCTCCGAATTCACCGGTCTGGATTTTCTTTCCGGTAAGGGTTTCGAGTCGAAGGATGAAATTTTCGTACAGCGGAATGGCCACCCCAGGCCGTGCAGCCTTGATGTACGAGGGACGGTTGCCTTTTTTCGTACTCGCGTGGAGGGTGAACTGGCTTACCACCAGGATTTCACCCCGGGTATCGAGTATCGACCGGTTCATAATTCCCTGGTCGTCATTGAAGATCCTTAGTTGCACAATTTTCTGGCATAACCAGTCAATGTCGCACTGATCATCGGATTCTTCAATTCCAACCAGAATGAGCAATCCGCGGGCAATGCTCCCGGTAATTATAGTTTCGATGGAAACAGATGCTTCACTGACTCTTTGAATAACAACTTTCACTCGGATGGTTTTTCAGTATCTCCTGTCAAGTAACGCAGCAGGATGAATGTTAAAACAGGATAAAATTATAAAAATTACGAGCGGCGACGTGAATCATGATTGTTTTTCGCGGGGTAATTTTATTGTAGATTTGCAAAAAAAAGTTGACATGATCCGGCTTAGCGTCAATATCAATAAAATTGCCACCCTTCGCAATGCCCGTGGAGGAAATCTTCCTGATCTCATTAAAGTGGCCCGCGATTGTGAAAGGTTCGGCGCGCAGGGTATCACCGTTCATCCTCGTCCCGATCAAAGACACATCAGGTATCAGGATGTTTATGATCTGAAGCCAATTGTTACCACCGAATTTAACATCGAGGGATACCCCTCGGCCGAATTTATCCGGCTCGTTCTCGATACCCTTCCCGACCAGGTGACTCTGGTTCCTGATCCGCCCGGTGTACTTACATCAAATGCAGGCTGGAATATAAGCGAAAACAGGAACTTCCTGCTGGAGGTCATCGGCCGGTTCCATGATAAGGGAATCCGTACCTCAGTGTTCGTTGAACCGGATCCTGAAACAATATGGTTAGCAAGGGAAATTCATACCGACCGGGTCGAACTGTACACCGAATCATATGCCCGTAATTACCCTGCCGGCAGGGAGGAAGCAGTCAGGCCTTTTACCCGGGCGGCTCTTGCGGCTCAGGAAGCAGCCATCGGGTTAAATGCCGGCCATGACCTGAATTTCGACAACCTCAGATTCTTTAATGAATCGGTGCCTAATCTGCTTGAGGTTTCCATCGGTCATGCCCTGATTTGCGACGCCCTCTATTTCGGACTGGAAAATACCATACAACTATACCGCCGGCAACTTGTCTGACCAACTATTGACTTTATGTTAAAACCGATTGTCACCCCTCTTCTGATCTTTTCTTTATCCATTTTGGTTTTTGTTACGCGGGCAGGGGATGATCCCTTTGAAAAAAAGGCAGCAGCAATTCACCGGAAAATCATCACCATCGATTCCCATAACGATACCCCCCTGCGGATGCAGCAGGAAGGCTTTGACATGTCGGCAGCTCATGATCCTGTTAAGGATTTTTCGAAAGTTGACTTTCCCCGAATGAAAGAAGGAGGGCTTGATGGCGCCTTCTTTGCCGTGTTTGTGTCGCAGGGAAAGCGAACCCCCGAAGCATACCTGAAGGTTTACAGGAAAGGGGTTGCATTATTCGATACCATCGACCAGGTTCTGGACCGTTTTCCCGGCCTTGCTGAAAAAGCCACTGCTCCGGAGGATATAATCCGGATTAAAAAAACAGGGAAACGAGCGGTATTTCTTGGTATCGAGAACGGATACATGATCGGGAAGGACCTTTCGCTGGTCAGTACTTTTTATCTCCGAGGAGCCCGGTATATCACCCTTTGCCATACTTCGAACAACGACATTTGCGATTCTTCCACCGATTCAGCCGAATTTCAGGGTTTGAGCCCTTTCGGATACGAGGTCGTAAGGGAGATGAACCACGTGGGAATGATGATCGATATCTCTCATGCTTCAGATGAGACGGTTTTAGACATACTGTCGGTCACCAATGCGCCGGTCATTGCTTCCCACTCATGTGCCCGGGCCTTGTGCGACAATCCCAGAAATTTGAATGATACCCTGTTACGCGCCATTGCACGAAACGGTGGGGTCATTCAGATGTGTATCCTAAGCGATTACGTAAAAACGCCCCCACCCAATCGGGTAAGAGACTCTGCCCGTATCGCGATCAGGAAAAAATTCAACAATTTCGACGGACTTACCCCCGAAGAGATGAAACAGGCCCGGACGGAATGGAACGAAGTTGACCGGAAATATCCGCCGGTATTGGCTTCCGTAAGTGATGTGGCAGATCACATTGACCATATCGTAGCCGTGGCAGGCATCAACCATGTTGGGATCGGAACCGATTTTGACGGAGGAGGTGGTATGAAAGGTTGTTTTGATGTAAGTGAAATGGGGAATATAACCCTGGAGTTGGTTAAGAGAGGGTACTCCGAAAAGCAGATCCGAAAGATCTGGGGAGGGAACCTGATGCGGGTGATGAAACAGGTCGATAAAAAAGCCCAAGAATATAAACGGAGCTGCCAGTGCTCCTGACAAACATGACATTATGATCATCAAAATCCTAGTCAGTCTGATTCCCGTTTTCCTGTTTCTGTTCATGCTGATCTATCTCGACAGTTTGAAACTGGTTAGCAAACAAAACCTTTTGTTATGCCTTGCGTGGGGCGTTGTCAGCTCCGGGCTGAGCTTTATTATCAACACCGGAATGATGGGATATTTGAAGGTGGATTTCGAGACCTACTCCGGTTTTTTTGCACCAGTTATCGAAGAGTTTCTGAAGTTTTCCTTGCTGTGGATCCTGATTGCGCGGAACAAAATCGGTTTTATGATCGATGGCGCAATTTATGGATTCGCGATCGGAGCCGCATTTTCCTTTTGCGAGAACATCTTTTACCTCTTTAATTTCGCCGGTGACGAAGCGAACATCATGGTTTGGATTACCCGGGGGTTTGGAACGGCCATCATGCACGGGGGAACAACAGCTATTTTCGGAATCCTTTGCATGAGCGCACTGAACCGCGAATCAAGCCTGGCAGTCGGCACCCTCCTTGGAGCCCTTGCCGCCATCGTGATTCACGGAATATTCAACCAGTTTCTTCTTTCGCCCGTGGTATCAACCCTTCTCATGGTGGTGCTGGTTCCGGTCTCCATCATCCTGATCTTTACGGCCAACGAACGCTCTATCCGCGACTGGCTTGAATTGGAATTCGATTCGGAGGTGACCATGCTGAGAATGATCCGGAAAGGTAAGTTTTCGGAAACGAAAACCGGCAAGTACCTCATCTCCATAAAAACCCATTTTCCGATCGACGTGGTCATGGACCTCTATTGCTTTATAAGCCTCTATCTTGAATTGTCGATGAAAGCAAAGAGCATGATAATGCTAAAGGAGAATGATATTGCTCCTCCAGTTGATCCTGATCTGCCTGATAAAATCGTAGAACTCAAAGCCTTGAAAAAGAGCATCGGTAGGGCCGGTTACCTTGCCATCACTCCGGTACTGCGGATGAAGCGGAAAGATATCTGGAAGCTCTCGCTCCTTCGTTAAATCTGATACTTTTTTTTATTACCTTTCGCCAACTTTTCACTTTTTTCCCGTATTTATGACCAGAAAGGACGATAATGAACTGGTTTATGAGGTAATACATGGCAGCATTTCTTCCTTCGAAGAATTGATTGACAGGTATCAGAAAACGATCTTTAACATCATGCTGAAAATGGTCGGGGATCCGGAAACTGCAAAGGATCTTACCCAGGATGTCTTTGTCAAGGCATTTGAAAAAATGGGAGGATTCAATTTCAGATACCGGTTCTTCAGTTGGATTTACCGAATGTCGCTGAATGAAGCCATCAATTTCAACAGAAAACGATTGAAAACGGTGCCTCTTACAGGGCTGGAGGAGAAACCCGACGTGACCGACGATGCCACCGACCCCGGAACCGTGAGACGGAACCTTCAACATTCGATCCGTCGTCTGGATGACAATTACCGGATCCCGGTGCTGTTAAAGTACTATTGCGGACTGTCGTACGAAGAGATTGCCGAAGTTACCGAGCTGCCTGTGAAAAAGGTCCGGTCGAGGCTCTATATTGCCAGGGAACAGTTGCGAAAGGATTTGATTGAAAAAGGATTTTTCGAACATGACTGAAAAAGAGATTATCGAGAACATTCATCGCGGGATTGACGGGGAACTGACTCCGGCCGAACTGGAAGAATTGGAGCGCAATCTTACCCGCCACCCCGAATCGGAGCGATTATACAAAGAATTGGCCACCCTCGGGCAGCGCCTCAAACACGAACCGGAACAGATGCACGACATCGACCTGAAACAGGAAATCTTAAAACGGATCAACATGGAAGCATATACCCCTAAGGAAAAAAAGCAGGAAATAAAAGTCATCAGAAGTTTCTGGACAAGACCTGCCGTGAGATTCAGCTTTGTCTTCATTTTCGGAATTTTTGTGGGTATGTTGCTTCTCACACTCCTGAAAGTCGATCTTACGGGTTCCAGGGTAACCCAGTCGGAAGTAAAAGGGACTTTCTACGATTCGCGATCCTTCAGCGAAATGAAACCTGCCGATGTGCTGCAATATGAAAGTCCATTGGCAAAAGCGATTTGCAATGTCAGATACTCTACAAAGGTGGTCGAGATCAGGCTTGATTTATCATCGCTGTACCCGGTTAAGGCAACTATTCAGTTTGACTTTAACAATTTTGAAGTCCTTAACGCACAGAATGTCAGTGTGAATGATCAGACAACGGCCATCGCTGCTGCCAATTATATCCAGATCAACAATACGGGAGATAACAAATTCATCTTTCAGCTTTACAACAAAAACAGCCTACCCCATTTTCTGGATTTCAAGATTTTACAGAACGATATGCCGATCTATCAGAATTCGGTTCAGGTCAATAAGGAATAAATGTAAAAATCATACTACCATGAAAAAGCAAGTGAAAATCATCATCAGCCTGGTTGTCCTCATTGCTGTTGTTTTATTGGGGGTGTCATTGTTTTTCCCCTCTGTTTATAAGGGACTAACCTCGGGTACTTTTGGCAAAGCCGATAAGTACCATAAGGCTCAGATGTCGGAGAAAGATGTCCAGCTCAGAAGTGAATTTACCAGGGATACCGCGCAATTGAAGAGTATGATTCAGGGACTGATCTATTTTTCACTCTTCACGATGGACCTGAGCAAGAAGATCGATTCCTGTGTGGGCGTCTTCCAGGAGCATGGGATTTGCAGCCAGCCAAGCGGATGCGATAAAATGAATATCCTGATGGATTACTCCGATTTCATCAAGAATAACAACCGCACACTGGGATCGACCATCTCCATGCTAACGGGATTTTATCTCAAAGATGAATCGGATCAGTCGGCCGATATCGAAAAGAACCTCCGGGAATTCGGCAACTATGTGAACAACCTGAATGAAAAAGATTCTGTTCTTGAGGAAGCCCTCCACAGCATGGATAATTTTATGATCACCAACAAGACTCTGAGGGCCCGCAAGACCGAATTGGCGCAGTTAAAATCGATTCGCGACCAGCTTCTGATTAAGGGTATCCAGTTGTCAGGAGTGCTTCAGGATAAGGAGCTATCGGTGAACCTCCTCGATTATGCACTTTCATCACAACAGGAGCTGAATATTATCAAAGGGGCAGCACAATTGAGCAGTGCATCTATAGGCTCAGGGGCATTAATGAATAATCAAAAGTTTGGCTCCGTTACCTATGATAGCCAGGTCTCGGTGTGTTCTGCCGCACAGTTGCAGGAGATCATCCAGGCTCAGCAGGTAAACGCCGTCGCATCCCAGAAGGTGGAAAGCCATCAATTAGAAAGTGCTTCAGTTGGATCACAAACGATTGGCACCATGATGATCTACAACAGTAATTCGCTGGAATTTATAGTTAAAAATGCTTCAACGCTCGACAATCAGCTCTCTTCAGCGCTGTCGGCCTCAATCATCCAAAGGAATCAGGACATCATTGGAGTAGCCATCTGTTCTGCTCAGGGACTGAATCTGGTCTTATCGAGTTTCCCGTTGAGTTCTGTTCTGCAATCACAAAACCTAAGTAGCTCCCTGAGTTCAGCCCAGCTTTCCAATATTTTAAGCTCGCAGCAGGAGCTGTCGTCCATCTGTTTCGGATCGAATTTTGTCGCCATGAGCCAACAGTTTGGCAATGTCATGGGACTCAATCTTTATGAGCAATAGAAACGCCACCGAAAGGCCTGCGTTAATCTGAATATTAATCAGAGAGGGGCAGTGATTATTTACGGAGTATCCGGAACGTAATCACTGCCTCTCTTTTTGTTTCGTTCTGAAATTTATTTTCCACATGAAATAAATGTAAACTGAATGAATTCACTACATTTGAAATACTATTTTCATCTCTCGTTCCATGAAAAATGTGATACATCGTTTATCCCTGATCAGATCAGGTTCTTTCCTCTTATTGATCAGCCTGATACCCCTCACACTCGATGCCCAGAAAATCAAAATTCAGAAATTCGAAACCCCAGATGTCCGGCTGGTATTCCTGGACAAGAATACCTCTTATCTGGTGCCACATACGGCGCGTTCATTTGAAAACGCGCTGATCTTTCATAAAAATTTCTGGGATTATGTACCGACCGGTGAAACCAACATTCTTTTCAATGACTTTTCTGATGTGGGGAATGGAGGTACCATGGTCATCCCCTGGAATTTTCTGAATATCGGCATCTCACCCTTTGATTATACTTATTCGGTGGTGCCTTCCAATGAACGTATGCAGTGGCTGATGAGCCATGAACTGACCCATCAGGTCATGTGCGATAAGAGTTCCAAAGGCGACCGGATCCTCCAGAAGATCTTCGGAGGGAAAGTATCACCCGACAATAAGGATCCCCTTTCTCTTTTGTACAGCTATTTTACCACTCCCCGGTGGTACTCACCCCGCTGGTACCACGAAGGCATCGCGGTGTTCATGGAGACCTGGATGAGTGGTGGCGTGGGAAGGGTCATGGGGGGGTATGACGAGATGGTCTTCAGGACGATGGTTCGCGACAGCAGCTTTTTTTACAATGTGATCGGATTAGAAACTGAGGGTACCGCCATCGATTTTCAGGTCGGGGTGAACTCTTACCTTTACGGGACGCGGTTTGTAAGCTATCTGGCGTACCATTACGGATTGGATAAGCTGAAGACTTTTTATGCCAGGTCGGATACCAGCCGGAGGTTTTATGCCAATCAATTTAAAAAGGTTTATGGGATCCCCATCCAGAAAGAGTGGCAGAAGTGGATCGAATGGGAACATCAGTTTCAGAAGGAGAATATAGCCCGAATCCGGGAAGCTCCGGAATCCCGGTACCGGAAGATCACCGAAAAACCTGTTGGCTCAGCCTCGAGGCCCCACTACGATAAAGATGCTGGCCGGATTTACATGGCGGTAAATTATCCGGGGAAGCTGGCTCATATTGCCAGTATTGACGTCAGGACGGGTGAAATGAAGCGGATCGATCCCGTACAGAGTCCCGCTCTCTATTATGTGACCAGCCTGGCCTATGATGATTCGACCAAGACGCTTTTTGTTTCAACGCATAACAATGACTGGCGTGGACTTCAGTCGGTCGATATCAGGACGGGCAAGACCCAGAAACTGATCAAGTATTCCCGGGCCGGCAACCTCGTTTTCAACCAAAAGGACCGTGCGCTGTACGGTGTTCAGAATATGAGCGGGCGTTCGACGCTGGTAAGGTTCCTGCCTCCCTATAAAAAATGGAAAGAGCTTTATACACTCCCATTCGGGAAAGATTTTTCCGACCTGGACGTATCGCCCGACGGATTGTTTATTTCAGGAACCCTCTCCGATGTACAAGGTCGCCAAAAGATTGTGTTGTTCCGGATCGCTGAGCTTTTAGCAGGCAAGAACGATTACAAAGAGATTTTTGAGTTTGAGGACAACCCGGCTGCAAATTTTGTATTCTCGCCTGATGGAAAGTATTTGTATGGAACCTCTTATTATACCGGAGTTTCGAATATTTTCAGGATTTCGCTTGAGACCCTGAAACCAGAAATTCTGACCAACGCCACCAGCGGTTTTTTCAGACCGTTACCGGTATCACCCGATTCCATGCTGGTTCTGGAGTACACCAAAGACGGGATGGTTCCTGGGATGATGAAGATCGACACCCTGAGCGATGTCAGGGCCATTGAATTTCTGGGACAAAAAATCTTTCAAAAGTACCCCGAGGTGGAATCGTGGATGCTTCAACCGCCCTCAAAAATCAACCTCGACTCCATCGGAGTGACCGAAAAACGTTATGTACCAATCAAAGAGCTGAAACTTGCCAGCGCCTATCCCATTATCCAGGGTTACAAGATGTATGTCACAGCCGGATATCGGATGAATTTTATGGATCCGATGGGATTGAACTCCCTGACGCTGAAATGGTCATTTTCACCCCAACCCCATCTTCCGCTGAAACAGACCATTCACCTTTCGGCCGAGTACAATATCTGGAACTGGTCCTTTGCAGCGCATTACAACTATGCCGATTTCTATGATCTGTTTGGTCCCACGAAATTCAGCAGGGCAGGGTACTCGGTATCGGCCAAGTATTACAAGTTATTCAACAGGCTGAATCCGGATAAGACCGATTTTTATATCAAGCTGACTGCCTACGGCGACCTTGAGACTTTACCTTTCTACCAAAATATTGCCTCCGATTACCAGAATCTTTACGTAGGAACCATCAACTTCCACAAGAGTCACCTGCGCAAGTCGCTGGGAGCCATCGAACCCGAACAGGGGTACGACTGGAGCGTTTATGCGTATACAAGTTTTGCCCGGCAGACCTTTTATCCGCAGCTTATCAACAATTTCGATTTCGGATTTTTAATGCCTATGCGAAATACCGCCCTCTGGTTCAGAACCTCGGTGGGGCAGAGCTTCGGTGAATCGGACAAGACCAATTCCTACTTCTATTTCGGCGGATTCGGGAATAATTACCTCGATTACCGGCCTGCGCAGCAATACCGTGAAATGTCGAGTTTCCCGGGCGTTGAAATTGATGAGCTGAGCGCCCTTAATTATGGTAAACTGACTACCGAGATCGATTTCCGTCCCATCCGGTTCCGCAAGGTAGGCCTCCTGGGATTTTACTCGACCTACGCACGGTTTTCCTTGTTTGGCATGGGACTCCTTACCAATGTGGCCAATGATCAACCGCAACGGACTTTCTTTGCATCCGGAGTACAACTCGATCTGGAACTCGTTCTGTTCTCCCTTTTGAAATCGACCCTCTCATTCGGATTCTCAAGAGCCTATGGCCCGATGCTGCCATCTGACCAGTTTATGGTCTCCTTAAAACTATAACGAAAAGTTTCCCGGACTATCCATCACCGGAAAAATATATGTCAGAAAACCAACTTTTCACCATATCTTGTGTATTTCATCTGATCCTTCATTTCTGGAAGGCGGAATTAACCTAAAACCAATTAGTAATCTGACTTATGGAAAAGAGAACAAAAATTATTGTGGCGGTTATTATCATCTTGGTCATCGGGATTGTGATCACCGGATTCTTTTATGTAAAAGTGCCTGATTTTCTTGCACACGGAACGATAGCCAAAGCTGAAAAATACCGTAAGCAAACCATGACCGAACGCGACATCCAGCTTCGCAGTGAGTTTGTGAAAGATACGTTGCAACTTAAAAAGACCATCCAGAGCCTATCCTGTTTTCAACAGTTAAATGAGAAGGTCGCAGTTAAAATTAATACGGGGCTCAACTCACTAAACAACCATCCGCTGTTGACCGATCCTAAAATTAACCAGCCGATGATCAATCTGAGAGCATACGGAGCGTTCCTGATCAACCACGATTCCGATCTGGTTGCCACCATGAATATGCTTCAGGTGTTTTACAAGGATTCAGAAAATGCTGATCAGTCGGTGGACGTTGAAAAGAACCTGAGGGATTTCGGCGGATTCATGCAACAGATCATCGATCAGGATTCTGTGTTTATCAATGCGGCTCTGGATATTGACCATTATATCGACCAGGAATCGAAAAAGAAGCATCGGATCGAAGATTTCGCCCCCCTGGCAAATTTCAGAAATGAGTTGCTGGTCTCCAATGTAATGATGGCATCGATACTGGGGCAGAAGACCACCATCGGGAAACTTACCGAGTATGCGAAATCGATCCATGCCGATGCTCAGATTTTTTCGGCCGTCAATGAGCTTAATTTTGTTTTTAGAAGCAATTATGTTTCCAGCGCCGAATTAGGAAGTTTTCTGTGTGTAATGCACGATTTGAATTTTGTCGATGTAGTGGAATAGTCTGACTGCCGGATAGTTTTCAGCCGACTGGTTTTAAACATTCTCTAAAACAGGTTTCGCAGTAAGGTAAAATATGGATATTTTTTCGATATAGACTGATGGGGATTTTTAATTATTAGTTACTTTTGACGAAATCAACTAAAATCCATTCGTCATGAGAACAAAGATTGTGTTTCCCTGTCTATTAGCGCTTCTTCTCTTTTCCTCCACGGGTTATTCCCAAAACCAGCCTTCAAATAAAAATGAAATCCGGTTAGGCTATGGTATGTTGACCGGTCCTGAAATGGCAAATTCAATTATGTCGATCTGGCCTGCCATCGGCATGGAGATCTTTAAAGATACCATTAAGGATTATACCTGTTCTTTTTATGGGACTCCATTCTTTGAATACAGCCGGTTTTTGAAACCCTGGGTTAGTTTAGGCGGGTCGCTGAGTTTCAATCCGATAAGTACTGCAATAATCTCAACAAACAAACACGAGTTTACCTACAATTATTACCTGATTACCATTATGCCCAAGGTAACCTTTTATTACCTGAATAAAGGGATTTTTTCGATGTACTCAGGCCTTGAAGCCGGCGGTTCCCTTATCCTTTGGAAAGACCGCCAGGGGTGCACAACGATTTCGGATCAGGGTTTCACCGTGGCTTTCCAGGTAACGGGATTCGGAGTGAGGGTTGGTAAAGATATAGGCGGTTTTATGGAATGGGGAATTGGTTTCAGAGGGGTCGTCAATTTTGGATTGTCGGCCCGGTTCTGACGCCGCGGATCCCAATTACATACCGCAATTCGATTGTTATGATGTCACTGCCCTCCCGGAAAGCAAAGTTACCCACGCTGTCGGAGGTCAGGAAGTGGGCAAAGTCCGATCTGCATAATCATGGTTTATTAGGAGGGAAACGTTCGGTCGTTGAGAATTTCTATGGGAAAAGACTCTCCCGGTTCCAGGCTGTTGGTAAAGGTATTATTGATCTAAATCAATGGATTATCAATGAGTACCGGCCATTTTTCAATTTGCCGGGCTCCTTCGAAAAGGCGCTCGAGGCAGCTTTTCTCCAGGCAGTAACTGATGGAGTCGTATTGCTGGAGATGAGCATCGACGCCTCTTTCCCAAGGTTGACCGGGATCACCACGGCCCGGATCATTACAGCGCTTAGACATTATCATCAAGCTATAGCTCCCGGAATTGAATTCAGACCAGAGATCGGATTTTCGAAGCGATATCCGGCCGATATCCTGATTGCAGATTTCGAATCTTTTGCAGCACACGATTATTTCAGGGCCATCGACCTATATGATGAGGAGGATGCACAACCGGTAAAAAACTTCAGAAAGCTTTTTCAGACGGCAAAAAAAGCTGGCCTGAAATGCAAGGCTCATGCCGGTGAATTTGGATCGGCCGATTCGGTCAAGGAAGCCGTGATGGTACTTGAATTGGATGCCGTTCAGCACGGTATCGGAGCCGCCGACTCTCCCCCGGTCATGAAATGGCTTTGCGACCATCACATCAGGTTAAATACTTGTCCGACCAGTAACATCCGGTTAAAGCGTATTCGATCGTTCCGACAACACCCGATCAGAACGTTATTTGATCATGGCGTAAAGGTGACTGTAAACACCGACGATGCACTGGTCTTCGGTGACGGGGTATCAGAACAGTATCTGAAACTTTTGCGGGCGGGAGTATTTAACCTGGAGGAACTGAAACAAATTAGAAATTATGGTTTGGAGGATTGATTTTTTTATGAAATTTGAAATGAACATTTCCTTTGACTGCCAAAATTAAATTCTTAACACATGAAGAGAAGAGTATTGAACCCGTTGCTGCTTATTGCTATGATGTTGCCTTTAGTTACCGGAAGTTGTACAAAGGATGAGACCGAGGATCCAGTTTCTTTTGAAACCGATCTTGCCCACTTTAAAAATACCGCGAAGGCTGTAGTTCATTCATCGGCGGTTGGAATCGGTGAGGTCTTGAAGACCATTCCCGATTCAGCCGATAAAGTCGGGATCATCAGGATATATATCGATTCCATTCGTTTTTATGATGATCATTCGGGCTATTTCTATGTCTATAACTATCAGTGTGTCAATATTGCCCATGCGACGCAGAAAAACCTGCAGGGACAGGATCTTTACAATTACCAGGACTGTAAAGGGAAATATGTGATCCGTGAACTCTCTGCGGCAGCAGCAAAGGGAGGAGGATTTGTTGAATTTTATTGGATCAAGCCAGGATCGACGGGTGAGAAGTTAAAAATAGGATATGTTGAATCCATTCCGGGTACCAATTTCTTCATCGGTTCGGGAGTTTATGTTCCTGAATAGATGAAATCACTATAAAGGTTCCGGTGATCGACCTGCCCGGAGCTGCCCTTAAAAATAAGTCGTTTTCTTTTAATCCGTTGATCCCCGAATGAAAAGAGCCATTATTTTTATAGGAGCGGCTGTCATCTTGGGCATTCTGATCCTGTTGAAATTTCTGTTTATTCCGGTCGCCAAAGAGACAAATAAATCTTCGGGTCCCGAAGCTGCGATTCCTGTCGAATGCTTTATTGCCAAGGATACCTCGGTAAATTACCAGTTGGAGACCGTCGGAACCCTTCGTGCCAATGAGCAGGTCGAGATCGTAAGTGAGATCTCGCGCAAGGTAACCGGAGTCTTTATGAACGAGGGGTCGCTGGTGACAGGCGGACAGATGCTGTTCAAGCTTGACGACGCCGATATCACTTCCAGAATCAAAAAACTTACTCTTGAATCGGAGCTGGCTGAAGCCAATATGTCGCGCGGGAAGGTACTACTTTCGAAAGGCGGAATGAGCCAGGAGCGTTATGATGAACTGGCCAATGTTCACAGTACGCTGTTAGCCGAGATAGAAGTGTTAAAGGTGGACCTCTCAAAAACTGAAATCCGGGCTCCTTTTTCGGGCCGGATCGGATTAAGGAATGCCAGTGTCGGTGCGTTGGTACAACCCGGATTTGTCCTCGCGAGCCTGCAGGATCTCAGCCGGATCAAGGTCGATTTCGCCGTTCCAGAGCGCTATGCCCACAATCTGAGAACCGGGAACCGGATTGTTTTTCGTACTGATTATTATCCATCCGATCTTCAGGCAGTTATTGAAGCTGTTGAACCCGCTGTGGATGAGCGCACCCGGACCCTTTTGATCAGGGCGGTTTCGACCAATGAAAAGGGAATATTGGTACCCGGAACATCAGCAAAGGTCTCGATAACGTTAGAGGAGTTAACAAAAAGCATTTTCATTCCCACTTCGGGTCTGATACCATCAATTAAAGGGTACTCGGTTTTTTTGAAAAAGGAGGGAAAGGCGACAGTGGTATTGGTCAGCGTGGGTGTCCGGACCCGCGATTTTGTCCAGATAACGGATGGTATCAACCAGGGTGATACGGTCGTGATGACCAACCTCCTAAGGATTAAAAAAGGATCACCATTGAAAACCGTCAAAATATCCTGATATGAGCCTTTCGTCGTTGAGTATCAAACGGCCTGTTCTGGCGATCGTATTCACGCTTATAATCCTTATTTTCGGCATGGTGGGGTTCTTTTATTTAGGGATCCGGGAGTATCCCGAAATGGATCCGCCCGTTGTGACTGTCACAACCACCTATTCGGGCGCCAATCCGGAGATCATCCAGGCTCAGATTACAGAACCCCTCGAAGATGCGATCAATGGTATTGAAGGAATCCGCGTTCTTTCCTCTGTATCGACGGATCAGTCAAGCCTGATAACGGTGGAGTTCAATCTGGGTAAGGATATGGAATCGGCCGCCAACGATGTTCGCGACAGGGTTTCCAAGTCGGTCAAACTACTACCAAAGGATGTGGACCCGCCGATTGTTGAAAAGCTCAGCGCAAACGCCAATCCAATCATCTTCATGATCGTGAAAAGCTATGAACACGACATCATGGAGGTCAACGATATCGTGGAGAATACCATTAAAAACCGGCTGCAGACGATACCCGGGGTCGGGGATATCAGGGTTTTCGGGGAGAAGAAGTATTCGATGCGGCTCTGGCTCGATCCTTTCAAAATGGCATCCAATGGAATTACCTCGCTTGACATTGAACGGGCGGTAAACCGGGAAAATATCGAACTTCCATCGGGACGGATCGAGGGCGATCTGACCGAGCTCACCATCCGGACCTTCGGATTGCTTCAGACCCCATCACAATTCAACGATATCATCATCAGACAGGAACATGGAAATATTGTCCGCCTGAGCGATATCGGCACTGCCGAACTCTATCCTGAAAATGACCGGTCGTCGGTAATCCTTCAGATGCTTCCAGCAGTGGCTATAGGGGTTGTTCCGCAAACGGGGGCCAACAATGTAGCCATTGCCAACGAGTTTTATAAGCGGATGGAACAACTAAAAAAGGAGATTCCCGCCTCGTACCAGATCAGTGTTGGTTATGATTTCACGACGTTTGAACGAAGTGCGGTGAAAGAGGTCGAACAAACAATTATCATTTCGCTGATCCTGGTCGTTTTGATCATATTCCTGTTTTTGCGCGACTGGAGGTCAACCATCATACCGGTCGTCGCGATTCCGGTATCGATCATCGGATCCTTCATCCTCATGGCGGTGATGGGACTGTCGATCAATGTGCTCACCTTGTTAGCCATTGTCCTTGCCATCGGACTGGTATGTGATGATGCCATTGTGGTTTTGGAAAACATTTATACCAAGATTGATACAGGAATGCACCCGGTTGAGGCTTCATTGAAAGGGATGAATGAGATATTTTTTGCAGTGGTCTCAACAACACTCACACTGGCAGCGGTTTTCCTTCCGGTCATGTTTCTGCAGGGATTGATTGGCAGGCTTTTCAGAGAGTTTGCCATCGTGGTTGCCGGATCGGTATTGATCTCTGCTTTTGTGGCATTAACCCTCTCACCCATGATGTGTTCCCGGATACTGAAGGTACAACGCCATTTAAATGTCAACTGGCTGATAAATAAAACGGAACCCTTCTTCTTATGGTTGAACAGGGGGTACCGATATTCATTGAAAGGATTCATGAATCACCGCTGGTTGGTATTTCCGGTTTTAGTGGTGTTGGTTATCGGAGTGATATTCCTTTTCAGGTCACTTCACAGGGAGTTGGCGCCTTTTGAAGACCGGTCCAATATCCGAATCCCTGTTTTGGCGCCTGAAGGATCCTCCTATGAGTTCATGGAGCAATATATATCGCAGATCGATAAATATGTGAGCGATTCTTTTCCCGAAGTTTCCGTCTCCTTTTCTTGGATATCGCCAAGCCTGGGAACCATCGACAACCCGAACAAGGCCCAGTATATTATTTATTTGGTCGAACCTTATCAGCGCACCAGGAGCCAAAAGGAGCTATTTCGAAAGATGACCCGGGAACTGCCGGCCATCACGGGTGTGCGGTCGTTTCCGTTTGAACCTCCGACCATTGGCGACCGGTTTTCGGGCCAGCCCCTCCAGTATGTGCTTCTGGCGCCCGATTTAAAGACTCTCGTCGAAGTGCTGCCAAGGTTTCTGGAGGAGGCCCGGAAAATTGACTACCTTCAGTTTGTTGACGCCAATTTTAAGGTCAACAAACCAGAGCTGCGGATCAGGGTCGATCGCGATAAAGCCTCACAAATGGGAGTCTCAACCCAGGAGGTTGCCCGCACCCTGCAGTTGTCGATGAGCGGACAGCGTTACGGATATTTTATCATGGGGGGTAACCAGTACGAGATAATCGGCCAGGTGATGCGCAATAACCGCGACAAACCTGACGACCTGAAATCGTTGTATGTCAGAAACAGCGCCGGAAATCTGATCTCGCTCGACAACCTGATCCACATGGAAGAGTCGATCAATCCTGCTGCCATCTATTCGTTCAACCGGTATATCGCAGCCACCGTATCGGCAGGGATGACTCCGGGTGCGACGTTGGGCGACGGGATCGCCGCGCTGAATCAGGTCTCCGCGAAGGTACTTCCTCAAACTATGAGTACAGCCCTCGCCGGACAGTCGAGGGATTACGCGGAGAGCTCCTCCAGTCTTATATTTATCTTCCTTCTTGCCCTGGTACTGATCTTTCTGGTACTGGCCGCACAGTTTGAAAGTTTTGTCGATCCCCTGATCATCCTGTTCACAGTTCCCCTCGCGGTGGCGGGAGCTCTGTTTTCGTTGTGGTATTTCAATCAGACTCTGAACATCTTCAGTGAGATCGGGATCATTATGCTGATCGGACTGGTGACCAAGAATGGGATTCTGATCGTCGAGTTTGCCAATCAAAGGAAGGCGACCGGACTGGAGAAGGCAGAGGCAGTGCAGCGGGCGGCGATATCCCGTTTCCGGCCAATTTTAATGACCTCGTCAGCTATGATCCTGGGAGTATTGCCCATAGCCCTGAACCTGGGGGCCTCGGCCGAGAGCAGGCAGTCGATGGGAATTGCAGTGGTCGGCGGACTCCTATTTTCGACGCTTCTTACACTGTACCTTGTGCCGGCGCTTTATGCCTTTCTTTCGAGAAACCCAAGGAGTGAAAAAATCGATTATACTGAGCTTACTGTCGAGCGAAAATCAATTTTGACTCAGGATATCAGTTGAAAAATATCGGAACCTCGTAAAAACCGTATGCAGATGAAAATACGCCTCATGAAGATATCAACTAAATCAGGAATCGGAACTTTTTAACATGAAAAAGATCGCTGTCATCGTCTGTTTCATTCAGTTGTTAGCCGGGAGGATTGCCGGACAGGAATTACTCCCCTTAGAGGATGCAATTGCTGTAGGGCTGGAGCGCAATTTCGATATCAGCATTTCGAAAAATACATACCGTGAAGCCCGGAATAATGCCTCTCCGGGCGCTGCCGGGATGCTTCCCACAATCGATATCAACGCGGGATACACAAAAAGTCTCACCGATGCTAAAGTTGACGTAGTCACCGGTTCGGAACTCGACAACCCCCATGCTTCATCCGATTTGCTGACGGCAGGTATCGGATTGACCTGGAAACTCTTCGACGGGCTCAAGATGTTCATTACTTACGATAAACTGAAAAAACTTGAGGCGTCGAGCGAGATTAGCGCCAGGATCACCATTGAGAATACCGTTGCCAGGATCATTGCCGCCTATTACGAAATTATCAGGCAGGGAAGGGCTTTACAAATTTTGAACGAACAGGTAGAGATTTCGCGATTCAGGCTTGAACTGGCAAGGATGCAATATGAAACCGGAACGGGGTCGGAGATGGAATATCTAAAAGCCCGCGTGGAACTCAATGCGGATATTGCAAACAGGTCAAATCAGAAAACTCTTTTTGAGAACTCCATGACTACCCTGAATGATCTTTTATCAAGAGATGTAAATACTAAATTTTCGGTAACCGACACCATCCCGGTAAAACCAATGATGAATTACGACTCACTGCATCATGCGATGAAACAATCAAACCGGAACCTGATCCTTGCAATCCTGAATAAGCAGGTCGCCGAAACGGAAGTCAGATCGGCCCGGGCAAGTCAGTGGCCAACGCTGGGACTGAATGCCTCATACAATTACTATCGGTCTGAAACCGAAGCCAATTTCATTCAGTATAACCGGAATTTTGGGCCATCGGTCGGTTTGACCCTCAGCATGCGGCTTTTTGACGGACTCAATTTGCGGAGAAATTATAAAAACGCCGCTATTTCACTGGAATCGGTTGATATCCAGAGGGCACAGATCGAAAACAGACTGGAGGCATACCTGACCCGGATCTACAACGAATATCAAAACCAGTTGGAACTGATCAGTTTTGAGGAGGAGAACCTCTCGCTGGCCGTCCGTAACATGGATATCGCGAAGACCAGTTACGCAATCGGGTCTATATCGTCATTACAACTGAGGGAGGTACAGGAGGATTTACTCAATGCCGGGATCAGGCTGGTCACGGCACAATTCAAGGCAAAACTTACAGAAACAGAGTTACTGCTGCTAAGCGGTAGTCTTGTTGATGAAGACCGCATAAAATTTTAATTCACAGCTATCAAACTGAGAATAAGGTTCAGGTTCCCGGTTTCTTTTTTTCGCGTTTCCCTTTTTTTGCTTTCCCGGCCGGGAGCTTGAAATTTATTTTCGACGAGAATTCCAGAGTCTTCCGCAGGGTATCGTGGAGCAGGGTCAGGTACAAAATCAACGACATCAGCCATATCACGGCAAAGTTGAACCAGAAGGTATCGATGCGCAGAGATCCTATGATCTTGATGGGTGCATAAAAATGGGCCTGTCCGGCATGACTGACGGGATCCATAAACACGGGATCCTTTTTTCGTATCAGAAATCCCTTCCCTTCGATGATCTTATTTTCTGCGGTTTTATTGAGGAGCAGGTCAGCAAGGTTTTCATTATAATACTTCTGTTTGAAACGGTAAACGCCATCTGTTCCCATATTGTCAGCGAGTTTTTGATACATGGCATCCCGTTTCGTGGTGACCCGTTGCATCCTTGATGAGTAGTACAGACTCAATGAGTCAAGGTACGACTTGGTTCCCTGAACGACTCCGTCGGTCAGCAACTTTTCATTCAGGCTGTCGTACGCCGGCAAGGGTGCAAACTTCGCCTCCTTTTGCAGGATGGGTATCTCCGTTTTCAGGATTTTCAGGTAGTTCGTCGTTTGATCCGGGTTGGTGCGGGTGATCAGATTTCGCATCGTGACATCCAGTTCCGATTTCAACGTGGGGATTTGAAGCGCCGTTATATAAGAGTACCTTGAAATCTCTTTATCGTAGGGATAAAATATCTTTTCATAATCGTTGTTCCTGAATTGTTCCACGGAAAGGGCTTCGAAGGTCCATCGTGAGGTCATCATATTTCCCACGAGCGGGACATGCGTACGGGATGCAATGGAGGGATTGAGGTAATCGAAAGGAACCACTGTTCCGCTCAGCAGCAACTGTGGGACAATGATAAAGGGAATCAGGATATAAATGGCTACCACCGAATTGAGGCCGGAGGAGATGTTCAGTCCAATGAGGTTTGCGCAGCAGGAGGTTGCGAAGAGCAGGAGCCAGTAAGAGAGCGTCATTCCGTGGATGCCCATGATCGCATTGCCAACTGCGACATACAGCAACGTTTGGATGGCTGACAGGACAAACAACAGAATTATTTTCGAGTTCAGATAACTGAAACGGCTCAGATTCAGGAATGCTTCGCGTTTAAGAATGCGGCGGTCGCGGATGATCTCTTCGGCGCTGACCATCATTCCCAGGAAAAGAGCTACGACGACGCTCATGAACAAATAGGGGACAAGGTTCCGGTTGTCGCTAAAGATGTAATGTTCTCCAAAGCTGTAACGCGTGAGATATGCGAGCAGGGCGGCAAGGAACGGGGCCTCCAGAAGATTGATAAGCAGGTACTGGCGATTGGTGACTTTTGTCAGCAGGTTCCGGATACTAAAAATTCCGAACTGCTTGAATTTACCGGGAATTTTGAAATGGCTTTTCGGGATCTCCTTTTTCTCCTCCGCTAATTTCAAGGTCGGTTGAATATTTTTCCGAAAGGATTCGTACCACTCTTTTGGTGTAGTCTTGCGGTTCCCCGTAAAACGTCCGTATTCATTGACAATTTTGGCTTCGGTAATCTGAAGCAGTTGCTCAGGGTTCACATAGCCGCAGTTCTGACATTCGCTCTCATCCGGATTTACGTGATTTCCGGCCAATTTAAAGTAGGTCAGGGCATCGATCGGATTTCCATAATAAATCGGATAACCCCCCTTGTCCATGATCAGAAGCTTGTCGAACAGTTTATAAATATCAGAGGATGGCTGATGGATATTGACGATAACCAGACGCCCTTTAAGGGTTTGTTCCTTGAGCAAAAGCATCACCATTTCGGAGTCCATTGAGGAGAGGCCGCTGGTCGGCTCATCGGCGAAGAGCACGGAGGGTTCCCGGATCAGCTCCAGGGCGATGTTGAGCCTTTTTCGTTGTCCCCCGCTGATAAACTTATTCAGGGGGTCGCCGACCGTGAGATCGCGAATCCCGATGAGATCGATATCCATCAGAACCCGCATGACGGCCCTAAGGATCTTTTTTTCAGAGAAATCGCGAAAACAAAGTTTTGCATTGTAGTAAAGGTTCTGGAAAACGGTCAATTCATCGATCAGGAGGTCATCCTGAGGAACAAAACCGATCATTCCACGGAGCTTTTCATGATCCTTCTCCAGATCATAGCCATTGATAAGGATTTTCCCACTGTTGAGTTCCAGGTTCCCGTTCAGAACGTTCAGGAGGGTCGATTTCCCAACACCGCTGCCGCCCATCACACCGATCAGTTCTCCCGAAGTGGCCGTGAAGCTAAAGGGATGGATTCCATTGGTGCTTTTTTTGAACCGGTACTCGACCTCTTTTGCTGTAAAATCGATCTGAATTTTTCTGGAGGCGTGGAAAAACCGGGAAGCCACGTCGGCATAGTAAACCGGGGCAATCTTCAGGTTTTTCAGGATGGTTCCGTTTGACAATACAAAGGAACGGTACGGCAGGATGATGTGTCCGTTCAGGAACAGCTCGTCATCGCCAAGGTATCTGCATATCAGGGTTCTGACTGACGGGATGAAGAGTACCAGAATTTTTCCTTCGAGCCGTTCGCGGTAAATGGTCCTTCCGGTTGGATCGGGGCCCGTCACCTCGCCTTTAATGGTCAGCAGATGTTCGGGATGAAGTTGTTCCCACGCAGGATTGGTGATGAAAGCCACGGCATCGTTAAACTCTTGTTCGGGAAGCGTGAAAGCCGAACGGAAGATCGTCAGATAAGCATTGAGGTTTTGATCTTCGGTCATTGGGCGTTGTTTTTGTTCCCTTGACAGTTCAGCTAAAAATTCAAGAAATTTGATAAATACGATGATCCGGTCCTGGGCAGTCAGGTTGTTTTTAATTCTGGAACAGATGGCTGTGATCTTATCATAAGCCTCGCCGGGTTCCATCTCCTCCTGTTCCGGAAGGTGAAACATCAGTAATTCATCGAAGAGTTTAAGGTACTCCTCTAATTCCTGGTTGTTCAGGTGTTGCGACAGGTAAGATTCGAGGATTTTCCGGGAGTTCTCAGAGATGTTCTTTTTAACGGAGGCGGCAACGATGGCAAACAGTTGCACCAGTGCCATAAGAATCGGTTCCGACATGGGATGGGTATTTATAGTATCCAAATGTAAGCATAATGGATAAAAAAAAGAGGCTGTCCCGAATTTTTGAGACAGCCTCTTTCTGAATGTGTTTGTCTGACTTTATTTTACAAAGTTAAGCCTGATGCTTTCGGCAAGATCGCTGATGGCGATCACATTCTGTTGTGAAATCTTTTTGCCGGATTCAATGCCATAATTGGTCCAGATGGGAGCCAGTTTGGCGATCTCATCGGCCACCGGCTTCATCTCTGCATCGGTTTGATAGGCCTGGAGGATCGTAAGGAGTTTATTGTAGTTATCTTTTTGAGAAGCGATGATGGCCATTATTTTGGTGTTATCTTTTGCAACTTCGGCCAGGGTTGCGGCGAGGTAAATACCTTCGGCAAATCCACCGGCGGCGATCAGAACGGCAACCTGATTCCGGTTATTTTTGGAAAGAAAGTCGTTGGTCTGACCGAATACCCGGGTGATCAAGGCAACCAGAGAATCTTTATTGTTGTTGAATTTTTTTACTTTTTCGATCAGGGTCTGGTCATACACTCCGGCGATGCCGAGTTCATCGGCAAGTTTGTTTGTGGCGGCCAGGAATTTATTGGTTTCATCGGTACGGTTGTAAGTAGCCGAATAGCTCAGGTCGGCACTGTAAATCCCGAGATTCAGAGCCTTGCTTTTTTCGGTGGTGTATTTGTTGGCTCCGGCGGGTGGATTGGTGATATCGAAAATAAAGCCCGCCTTTGCTTTTTCCAGCATCATAGTAACCTCAAAAGGAGTTGGGAACGTGTACAGGAGGTTCTGTGACTCAGGGCTCAGTGTGATCTCTTTTTGAATCGAGTCGGCTGCAGCCTCGTTGGCCTGTTGATCCTTGGTTGATGAAGTATTGCATCCCGTAAGAACCAGGAAGAGTGAAAAAGCTGCAAGAGCAAGCCCTGTCTGGATTTTTGTGATTGCTTTCATAAATAGAGCGAAGGTTTGTTTGTGAATCAAAAATCGGATTTTCATTATTTGTATGAACTATGCGAAATTAAGAGAAATTTTTAAAATCCGGTCGTTTTTTTTTTAATAAAACCCTTTAGTTTTTGAAATGGTCCTATTGCTTAATGTCGGATGAGCACTTTGATGGTGTCGGGTTTTGCAGCCCATTCAAAGGCTTTAAGGATTTCGTCAAACCCGAAAACTTTGGAAATCATAGGCTTCGGATTGACCAGTTTTTGACTCAGCAGGCTCAGGGCGGGATCGAATAAACCGCAGCGCGAACCGATGATTTCAAATTCATTGATGACGATCTGATTCAGGTCGATCTTTTCGCAGGTATCGACTGTTGTTTTGAGAATAAGAGTGCCGCGCGGGTAGAGGTGTTTCAGGGCGAGGTCGATTCCGGCAGAATTACCTGTACATTCCACACAGATTTCTGCCTTATCCGAATCGGAGAGGGTACGCACCAGGGCCGAATTAATTCCCATTGACCGGGCTTTTTTGACTTTAGCTTCACTGATATCGAAGGTGATGGTTTCACACCCGTTCAGTCTGAAAACCTGGGAAATGAGCAGGCCCAGCTTTCCGGCGCCAAAGATAAAGACGTTCTGGGAGGGACGGATTTGGATCTGCTCGAAGATTTCGACAGCTGCTGCCAGAGGCTCGGTAAAGACGGCAATTTCCGGATCGAGATCCTCGGGAACCAGGTGCAGGTTGGCCTCCGGAAGAACACAATACTCAGCAAAAACCCCGTCATGGTTCATGATCCCGAGGGTGCTCCGGTATGGACAGTGGGTTTTACGGCCTGTCAGACACAGGTAACATTCGCCACATGAACAATTAATTTCGCCAACAACTCTTTGCTCGTAAAACCGGCTTTCGGGAGTCATCACCATCCCCACAAATTCATGTCCGAGTATGCCTTTGAATCCCATATACCCCTTGATGATTTCAAGATCAGTATTGCAGATGGAGGAATACAGTACCTTGATCAGCACTTCACCCTTATTAACTTTCGGATCAGGAACATCCTTCAATTTCAGGGTTTCGCTAAAGACAAGCGCTTTCATAGTGAATATGATTTATTTATTTTGTCAGTCATCTAAAGGTTTCGTTTTGCCAAATGGCCCGAAAACAGTGTAAATGCCAAACATCGACGAATATTTACCGTAGGTCCAATCCCATAATGCAGTGTAAAAAACAGTGATGGGCTGTTTTTTGAAAAATGTGAATTCAATCCTTGGACCGGCCGTGTACATCTGATAGAACCTGATAAATTCTCCGCCGAATTTAAAATTTTTCACAGAATAAAATCCCATGCAATCCCACCGGTACCTTTTCCCTCCGAATTCGAATGCGCCATAAAACGACCAGGGATTAAAAGACAGGATCAGCAATGGCGAAATCCGCCATAATTCCGTTTCATTTGACTGGTAGCCCCCCAGAAAACCGATTGTAATCCCCTTAACAGGAGTGACCAGAGGACCGATCAAACCTTCTCCCCAGCTGTTCTTAGGGTACGCGTTTACATAGAAATAACTTGCGACACCAAAGGTTTTATTTATCTGGTAACTGGCATAGAGTGTCACTACCGGCATGAAATCACCGCTGTATATAATATCGTACTGGTTGAACTTGAAAATCGTCTGACCGGGAGCCGGGACATGGAACAGGCAAGAAAACAAGACCAGTTTGATTATTCTTTTAAACATCGGCGACAGTCGGATTATGCCTGTTTTTCAGGTATCGTTATAATGAATTCGGTGAACTCATTAATTTTTGACTTTACTTCCAGTTTCCCTTTATGTACCTGGTTTACGATGTCGAAACTCATTGAAAGCCCTAACCCGGTCCCTTTCCCTGTTGGTTTTGTCGTAAAAAACGGATTGAAGATCTTTTCAATAACCTCATCGGGGATCCCGGTGCCGTTGTCCTTTATCCGTATTTCAATTTTATCTTTAATTTTTTTGGTACTGATCACCACCTCGGGTGCAAAACCGGGAATCTGTTTTTTAACTTTCTCATCCAGGGCGTAGCATGCATTATTTACAATATTCAGGATAACTCTGCTCAAATCCTGAGGAATGATACTGGCTTTGCCGACTTCCGGATCAAGCTGTGTCCTGATGGCGGTATTGAAACTTTTATCTTTTGCCCTCATTCCATGGTAGGCAAGGTTAACATATTCAGCAACCATATTGTTGATATCAACCTGTTCAAATTCCCCGGTTTTACCCCTCGAATGCTGAAGCATCCCCTTAACGATGCTTTCGGCGCGCTTGCCATGTTCGTTGATTTTCTTGACGTTGCCTTTGATCATTCCGATGATCTCTTCAGCATCGGCATATTTATCGGGAGAAAGGATATCCTTGATCCCGTTGATGAATTCAAGAAGCTCATCCGAAAGCTCTGCCGAAAGTGCCGAAAAGTTGTTGACAAAGTTCAGAGGATTCTGGATCTCATGAGCGATTCCGGCAGTGAGCTGGCCCAGCGAAGCAAGTTTTTCCGATTGAACCAGCTGGTCCTGGGTATCTTTAAGATTTTGGAGCGTCTGTTGCAGATCAGCCATGATCCTTGTACGGATGAATGCTGAAACGATGTGCTCTTTCGAATTTTTAATGAAACTAATATCCTTCGCTTCAAAGGCCTGTTCCCGCGAAAGGTTTGCAAATAACAGAAAAGCTTCGACACGGTTTTCTACTCTTATAACCATGACAAGCAATGATCTGGGTGTTTTCAGTTCTTTAAGAACGTCAGATTCGTCATAGCCTGAAAAGTCAGTTTTAATAAAAATATCCTCGAAAACCTCTTCTGTGTTTTTCAGGTATCTGTTTTCAGCCTGGGCGAAAGTCAACGTGGTCGATGCAAGTTCCTGCAATTCATAACCGATGCTTGCCGTGAATTTGTATGCATTGATGTTCTTGTCGTAAACAAGCGCGGATGAAGTATCGATAGACCTGATGACCCTCATTTTTTCCAACAGTGACTGAATCAGGTTCTCAAAGTTGATCTCGGCATTGATTGACTTGACGGCTGTGTTGATCTTTTCAAGCTCGTCGTTTTTATTGGCAAGTTCCTGCGACTGGCTAATGATCTCTTCTTTTTGCTGAACGACTTCTGCGGTTCGGTCGGCGATTCTTTGTTCCAGAACTCTTTTTTCCCTTAAAAGTTGCCGGTTCCGGATGATGACGATGAGGTAGATGATGAATGATGCAGCAAGAATGTACAGGATAAATGCCCATACCGTACCAAACCACGGCTTCAAAATTCTGAATGCAAAGGTTGTTTCAGGTGTGATATTGCCGTACACGTTTTTTGCCCTGACATGAAATATGTAATTGCCGCCGGCCAGATTTGTATATTCCTTATGCGATTGAGTTCCCCAGTCGGACCAGGTTTCGTCGAACCCCTCAAGAAAATACTGGTAGAGGTTCTCACCTTTGGGAGAATAGAAAGGAAGACTGAATTCAAACCGGAGTGAATTATAGCGGTACTTTATTTCAATTTTGCTTTTCAGGGTTTTCACCTGGTTTGTCAGGCTGCCTGCAAAAATTGTAGAATCGGCTTGTATGGCAATTTTCCGAAGGAGCGTTGCTTCAGGGATCATGTAATCATTCGTGACGACAGGATTATACCTGATCAGCCCGTCAGGCCCTCCCAGCCAGGTCACACCATTGTCTTCGGGGTATATTGCCCAGATCACATAATCAGTGATCGGCAGAAACGGTTTTTCAAGCGGCTGATATTGGTTTTTATTCCTGACCAGGAGCCGGATATTGGTTTCTTCGCCATCGTTGACCCACAGGTTGCCCTGGGGAGTGGGGATGATGATCGAGTACCACTGGTCGTCGGCAGGATCAGTGCTTTTATACAGGCTTACCGAATCGAATTTTTTTGTTTTTTCATTGAAGTAATAAACGCCCTTTCGCGTTGCAACCGACATATGGTTATCGATCCTGTTGAGCGATAATCCTACATCCTCAGGCAAACCGTCTTCATGATCATAAAAAACAGGGGCTTTGTCGCCGGGCGTATACTTCAGGATGCCCCTCGATAAGGTCGATCCCCAGATATTTCCATAGCCGTCGACCTGAAGGTCATTGATTTCTTCTTCAGGCCCCTCAAATCTCTCACAGATCCACCTTCCTCCGGCGTTCTTTAACCTGAAAAATCCTTTCATTTCACCAATATAGAATGTAGCGGGCTCCAGCGTCGACCTGACTATTGAAAGTGCGAATCCTTCCTGAATAAGTCTGGCTTTTTTATTCTCAACCGAGAAAATACCCTGCGAAGTCGCTGCAAGGAGGCAGTTTTCGTAAGGAACCACACACCAGCAAGCGGTAATGATTTCATTAACGGGGGAGAAGGTAAATTTTTGTTCGTCATAATAGAATAAGCCCTGGTAGGTCGAGACATACAAGGTGTTGTTAAACCGGATCACATGATTGACTGCACCGTTCAGTCCTGATTTTTCATCAAAGAATGTAAGTTGGGAAGGTATCTGGATCATGGCGATCCCGTTATTCAAAGCGGCCCATATGATATTACTGCTTGATGCATAAAGCGCCTGGATTGAATTATCGCGAAGGCCGGCCCTTTTATCAATCAACTGCAAAATATCACCTTTCTGGTCAAGGATCAGGATTCCGTGTGTGGAGGTGCCCAGTGCAAACATACCATCTTTTAGCCTGATGCCGCAGGTGATCAGGCTCTGCTGCAGCCGGGAAAAACTCGCGGTCCTGAATTCCGTCAGCTGATCATGCTGTAAAATAAAAAGGCCCTGTGTCCCTGTTGCCACAAGCACGGCGTCGTTTGAGTAGCGCATGATCGCCTTGATTTCGATTGCACCTGAAAGCCTGTTTCCTCCTTCAAATTTTTTAATCTTTCCACCTTCAAGCGCAACCAATCCCTCTTCTTTAAGTTGAAGGTAAAGGGTACCGGAGCAATAGAATCCCCCCATGATTTCCACCGGTGCGGCCCAGGAGTCGATATTCCCGTCTTTTTTAACAGTAAAGACTGTGTTTTGTGAAATAAACCGAACACCTTCACGGGTGGCAAAAAGTTGCTTGACGTCAGAGAATGGCTTAAGAATGTTTTTTGAACCGGTTTTCAGGTTACAGAAGTGAAATGCGCCATATTCATCCGGCTTCAGGAAACCGATTTCTCCTCTGGCACCGGCATAAATAGTTCCGGAGGAATCGATAGCCAGTGCCGAAACTTTGGTTGTGTTTGTGGTAGGGATCAGGCGCCAGTTCTCCCCATCAAATTGAAGGATGCCTGCAAAATTTCCGAAATAGACCATATCCTGGCGATCACTGACAATTGTAAAATTCTGTGCATGTGCCCGGTATTCCGATGGTGCATAGTTCTTCAGGAAGGGAAATCCCTGTTCGCGGCCTGCCTGCGCGATAAGATACATAGGCAGGAGCATTAGTAAGACGGTTATGACCATTTTATTCATAGGCCTTCAATTAGCAATGGTTATATTGATGTACCTGAAAAACTTTTCTGTAAAGTCCGGATCGTCTTTCAGGAAATCGTCAAACGATGAAGTCGGGATGGTCCAGGTTGCTCCATCATGATCTGTAAAACAAATTTCCTGGATTTTGTTGGCGTAACCGGTGGTTGTCGGTCGTTGCTGCAGGATCCTGGGATGCCTCATCAGGAACTGAATAATTGCCCGGTCAGGCAGCGTACTGAACAATTCATGACTTTTCAGAATCAGAACTTTCTCAAACAGCAGTAAATCGTTATCTTTCTGTCTTCTCTTGATTTTTTCAGCGAGTTCGGGTACAACTGAATCCCATTTCTTTTCAAAACAGACCATGGTATCGAAATAGTAATTCCGGTTGAAATTGAACAGGATCCAGGCAGAAACCTCACTGAGCAACGGATCTGGATGCACCAGGTTTGCCGAAAGAATGTTTTCAACTTTCCCTGCAGGGAGATCCGCCATCTTACCCAGTAAAGAAATGGCGAACACTTTTGTCATCCGGTTCGATTGGGCATACCCTTTATTGAGGATATCGATGAGCCGCTCTGAGGGAGAAAGGGTTTCCTGCGGGAACCGAACCTGCATCCGTGATAACCGTTCGTGCACTGAAAGGTCTTCGAAAACCGGGAAGAACAACTCTTTGATTTCATCTGAAATGATCATATCGCTGATCTCAAGCGCATATACCTTAGCAGTGGCGTCTTTACTTTCAATATGTTCCCTGATGTGGCCGATCGTTTTTGAATCATAGATCAGTGATAAAAGCAGGAAGACCTGTTCTTTCTTTTCATCGAGCTCATCCAGGAGTGATACCTGGAGGTCGCTGCCTCCTTCAATGCCCGCCATGTCATTCAATGAGGCCAGGATCCAGGCAATATATTCAACGGTTTCTTCGATACACTCCTGGATCAGTTGTATTTCGGAAGGAATGGCGTGGTAGTTCAGATTGCTCAGTGAGAAAAGTACCTCATAACGAATATCCCGGTCAGGATGATTCATCTTCCGGCGAAGCAGCTTTATGGTTTTCGGTACCGGAATCGATTCATAAATGCTGATGATCTCCAGTTGCACGGCATGATCGCTGGTCATTTTGTTGAAATGCCTGTCAAGTTCTGATAGAATGGGTTCTCCGATGCTCCTGATAGCGATGCTGGCAGCCCTTGCGCATTCCGGAACCGCGAGATTTTCAATGATTGCGGGCCACAGCTCAATACGCCTGATCTTGCCTGCTGAGATGATTGCCGCATTCCTGATCTTAAGATCATGATCTTTCATGAGATTCTGCAGGAGTTTGAATGCATTGAAACGGGCGGATGTGCCAAGCATCCTCGCGGCTCTCAGGCGGTTAACCGGATCGTGCGACCTTGCCATCTCGGTCAACGTTTCAAAAGTGTCATTTTCAGCCCGGGTCAGTTCTTCGGTTGTCGTCTCTATTTGCTTCCGGATTTCGGGATCAGGGATCGAACTGGTTCCTTTACCTTTCAAGAATGGTAACGCACTGGTCACTTCCCTGTCAACAAGCGTCTTGAGGAATTTCTTCTGTAATAAAGTCGGGGCCGCAACGAATGCTGTCTCAATCGCTTTCTCAGCAAGGACAGGCTCGGCCGTTTCCAGGATCTGAAAGACGTTTTCGAATTTATCAGCGCCGGCACCCAGATATGTCTGGCCTATAATATCGGTCATCTTTGCTTTTTCCTGATCCGATTCGGTTTTTAACTCGCTTAACTTAGTTTTCAGCATGTTCCGGTACGCTTCATACATTTTAAAGGCCGCCCAGATCCATCCTCCAAGCACAATACAGAAAATCCAGTTAAATGAAACAAGGCTGAATGATGGAAAACTGGAGAGCAGAAGGATGACAGCGCCGGTGGCAAGAGTCCCAAGTGCTTTGGGAATTCCTTCAATTTGATTTTGGAACGTAAGCCTCAATTCAGTCGGTACAGGTTGGTAGAGCAACTGGAATGCCGGTTCATAAACGGCACCGCGAACCGATTTTTCGAAAAGCCGGGCAAGAGCAATAAAGGTAAAGAACAACCCAACCGCACCGTAAATCGTTCCAAAAATGGCAGCCATGAAAATGCTTATGAGCAGGATCAGCGGCAAAGAAATCAGACTTGGCTTCAGTCCGTATTTATTAAGGAACCTCCCGGACACGAATTTCAATGACAGCTCAATCACAGCGACGAATCCCAGGAAAAGGCCCAGAAAACTTGCAAACGCCTCGGGGTTATTGGGAAATTCTTTCTTGGTCTGGGCCAGGAAGAGGAAGTCGACAAAAAGATATCCGAAGATAGGCAAAAGCGCCATAAGCGAAATAAAAACAAAATAAGGTTTCCGGATCAGGTTCAGATAATTCCATTCTTTACTGACAGTTTTTTTGGCAACCGCTTTCTGAGCGGATGATGCAAGGAGTTGTTCCCTGAATACCTTCAGGATGAGGATAACCAGCATCAGGCAGATAAAAAGTGCAGCGGAAGCCACGAAAAGCAGGTCGGGAGCGGTCAGGAAATGAAGTATGAGGGGAACTGAAAAGTATCCGATGATCACCGAGACCACTTCACCGATCCCGATGATCCCGAAGATCCTCTTTCCTTGCCGGATGTTGAACAGTTTTCCGGCAACCCCCCAGAAATTAACCAGGAGGATATACACCACAATCCTGACCCAGGTATACATCATGAATATCAGCCATGATGAACCTTGAAAGGACCATACGCCGATACTGACGGCGAGGACCGTGATAAAAATGAAGATAAACTTGATCAGGATCTGATATGAAAACGACAGCTTTTTGTCGATCCTTGAAAAACTCCACCAGGCGAGATAGATCAATACACCTGAAGCCATAAATGAAACCGGGATCATCGATCGCTGGAAATGTTTCAGGAAAATGGCGTTGGAGGCGGTAAAATAAAAGGTCAGGGTCATGCCGGTAAAGAAAGAGAAACACATGAGCAGAAAGACCGGTTTGGCTTCCTCCCGGCGAATGTTCATCAGTTTTAATATCCAGGGTTCTTTCTTCATGCAGGCAATGATTAACTGATCAGCGGATGCAGGGGAATTTCATATTTTTCATTAAGGTCGTTGACCGCGGGTTTTGCCAGGATCCTCTTTACGGATTCAGGCATGATCTTCCCGAAGTCGATCGGATCGATCATTCCGGCCATTTCCATCCCTTTCCTCCGGATAATGGCTTTGATCAACTCAACTCCCATCCAGCCTCCAACACTGGTAATTTTATCGAGCAGGGTCACAAGGCTTTCAGGATAACTGCCGTCATGAAGGCAGATATTTACTGCCGGCGATACTCCGATGATCGGCCCCATGTCGATGATTTCCGTTACACCGTGAATGACCATCGGTGAACTTGTCATGTGGTTCCTGACCGTCTCGTGAAAAGGTTGCGTTCCTGCACCGATCTTTTTCGGCAGATTGGAAGGGTGAAAGTTATAAGAACCCATCCGGGGGGATTTAAAGAGAAACGGGTCAAGCCATTGTCCGAAACAATTCATGATCAGAACATCAGGATCCCATTCACGATAGATGTTCCTGAAATAATCGGTTTTCACTGCTCCGGTATAACACGGAATCCCGATTTTCATACTTTCATCAATCACGCGCTGCATGATTGCCTGGTGTTTGTCAGCATTAAACAGGCTCCAGATGCGTTTTTTTATCGAGATTTTGGCTTTCGGATCCATGGGATCATCAGTGGCAACTCCAACGATATTCAGCTTATCCGGAAAAAGAGTCTCGAAACGGCCCAGGTCTTTCAACGTCAGGTTTCCTGAATCATAACTTACAAACAGTACAACCCGTAAACCCGATTTCTTCTCTTTTTTCGGATTTACCGGGACATAGAGAGCGCCCCATTCCGATTCCTTATTTTTAATTATTCGATAGTGTTCAGGCATGTCAGATTAAAAAATCTAAAAATTATAACTCAGGTTAAGGAGAAAATGCCTGCCTCGCTGGAGTATCTCAGTCGGGCTGTCGATTCCGTCGGCGGCTTTGGTTCCCGGATCAAAATAACGGGTATTTAATATGTTGTTGCAAACAAGCTGGAGCGAAAGTCCAGGTACAATCTTGTTATTGGAATAGGTGATCACCCCGTTTAAAATGGCGGTACTTGGAAATGTATCAAAATTTGCCGGTACAGTAGTTCCTTCGCCCGTTACCCTGTTGCCCACGAAATTCAACCTGAGGTCGACATTGAGCTGGTTGAAAAAGAGCTTATCGGCGCCAACGTTGAACTGGAATGAGGAGATATCGCCAACCCGGTTATCTACCTCACCGGCTTCGGAAAACGTCTGTTTGGGATCACAATAGGTGAAGTTGAAATAGGCATTGAATGTTTCATATTGATAATAGGCATTTCCCTGGATTCCGGTGATGGTAAACCGGCCGATATTGTCATTTTTGACTTTTCCCGGACTGCCCTCCACGCTGACGGTTCCTACGACGTTATTGATATAATCGCGATAGATTGCTACATCCGCGTGAAATGCTTTGTTCAGCCTGAAACCGGCACTGATCTCGATGTTCTGGATGTTTTCGGTTTTCAGGGTGGGATTTGGGATCCTGTTACCGACGGCCGAGTACTTGGTCCAGTTCGACACATTCATAATACCACGTGAGTAGATCGCTTTCAGGGTAAATTTTCCGGGCGAGTAAACCACCGCCAGGCGTGGGCTTAATGTGCTGCCGAAACCATCGTTGTTTCTTACAACATTATAATCATAGCGCAGACCAAATGTGATCTTCATGTTCCGGATCACCTGCCAGGTTCCCTGGCTGTAAACCCCGACATCCCAGATGTTGAATTCATTTCCCCCTTTGGGTGAAGGGGTGATCACGGCCGAATCCTGCGGCGTTGTGGTCAGGCTTGTATAATATGCACCCTGCAACGTGCTGTTACGCACCTCGAGTCCGGAGATGATGTCCAACCGGGAAACAGGACGGTAGATCACCTTTAATTCGTTCCGGAGTTGTTTCGACATTTCAAATAAGTAAAGTGTCGTCCACAGCGGGGGTGTGTCATCGACCAGATTAGCCAGCTTTTTATTTCCGCGGGCATAATTGGATACCGATACCAGTGCAGTCGATTCGGTAACTGCATGGATGCGGTATGTGGTCAGGTTAGAAATGAATAGCTTTTCATTCACCTGGTTTTCATACTTCACGAAGAAACATGACAGTTGAGGTCTCCAGTTGGATTTATTATCGGAACCTGCAACATAGGTGTCGGTATACTGTGTCAGGCCACCACGGCTGTATTTCCAGCTCTGAAACCCGACGCTGAAATTCCCGATATTGATTTTGGCATTGATAAGCCAGCTGTTAGTCTCATTACTGAAGCCGATCTTATGGTCGTTCACGACCTGGTCGTACCCTGATTTGTCAAGGTTCCTGGCAGTTTCTGCTCCGAGGTTTGTAAGGGTGAGCTGGCTCGAGTCGGACGATAAGGTGTAATAGGGATGCGTGAAAGGCAGGTTGTTCTTGATCAGGTACTCCTTGGCGCCTGAATTGATATTAAGCAGCTTGTAATAATCCACCCCGTCATAAACCGCAGGATCGTAATCAAAGTATGACTGGCTGGTCAGATCCGCTTCATCCGAATGATAAAGCCGGCCGGTAACCGTAAAAGACACATTCCTCTTTTTCCCGGAAACACTCAAATCAAGTGTCTGTGTGTTATAGGTTCCGTATTTCAGTGAACCGCTGATCCCGATACTTTTCCCTGCACGGATGGCATCGGTAGTGTTCCGGCTGATAACGTTGATGACCCCTGCAAAGGCATTCGGCCCGTACATGGTTGATGCAGGACCGTAAATGATTTCAACACGCTCGATGTTTGAAAGCGGGTATTGCCGGTCGATATATGCCCAGTTTGTCCAGAGGTCGTTTTCTTCGATACCATCGATCAGAAGCAGGGTTTTCTCGGTATTGTTCTGCCTGAATCCCCGCTGATAGATGTTGGCATATTCAGGCCCGTAAAACATCGAAAGATCAAAACCGGGAACATCCTTCAGCAGTTCCACGAGATCGTTGTATCCCCTTTTAATAATGTCCTCACGGGTGATCACGGCAATGGTTGCCGGCGTTTCATAGATATTTTCAGCTTTCTTGGAAACAGATGTTACGGTCAGGATATTTCCGGATGTTTTGAGCAGGCTGACCATATTAATAAATGATGGCGGATCAAAAAGGTTGGCTTCATAAACAGGGTTAATCAGGAGCAGAGAACCGACTTCGAAATTGGCCTGCTCCGTCGAATCCATGGCCAGGTACGACATTGCCATCAACCGGTGTGCTTCGATTTTTTGTTTTTCATTGAATCCTTTGTTGATACACTGCTTAAGCCGGGTAGTAACCTCCACGAACTTACCAAGCTCATAAGCTTTCCGGGCATCATTCAATGTAACGTCATCGCAGTTCTGAGCAGATACCCTGTGGGGTAACATGATCCCTCCCATAATGAGCAAGGCAATCAGAAGTGTTGCCACACGGTTGGTTTTTCTGGAGATCATATATTGTAATTTAACATTGTACTTTTATTAAGGCAGATCTGTCCTGGTTTTTTGATAGGGAATATCTTCACCGACCATTTTTTTCCATTCGGCGACGGTCAGGTTCCTTTTCAGATTGTTTTTCAGTTTCTGGGCCATATCCTGATTTTGTGTCGAAAAGATCCTGATGGTTTTATCAGCGCTGCATGAAATGAGATGTTTGTTATCGGGAGTGTATAAAATATCATAAACCCACAGCTCGTGACTGTCGATTGAAATGGGTTTTCCTTCCGAGACAGGAAATGCCGCAATCTTGATTGAATTGTCAAAACTGGAAGAAGCAATTTCGCGGTCTGTCTCACTGAACGAAATTCCGGTCACACCCGAAAGGTGGCGGCCGATGATATGAATGGGATTGCCGGTCAGGTCTGATGTTGAAGTAACGAGTATGCTTCCATCCTGACATCCCATGGCAATCGATTTGCCATTGTTACTAAAGACAATGCTGATGACAGGGCTTTTCGACGCAGGCAGTCTGACAGGCCCGGTGCCTGGCTTGCCTAATCCAAGACATTTCACGATACCGGTTTCGTTTGAAAAAGCAAGCATTTGCCCGTCGGGACTGATGTCCAGACTTGTAATCACCCCCTGGGCCGAGTCAAGAACTGTTTTTTTACAGATACCATTATTTAATTCCCACATCAGAAGCTTCCCATCTGAACCGCAGGAATAAAAACGGTTTTGTGATGGATGCGATACAATGCCGTGAATTATTGAGGAGTGGGCATCGATCACTTTTGGAGGTTGTGAGGGCGCATTCCGTTGCCAGATAAGTATTTTTCCGGTTGAGGTCCCCGCAATCACCGATTTGTCATCCGCAGACACCGTGACCGCCCTGAACAGGTATTTGATTTTTCCCGGAACATGCAATGGTACAGGTGGTGACGACGGATTGCCAAGATTCCAGGAAAGCATTTTATTGTCATCACCTCCTGAATATAAGGTTTTGCCGTCCCTGGAGATTACAATGGCCCTTACGGCATCTTCATGTCCCCGCAGGATATATGGGTCGCTTGAAATTGCTGAAAGTGAGCTGTAAATGGTGGGATCGGTGCCGGTGCCTCCGTTTGCTGTATACAGTTGGTAGGCAGTGACTGCAAGTAAAGCAGGGAATTCGTCTTTTTCGGTTGAGAATTGTTGCTGGGCCTGTATGGCCAATGAACGGGATATGGCAAGCAGCCGAAGTTGCTGTGCTTTCCTTTCCGACTCTTCGGCTTTGATTCGTTCCTGGTCGGCAATCTGCTTCTGGTTGACCGCCTCTTTTCGCTGTGATTGTGCCTCGTCGCGTGCAACAATGGCTTCCTGCCTCGAGATGTCGGCCTGCTTTTTTTGTTCAACTGCAACGATAGTCTGTTCCTGGGCAATGATTTGCTGCCCGACTGCATATAACCGCTGTTGTTCGGTGATCATTTCCTGTTGCTCGGCGATCTGTTGCTGTTGTTCAGATATCTTTTTCTGCAGGATTGCTTCTTTTCGCTGTTCCTCGCTTTTTTTCCGTTCTGAAATCGCAAGCTTTTCCTTTTCGAGTGCTTCCTTCCGGCTTGCTTCGGCTTTAAAGCGAAGGTTTAAGGAAATAATAAGGAAAAGGATGGAAATCACCGAAGCGATTCCCAGAATGATAGCTGTGGTCCGGGCCCGCTTCAGGTTCCGCTTTTGCTGTTTTTCCTTACGGGATAGCTGGAGTTCGTATTGCTTTTTACTATAATCCAGGAACGTCATGGCACGGTCGAAGGCAGGGTCATAACGCGAAGCCCATGTCGCATTCGGCCGGGAATGTTCTTTCCATTGCAAGGCCAGTTGCAGCTCCGGATTGACCCATAACCCGGTTTTCCCCTCCTGGTATAGTTCGGCAGATTTCGAAAGCCGCAGATACAGTTGTGCCGACTGGCTCTCCTCTTCAACCCATTTATTAAGCCGGGTCCATACCCGCATAATACTTTCATGGGATATATCAATGGTGGTTTCGGAAGTGAGCTGAACTCTTACCGATGGCATCAGGAATGCACAGCCCGGACTGCGAAACTTTTCGATCACCATGATCATCTCTTCCTCCCTGGCGCCTGCAAGGGTACAAATTTCCTGTAATTGCGTTGGTCGCCTCGTCCCACGGCTTTCTCTCGAAATATCAGTTAGCGCTTTAAAAAGCTTCTCTGCATGAAACTGGTTCTTGGGATCTTTGAGCTCACTGTAAATCTCTTCAAGATGTATGGAAAGCGCCTCTTTCATGGTCCCGATGGCCTGATAATGGTCGATGTCGATCGGCTGGTCACCGATCCGGTTCAGGGACCAGTAATTCCACGATCGCATCAGTGCATGTTGGAGGATCGGGAGTTGGTCGGGATCATCACCGACATCTTCGAGCAGCCGGGTCACAAGTTCATCGGAGATCTTTCCGCCACTAATGGAAACCGGGCCGGTAATGGCAAGCTTTCGTTCTTCATTATTCATCCTGGGGACCAGGTAATAACCCTGGTTGATCATCTCGCTGAGCCCCCTGAATTCCGTACAGTCGTCAAGGAAGTCAGTACGCATGGACAGAGCTACATATACCTGGATTTCCGTTTGATGAACTGCCTGAAGGATCAGGTCGATGAAGGTGGTTGCATCCAGGATAGTTCTGAAAGAAGATTTACTTTTCTTGAAGCGGAATAACTCTTCAAACTGGTCGATGACAATTAAAAAATATTGGTTGCCGGAAGCTTTATTCTTTAAGACGCTGACCAGGTTTTCGTTGCCGGAACGAAGAGCATCGGCAATGTGTTCGGAAGTGGAGAAATCACTGGTAATGGCATGGGCCAGGTTACCGATCGGGTCATCAGCCGGCCGGAACAGGATTAGTTTCCAATCAACCGGGGCCGCACCGTTTTTTAACATCTGAAGCTGGGGAATCAGTCCGGCCTTGATCAGCGAAGATTTCCCGCACCCTGAAGAACCTACGATGGCAAGAAATCTGGTTTCGGAAAGTTTGTCCACCAGTTCGCGAATCTGCAATTCCCTGCCAAAAAAGAGGTGGCTTTCATTCATTTCAAAGCTCCTGATTCCGGGGAATGGATTGGCATGAAAAAGAGAAGGTGCCATGGATTGAATGGTTGGTAAAACGATATTGGAAAATTAAGAGGAAATTTTTAATTTCAGACAAAAAATAATCATTTCTTTTCAACTATCTTTGAACCTGAAAAAATTTTACCTTTATCCGGAAAATAAAGGCAGGATGCAGATTTATGATTATAACATTTCCTGATATCTCTTGCTTTCATATATTTAAATATATATAGTTCACATATATATTTTTGATGTTGTTGACTTCTTCATTCCATAATAAATTGAACTAATACTTACTATATGTCTCAGCCTAATGTGAAAATCCTGGTCGTTGATGATGAAATTGACCTGGAACCTCTGGTCCGGCAGAAATTCCGCCGGCAGATCCGCGAGGGAATATATGATTTCATTTTTGCTCATAATGGCTTGGAAGCCTTGGCCAAGCTTATCGAATTCCCCGAGATCGGTATCATCCTTTCCGATATCAACATGCCGGAAATGGACGGTCTTACCCTGCTTACCAAACTGAAGGAATTGAAGAATCCCGGACTGAAAACAGTGATCGTATCGGCATATGGCGATATGGACAATATCAGAACGGCCATGAACCGCGGGGCCTTCGATTTTGTTACCAAACCGGTGAATTTTGAAGATCTCGAGATCACGATCAACAAAACGCTGGAAGAGATTACACTGATCCGCAGGTCGATGGAAGAGCACGACCAGTTGATTTCAATTCAGCAGGATTTAAATACTGCCCGTGAAATTCAGCAGGCTATCCTTCCAAAGTCATTCCCGCCTTTCCCGAACCAATCGCGATTCGATATTTATGCCTCGATGGTGGCGGCAAAAGAGGTTGGGGGCGATTTTTTCGATTTTTTTACCATCGATTCCGACCGACTTGGATTTGTAATCGGCGATGTATCGGGGAAAGGAGTTCCCGCAGCTATTTTTATGGCTGTGAGCAGAACCCTGATCCGTGCCACCGGACTGAAAGGAATAGCGGCAAATGACTGTATGAACTATGTCAACAACCTCTTATGCAATGAAAGTGTCAGTTGCATGTTCGTAACGGTGTTCTACGGGATATTGAACACCGTCACGGGCGAGATCGATTATGTGAATGCAGGTCATAATCCTCCCTATCTGTTCTCCTCCGGTGGAATCAGGAAGCTTGACATGACCGGTGGAATGATCCTGGGTTGTATGGAGGGACTTACATACCAATCGAAGACGATCACCCTGGCTCCCGGTGACCGGCTTTTTCTTTACACCGACGGAGTGACCGAGGCATTTAATATAAATGATGAAGCTTATGGCGAAAGCCGGCTGGAAGCATTTCTGTTGCGAAATCTCGGTTCACCGATCGATGAAACAGTCAAGAACTCATTCTCGGAAATCAACGATTTTTCGGCCGGAGTGCCCCAATCTGATGATATCACCATTCTTTCCATTATATATCGCGGACAGAGCTGATCCGGCGTTTCCCGGTTTCCATGGAAATTAAAAAACTCAGGTACCATATTTACGAGGTCCTTGAAATTCACGGACGTATCGACGGATTGACCGCTCCTGACCTGAAGCGTCATTGTGACCAAGAGGCTGTCGATGGAAACAGGCGGCTGATCCTTGATTTTACAGCGGTCACCTATATGAGCAGCGCAGGATTGAGGGTCATACTACAAACCCATAAATCGCTGACCACCATCGGTGGAACTCTGACGCTAATCGCTGTTCCCGACCCGATCCTGGAGGTTTTCAGGGTAAGCGGGATGATCCAGGTCATACCTGTTCTCCCCGAACTCAAGTCGCTGATATCCGTCGAAAAAAAGGAGAGCGGGACTCCGGAGATCATGGATATTGTGCTTAATGAAATACACTTTCAGTGGAGAAAAGGTTGCGCAAAATCAGGATATCTCTTCTCCTATGGGAATGGCGCCAAACTTTTCGGTTCTTTGTTCTCCGGGGAGGATGTGATCAGGGTGAAATCAGCCGAGATCGCCTACGGAGCAGGAGTGGGCGCCCTGGGAGAAGATTTTCGGGAGTTTGGTTCCCTCTTTGGGGAATCAATCGTCGTCGGACACCATTTTTTTTCGTATCCCGCAGTACCCAAACCGGTGATTGATTATGCCTATTTTAAACCGGAATCGGGTGATACCCTTAATTTTCTCTACGGTTTTGGTTTTACCGGTGAGTTTTCCCGGGTACTGCGTTTTGATACCAGTACCGCACCTGTCAGCCTCGACAACCTTTTTCAGGCTGCCGGTAAGTTAGCCGAAACCGATGTTTTCGGATTGGTAGTTTTGGGGAAAAGCGGCGGAATTGACTGGATGCACCTTAGGAAAACTCCCCTTTCAACGAATAAACCGGCCGCCGGCTCTATCTTTGACATGAGTCATTTTCCGGAGTGGATGAAATTCTCTGTTGAACCGGAGGATCATAATAAAACTGTAGTCGGGTGCGGGATCGTTCTCAAAAACCAGAAGCGGTCTGATGAACATGTGAAAACCCTGTTCCCTCAGGCCACCACGGCACATTTTCACGGATTGATACTGCAAAACGGGTTATGGAGCAACAATATCCTTGATTTTGAAGAGGAACTGCAACGGATTATCAAGGAATTTGAGGCTGAAAAGGTGGTGCATTTGTTACCCTCTTCACGCATGAAAAACGGTTACTTAGGGATTGTCAATCTGGAGGGCTTCTGATGGAACTATGGTTAGGAGCATTAAATCTGGGTTTACTGTATGCCTTCATGGCGGTCGGAACCTTTATAACCTATAAGCTCTATTCCTTTCCGGATATCACCATCGATGGCACCTTTACAACAGGCGCCGCGGTCGCTTCGATCCTGATCTTCGACGGATGGAACCCTTTTCTGGTCATTCCCATCGCGTTTTTGGCCGGATGCCTGGCCGGATCCATCACCGGATTTATTCACACCCGCTTTAAAATTGAAGGACTTTTGGCCGGGATCCTGGTCATGACCGGTCTCTATTCGGTAAATCTCCATATCATGGGGAAATCAAACATTCCACTTCTGAACAGTCACACTGTTTTCTCAGCGCTTTCCGACATCAATCCGGGACTGCCTGTTGAGCTGTGGACAATGATTTTCCTGGTAGCCCTCGTTATGGTGTTCTGGATCCTCATCTCCCTGTTTCTGAAAACCGACTTCGGGCTCACCATGCGTGCAACGGGTAACAACCCGGTTATGGTCTCGGCGCAGGGTGTATCGGTTAAGCGGATGAAAATTTTCGGAATCACCCTGGCCAATGGACTGGTTGGCATATCAGGAGCTTTAATAGCACAATATCAGGGATTCGCGGATATCGGAATGGGTGTCGGATCGATCATCTTCAGCCTCGCCTCCGTGATAATCGGCGAGGCCATCCTGCGTACCCGGTCGATGTTTCTTCAGATCCTGGGTGTGATCCTGGGTTCGATCATTTTCAGACTGGCTGTTGCCTTTGCGTTGCAGGTTGGTATGAATCCGAATGATCTGAAACTGATCACCGCCATATTTGTGCTTCTGACCCTGATTGCATCAGGAGCCCTGAGCGGTGAATCGACAGGCCTCCTGCGAAAAATCCACCATTGGTTTCAGGTAAAAAAACACCGGGTAATCGCCGAGGCCGTGATCGCGGTTTTGGTTGTCGCAATGGTATTGCTCCGACTGGTATCGGGAGGTGATGATGAACAACGGAAATTGAAGATTGGCGTGATTCTGGCAAATAACAGCGACCTGATCACAAAGACCCGCGACGGATTATATCATGAATTGGAGCAATTGGGTTATGTGGATGGTAAGAACTGTATCATTCTGGAACAGAATGCCGAAGGAGATATCCCGACCAACCAGACCATTATCGATCACTACCTCAAGGAGGAGGTTGATATTTATGTGCCTATTTCGACTGCCTCTACACAAGCCACGCTGAATAAGGTGAAAGATAAACCAATTGTGTTCGCTACGGTTGCCAATCCGTTCGTGATCGGTGCCGGAAAATCGCCGGTTGACCATCCGCCCAACATCACCGGGGTTTACGGGGCTTCGCCCATCGGCGACCTGTTGAAGATCTTCAGACAATTTTATCAGGGTGATGTCACCATCGGTACCATTTATAATCCCGCCTATCCGAATACCATTTCTAACCTGAAAGACATGAAACTGGCGCTGCAGGCTGATCCTGGTATAAAATTGGTCGAAACGACCATTTCCGGATCCAGCGATGTTTATCAGGCAGCATTAGCCTTGATTTCAAAGGAGATAAAGGCGTTTGTACTGATCAACGATATCACGGTATTCAACTCGTTCGAATCGGTGGTCAGGATCTCGAAGAACGCAGGAATTCCCATATTTACCTGTGATGCTGAGCGGCTGGCCGACGGAGCACTGGTCGTTTACGGATTTGAATACTATGCCAGCGGCATGCAGGCGGCACGACTGGTTGATCGTGTCGTCAGGGGGGAAAGTCCGCAATACATCCCGTTCGAAAAATATAAGCTGATCACATTTGGCGTAAATTACGACATTGCGAAAGAGCTACACATCCGGATTCCGGATGGCGTAAGTTCAGCTGCCGATGCCTGGGTAAAGGACCGGAAACTGACAAAACCACCCCTGGTTCTTCCTGCAGGCAACAAGACCGAAGAATCGTTATTGCCCTGAAAGCCAATAAGAAAACAACTCGCGAAGGAAATTTATGTAATCCGACCATGATCAAGATAAACCGACTGCGCAAGGTATTTAATGCCGGTTCACCCGATGAGATGATCGCGTTGAATGAGGTTACCCTGACTGTGGAAGAACATGAATTTGTGACCGTTATCGGGACAAATGGCAGTGGGAAATCGACGCTGCTTAATGCTATTGCAGGCAATACCGTTCCCGATGCCGGATCTATTCTGATAGGAGGGAAGGATGTAACAGGAAAGGCGGATTTCATGCGGGCAAAATATATTTCAAGGGTTTTTCAGAACCCCTTCTCCGGAACAGCTCCAGGCATGACCATTGCCGAAAATCTGTTGATGGCCTATAACCGGGGGCGTCGTCGTTATCCTGTAATCCGGCTGAATTCCGTCCTCAGAAAATATTTTCGTGAACAGCTTGCTGTTCTCGATATGCAGCTGGAGGAGCGGCTCGACACACTGATGGGCACGCTCTCGGGCGGACAACGTCAGGCAATCACCCTGCTAATGGCCGTTTTAAGGCCTCCACGGGTACTGTTGCTCGATGAACACACCGCCGCGCTCGACCCCAAAAGCGCAAACCAGATTATCAGACTTACACAACGATTTATCAAAGAGTACCGATTGACAACCCTCATGGTGACCCACTCGATGCAACAAGCCTTGGAATTAGGAACTCGCACCATCATGATGCACCATGGTAAGATCATCGAAGATATTCCGGCGGAAGAGAAAAAATCGTTGACCGTCGAGGATTTATTGTGTAAATTTGAAGAGATCAGGAAAATAGAAAAATTAACGCCTGAAATGGTTGAAATGTTTAAAAACTCATATGTCTGATGAATAAGACCATCATTTTCACCGGTTTTATCTTCCTTGTTTTTACCCTGGGATGTATGAAATCGGATTTTTCAGGCTATCAGCCTGTGACAGGCAACGGCATCCGGATCGGCGTCCTGCTCACACTGACCGGCGGCGGATCGTCAACGGGTGAGAGTTCGGTTGTGGCTTTGCAATTGGCCATGGAGGATTTAAAGGCTTATCTGAAATCGGTGGGTTCGGATACCATGATTACCATTGAAATTGTGGATACCAAGACCGATACAGCCGAAGCGCTGAAACAGTTGAAATATTTTTATCAAAAAGGGATCCGGCTTATCATCGGACCTTATGGAAGCGCAGAGTTATCGGCTATTAAAAATTTTGCCGACAGCAGGGGGATGCTCGTCGTGAGTCCGTCGAGTGTGGCGGCATCACTGGCCATCCCGGGAGATAATATTTTCAGATTCGTCTCTACCGACATCATCCAGGCTGAAGCCATGAATAAAATGATGGTCGAGGATAACATCAAAGTGATTGTTCCTTTAGTACGCGATGACTTGTGGGGGAATGATCTGGTGGCCGCCGTAAGAAAGAACTTTGAAAAAAGTGGCGGTACGGTTGTCAATCCGGTGTACTATCCTGCCTCCCTGACCGAAATCACACCCTATCTCCGCGATCTGGATACCCTGGTCGCCGTTCAGTTGAAAAAGTTTAATCCCAATGAGGTTGCAGTATACCTGGTAACCCTGGGCGAAGGGGGACAATTTCTCTCTGCCGCCGGCGCTTTCAATAACCTGAACAACGTTTATTGGTATGGCAGTTCCGCCTTCGCACTCAATTCCTCCGTGCTTACTGATTCCGTTTCTGCCCGTTTCGCCTGCACCCACGGATTGCCTTGTCCGATTTACGGACTCGATGATGCAGCGCGTGAAAAGTGGGAACCACTGATTGGCAAAATTCAGGCCGAGACCGGGAGAATACCAGAGGCCTATGCCATTACTGCTTATGATGCCCTTTGGGTTTTAGCGTTTACCTGTCTTAAAACCGGACCCTCACCCGATATCAACCAGTTGAAATCAACCTTTGTTCTGGAAGCCGGTAACTTTTTCGGGGCTTCGGGGAGTACCATGCTCGATGAAAACGGCGACCGGGCCACGGGATCTTACGATTTCTGGTCGGTGAAACATGATGCAAAAGGATTTTACTGGAAGAAAACTGCCCGGTACAACTCTTCTTCAGGTACGCTGATCCGGTATTAGGCAATTATTGCTGATGTTCCGCTACCAGGCAGGTTTGGAGCCCTGTGTGAGCCGCTTTACGAAAAATACCTTTCCGTCGCCTTCTTTATAAAAATCCGCGATCATTCCTTCATTTCTATAACCCAGCGTTTCATAAAAGCGGCGCGTCGGAATATATTTCTCCGTCGAAGAGGTTTCGGCAATGACCATCCTTCCTCCCATTTCACAAATGATCCGGTGGGTTTCATCCATCAACATCTTTCCGACTCCTTTGCCGCGAAAATCCCGGTGGACAATAATCCAGTACAGATCAAAGCTGCCCTCCGAACCGGCAACCGGCCCAAAACAAGTATAACCGATTGTTCTTCCGGCAACTTCGGCAAAGAGAAATTCATAATCGCAGGCATTCCCTGAATTCAGTTTTTCTTCAACCAGTTCGACCGCTACCGGAATCTCAACATCATAGAAAAAACCTGTGGATTCAGCAATGGCACGAACCGTTTCCGGATCTCCGGCGTTAACCGCTCTCCGGAAAGTGATTACTTCACTCATAACTTATTATTATCATAAAAAATCCCGCATTCATTGTTCATTTAAAACTGAATGAGTGCAAAAAACCCTATGACCTCAGGGCATCTGCGAGAATTCGATCGACTACCCGGGAAAAGGCGAGTCCCTTCTTTTTGGAGGCAGCCATAAATCCTCCCGATTCCGACAGACACGGATTCAGATTAATGTCGATGACCAGCGGAACACCCTCGGGTGTAACCCTGAAATCGATCCGTACATACCCTTTCAGATCCAATTCAATCCAGCACTTTTTACAAATCTCCGTCAACCTTGATTTCAGTTCCCGGTCGGTTTCCGGAAGCCTAAAAGTACGCCGGGTGTGAGAATATTCAAAGGATTGTTCCTTCCACTTGGCTGTATAACCCATCATTTTAGGCTTGCCTTCGGGATAGCCGATAAAGGTCATCTCAGCCAAAGGAAGCACCTCCGGTCCATCCTTACCGGCTAAGATGGAGATGTTGAATTCCCTCCCGTCGATGAATTCCTCGATAAAGAAGTGGTGACGACTTTTATGCTTCAGATTCCGGATGAATTTCTGATCCGAGCCTCTAAACACACAATCTTCATCCAGATCAAGCGATCCCTCTTCCCAGATCGGTTTGATCAGGTACTTTTTATCCGGATCCAGTGATCCGGCCTGATCGAGGGTGTAGCCTTTAGGGGTCGGGATACCGATCCGTTCGAGCTCCCGTTTTGCCAGGTATTTATTGGAGCAATGGATCATGGGGATCAGCGGAGATCCGGTGTAGGGTATCTGCAGGTAATTGAGCACTGAATTGGCTAAAAAAGTGAATTCTCCTTTGTTCCCGATGGTCTCGACCAGGTTAAAGACGGCAAAGGGATTGATTTTCCGGATCCGGGTGATAGCCGCTTTCAGGTTCAGATCAACCTCCAGGTATTCGACGTGGTAATTCAATTCCCGGAGCGCTCCGGTCACCAGGTTAACCTGTTCAATCACGTCGGCCTCGTCGTCTTTGGGCTTTTTCGACAGCTTATTATAAAGAATCAGGATGGTCTTCTTCATCTTCCTGTTGGTTTGAACGATCCTATTACCGGACTCTTTTCCCCGGTACCATGATTCTCTTACCGGCCGATTCGATGATGGCTCCAATGATCCCGTCGAAATCAAATCCGTTCATATAAGCCAAAATGGGAAGATCGGAATGCACTTTATCCAACCCGGCAAGCGGATTAATCTCAATAAAATTAGGAATCCCGTGGCGGTCCATCCTGATATCAATCCGTCCGGCATCACGGCATCCTAACAGATTCCAGGCTTTTATGGCTAAAGCTTTACAGGGGTCGGCGATCGCGGGTTCCGGCGCTTTATAGCTCACGGCTTCGAGGTAATCCGTTTTGGTCTGGTAAGAGTAAATGTTGTTGGTATCACGCTTTTGAAAGTCTATTTCCATGATCCCGATCACCCGGCTCTCTTTTCCGGTTCCGATTATGCCAACGGTAAATTCACGTCCCGGCAGGTATTCTTCAACAAGGAGCCCTGAAGGATACTGTTCCAGCAGGGTGGTGCATATCTGTATGAGATCGGCCTGATTTTCAACGCGCGAGGCAGCATGGATTCCCTTACCGGTTCCTTCGGCATTGGGTTTGACAAAAAGCGGATATTCGAGATCAACGTTCCCGATGTCATCAGTGTGTTGAACAACATAAAAGCGCGGGGTGGCGATACCTCCGGCCCTGAGAAGCTCTTTGGTCATCGCTTTGTGAAGGGAGAGCGACAACACCAGGGGATCGGAAAAGGTATAAGCAATCTGGTAGGCGTCGAGAAGGGCCGGGACCTGTGCCTCGCGCCCGATCCCGAACATTCCCTCACAGATGTTGAATACCAGGTCCCAACGGTCACCCGCCGCCAGCCGCCCGACCAGATGGCGTAAATTTCCAATCCGGTCAGTGCTATGTCCTAAACGGATCAACGATTTCTCGAGCTCCTCAATAGTGCTATCACGATCGAACTCGGCAGTCTCTTCTTCGGTAAAACCCTCTTTAAGATAGTCGGACCGTAAATCGTAGGTCAAGCCGATGTTCATAGACTATCGGGTAAAATCAGGGTATCTGAAAGTGCGGCCTTCGTAGTTTTCGAGAAGCAGGAAATCGTCGTCGTATCCTTTGGTATAATCGGGAAGCAGGGGTATTTTACCGCCACCGCCGGGAGCATCGACCACGTAAGTCGGGACGGCATAGCCGGTTGTGTGTCCTCTCAGCCCTCTGATGATTTCAAGACCTTTGCTGACCGGCGTTCTGAAATGGCTGGTTCCGACGACCGGATCGCACTGATACAGGTAGTAAGGTCTCACCCTCGTTTTTAATAATCCCTGCATCAGCCTTTTCATCGCCTCTACACTATCGTTGACTCCTTTCAGCAAAACCGTCTGGCTACCCAGCGGGATCCCTGAATTGGCTAACTTTTCGCAAGCTTCCTTCACCTCGGGTGTCAGCTCGTCGCTGTGGGTAAAATGGATGCTGAGATAGAGTGGATGATACTTACGAAGCATGCTTACTAACGGTCGTGTGATACGTTGCGGCAAGACAACCGGTACCTTGGTTCCGATCCGGATGATCTCGACGTGAGGGATGGACCGCAGCCGCGCAAGGAGGTATTCGACATGGAGATCGGGCATGGTGAGGGGATCACCCCCGGAGATCAACACATCGCGGATCTCTTTGTGCTGTTCAATGTAATTTAACCCGGGCTCCCATGCCTGTACCCCGATATGACACTTGTCCTTCGCAACCATCCTGGTTCTGGTACAGTACCGGCAATAGGTAGAACAGAAACCGGTAACCAGGAAAAGGACCCGGTCGGGATACCGATGGACAATATTCGGAACCGGGCTGTCGGTCTCTTCCGACAAAGGATCTGAAGCCTCCGAGGGATGAACGATAAACTCATCAAACACCGGAACCACACATTTTCGTAATGGTTGCTCAGGATTGTCCGGATCGAGCAGGCTCAGGTAATAGGGTGAAATCCGAAGGGGCAGCGACTGTCCGTTAGGGCCGTCGGGCTTGATTTCACTGTCGGAAAGCCGAATAAATTTTGAAAGTTGGTCAATTGAACGAATGCTGTTTCTGATTTGCCAGTGCCAGTTGTTCCAGTCCTTTAAGGTGGCATCAGGGAAATGAGTCTGAAGGAAAGTAACCGAACGCTCACTGACGATTACCTTCTCACGCTCGATCCGCGATTTGAAATATTCGTCGATCAGCGTGGCTTCATCAATAAAAGTGGGTTTACCTGGAGGTTCTTCTTCGTCAGACAATTCGGGATGGGGCGGGAAGGTCAGTTTTTCTATTGGTTCTTTTTCCATTTGGATGATTTCTAACTTTGAAACCTTTGAATCATGCAGCCCGGTATCGGAACTGAATCAATTTAACTTGCTGAATTTATGGTTTTTAACGTTACTGTCTGTGGGTCTGTTTTAATTAAAAAATCAACATGCAAATAGGTGACAATTTTATGTACTTTTAACCGCGGTATTAGATTTTTTTTCAACAAAATTCTGTTAATAATTCACTCAGATGCAATTGTTTTTCCGTCACTTCGGCTCAGGGGATCCGGTAGTCATTTTGCATGGATTATTTGGTGTTTCCGATAACTGGGTGACATTCGGACGCAGTATTTCCGGGCGTTTCAGCGTATATATCCCTGATCTGAGGAATCACGGACAGTCACCTCACAGTCCACTGTTCGACTTCCCTTCGATGGAGCAGGACCTGTTGGAATTCATGGAGGTAAACGATCTCCGTAACATCAACCTTATCGGCCATTCGCTGGGGGGGAAAGTGGCGATGTATTTTTCCCTTCATTATCCTGAACTTGTAAAAAAGCTTGTAATCGTTGATATTTCGATGCGACCCACTCCTCCCGGCAAGGAACATCAACAGTTATTAAATGCGATGAAGGCGGTTGATTTCAACGGTATAACGTCGAGAAGCGAAGTTGATGCCCGGTTATCAGGTCTAATTCCGTCACCGCGCCTGAGGCAATTTCTATTGAAGAATGTGTATTGGAGGAGTCCGGGGCGGCTCGACTGGCGTATCAATCTGAAAGCGATCGATGAAAATTTGTTGGCAGTCTTCAGGGAAATGGATGCTCCGGGAACCTTTACCCGACCGGTTTTAATAATCCGGGGTGGATTATCGTCGTACATACCGGAGGAGGAGATTCCGGTTTTGAAAACGAAATTCCCCGGTGCGGTAGTGAAAACCATTGCAAACGCTTCGCACTGGGTTCACGCTGACGCTCCCGGGGAATTTTCCGGTCTCGTTACAGAGTTTCTGGAGACGGCTCAGTAACGGTTGATTTCAATCTTCGACACAGCCGTTTTAATGACCAGATAGATTTTATTGCTGCTCGATCCAAAGTTGGCAGTCTGATAATATCCTTCTCCCTTTTTAGTAAACCCGTCAAATTCCTTGCTGATCAGGAAGGATTCGGATTTAATCTGGCAGCCCGACTCTTTGGGTATTTGTACTTTAATGGAAGAGGCTCCGGCATTAAATGTGAGAGAAGTTATCCGGTTTTTGTCCCCGATCTTCAGCTCAATGGAGGAGGCTCCGGCATTAATATTCACGGTATCGATCCGGTAATCCCTCAAATCCATTGCAATCTCCGCGGCGCCGATGTCCAGATCCAGATTCCAGGAGGGACGGTCGCTCAGCTTGATTTCGACTTTATTGTCGTTGATGTTGTGCCTGATTTCCGATTTCTCGAGTGTGAGGTTGATTTTTTTAACCCCTTTCTCATCTTTCGAAGTCAGAATGTAGTTGCCGATGTCGCCAGTTTTATTGAAGGTCAGGAAATCGGAGGTAATTCCCTGCAGGGAAAAATTCCCCGCTGCGGCATCTAATCGCATTTCACCTTTTGTGATCAGGGAATCGAAGGGTACACATAAGTATTGAGGATGATAATTAGGAGTAGCGCTCTCTTCATCATCTTTCCAATTCCGGTGCGAGTACCCGCTGTGATCGTGGAAAAAGAAACACTCCGACTGATCTGAAATCTTGTTAAAGAAGATGATCGTCAGTCCGAGAACGGCGACCAATGCAACCGTTTTGATCCAATCCTTGATAGGAAGTATCGAAATACCCCAAAGGATGAAGATTAGCGGCCATAAACTCAACAGGGCACGGAATCCGAATTCCAGGACTCCGAAATTATTCAGCAAGAATAAAATCCCGATGGCGATCAGGAGAAATGCCCAGAATAGATGACGGTATTTCATGGCGAAAAATTTTAAATTTCCTGGTTATTCTTTGAATTCCTTTTCCCGGCGAATGCATTAATCAGCAATCCGGTTCCAATGGCCACCAAGATAAGCGGCCAGAGATCACCAAAGTTGATTTCGGGAATAATCTCATCGGCAAGAAACAGAGCGCCGATGGTAATCAGAACGAGCCCGCCCACCAGGCTTCCTTTCTTCCGTTCCGTGGTTTGTGGGGCTTTGGCTGCAACGGCAGCGGGCTCGCTGTAGGGTTGTCCGGGATCCTGTTCGCCGACCCCTGGTTCTTCGGCCGGAGGTTCGGGCCGCGACACCGGGGCAGCGTGCGAAAGGATAACGGGATTTTCGGGCGTCACAATCCAAAGAACAATGTAGATCAGAACGCCTCCGCCTCCGGCAAGTGTCAGAATCACAAAAAGCAACCTGATGAGCAAGGGATCGATTTTGAAATACTCACCAAGCCCTCCGGCGACGCCTCCTACCTTGCGGTCGGTATTACTTCGATATAATCGTTTTGGTTCCATTGAGACAAATTTTTGATGTTTGTTACTTAGACGGAACGAACCGACTCAGGTTACAACCGTCTGGTGCAGTGTCTTACCCGGCCGGAATGGCTTTTTTCCTGTGGATTCTTGAAGAGATGCTTACACTGAATTCGAAGAGAAGGTAAAGCGGTACCGCAACGATCAACTGACTGAAAATATCGGGACTGGGCGTGATCACCCCCGAAATTATCAATATCGCAACGGCGGTATGTTTCCGGTATTTTTTTAGAAATGAAGGCGTCAGCAGGCCAATGCGGGTAAGAAACAGGACCAAAACAGGGAGTTCAAAAAGCAGGCCCATCAACAAGGTCATCATGGTGATTGCGCTGACATAGGAGGTCAGGGCGATCTGGTTTGAAACGGTTGCGCTGACCAGGTACCCGCCTAAAAAATTGATCATCAGCGGAGCTACAATGAAATAGCTGAAAAGCACGCCTGCCAGGAACAGCAAGGTAGTCACCACAACTCCGCCCCGAGCCGCCCTGATCTCATTTTCGGTCAACCCAGGTTTGATGAATCTCCATAATTCCCAGAGGGCATAAGGAATTGCAAGAATCAATCCGGCAATCAGCGAGATGTTCATATGCGATGTGAACTGTCCGGCAAGATTGATATTGATTAGTTCGAATGTCTGGGGAGTGATGCAGAGCGACGGGAGTGACAACCAGGCGCCTATTTTGCATAAGACCCGGTAGGTAAAGAAGTCGGGCGACTTAGGCGCCAGGATAATCTGATCAAACAGGATCTCCTTAAAGGTGAAGGCTACGATCGATGTTACCAGGATGGCAATGATGATATGCCATAAGGTGGTCCTTAATTCGTCAAGATGATCCCAGAAGGTCATCTCCTTGTTTTCCGCTGGTTTGTTTCCGGGCATGATCTTCCTATAAATGGTACCATCCGGCACCGGGTGAAGTAAAAATTCAATACCCGCTCCGGAGGCCGGTTCCGATGCCTGTCAGGCGTTACGTGCCTTCAGCCGTGAAGACAAAAGTAATGATAAAAAAAAATTCCCTGACCTTGTTTGCGGTAATTAACTTCGTATATTTACATAAACAAATGAACCATGGCTGAACGGGAAATTCTTCTTGAGCAAATGCTCAAGGTTCTCAAGGACATCGAAACCAATACCTGTGATAAACAGTTCTTCCCGGATACCAATTTATTAGAGAAGAAGTTAGATCACATTATCGGCTTGCACGAAAAGGAGGTCGAATTGCTGAAGGAGCTTACGGGCGACCTTTGTACCTGTAAGAAAAGCAAACAACGGAAGGAAAAAAGGGATAAAAAACGGGGGAAAGAGAAAAAGGCGAAGAAAAGCTGATTCCGCAGGAATTAATTGCATTTCTCCCGTCCGTATCGATGCCGGAATTGTTTTTGATTTCCTTTCATCGGACATCCGTACAGGTCGTGGTATAGCGCTGACAGGCGTTGTGCCTGTTCAGGAGTACACACTTTTTTCAAGGCAAGATATTGCCGGATATTTTCCTGTTGTAAGTTTAACTGAAGCCGGGCAAGGGTTTCGGCAGTTTTCCTGATAACAATGGTATCAGGGCGATCCCGGTTGAGTTCCTCCAGTATCACCCCTCTTTGTTCCCTGATCTCTTCGACCAGAGAGGAGACGGTTGACTTATAGGCTGCATTGATTTGCCCGACTTGTTGTTGTTGCCCTGCTGTAAGTCTGAGCTCCTCATGAAGCAGTTTTGCGGGGCCCTCGGTTGATGGACAGCAGGTGGGTTCCTGGGGTCGATTTGTAAACCAAAGAAAGCTGGCCAGGACCCCGATGTTGATCACCACCAGGATGACCATCAGCCAGAAAACAATGCGGTTTTTGCTGAAAAAATTCATAACTTCAGGGGATTAAAGGTATCATTTTGTCTTCATCCGCGAATTCTGAGATGAACAGATCTTGTTTCAACTCTTGCAAACGTTCCGTATCCACCGCCATCACTTTATCACTTCCAGTCGATTGCTGGGTGGTAAGGGTGCCGATCAGCATTCCCGCTGCCAGGGCAAGGGTGATGGCAACTGGTTTGAGAAGGAGCGGCCAGGCTGTTTTTTTGGGACTTGCCTGACGAAGGTATTCGGTTTCCAGCCTTTGAAGAATTCTCGTTGAAACAAAGGGATCCGGTGTGGCATTCCTGGCATCCGCAATAAAAACATCGAGGCTTTCCATCGCCTTTACATACGCTTTACAGGACTTGCAGCCAAGAATATGGGTATCCACAGCCTCCTTCACGGGATCCGGCAGCTTTCCCAAGCGGTGATTCTCTAAGTTATTTCTGAATTCCTTACAAGTCATATTGCTGAATGGATTTCGGGAAATGATTTGACTAATTGTTTTTGAAGATTCTGTCTTGCCCTAAAGATTAACGATTCAACTGAGGACAGACTGATATTCATGATTCCGGCGATCTGTTTATAGGGTTGATCCTCAAATTTGTGTAAGACAAATGCGATACGTTGGTTAACCGGAAGGTTATCGATCGCCTTTTGGATCAGTGAACGGGTCTCCTTTTTTTCGTACAGATCATTGAGGATGAAAGGTTCTTCGGGTTGTGACAGATAGGCCGGTTGATTTCCGTGAAACAACGACTCGAGCCGAAGTATAATTCCCCTGCGTTTTCGTTGTTTGACCATGTTGAGCGCTTTGTTCACGGTAATTCTGTATATCCAGGTTTTCAGCGTGGAAGTTTGCCGGAATTTGTGCACCGATCCGATTATTTCGATGAAGATTTCCTGTGAGAGATCTTCTGCATCGGCCATATCGCCCAAAAAGTAGAAGGCAGTTTTGATAACCTGATCCCGGTAGGTATCAACGAGGGTGCGAAAAGCTGAACGTTGGCGTTCCTGGATCCCGGCAATCAGTTCGGCGTCGGTCATTCTTTCGGGTTAACGGCAGGCTTTGGCAGAAAAAGCAGAGCAGGGTCTGACTGCCCCGCTCTGCTTTTGCATCTTTCTGATAAGGGTTTCTACTTGGTGACCGGCGGGGTTGTTGTATTAGGACAGTTGCCGCCATGACGGTGCTGGTGACCCTTGTTGCATCCGTTGTGAGGGCCATTGCCACAGCAATTGCCCTTTCCGGCTCCGTTGCCGCAACCCATGCATTTCCCTTTTCCGGGGCAGTTCACGGTAGTTCCTTTGTTGTCGCAAACCCCGTCGCCATTCTTGTCGGTAAAGTTTTTACCCTGACCCGACTTCCCTCTGATTTCATAATTATCGCAAATCCCATTTTTATTGGCATCGACGAATTTGGTGTTGGTCGTAGAGGTTGTTGATTGCTTGGTCGGTGTCTGAGTCTGTGCCTGCGTGAGTACCGCAATGAAGCATACCAGGCTGATGGTGACCATGATTTTCAGAATGTTTTTCATAGTTTGTTGTTTAAGGTTTATGATCTTTTGACAACCTAAATCAGAAAAACTTGCGCTCAGACTCTGTTTTTTTTTGAAGCTACGTGTTTCGGAATATGGAGATCCCATTTTTACTTCCTGATTGCAGCGATTTCACCGATTGCTTCTATGGCTGCATCGATCTCCTTTTCGGTATTGAAAGGTCCCACGCTCAGACGAACCGTTCCGTGAATTTTATCGGTTCCGATCACCTCGTGGACTAAAGGCGCACATTGTAGCCCGGTGCGGCAGGCTATGTTATAGTCCACATCGAGCATGGTTCCCACATCACCCGATTCAAATCCCCGGATGTTGATACTGAGTACGGGATTTTGGTTTTCGGTGTTTTCGGCGCAATAGGTAATTACATTTTCGATTTTCTGAACCCCTTTTCGGAGTTTGTCCCACAGTTCGATTTCGCGTTGGTGAAGATTTCCGATTCCCATTTCGGTAATCCATTTGACACCTGCATGGAGGCCGGCCACTCCGACCAGATTCAGCGTTCCGCATTCCATCCGGTATGGAAATTCTTCCAGATGCGTTTTTTGTGCAGATCGTACGCCGGTTCCTCCGAAACGGGTACCCTTCACAGGAATCCCGTCCATGATATAGGAACCGCCGATTCCGGTAGGTCCCATCAGACATTTATGCCCGGTGAATACCAGAACATCGATGCCCATGGCCTTCATGTCGATGGGTACAGCGCCGGCGCTCTGGCTTCCGTCGACTACAAAAAGAACGCCCGCTTCCTTGCATATTTTTCCAATGGCTGCAATGGGCTGAACGGTTCCGATTACATTGGAACTGTGATTTACCACCACAACCTTCGTATTTTTCCGGATCGCTTTTTTGATATCATCGGGATCGACGTAACCGTGTTTGTCAAATGAAACGTGGGTGACCTCAACCGTATGGTCCAAACTCAGGTGGTACAAGGGTCTCAATACCGAATTATGCTCCAGTTTGGTGGTGATCACATGGTCACCTGAATGGATCAACCCTTGCAGAACCATGTTCAGCGAATCGCTGGCATTGTAACTGAATGTTAAATGGTTCGGATCATCACCGTTAAAGAGGCGGGTCAGCATTTTTCGTGTTTCATGCACAACTTCCTCGGTTTCAATCGCAGCGTCAAATCCGGAACGGCCCGGACTGACGCCATGGTTTTTATAAAAGTTACACATGAAATCATACACCACGTCGGGTTTCGGGAAAGAGGTGGCGGAATTGTCAAGATAAATCTGGTGGTTCATGTTGTATGGGATCATTAGTTTTATTCGGCGATTATGGAAGGATCAAGGCATCGGCTACCACCTCTGCGATGGTTTTAACCTGGATTCCCAACTTGAAATGGAAATTGATCTGGGTTAGTTGATCAACACAGTTGTGACAGGGTGTAACTACGATTTTGGCTCCGGTTTTCCGTATCTGGTCTGCTTTAATTTCGGCAATCTTCATCCGGCGTTCGTTGTATTCACTCATAGCCAATTGACCACCTCCGCCTCCGCAGCAGTAGTTATCCGTTCCGCATGGATTCATTTCGATGAAGTTTTGCACACATTGCCGGAGGATAAAGCGTTGTTCATGAATGACGCCGCCATTCCGGACCAGATTGCAGGGATCGTGCAGGGTAACAGTCTCTTTGATCCTGTCAGGATCTAATCTGATCTTACCCTCTCGCAGATATCGGGCAATGTATTCAACAGAGGTCGTCACATCAAAGGGCGGCATCTGATGAAGGTAATTCGGCGATTCCCACCTGAAGGCGGCGCTCCCGTGCCCGCACTCGGCTAAAACCACGGTCTGTGCTTGAAGCGCAAGGGTTTCTTCCCACAACCGTTTGGCAATCACAGTCGCTTCATCGATGTTGCCTGAAAAATAGGCATAATTGGTCACATCATACATCCGGGTTGAAAGAGTCCAGCTTTCGCCCGCTGCATAAAATATCTTTGCCATGGCCGCGATGGAGAGCGGGAAGAACTTGGGTTCTCTCGGGTTCAGGGTGTAGAGCACCCGTTTCCCGGGTTGATCGAGCGGGATGACAGCATTTGGGTCATTGAGTTCATCGACAAGCTCTTCCTCCATCCACTTCAGGGTATCTATAAATTCCTCTTTTGGGATGCTCATGTTATTGCCCGAAACGAGGGCAGCATCAACCGTCGATTGCAGTGTCGCCGGGACCATTCCCATTTTCGAAAGCATTATCCTTCCCGTCCTGACTACAAATCCGATATCGACGCCAATGGAACAGTGAACAGTACATCGTCCGCACATGGTACAAGCTCCGTAGAGCAGATCGACCATTTCACCAGCAGTGTCCTCATCCAAATCACGTGCTTTCACGATGGCCGGAAAAAGTTTTCCGGCAACGGTATGGTAACGGCGGTAGATGGAGGCGACCAGGTCGACTTTACGGGCCGGGATCATCCGTTCATCGCCGGTTGCAAGATAATAGATACAAGTCTCGGCACAGAGTCCGCAATGAACGCAACTGTTCAGATGGGTGATCAGCTTGCTGTCGGGAAGGTCTTCGAAGACCTCAAGTCCTTTGTTTTTTATCGGATCAGAAAATGTTCCCATCGTAATTTATTATCGCGATTTCGGAGGCCAAACACCGCGCCGCCCAAAGAAAAGTCCCAGGTGATACCGGGCTGCAAAGAAATAAACGGCATGCCTCAGTTTCCCGACCGGAAACCAGAAGAACAGGATTGCCGAAACGATAAAATATACCGGCCTTACTGTCGGAATAATCAGCGACAGGGCTGTTGTAAGCTGAAACAGGGTCACGAGTAGGTTCGACAGATAATCATCGGGGTTTGAAAGACTTCGGAGGGATGGTTTTACGATCCGTTTGATGAGAATAGCCAGTCCGCAGATGCCAGAAACAAATAAAAAGATTGATAGAAGCCAGAACCCCGATCCTGTCGTGATGGGTATTAAGAGGTTCAGGATCAGGATCAATACCGATACAAAGGATCCCAAATGATAGAGGATACCGGCCGTATAGGTCGGAAGGTGAAGAAATGCAGATTCTTTCTTAGCCGGGTTCATAGCTCCTGTGAAGGAGTAAGCGATGGCAGATCCCGTGCGGACTCCGTGATTTGCATAATTGGCCGGGAGCCCCAGGCGGATTAAACGGAAGAGGTGCATCAGACATCCGATGCAACAAAAGAGGAGCGAAATGAGTGTCAAATATTGATACCAGGCCATAATCCATCTTTTTTACTACACACATCCGTCGGGTTTGGGCAAGCCGGCAACACGGCAGGCTCCGCGGGCAGGCCCGAGCGGAAAGAGTTCGTAGATCTCCCTTAATTTCAATCCGGTTTGCTGACAAATTACCCGGATCATGGGAGCCATACCTTTTTCAAGCCAGTTGTTGCGGATAATCCGGACAATGGCCCAGTGTTTTTCCGTCAGTTCCTGAATTCCGTCAAACCGGGCAATGGCAGCGGCAAGGTTTTCATCCCAAACCGAGGGATCGGCAAGGAATCCGTCGCCATCAACCTCAAGCATACGTCCTTCAATTTCTATTGTAGCCATTTTATGTATTTCTTGAGTGAATAATTCTCATTTTTATTATCACAGTTCATATCCTGCAGCGTCGTTCCTGTTAGTGGATAATGCTATGTCATCTTCGATTCTTTATTGGTTCCCTGATTGATTTCATCGTCAAACCGGTCCATGATCTCATCCACGGTCAGGGGTGTGTCGGGGAGCACAAAGTCGGGACAAAAATGAAGCATCCGGTGGGTGTTAAACCGTTTGCAGGAAGCCCAGAATCCGTGGATGTCGGTACAGTATTTCAGGATATAATCTTCGCGCAGGTCATCGCTTTCAACAAATCCCTGTATATGAACAAGTTGGCAGGTGGGGTAGTTCGGACAGTGCATCCCTGTTAATCACTTAGGAGATGTATGCAAAGGTAGGGAAAAAAATGATACGGCCGCGGGATTGGTGAAATTGTTGCCTGCCGTTCAGGGTAGTGTGAACCAGTTCAATATCGTTTCGGAATCCTTACTCTTTGATTTGTGGCTGAATTCGTTGCTATGCTTGTTGTAATTGTAATCGCGTTCCCACTCCTGGTGATGGAGACCGATTTGAGCTAACGCATCGGCGATGTACCGGACCTCTTCAACGGTCATGGTTGGGTGGAGCGAAACCCTTACCCACCCAGGTTTTTCAGAAAGATCCCCGATGTTGATCTTTTCGGTAATCTTACGTGATTTTTCGTAGCTGACATCCAGCAGGAAATGACCGTAGGTTCCGGCGCAGGCGCACCCTCCGCGGACCTGGATTCCAAAGCGGTCGCTCAGGATACCGACTACCAGGTTGTAGTGGATGTGATCCAGGTAGAAGGAGATAACTCCCAGCCGCTCTTCAATGCTGTCGGCCAAAATATGAAGGCCCTGAATTTTCCTGAATTCCTGAAAGGCGGTCTGAACCAGCTCTTTCTCTTTTTGGTGAATCATCCCGACGCCCATCTGATTTTTCAGTTCGATGGCAAGGGCTGTACGGATGGCCTGGAGGAAGCCGGGTGTTCCGCCATCTTCCCTGATTTCAATATTGTCGATGTACTTATATTCACCCCAGGGATTAGTCCAGTCAACGGTACCGCCACCGGGTTGATCCGGGGCTTTCAACTGGTATAGCCCTGAGTCGAAGATAAGTACGCCAGAAGAGCCGGGTCCTCCCAAAAACTTATGGGGTGAGAAGAAAATGGCGTCGAGTTTTTCGAGGGGATCGGCCGGGTGCATATCGATCTCGTCATAGGGGGCCGATGCAGCAAAATCGATGAATGCCAGTCCTCCATGTTCATGCATCAGCCGGGCCATTGCATGGTACGGGGTGCGGATTCCGGTCACATTGGAACAGGCTGTGAAGGCGCCGATTTTTCGTCTTCTTCCGGAAAATTTTTTCAGTTCACGTTCCAGGTTATTCAAATCGATCAGCAGATCAGTCCCGGGCTCAATTACCACCACATCGGCATCGGTTTCGTACCAGGTGGTCTGGTTGCTGTGATGCTCCATGTGGGTCACAAAAACCACTGGTCTGTCATGATCCTGAACTACTTCATGCTCTTTCCGGTTTTGTTTTAGCCCGAGAATACGCTGAAATTTCACAATGGCGCCGGTCATGCCGAACCCCGTAGTGATGATGACATCCTCAGGACCGGCATGCACATGTTGTTTAATTCGCTGATGGGCTAAATGATAGGCCCCGGTCATCAGTTTCCCGACCTTGCTGGTTTCGGTGTGGGTATTGCCGACAAAAGGTCCGATATCGTCGGTGATGGTTTTTTCGATGGGTCCGTACAATCGGCCGCTCGCGATCCAGTCAGCGTAAAGGAGTTGTTTCAGCCCGTAAGGTGTAGTATAATGAAACGTATTCCCGATAATGTTACTTCTGATTTTTCGGAAATGAGCGTCTGTCATGGGATTGAGGTCAATCTTTCTTTTCTGTTTTATCGGCGGGCGGATTATTCCCCTGAGTCTTCTTCTCCTCATCGATGCCGTCAACCCCGTCCTTGAAACTTTTCACCCCTTTCCCTAAACCTTTCATGAGTTCGGGAATTTTTCTTCCTCCAAAAAGGAGCAGAACGACCAAAGCGATGAGCAACAACTCAGTGGTGCCCAATCCAAATATCAAGAGTATGCCTGAGGTCATAATTTCAATTTATTAACGCGTCAAATGCAAAGATACAAAGGAAAATTGAATCCGGTTTACCGTTCCCGAAAAACATCTGAAGAGCTTGTTCACCGCGCTTTCTGTTTCAGGTCATACGTCTGATTCCGGTTTATCTTGATGGATCTGCATCCGTTTCTGGCAGTACGGGATTAAAAAGCAGGCAGGAATCTCCATAGCTCAGGAATCTGTAACCATGATCCAGGGCATGCGAATAAACCCGCTCCCAATCATCCCCGATTAAGGAGGAGATGAGGAGCAACAACGTGCTGCCCGGCATATGAAAGTTGGTGACCAGTCCCGAAATCATCCTGAACCGATATCCGGGAACGATTATCAGCCTCGTCTCCCCGCGAACATAATCATGCTTATTAGTCTCTAAATAATTCAGAATTGTTTCAAGCGCCTTGTTTCGATCGCATTCAGCCGGCCGGGAATCGTAGGGTTCCCATTGTGTGATGCAGTGTTCATCTACCGTTTTATTTCCGTGCAGTCTGACTCCAAGCCAGTAGAGACTTTCCAATGTCCGGGCTGTTGTGGTTCCTACTGCAATGACAGGCCTGCCCGGATGAAGATACAACTGCCTGATGGTCTCCTTTGGGATGACAAAATGTTCCAGATGCATCTCATGACCAGAGATAGTGGGGGAGGTGACGGGTTTGAACGTGCCTATGCCAACATGAAGTGTCAGCTTCAGAGTCGAAATCCCTTTACGCTCAAGTTTTGAAGTCAGATGATCGGTGAAGTGCAGACCGGCTGTCGGGGCCGCCACCGATCCTTCGTGGCGGGCATAAACAGTCTGATACCGGTCAGCATCCGATTGCCCGGGAGCCCTGTGAATGTATGGAGGCAGGGGAACCTGACCTGCTGCATCAAGGATTTGTGAAAAGGTGAGCTCAGACGGGAACCACCGGAACCTTACCTGAACACTCCCATCTTCTTCACTTTGAAGCCGTTCAGCCGTCAGGCCAACCTGATGCGGGCCAACCGTGATTTCGCGCTCCAGGATCCCCGATTTCCAGCGTTTCAGATTTCCGATCAGACAGTCCCAGACCACACCCGAAGTCTGATGGAACGCGTGCTGCAGTTCCCTGACCGGTTCGACTGGTTCAAGACAGAATACCTCGACGGTAGCGCCAGTGGATTTTGAAAAGAGCATCCGGGCGCGGATGACCTTGGTATCGTTGAAGACCAGAACTGAATCCTTGTTCAGATGATCGGTCAGATTCTTGAAATGATCATCGGTGATCACCCCGTTGCGGTAAACGAGAAGCTTTGACGCATCACGCTGTTCCAAAGGGAATTGGGCAATCCGATCCTCAGGAAGCTCATAGCGGTAATCCTCAATCCGGATTTGTGAAGGATCGGTCATGAAATGGTTCTTTCAACCAGCCGCAATCATCCCGGATCAGTGTTTCTCCGAGTTGAAGAAGGTTGGTTTGTAGGTGATCATCAGATAGGCATACTGGGCAAATTTCGAACTACCAGCTTTCAACCCGTTAAAGGTCTCCATGGTCGAAGTAGGGATAAAGAAACAGTACGCCGCATTGAATTCGATGGATTTGTGCGGTTTGTAAACAGCCATGATATCTAATTCAGAACCCAGTGATTTGCTCACTTCAACGTAGGGAAGATCGCCCGCTTTTTTAACAGTCGCAGGCAGCGCCCCCCTGGCAAGTCCGAAAATCCTGTAAGTCGCTTCCAGGAATGCTTTCTCATTCAGGGTGAAAAGGGCTTTAAAGTACAGATCGGTCAACCCGGCATTGTTGCCCGACGACACAGCCGACGAAAACATATCCATATACCCGTAAAAGCCATGGTTTGTACTGTAAAGCGTTGAAAAAGAGCCTGTTTTCGATTTCATGGAGAGGGTGTCGGCATAGTTGTTCCCGCTCAGGTAATCATAGCCGATCAGAAGATTCAATGGTTTGAATATCTGATAGGATGCATTCGCGGTGAAAAATCCTGCATTGATCTTTCGGCCGTCGTTGTAATGCCCAGTCTGGTAATAGCCGGAGAGGAGGAGTTTGAGTTTTTTCGAGGAATAACCGATGTTACCGCCCACGGTAAAGCGACCGTAAAGCTGGGTGGGATAGGAGGTGGATACCGAAGTGGTAGTGGTCACGGGGATCACTGTTGTACCGATGGTATCGTGAGCATTATTGGTGACGTACAAGGTGTCGAAGGTAGTCGATTTGGTCTTTACAGTTGTGCCCGGCTTCTGTATCACGTCAAGGACGGCCAGGAGGCTCAGTGTCAGCTTGTCTTTAAAAAACTTTTTTTGTTCGTACAGAAAGGCCATGTATTTATAATTCTTGAGGGGATAAGAGGCTAAAAATGCACCTGCTGGTGCCGTGTTGTTAATGGCAAATCCGAAGTCGCCCCGGTACGCGATCGAAGGTGATTCCCATTGCAAAAGGGCAGCATCATGCGATGCCGCTTTGGGATTCCAGTTTGAGTTGCCCAGCAGTCTTCCGTCGTCGTAAACCAGTTCCATCCGTCCGATTTTCATGGCAAAACCTTTGACAAAACTGTACCTGAACCATCCTTCATAAATATTGATGGTATTTCTGGTAATGGTGTCCGACGAATAGTTGTTCTCGCCAAAAACGTACGCATGCTGTATTGAAAAACGAGCCGTAAACTTCTCGTTCTTGAAGTCAAACAAGAGCCGGTTCCTGCCCGGAATCACAAAATAGGGAGTCTGACTTGAATCGCGCAGTTTCAGATATCCGTCACGATACTCGAACCGGGGTCTGAATTCACCTGAAATAATGAATTGGCCCATCAGACCTGTCGAGGTCGAAACAAGCAGTACCAGTATCCATAATAATTTTGTAAAGAGTTGTTTCATAGTTATTTAAAATAATTATTTGTTTTTTTCAGGCGCAAAAATAGTGATTTTGGCTGATTGTACCGAACCGGCCATCCTGCCTGTATTCATTATGGATCAGACAACGCGGCAAACACTATCAAATTCAGCAACGGTTTTTTTATCAAATTAGCCATAACTTTGTAAAAATTTCGAAAGATGAAGATCAGAACGAATATTCCTAATTTTCTGACCACGCTGAACCTTTTGTCAGGGACTCTGTCCATTACCATGATTTTGCAAGGCGACCTGGTTATCGCCTCCCTTTTTATCTTTTTGGCCGCAGTTTTTGACTTTCTTGACGGCAGTATGGCGCGCCTCCTTAAGGCGTATTCCGAATTTGGAAAACAGATGGATTCTCTTGCCGACGTGGTATCCTTTGGCGTGGCTCCCGGGATCATGGTTTACCAATTGCTGTCGGTCACATGCGCCGGTAGTTGCAATGTTTTGGAACGATTACATATCACGCCATATGTGGCTTTGCTGATACCGGTATGCTCGGCGCTCAGACTTGCGAAGTTCAACATCGATAGCCGTCAGGAGGTCAATTTCATCGGACTTCCCACCCCGGCCAACGGATTGTTTTTTGCCTCCATTCCCCTGATTCTGATCCTGCAGCCTGACTTTTACAGTGTGATTCCCGTCGATTTCATCATCAGGATGTTCTCGAATTCCAGGATTCTGACCATCCTGGTAGTATTCTTTTCCTACCTGCTGATCAGCGATTTCAGGATCTTTTCGATGAAGGTAAAATCTTTTGTCTGGAAAGGGAATGAGCTTCGATTTTCGCTTCTTATCGTCTCGGTCATTTTACTGTCGTTGTTTTCCCTGGCCGCCATTCCCCTGATCATTTTAGCTTATATTTTAATGTCGGTACTGTTCCAGCGTTATTTCTGATGGGCGACAACAACTGTCGCACCGGGAGAAGTCAGTCTGTAATAACCTTTCTGGTGAAACTTCACGAAAAAGGATAACAGAATTAGCGCAATTCGAAATTCTGCCCTAAGTAAACCTTGCGTACATGCGGATCGTCGGCGAGTTCCTGTCCGGTTCCGGAACGCAGGATTGATCCCTCAAACAGCAGATAGGAGCGGTCGGTAATAGAGAGGGTTTCGTGTACATTATGATCGGTGATCAATACGCCGATATTCTTTTCTTTAAGTCGGGTAACGATCATCTGAATGTCTTCTACCGCGATGGGGTCGATACCCGCAAAAGGTTCATCAAGGAGAATGAACTTAGGGTCCACGGCCAGGCAACGGGCAATTTCACAACGGCGCCGTTCGCCGCCCGACAAGGTGATGCCATGGCTCTTTCTGACGTGCTGCAGGCCGAATTCGTCTAACAACTTCTCGAGCCGTTCACGTTGCTGGTCTTTACTCAGTCCGGTGAATTCAAGTATGGCCCTGATGTTATCTTCTACGCTCAGTTTCCTGAAAATGGAGGCTTCCTGGGGTAGATAGCTGATGCCGCGCTGCGCCCTTTTGTACATAGGCTCGCTGGTAATATTCACCTCATCCAGGAAGACTTCGCCGGCAAGGGGTTTAATCAGTCCGACGATAATGTAAAAGGAGGTGGTTTTTCCGGCTCCGTTCGGACCGAGAAGTCCCACGATCTCTCCCTGTTCCAGTTCGATGGAAACCTCATTGACCACCGTCCGTTTCCTGTATCGTTTGATGATTTTATCTGTCCTGAGAATCATAAATTGTTTTTTACCGGGCTGCTACCATGAGCGGTTGCAAAGGTAGCAAGAAAAAATGCGCATTCCGGCGCCAGGTTGACAGACTATTTTTTAAATGGTTATCTTTGACCAATATTTTTTTTATGAAGACAAAGACCTTTTCAATTTTGTTGGGCATCCTGATCTGTTGTGGATTACCCCTTCGTCCTGTATGTGGTAAAAAATGGATCGTGACCGTAAAGGATTTCCAGTTTGTTCCCTATAACCTGACGCACGTTAAAGCCGGCGATACCATTCAATGGGTTTGGCAGAGCGGTTATCATTCTACAACTTCACTGACAATCCCCATGGATGCGGATCCATGGCACGGTGTGATTAGCGAAGATACCTCTTCTTTCTTTTATGTTCCAAGGCAGAATGGAAGCTATGAGTATTACAGCAGGCCCGATACAGCCCATGAGATGAACGGGCGCTTTACGGTTTACGGGGCAACCGGTTCCGGCGACACAGGCGAAATACTGAATTTCCGGGTTTTTCCCAATCCGTGCAGGGATTATTTCAGGCTCCGGATGGAAATTTCAGGAACATCCTGTTGCGAGATCATGATCTATAATTTGAGTGGTAAACTGATAAAACGTCTACCGGGGAAAAACCTGGGGCAGTCGGAGGGTTATACCATTCCGGCCGGTGATCTCCCCCGGGGTCTTTTAATTGTGAAAGTTGTGGATGCTTCGGGCAATGCGGGCGCCGTCAGAGTAATCCATGAATGACCAGATCAGATGATCCCTTCGCGAAGAATATCGTGAAGATGGATTACCCCTTTATATTTGTTATTTTCGACAACAAGGAGCTGGGTGATGTTATTTTTACGCATCAGGTTCAGCGCATTTACCACTAACATATCGGGTTGTACCGTACGCGGGTTCTTCGACATGATCTCGCCGGCGGTCAGGTTCGAATAATCGGGATTTCGTTCCAGCATGCGGCGAAGATCGCCATCGGTAATGATCCCCTCCAGCATGTTCCCCCTGAGCACGGCAGTTGCACCGAGGCGGTTGGAAGATATTTCGATGATAACCTTCCTGATGTCATCCCCGATCTGCACCGCAGGGGCTTCATTACTGGTATACAGATCGCTCACCTTGAGATAGAGCTGCTTTCCTAAAGCGCCTCCGGGATGCAGCTTGGCAAAGTCGTCGGAAGTAAAACCCCGCGCCTCTAAAAGGCAAACCGCCAGCGCATCGCCCATGACCAACTGGGCCGTGGTGCTCGAGGTAGGGGCCAGGTTGTTGGGACAGGCCTCCTTGGGAACGGTGGTATCGATAATCAGATCGGCATGTTTGGCTAAAAACGACTCCCGGTTGCCGACCATAGCGATCAGGAGGCTTCCATATTCCTTGAGCAGGGGAACCAAAACCCTGATCTCGGGCGTTTCACCGCTTTTTGACAGGCAGATTACCACATCGTCCTTCAGGATGGTGCCTAAATCGCCATGAATCGCGTCGGCTGCATGCATAAATATTGCCGGCGTTCCTGTGGAATTCAACGTTGCAACGATCTTTTGGCCGATGATGGCGCTTTTCCCTATCCCTGTAACGATTACTCTTCCCTGCGACTGCATGATTTTCTCAACACTCCTGAGGAAATCTTCATCTACAGAATCTTGCAAATTTGAAATGGCTTCAGCTTCATCTCTTATCGTACTGGTTGCAATTATTTTAAGCGAATTTTTATCCTTCAAAACACAATTTTTTTAATAAAATTTGTTTATTCCTGATGTTTTGTCTTTATATTTGTATATATGAGGTCGGTTTTATGGACCAGTCAAACTCAACAAAAATAGTAAATTTATTCAAAGTCAGATAATGGCAGTAAGTAAGGAAGAGCGGGCACTGTACGATATATTAAAAAAAGTTTTCGGATACGATAGTTTTAAAGGCAACCAGGAGACCATCATAAAAAGTGTCCTGGCCAACAACGATACCTTTGTGATCATGCCCACCGGCGGAGGAAAATCTCTGTGTTACCAATTGCCGGCGCTCATAAAACCAGGGACCGCTATCATTGTGTCGCCCCTGATAGCCCTGATGAAAAACCAGGTTGACTCGATCAGGTCGTTTGGAACAGAGACCAATATCGCCCATTTTATGAATTCCTCGCTGACCAAACAGGAGATAACCCAGGTCAAACAGGATATTACCGACGGAAAAACCAAGTTGTTGTATGTAGCGCCTGAAACCATCACCAAGGAAGAAAACATCGAATTCCTCCAGAATATAAAAATTTCCTTCTATGCCATCGATGAGGCGCATTGTATATCGGAGTGGGGCCACGATTTCAGGCCTGAGTATCGCAGATTACGCCCGATCATCGATGCCATTGGACAAAAAGTCCCGGTAATTGCGCTGACGGCAACGGCCACCCCCAAGGTACAACAGGATATCCAGAAGAATCTCAACATGATGGATGCCTCGGTGTTCCTCTCCTCATTCAACCGGCCGAACCTTTACTATGAAGTAAGAGCGAAAACGAAAAATGTCACCAAGGATATCATCAAGTATATCAAAGGCCAGGCAGGGAAATCGGGTATCGTTTATTGCCTGAGCCGGAAAAAGGTGGAGGAACTTGCCGAAAGCTTTGTGGTTAACGGTATCAAGGCGTTACCTTATCATGCCGGGCTGGATGCCGCCACACGACGTCAGAATCAGGATAAATTCCTCATGGAGGAGGTTGATGTGATCGTTGCCACCATCGCATTCGGTATGGGCATCGATAAACCCGATGTCAGATTCGTGATCCATTACGACATGCCCAAGAGCCTCGAAGGATATTATCAGGAAACGGGCAGGGCCGGCCGGGATGACGGTGAAGGTAACTGCATTGCATTCTACAGTTACGACGATATCCAGAAACTGGAAAAATTCCTGAAAGGTAAAGCGGTCGCAGAACAGGAAATTGCGAAGCAATTGCTCATGGAGACTGTTTCCTACTCCGAGTCATCGGTGTGCCGCCGAAAACAACTGCTTCACTATTTCGGGGAGATATACGCGGAGGATAATTGCCAGAATTGTGATAACTGCATGCATCCCAAGAAGAAATTTGAAGGCAAGCAATATGTCCAGCTGGTGCTCCAGACGGTTCTTGCAGTTAAACAGCAATTCAAGAACAAACACATCATTAATATCATCCTCGGAAAGACCGCCGCGACCATTAAATCATACAAACACAACAAACTCGAAGTCTTTGGCAAAGGTGGCGACCGTGACGAGAAGTTTTGGAACGCCGTGATCAGGCAAACCCTGATCGAACGGCTCCTTACCAAGGATATCGAGAATTACGGGTTGCTAAAGGTCAGCCCCGAAGGGATGCAGTTCCTCAAGAATCCTTACTCGGTCATGCTGGTTGATGACCACGATTTCGAAAATCCTGAGGAGGAGGAACTGTTTGAAGCCCTTGGTTCCAAGAGCAGCACTGCCGATAAGACCCTCTTTGCGCTGCTAAAAGACCTGCGTAAGGAGATCGCCCGTAAGGAAAAACTGCCCCCTTTTGTGATTTTCCAGGATCCCTCACTCGAAGATATGGCCATCCAATACCCGGTTACCGTCGATGAACTGAAGCAGATCACCGGAGTGGGATCGGGTAAGGCGATGAAGTATGGAAAGCCTTTCCTGTCGCTCATCAAGGAATATGTCGAGGAGAATGAAATCATCCGCCCGATGGATATGGTAGTCAAATCGGTTATCAATAAATCGGGGATCAAGGTGTTTATCATTCAGAGCATCGACAGAAAGGTGGCTCTGGATGATATTGCCCTGGCAAAAAACCTGAGCTTTGAAGAGCTGATCGGTGAGATCGAAAGCATCGTGGGCAGCGGAACGAAGATCGATATCAACTATTACCTTGATGAATTTGTGGATCCCTACCATCAGGAGGAGATCTTTGAATATTTCCGGCGGGCCGAATCCGATTCCATCGAAGAGGCGCTTAAAGAGCTGGGTGAAGACGAGTTTACCGAGGAAGAGATCAGACTGATGCGAATTAAATTTATGTCGGAACTTGGAAATTAACAATCAGATCATGGAAGAACAATTAAACGAACAGATCGCCCCGGTTGAACAAACGCCAGAGCCTCTTGAAAAAAAACCTTCATTCTTTGTGTTCAATGCCAATACCCTTTTGGGAATTATCCTGCTGATCGGGTTAGCGGTACTATACTTTCTCCATTTTACCTCGCCATCGTCGGGAAAGCAGGAATCACCGGCATTGATGGTAAAGCCCTCGGGGAAAAACCTTTCGGTGGTGTTTGTCAACATCGACAGTCTGAATGCAAACTATGAGTACATCAAGGTCCTTCGCAGGGATCTGGAAAGCACCGGAAAAAAGCTTCAGACGGAAGTTCTGAACGAACAGACCGCTCTTGAAAAAGAGGCCAACGATTTTCAGCGTCAGATAAATTCCAACGCTATCTCCGAAGAGAAGGCTAAACTGGTCTATGAGCAGCTGATGCAGAAGCAACAAGCCCTTATGCAAAAGAAGGAACGATATACCCAGCAAGTGGCCGAACAGGAGATGAATATGAATATCAAGCTGGTCGACAGTGTCACCACCTTTCTGAAGCGGTTCAACCGGGAATATCAGTTTGATTACATCATGGGATTCAAGACTGGCGGCGAGATCCTTGTTTCAAACGACACGCTCGATATTACAGCCTCCGTACTTGATGCGCTGAACAAAGAGTATCAGCAGCGAAAGAAATGATCCGTCTGTTTTACTTTTTCAGTTCCGTTGTCTTTATCTCTGCGCTCTGGTCCTGCTCCGGACACGGCGATAAATCTGCTCCTGCACAGGTAGTGATCACCGACTCGGTGATCGAACCCACGAAAATGGCGCTGATCCTGTCCGATGTTCACGTCGTGGAAGCAGCCCTAGTCCTCGAACGTAACGAGGATGTACAACAGGCCGACCATTCGGATTTTTACTACAGAAAAATCTTTGAGAAGTACCACATTACACGCAACCGGTATGATCAAAGCCTGGCCTATTACAGGCAAAATCCGGAACTGTTTGCGAAAATGTACGATGAAGTGATCCGTATTCTGGAAGAACGGCAGGGCCGGATGAAGCGATAGGGATTATTGTTTGGTATAAACTGCAATGGCCTGGATCAGCGTGGCGCCGTCGTTCATCGTATAATTCCAGTTGATCTTCGAACTGCTCAGATATCCGGAACCATTGATGGTAAAGCCAGCGATGACCTGGTCGGCATCGAGGGTAATACTGGAGCCCGATATGGAAGCGCCTGCCGGTGGGGATCCGCTCCCAAGGTTCCCAAAGTTGCTGATGAATACACCGTCGGAAGAGTTGGGATCGGCCGAAATCTGCACTTCATAAGAGAGCTTGGTCCATGTTTCCGAAACGCTCCAGCTCCCGATGAAAGCATCGCGAGGGGAGTCGGGATTAACGGGATCGGCCTTCTCAGTACACCCGCCTGAAGCTAATAAACCCAAAAACAGGAGGGCAATGATACGCATGCTCTTTTTCATGTTCTGTGAGTTTTAAAGGTTAAGAACTTCGAAATGGATCATTTTAACAAAATCCCGGTTATCTGATTGGCCAGACGGCTGGCCCCGATCCTGAACAGCGTCGGTGAAAGCCAGGATTCACCGGCAGTTTCCTTCACAATATAGTAGTACATAAGCGCCGATTCAGGGTCGGCAATTCCACCGGCCGGTTTGATACCGATCCTGATGCCGGTTTTCTGATGATGATGGCAAATCATCTGCATCATAACATAGACCGCCTCGGGGGTCGCCGCCGGAGTCGATTTTCCGGTGCTGGTTTTGATAAAATCTGCACCCGACCGGATGGCTAATTCACTGGCCCGGGCAATGTTCTCAAAGGTTCCGAGCTCTCCGGTCTCTAATATGATCTTCAGTGTCCGGGTGCCGGTAGCCTCCCGCATAGCGCCCAGTTCATCGAGGATCACCTGGAAATTGCCCTCCAGGAAAGTACCTCTTGAAATCACCACATCGATTTCATCAGCTCCCTCTTCAACAGCAAATCTGATTTCGTTCAACTTCAGTGCAATTGGTAACTGACCCGATGGGAAAGCGGCAGCCGTCGTGGCAACCCTGATGCCGGTTCCATCCAGTTCGCGACGGGCGGTACCGATGAAAGGTGGATATACACAAACTGCCGCCGGGAGGGGTACCCCGTGATCTTTGAAGGCTAACGCCTTCCGGCAGAAAAGCCTGATCTTTTCGGGATGGTCAGTTCCATCGAGCGAGGTGAGATCGAGAAAGGATAAAATATTGTGTAACTCATTCCTGCACTGCGCCAAAGAAGGGATTTTCTTTCTGATATATTCAAGGTTCTCCCCGACAGACTGCAGGTTGATTTCACTGGTTAAAGGAAACTCATACATATCCCGGTATTAGAAACTGAAACTCAATCCGAGACTGGGCATTAATGGCATCTGATCGACCCGGGTATAGGATACACGGTCGAAATAGAAGATATTCTGCTGGTTAAGGGCATTGGTCACACTCAGACTGATTTCAAATTTCGTGGTCTTTCCAAGGAAAAAGATTTTTTTCAGATTCAGGTCTAAACGGCTGTAATAGGGCAGCCGTCCCTGATCGTAATCGCCGTAAAGGATTCCCAACGAACCGTTTTCGGTCGTGTAGTTGGTTCCCATGTTCTGGAAATTGATTAACTCATAAAATCCCTGCGTTTGGGTAAACGGGAATCCGGAACCATAGTTATAACGGACGTCAAACTCCCAGTCGGACTTCTTCCCGAAAAAGAAGGTTCCGACCAGATTCAGATTGTGCCGGCGGTCGTAAGGGGGAACGTAATCCGTAACCCCGTCGTTGCGGTGGATGTATCCAAGGGAATAAGTAACCCAAAGGTGGATTTTTTTCCAGTCGTACTTAATCGAAACATCGACCCCTTCAGCGTCGCCGGTTTCGAGAACGAAATCTTTTTTGTAGTAGTCGGCAATGTTTGAGTTAGCCTCGGTGTCATCATAGAGCTTGTTCCGGTTCAGACTGGTGAGTTGGGGATAATATTTGTAATATCCTTCGATATTGACGGACAGGTTTTTCAGAATATCCCACTCAAAGCCAAAAACAACCTGACTTGAGCGCTGTAGCCGGTTGGTTACCGATTTACCCATGAATTCGGTGGGGAGGTTCATCGGACTGGTGATGTATCCGTAGAAAAGGTTCACGACATCCTTATCATAGGTTGTGCTGATAAGGTTTTGCGAGTACATGCCCGCAGCCATTTTCAGTCTGAAATTGGGGAGTACATTGTACTTCACGGCTAACCGGGGTTCAATCGACAGGTTGGAGAGCGATGCATAATACTGCGCCCTCAATCCCGGTTCGATAATAAATTTTCCCGGCATCCATTTGTATTTCAAGAAAACAGAGGCTTCGGTCGAATTCTGGGAGTAGTCGATCTTTCGGTTTACGGCGTTAAAAAAGTCAAATACCGTATTATATTGCGACAGTTCGATGCCATATTTCAACGCATCGCGACCGAAAAAATAGGTGAAGTTGAAACCCCCGTTAAATCCTGCAATGGAGCTTGATCTGGCTGATTTATTAGTCTCCTGAAGCTCGACTTTGTATTTCGAATAAGCGAAGTTACCCTCGATCAGTACGGAGCTTTTTGCCGGGATGGCAATGAAATCGAAACCACCCCCGAATGAGTTCCAGTTGTAATCCTGCAGGACTTTGTAGTGTACCTTATCGGAAAAATCAAATCCAAAGACATTGATTTTACTGCCGTTGGGCGTATTCACAGCAATCTTGCCGTAGAAATCCAGGTAATTGTAAGGCAGCCCGTTTTCATCGATATATTTATAAAATATCTTACTCGATTGTTCCAGATAGGAGTTCTTGACGGAGAGGAGAAACGTTGCACTGGCCTCGTGTTCATTTTTGGGTTTGTAAATCGGTCCTTCCAGAAGAGCCTTGGCTCCGAAGGTGCTGATATCAAATTTACCGGCAATTCGGTTTTTATTTCCGTCGCGGGTGGTTACATCCATAACCGATGAAATCCTGCCTCCGTACTCTGCCCCGAAGCCGCCGGTATAGACTTCGACATTTTTAAGGATATCGACATCAAAAACCGAGAACAGACCGATCGAGTGGAACGGATTATAAACAATCATGCCGTCGTAAAGCACCTTGTTCTGGATAGGGGGGCCGCCGCGTATGTAAAGCTGTCCGCCCTGGTCGCCCGAAAAGACCACCCCCGGGAGGATCTGCAGATACTGCGCTAAATCGGGTTGACCTCCGATGGTCGGGATCGATTGGATCTCTTTGGGGGTTATCTTGATGATGCTGGTTTGTGTCTCCCTGACCTTATCCTGGCGGGCAGCCGAAACGCTGATTTCATCGAGTTGAACCGTCGATTTGGTGAGGTAGAGTTTTTTTGACTGGAGTTCGCCGGCTTTGATGGTTACCGGCATCATCAGGGTATCAAATCCGATATAGGTAACCATGAGCGTATAGTCGCCGGGCGGAATTCTCGTGATGGCAAAATAGCCATTTGCGTCGGTCGGAGCGCCAATCGAGGTTTTATAGAAATAAACGTTCGTAAACAGAACGGGTTCACCGGTCTCTTTTTCATAAACAAATCCCTTTAAGGATCCGAATTGTGCAAGCGCATGGGTACTTGAAAATGTGGTCAAAAGGAGCATGAGCAGTACGAACAGTAGTCTTTCGGATTTCTTCATAGATGGCAGGTTCGAAGTGACGGAATTAACGGACAAAAGTAGTGAAAATCATTAAGTAAAAAAAGCATTTTCGTTTCTTGTGAAAAATCCCTGATTAGAAATAATTCTTACTTTTGTAAAAATCCATTTACCCTTTAATCTATGCAAAAGACACTGTTATTAGGAGATGAGGCCATTGCGCAGGGCGCTCTTGATGCCGGTTTGTCGGGGATATATGCCTATCCCGGAACCCCATCAACTGAGATTACCGAATTTGTTCAGAATTCCCGGTACGCCAGGGAACATAATATTCATTCAACCTGGTCGGCCAACGAAAAAACGGCCATGGAAGCCGCACTGGGAATGTCATATGCGGGAAAACGAACCATGGTTTGCATGAAGCATGTGGGTTTGAACGTGGCAGCCGATCCGTTTATCAATTCGGCGATCACAGGGGCCAATGGCGGGATCATTGTGGTTTCGGCTGATGATCCGTCGATGCATTCATCGCAAAATGAGCAGGATTCGCGTGCCCTTGCTAAATTCGCCCTGATACCGATGCTGGAGCCCTGTAACCAGCAGGAGGCCTATGATATGGTTCACTATGGTTTTGATTTTTCTGAAAAATATACTGTTCCGGTGATGCTCAGAATCACCACCAGGATGGCTCATTCCAGGTCGGGCGTGGCTTGCCGGCCCGATATTCGCAAACAGAATGACCTGAAGATGCCTGCCGACCTGCGACAATTCGTACTCCTTCCTGTTATTGCAAAAAGACGGTACCGTAACCTGCTCGCTATGCAGAAGGATTTCACCCGTGAATCGGAGACCTCCAAATTCAACACATATACCGACGGCCCCGATAAATCATTAGGGATTATTGTTTGCGGTATCGCCTACAATTACCTGATGGAAAATTTTCCCGGCCGGAAAATCAACCATCCGGTCCTGAAAATCGGACAGTATCCGCTTCCGCACACCCAGGTCGCCAAAATGGCGGCCGAATGCCGCGAGATCCTGGTATTAGAGGACGGGTACCCGGTAGTGGAAGAGTTAATAAAAGGTTTTTTAGGACTGGGCATTACGGTAAAGGGCCGATTAGACGGTACCCTTCCCCGCGACGGAGAACTGAATCCGAACCTGGTGGCTGTCGCCCTGGGGAAAGCCGATACCTTTGGACTTCCCGTTCCTGACCTGGTCGTAGGCCGGCCACCTTCGCTGTGCAGCGGTTGTCCGCATATCGATTCCTATTACGGATTGAATGAGGCCTTGTCGAATCTCCCCAAGGGAAGGGTGTTTTCCGATATCGGGTGTTACACGCTGGGCGCCCTGAAACCATACGAAGCCATCAATTCCTGTGTCGATATGGGCGCATCCATCACAATGGCTAAAGGGGCAGCCGATGCCGGGATGGTCCCTGCCGTTGCCGTAATCGGCGATTCCACCTTTACCCATTCGGGTATGACCGGACTTCTCGATGCCGTAAATGATCACTCACCGATAACGGTATTGATCCTGGATAACGGGACCACAGCCATGACAGGAGGACAAAAATCACCTGCAAACGGACGACTGGAAGAGATTTGCAAAGGATTAGGGGTTGAAGAATCGCACATCAGGGTTTTGAAACCGTTGAAGAAGTATCATGAAGAAAATGTACATATCCTGAAAGAAGAGCTTGCCTACCAGGGTGTATCGGTTGTCATACCGCGGCGCGAATGCGTTGTTTCGATTGATAAACGGATGCGGGAAAAATTCAGGAACAAGTAAAAATCAGTAAAGATGAAAAAAGATATCATTTTAGCCGGGGTCGGTGGACAGGGAATTATATCGATCGCGGCGATCATCGGGTATGCAGCGCTGGAAGAAGGCATGTATCTGAAACAATCGGAAGTGCATGGCATGAGCCAGCGGGGCGGTGATGTCATATCGAACCTGCGCATCTCCCACGATGAGATTGCCTCCGATCTGATCCCGTTTGGACAGGCCGACATGATCATCTCGATCGAGCCGATGGAATCGCTCAGATATCTGCCCTATCTATCAAAGGATGGATGGCTGATTACCAATACCCAGCCTTTTAAAAATATTCCCAATTATCCCGATACAGAAGAGATATTATCCGAGATCCGTAAAATTCCGCATCACATCGCCATGGATGCAGATTTGGCCGCGAAAGAGGCGGGATCGGTCAAAGCTGCTAATATTGTCATTTTAGGCGCTGCCTCACCGTTCTTAGGAATGGACTACGGGAAGCTCGAAGCCGCGATCAGGTACATTTTCGGAAAGAAAGGCGATCAGGTCGTCGACCTGAATCTCGCTGCCTTGAAGGCAGGTCGGGATTTTGCAAATAAGAATAAGTGATTTTATTATATTTGCACGCTTTTTACAAACCTAAGATAAAAAAAGATGAGGGTTTTACAACGTAAGCTGGCGCACTACACCGAGCCCCAAAAGGTGGAAAAGTTGGGCATCTATCCTTTCTTCAGGATGATTGAATCGGATCAGGACACAGTAGTTACCATAAACGGGCGGAAGGTGCTGATGTTTGGCTCGAACAGTTACATGGGTTTGACCAACCACCCCCGGATCAAGGAGGCCGCGATTCAGGCCACCCGTAAATATGGCACCGGCTGTGCAGGCTCCCGCTTTTTGAACGGAACCCTCGACATCCACATTGAACTTGAAAAAAAGTTGGCCGAATTTGTCGGCAAACAAGCCGCCTTGGTTTACAGCACCGGATTTCAGGTTAATCTGGGGGTGATCCCGACTGTTACCGGACGCAATGATTACATCCTTATCGATGAACTCGACCATGCCTCAATCATCGAAGCAACCCGGCTCTCATTTGCCAAGGTCATGAAGTTCAGGCATAATGACATGCAATCATTGGAACGCTTGTTAAAACGCTGTGAACCCTCGCGGATCAAGCTGATCGTGGTGGATGGTGTCTTCAGCATGGACGGCGACATTGCGAACCTCCCTGAAATTGTCCGGTTAGCCGATAAATTCGAAGCTACGATCATGATCGACGATGCCCATGCCATCGGGGTGATCGGCAAGAACGGATCGGGGACAGCAAGCCATTTCGGACTGACACACAAGGTTGACCTGATCATGGGAACCTTCTCCAAATCCCTGGCCGCATTGGGAGGCTTTATTGCAAGTGATTTTGAAACAATCAACTTCATCAAGCATAATTCGAGAAGCCTGATATTCAGCGCTTCCATGACTCCGGCCTCTGCCGCCGCCGTTCTCACCGCTGTGGAAATCATCAAAAGTGAACCCGAACGAATACAGCATCTTTGGGATATTACCCATTATACCATTGACAATTTTAAAAAACTTGGATTTGATATAGGGAATACCGTTACACCCATCATACCACTGTACATCCGCGATAATCTGAAAACCCTCACCCTGACGCATTTACTCATGGATGAGGGTATTTTTGTCAATCCTGTTGTGGCTCCCGCCGTCAGCAAGGATAATACCCTTATTCGATTTTCCCTGATGGCCACCCACACCAAAGATCAGATTGATGTAGCGTTGGACAAATTTGAGAAGTTGGGGAAAAAGCTCCACATTATCCCTTAAAATCGCATGACCGGAACTACCCCGATTGAACTCAGAGAAGTTATCACCAAAAGAGATCTGAGGAAATTTATTGCATTTCAGAACGAGCTTTACAAAAATAACCCGTACTGGTGTCCGCCACTTAGGATGGACGAAATTAAAACGCTGAGCAGGGATAAGAACCCTGCTTTTGATTTTTGTGAAGCTTCTTACTGGATAGCCCGTCAGGGCGGTAAGACAGTCGGCCGGATAGCCGGGATCATCAACCACAAAGCCAATGAACGGTGGAATGAAAAACTCGTCCGTTTTGGTTGGATCGATTTTTATGATGACCCCCTGATTTCCGAAGCCCTCATCAACCGGGTTGTTGAGTGGGGCCGTTCCAAAGGGATGGACGGCATCCACGGACCACTTGGTTTTTCCGATATGGACAATGAAGGGATGCTAATCAAGGGATTTGAAGAACAGGCCACGCTGGCATCCATTTATAATTATCCCTATTATGTTACCCATATGGAACGGCTGGGTTTTGCAAAAGCCGCCGACTGGGTACAGTACGAATTTGGCATCCCACCTGAGATTCCCGACAAAGTTGACCGTCTCTCCAAGCTTGTTCTCGAGAAGTATCATCTCAGGCTGCTCGAAGCAAAGAAGGCTAAGGAATTACTTCCTTATGCTTCAAAAATGTTCGCGACGTTGAACAAGGCTTTCGATGAACTGTACGGTTTTACGAAACTTTCCGACCGGCAGATCGAGATGTATGTCAAGGCCTATTTTGGTTTTGTACAACCACAGTTTGTCTCATTCATACTCGATCAACAGGATGAAGTGGTTGGATTTGGAGTTTCAATGCCTTCACTAACCAAAGCCTTACAGAAATGCAGGGGAAAGCTTTTTCCCCTGGGATGGTGGTATATTCTGCGTGCGATGAAGAAGAACGACACCATCGATATGTATCTCAACGGGGTCCGGCCCGATTTTCATGGCAAGGGAATCAATTCGCTTTATTACAATGAGATGCATAAAGCGTATATAAAATATGGGATTACCAAGGCAATCACCAATCCCCAGCTTGAAGAGAATGCCAAAGCGCTTACCATCTGGAAGAATTTCAATGGCCGGCAGCATCTGACCCGTCGGTGCTGGACGCGACACTTCTAACATCAATCATATGGCTGCAATACTCATCACCGGTGCCAGCGGATTTATCGGCAGTTTTTTTGTGGAGGAAGGACTTAAAAGAGGTCATGATGTTTACGCGGGAGTCAGGTCTTCCAGCTCCAGGAAGTACCTTAAGGATCCACGGATAAAATTTGCCGAATTCGACTTTTCCACCTTCGAAAAGATTCAGGTTGTATTGGCTGAATATAAATCGCGCGGCATCAGGTTTGATTACATCATTCATAGCGCCGGAGTAACCAAAACGAAAAAGAAAGAGGATTTTCACAGGGTCAATTGCGTTAATACACGGAATTTTATCGAAGCGTTGATCGCCACCGATATGGTACCCGAAAAGTTCATTTACATGAGCAGCCTGGCGGCCTTCGGCCCCGGCGATCCGGTTACGGGGCAGCCCGTCAGACTGAACGATACCCCCAAACCGATTGAACTTTACGGATTCAGCAAACTGGATGCTGAGAATTACATTACCGGCTTATCCGGTTTCCCCTGGCTTATCTTCCGTCCTACCGGGGTTTATGGCCCCAGGGAAACAGATTATTTTGTCTTTTTTCAAACGATCAACCGGGGGCTGGAGCCTTACATCGGATTTAAAAAGCAGGTTCTGACCTTCATCTATGTCCGCGACCTTGTAAGGTTGATCTTCGATGCGTTGAACTCGCCGCATGTGCAGAAGGCCTATTTTGTAGCCGATGGTAAGGAATATCCATCTGAATTATTTGCGGAGATCACTAAGAAAATTCTCAATAAAAAAACCCTGCGCATCACGATTCCCAAATTCCTGGTTAAACTTATTGCGGTTTCAGGTGAAAAGATCGCGGGCTTGTGGGGCGCCGTTCCTACGCTGAATTCCGACAAGTACAACGTGCTTAGCAGCACCAACTGGCGGTGTGATGTTGAGCCACTACGGCGGGATTTTAATTTCAAAGCCGAATACGATCTCGAGAAAGGGGTGCAGGAAGCCCTGACCTGGTACCGGCAGGAAGGTTGGTTATAAAAAAAAGGCGGCCTTTCGGACCGCCTTTTTTGTTTCGTGGTTTTCCCTTTATTTCGTGGGTTCCCACCATAATTTGGTTGACATCTGGTCTCCACCAACAGCAGCCGCTGCAGCAGTTGCATTGGCTCCGTTAACGGTGAATTCCTGTTGCGGATAGGTTAAACGACGCGGGATGTCGTTCAGTGTCACCAAAGGAATGAAATCGATCAGTGAACCATCGGTTGCCACGCTGGTATGTTCATACGGTTTCAGCATATAGCTGGGTTGACCGGTCCGGCGGTACTCGGCCCAAGCCTGGTATCCCTGGTTGTAGAAAGCAAGATACTTCTGGGTAAGAACCGTTTCCTTGGTAGCTGCAGGTATTGCTGATAAAAACTCTTCAACAGCGGCATCGTAATCGGCAGCCCAACTGGCGTCGCGACCCTCTAATTCAACACAGATATCCCTCCAATGTTCCATAGAAGCACGAACGCCATGTTCGTAATGATCCTGTGAAAAGCCGTTAAGCTCTGAAAGCATAAATTCAACTTCGGCAGCTTCCATAAACACGGGGGCATATTTTGCATTCAGGATTACGATAGCGGTATTAACATTATATGCCGCGGCGCCGTAAAAACTCGGGCACAATTTTTTGGTCCAATATTGCTGGGTTTGTCCTTCGGTCATACCGTATGGCATTCCGATATAGCCTGCCGAAGCGTTACGGATGCGGGAGTAAATCTGAAGGCGGGGGTCAACCATTCCATGGAAGGGGTTGGGTTTAGCGTTCAGGGTATCGTCGACACCCTTCAGCAGGTTGACCAGGGTTTTGCAGGTAGTGAAGTCATTACGCGCGCTGGTCCAGTAAGCGTCGTACAAGGGTGAGTTGTTCGGAGCCTGGCCGATATAGGGGAATTTGGCATTCTCCAAGTTGGAAAGGATCAGTCCGTCTTCGCCCACTTCTTCGAAAATGGCTTTTGCCGCGGCATAGTTATCGATAGCCGACATACGCATGGCAACGCGTAAGCGCAGGGAGTTTCCGAATTTCTTCCAGAGACCCATATCGCCACCATAGATGTTATCGCCGGTAATAAATCCGGGGGCATCCAGGTTGATCCGGTCGACGGCTGTTTTCAATTCGGTAAGGAAATTTGCATAGATCGCCTGCAGTTTATCGTATTTCGGCGTGTAGATCGGCGCTTCGGCGTCGCCCTGGAAGGCTTCCTGGTAAGGAATATCGCCCCAGGTATCGGCCATGATCTGCATGGCCCATACTTTCAGGATGGTCGCGACTGCGATCTGGTTATCGTTATCCCCATAGGTTAGGGCCTTGGCCTTGGTTTCGGGGTTTGTGTTGAGATCAATAATCTCGACCAGGTTCTTCACGTCATGATAGATCAGTCGCCAGTACTGGTTATTGATATTCTGACGGATAGCAAAACGATCTTCAGAGGGATAGTTACGCTGGCACCAGTATTGGGCCCAAAGCATGCTCTGACGGCCGCCCCACCATTCATCATAGATATCGTCGCACAAGCCTTTCATGGCTCCTGTCAACAGGGTAGGTGTTCCAACTTCAGCGGGCTGATTTGGATTCTCATCGATTTTATCGAAGTTTTTGGTACAGCTCATCACGAAAACCGCCAAAAACAACCCAAGAGTAAGTTTTATTATCGTTTTCATATTTTGTTCCTTTCAAGATTAAAAGTTAAAGCCAACATTGAAACCAAAGGTCCTGAGAGATGGTAATCCTGCACCTTCAATACCCTGGATGTTTCCGGAGCTTGAGTTCTGTTCAGGATCGATTCCCTTCATGGCGGTTCCGAAGGTTGCCAGATTTCTGCCGAAGAGGCCGATTTTGAGGTTGTGGATCGGGCCGGTAAGTTTTGCCGGTATGGTATAGGATAATGTCAGTTCACGTAATTTGATGTAATCGGCATCCAATACGTTCTGAGCGGCAGGACCGTTGTAATGATCGGTTGTCCAGGTATAGGCATCAATGTTCTTGGTGTTCACGCCGGTAACCTGAGCGGTTCCATCGGGATTATAAACAACCTTCCCATCTACATATTTGGCGACCATAGCGTCGATCACGACACCGTTTTCACGGATTCCGTTCTCAGCCGATTCTTTGAGGATACCAGTATAGGTTCCCCACATCTTGGTGGTCGAGAAGAATTTTCCGCCGACCTGGATGTCGAACAACACGCGCAGATCAAATCCGAAGATCTTAAATTCATTGCCAATACCAAGGTTGAAATCGGGCAGAATCGTACCAAGCGGTTTAACTGCCGACGACAGGTAGCGGCCATTCGAGCCAACAACCTTGTTGCCATCGGAGTCATAGATGAAGTCGGTACCCATGAGCTGTCCGTATTCCTCTCCTACTGCAGCATTTACAGTAACATTAAACGGACCGACACCTAACTGGAGGTTGTCAATACCTTCGATCAGTTCAACAACCTGGTTGCGGTTGCGTGAGAAGTTAGCGGTGAGTGTCCATTCAAAGTTTTGCTTCACTCTTACAGGAATGGCAGTCAGGAAGATTTCGTATCCCTTGTTGGTGATTTCGCCGGCATTCAGCACTTTGAACGAGTAACCCGAGGCGCCTGAAACGGCCACCGGAATGATCTGATCGTTCGAAATTTTGCTGTAGTATGTGAAATCAACACCCAGGCGTTTTTGCAGAACCCATAATTCAGCTCCGAATTCCCATGATTTGGTTGATTCGGATCTCAATTCCGCATTGTTCAGGGTTGTCGGGAGTGTGTAAAGTCCGTAAGGCGGGAAATGGTAAGGATTTCCATCGGTATCGGTAAAGTTCGAATAGGTCAGGAGTGTCCGGTAAGGATCGGTATCGTTACCTACACTTGCCCAACCTCCTCTGACTTTTGCAAAGCTCAACCATTTGGCTTCTTTCAGGGCCGGAAGTTCAGAGACCACCCATCCTAAGGAGAAGCTGGGATAGAAATAGCTGTTCTTATCCGACGGCAGAGTCGATGACCAGTCGTTACGACCGGTGATATCCAAATAGATCATGCCTCTCCATCCTAACGATACGCTTCCATACAAGCTGTTGATGCGCTTCCAGGATTTGTAATCGCTGGCAACATTGGTGAGGGAGTTGCTTAAGGTATAGAGTTCCGGAATGATCAGTCCGCCGATGGTGGCGCCTGCATTCATTTTATAGGTGCGGTCCATCATGTTGCCGCCGAAGGTCGCATTTAAACGCCAGTCTTTTGCAAAGGTCTTATCAACCAGGAAGAGGAACTCGGCATTAAGTTCGGAGTTCTGACGAACGGTTTCGCGGTACGATGACTGGGAAGCCGATCCAATTGCAACGCGCTCCTGGATGCGGAATGAGTAATTGTCGAGGTTAACTTTTCCCTGAGCCCTTAACCAGCTTGTGATCTGCCACGACAAACCTACGTTTCCGTAATAACGGTCACGTTTGTCGTTCTGGTAGTTCATGTTACGATCCCAATAAGGATTGTTTGAATAAGCCGGTGTCGGATCATCCATGGAGGTACGGTTCCATGAACGCTGGGTTCCGTCGGGATTGATATAGCTTTTCTGGTCCATCATGTCGAGCTGACGTTGTCCCCACTGGTTGAAACGTTCAACCGGATTTACATCGCCGTATCCAACCTCGGGACGACCCTTGGTCTTGGTGCTGATATAGTTCATATCGGCAAATGCGCGGAGATCTTTGGTCAGGTTTACGCTTGCGCTCAGATTTACCGTGTACCGGTCGAGAGTCGATTTGGGCATATAACCTGAGGAGTTGAAGGTACCGAGAGCCAGACGCACCTGGGCCTTGTCGCTGCCGCCGGTAAAGGCTACGTTGTTGGTCCAGCCGATTCCCGTGTTGAAGAAGGACTTCACATCATTTTTGGGAGTTTTCCATTCGATTGATTTGCCATAGTGTTCGGTATCCCATGCATCGAAGCTATAGTAAGGCCGGTAATAGATGGGTTGATTTTCATAGGCAGTTCCGGTGAGGTCGATTTCATAATTTTTCAGGTATTCACCGGCAGTCAGATTGTAGGCAGGACCGAAACTTTCGTCGACTCCATAGTCCATTCCAAGGTCAAATGACTGGTAAGAACCATCGGGAGCAGGCACTTTATAGTATCCCTGGTCATCATCATAAGTCTTAATTTCCCAGGTTGCATCTAATCCGCCGTTACCTCCACCGTAATCCGTTTGATATTCGGGAAGGTAGGCGACTTGTTCGAAGCTGAGACCGGTGCTGAATTCAATACCGATCTTTTTTCCTTTTTGCTGTTCGCCTTTTTTGGTGGTGATGAGGATGACTCCGTTGGCAGCGCGTGATCCGTAAAGAGCGGCAGCATTTGCACCTTTAAGTACGGAGATCGAAGCGATGTCATCGGGATTGATGTCCTGGGCCATGTTACCATAGTCGTAACCGCCGGCGCCACGGGCCGTGTTGTTGGTATTGAAGTCGCTGTTGTCGATGATGGTTCCGTCGATAACAAACAGTGGCTGGTTGTTACCAGAGATTGAGTTGATACCACGGATCAGGATACGTGAGGAACCTCCCATGTTACCGGTGGCGGAGGTCACCTGAACACCGGCGACACGACCCGATAACTGATTGATGACGTTTGCGGTTCCGTCGGTTTGCAATTCACCGCCTTTAACATCCTGGACGGAATACCCGAGCGCTTTCTTTTCACGGGTGACACCCAGAGCAGTGACCACAATGCCTTCAAGCTCCTTGACACTGGCCTGAAGTACTACATTCACTACATTGTCTGTTCCCAGAATGATTTCCTGTGTTTGCATACCGACATAGGATACCAAAATGGTGTTTTTGTCTTTGGGCACATTCAGTGAGTAGTTACCGTCAACATCGGTGATGGCTCCTACTGCTGTGCCTTTAACGAGAATGGTAGCCCCTGGAATGCCGGATCCGTCATCAGCACTTGTGACCTTGCCAGTGATGGTTCGCTGGGCATGGGCAACCTGCAACCCTATGAAAAGCATAAGGGCGAGGAAAATTGTAAACTTTCTCATACAATTTGATTTTTGTTAGTAAATGTGTTAATAATCAGTAAATTATAAATATAATTCTTTGAAGATGTCGAATTGCGACAACTTTTTATATATGGAGATAAATTGCAGTTTCGTCCATATCTCATTGCAATTTTAAGCATTACTTTTCACCTTACCAAGCAGAATTGAATAAAATTTTAATAATTTTTAACAATATTTTTTTATAGCTGGGAAAAGGTGTAAAGGATGCCCCATAACATCCTGGTCTGACTCAGGATTCATCGGTGATACCGTTTGATGAAGAGCCCGAAAATAATGACTAAAAAGATATAAAGAAGTACGGTGATCACCGTGTAAGAAGGGTTGAACAACTGGTACAGTGAAATGATCAGGCATGAACCGGAAAGAACCAGGTACCCGCTCTTTTTCAGGTTCCAGATCCCGGCAACGCCGTAAATTCCGATCAGATGCAACACAAGCCCGGAGACCATAAGTACCCTGATCTCCCCAGCGGAATAGGAGGCTGAGGAAAGGTACTGGTTGGTGACCCTGGCGATCCAGTCGGCTTTGATCGTGCCGGCAAGAAAGAAAATGCTGAGCAGTCCGAAGAAAACCCACGAAAAGATACACAACACCGACAGTAAAATAGGTCGTGAAGCGCTGTAAACCGGAGTTGATTTGACGGGTCGGGAGCTTTCCGGCATGATCTATTTCATTAGTTTCAAATGCATTCCGTAAAGCAGGATGAAAATCCCTGAAAACAACATGTCGGCTAATCCCGGACTGTTTTGATGCAGAAAGTACATCGGTGCAAGAATCAACAGGATCTGACTGACGGTGTAAAGGTGAAATCCTGTTTTTTTCAGGTTCATCATCAGGATGGCACCGGCAAGAGAGCCTGCATAAAAGATGGCGGAAACCAGAAAAAACAAGGGTTTTGCTTCGGCAATGACCTCCATTCCGGGAAGGTTGAATTTATCGGCAAATTCCTGGGCAATCTGGATGAAGGTTTCATGAAAACCGGCTATGACCAGACTGGAGAATATGTTCATGCCGCTCCCGATAAAGGTCAGAATACAAACGACCGTCAGCAGAACGGGCCTTTGGGGTGTTGTCTCAGGTACAGGTTGCTGTTGTAGTTCATCCATGCGATCAGGCTCCGAATTGTGATTTATCACCCGAATATACGGAATTTCCGAAACCCAGGATCGGGATAAAGATAAACCTGAAAAAGAATAATCCGAGGGTAAACCCGGAGCTCTTTCCAAAGCTTTTAGAGAGTCCGTCGAGGATAATGATGTAAATAATGATGTTCACCAGGGGGATAAGCATGAGAAGGATATACCACCAGGGTTTGCCGGCGATTTTTATTCCGATCAGGTAGTTATAGATCGGGATTATGGCTGCCCAGCCGGGTTCTCCAGCTTTTTCAAACATAAACCAGGCGCCCACGATTTCAACCACTACCGCCATTATTCCAAAGAGAATGATGGGAAGGATCAATGCGGCCAATGCGGCCCACATCGGACAGGAATGTACAATTTCCATAGGTTACACTTTTTGGTTTATAAATACCGGGGAAGGAATTTCCTCCCCCGGACGGATTTATCATCATTATGCAAGTGGACCAACGGTTTTCTCCACTTCATGAAGAATTTCACATGATTTGACAAGTTCCTTCATGGTATTGTGGTCAGGATAGAGCGGGCGGTCGATGTCGAGAAAGGCTACATGTTTACGGATCACCTCCTTGGCTTTGGTTGTTCCGATCCCGAATTTGTATTCGCGGAAGTCCAATGCCTGGGCGGCGGCCATGAATTCAATGCCGAGGATGCCATAAGCGTTATCAAGGATCTGGAAGTTTTTCAGCGCGGTGTTCATCCCCATCGAAACGAAATCCTCCTGGTCGGCGGCAGCCGGGATCGACTGGATCGAGGCGGGCATTGAGAGGATGCGCTGTTCGACGATCTGCATGTCGGCCGTGTATTGGCTGAGCATGAGTCCGCTGAACATACCGGCACCTTTGGTCAGAAAAGCGGGGAGACCCACGCTCAGGGCCGGGTGGTTGAGGCGGTTCATCCGACGTTCGCTCATCACGCTGACCATGGTGATGCAGTAGCCGGCCATGTCCATGGGTACCGATACCGGAGATCCCTGGAAATTGGCGCCGGAGAGCTGGAGGTTTTCATCCGGGAAGAAAATGGGGTTATCGCCCACGCCGTTGAGTTCGATCTCCACCTGTGAACGGGCATAGTTTAGAGCATCGTGAGCGGCGCCGATCACCTGCGGGGCCGACCGCATCGAGTAGGCATCCTGCACCTTGCATTTTACCTTAAGTTCGGCCAGGTCGCCTCCCTGAACGCACTTGCGGATGGCAGCAGCGCTGCGGACGGCGCCTTTAAAACCCCTGATTTCATGCAGTTTGGCATTGTATGGGCGCATGTTGGCCTTCATGGCTTCGAGCGACATAGAAGCGGCGATTTCGGCTTGTTTCAACCAGTTGTTGGCGTCGTACAGGAAAAGGGCGCTCATCGCGGTCAGTACGTTCGAACCGTTTATGGCAGCCAGTCCATCGCGGGCTTTCAGTCCGGGGACCGGGATACCAGCGGCATCGAGGGCCTCTTTTCCCGTGAGAAGCTTTCCTTTGTAATAAGCATGTCCTTCGCCCATCATCAGCAGGGCGATCTGTGACATCGGGGCCAGGTCGCCGCAGGCGCCCACCGAACCTTTCTGGCACACAAATGGGGTCACCCCTTTGTTGAGCATGTCAACCAGAGTTTGGGTGATCTCGAGACGCGAGCCGGAATTTCCGTGGGCATGTACGTTGATGCGGCCTAACATGGCGCCGCGCACCCACTCAATGGGCATGGGATCACCGATCCCGGCAGCGTGGTTGTAGATAAGATATTTCTGGAAATCCTTGACCTGGTCGTCGTTCAGGACCACTTCTGAGAATTCGCCGATGCCGGTATTGACGCCATACATGATCTCATGGGCGTCGATCTTCTTCTCTAACATCGCACGGCATTTATGAATGCGCTCGATGGCTTCGGGAGCCAATTCAACTTTTTCGTTGTGACGGGCAACCCGTACAACGTCTTCAATGGTGAGGCCGGAGCCTTTTATAATCAGTGACATATTTCTTTATTGTTAAAGGGTTGAAAAGCAATCGTTTATTTTTGAATTGTTACAGAGATAAAGCAAGCCCATTATTGTAGAAACAAGGCATGCCTTGTCTCTACATTAATTCTGCCCCAATGATCCAACTGCGGGCGCAGAGGATCGCCGATATCCAGGTTCGCTTGTGAGACTTTTTCATGCGTCAGAGGAATTTATAAATGATTGAATAAATTTTCCATTTTCCATTTTCCATTGTCAATTGTCAATTTTCCGTATGATCTCTTCCAATGTAAGTTTTTCCTGACTTCCGCTATGCATGTTCCTGAGGGTAAGCTGCCCCGATTCCATTTCGTCCTTTCCAATCAGGATGACGAAGGGGATGTTCTTCCGGTTAGCGTATTCCATTTGTTTTTTGATCTTCACCGGGTCGGGGTAGAGTTCGGCTGAGATACCTGATTTCCGAATCTCTGCAACGACTTTCAGACAATATTTTTCTTCCTCGCTCCCGAAGTTGATGAACAATGCCCGCGTGGCGGCTTTCAGCGTTTCAGGGAAGAGATTCAACTCGTTCATGACATCGTAGATCCGGTCGGCGCCAAAGGAGATCCCCACGCCCGACATACCGGGTAGTCCGAAAATGCCGGTGAGGTCGTCGTACCTGCCTCCGCCGCAGATGCTGCCCATGGCCACGCCGACGGCTTTGACCTCGAAGATAGTGCCGGTGTAATAGCTGAGTCCCCGGGCTAATGCAGTATCGAAATCAAACCGGTTGTTCAGTCCCAATGCTTTCAGGTGTTGAAGTACCGTACGCATCTCCTCCAGCCCTTTAAGGCCGGTTTCAGAGCAGGCAAGGAAAGCGGTGAGGATGTCAAATTTTTCCTTGATAGTGCCTTGCAGCATAAGCACGGGAGTGAGCCGCTTGATCTCTTCATCACTGATGCCGCGGCCGGCAAGCTCTTCCTGCACCCTGTCAATTCCGATCTTATCGAGTTTGTCCATAGCCACCGTGATGTCGGTAAGTTTTTCAGGTCGGCCGATGGCTTCGGCAATGCCGGCCAGGATCTTGCGGTTGTTAAGGTGAATGGTGACGCGGATCCCTAACCGGGTGAAAACTGTGTCGATGATTTGGGCCAGCTCAACCTCATTCAGCAGGGAGTTGCTGCCGATCACATCGACGTCGCACTGAAAAAATTCGCGGTAACGGCCTTTTTGTGGACGATCGGCCCGCCACACCGGCTGGATCTGGTAACGTTTGAAAGGGAACGACAGCTCATTTTGCCGTTGTACCACGAATCGTGCGAAGGGCACTGTAAGGTCATACCGCAGTCCCTTCTCCGCGATCATCGGCGTCATCGCCCGGTAATCCAGGATCCTTTCATCATTGCCCTGTTCTGATTGTACTGGATCAGTTAAAGTTCCTTCAGAATTTTGAATTTTGACATGTGTATTTTGAACCGGAGTTTGGCGGAGCCCGGCGGAGCCAATTTTGAATTCAAGTTTCTGAATCTCTTCCAAAAAATTTCCCGAATTCAAAATCTTGAATAGCAGCTTATCTCCTTCGTCGCCATATTTGCCTAACAGGGTTGAAAGGTTTTCCATGGCCGGGGTTTCGATGGGCTGGTAACCGAAGAGCTGGAATACCTGACGGATGTGGTCGAAGATATGATTTCTTCTGACCATCTCTTCCGGGGTAAAATCCCGGGTTCCTTTCGGTATGGAGGGTTTTTGTGAAGCCACGGAGCGGTCTTTGTGCAAAAATAGGAAATCCCGGGGAAAGACAATAATTCAAAATGCAAAATGCAAATGTCAACATTCAAAATGAGGGATTGGGAATTGGGAATTAGGGAAAAAGAAAAGATATAAATTCGCACATTGGAACTGTATTAGCGAATAGGGAAAAAATCAATCATTCAGTCAATCAATCATTCAGTCAATAACTTAAGTCTATGTTTACGTTGATGATTTTTGTTTTTATCATTGGCTACGCGGCTATCGCACTGGAGCACCCGCTGAAGGTCAATAAGTCGGCCACGGCACTGCTGCTGGCAGTAGTCCTCTGGGTGCTGTCCGTAATTGGCGGAGAGGGGATTCTCGTAAGCAATACAGGATTCGAGGAGTACCTCCTGAAAAACCCGGACGGGAGTTTTTTTGACTGGTTATCACGCCATGCCCTGCTTGAACACCTGGGCGAGATCTCCGAGATCATTTTCTTCCTGATGGGTGCTATGACCATCGTTGAATTAGTTGATTCACATGAAGGATTCAGGATCATCACTGATAAAATAACAACCCGCAACAAAATAAAACTCCTCTGGGTGATTAGCATTATCACCTTCTTCCTGTCGGCAGTACTCGATAACCTCACCACGGCCATTGTCATGGTGGCATTGCTTCGCAAGCTGATCTCCGACAAAAAGGAGCGCTGGTTCTATGCAGGCATGGTGATCATTGCCGCCAACAGCGGTGGCGCTTTCAGCCCGATCGGGGATGTCACCACCATCATGTTGTGGATCGGCGGACATGTAACCACTGTCAATATCATTCTCAAGACATTTGTTCCCAGTGTATTATCGATGGTCATTCCGCTGGCTCTTATCTCCATTTCCATGAAAGGGGAGGTTCAGAAAATACCGCCGAAAGAAAAGGAACCCAAACATGACCCAACCACTGTATTTGAACGCAACCTGGTCTTCTACCTTGGAATTGGTTCCCTGTTATTCGTTCCCATCTTTAAAACCATCACCCATCTTCCGCCTTACATCGGCATCCTGCTGGGTCTCAGCGTACTCTGGATCGTCACTGAAATCATGCATAAATCGAAAAATGAAGAGTTCAAGGCTAAAGTGACTGTGGCAAATGTGCTTCGCAGAATTGACACCCCCAGCATCTTGTTCTTTTTAGGAATCCTGCTGGCGGTGGCAGCTCTTCAGACCGTCGGTCACCTGGACCTCCTGGCTAAAACACTCGACCAGTACGTTGGCAACCTTTACGTGATCAACGTCATCATCGGACTTCTTTCAGCCGTTGTGGATAATGTACCGCTGGTGGCAGGTGCCATGGGGATGTACCAGAACACCTTCGTTCCCGACCATTATTTTTGGGAAATGCTGGCTTACTGTGCCGGGACAGGAGGCAGTATCCTCATTATAGGTTCAGCTGCCGGTGTGGCGGTAATGGGCATGGAGAAGATCGATTTCATCTGGTACCTGAAGAAGATTTCTCTCTGGGCCCTGATCGGCTATTTAGCCGGTTCCATTGCCTACTGGGCCATGAGTGTGTTCATTTTCCATGCATAGGGGAGAAGCGCAAGGCTATTGATATATATTTCGGATTTCAAGGCCAGGACTTATAAGCTTGCATAAAGAACCCATTTACCTTCATCCTGAAAACAAAGTGCTCCTGAGTTGCATTCGATGTGGTCGTAAGATATTCTCGGGAAAATAAACCTCCTTCCGTATGTGCTCAGTCACCTACAATGGAATGCTCCGGGTTGCGGAATGACCTGGATAATCGACGGCCGTCACCTGCAGCATGGCCCCATTCAGGTCAGGGATGAATGATTCGGTCTGGTACGTCCATTCATAGTCCCGGTTAAGGGATATGGCCGGACCTGATTCAAGGATCTGCCCGTTGCCTGAGACAATGGAAACGGTGACTGTCCTTACAGGAACGATGTTTCCCACCGTGATGCGGAAGCGGAACCCCCGTTGTCCTTCAAAGCCCGACACATCGACGCCGGAGATCACCGCCGGGTGGAAATAGTCCTTGATGTACATGGAATTCGCGCTGCATGTGCCGGTTGCGACACGTGTGTACACCGAGCGTATCTCCGGATCAGCGAGTGCAAGAGCAGCAGCTCTGACCGCTTTCCTGAATTTGAGATTTTGTGTGGGCAGGGGTTTGTTGCGTTTATTTGTTTTCCGGGTGGGGCATTGCTGTATCACCTCCACGCCGTTCAATATACGTTTATAGAATCCGGTTTTTCCGATTTTCCCGGTGAAACCGGAGAAGGCGTCGGGTTTGGTTTTTCTCATGCATTACCGGGTTGGTCGTTGATTCTGAAAATCAATTATTTTTGATACTTCTGACACGCCCTCATTGGACATTGTAACGCAGCAATCTCCTTTCAAATGAAGACTTGTAACCAGTGAAAAAGAAGAAGTTATGTGTTTTCATCTTTCCAATCCCCCTTGCATAGACCTCATAGGCGTATCGGACCGGCATGCTACCTGCATAAACGGGCGCCGGTACAATCTTATACTGTGCGGTAATGGAAGGCAATTCAATGCCGCCTGCCATTTTTACCAGAGAATCCTTGCCGGTCATAGTCAGATAACCGGTGTAGAGAGACGGATGTGCGGTATCGAATTGGAGCGTATCGCTGAAATTGAAGTCGGAGGCCAGGACTCTACCGCTCTTATCGACCAGGTATCCCGATGAGTCACGAAGAAAAATGGTATATTGCAGTGGTGAAAAAATAAAGGGAGCTTCAATCAGTTTAAAATATCTATTCCCCCCGGTCATCGTATCTTTTTCGATGTAGGCACTGTCGGAAATGCCAGTGGAAGTGGCCACACCAGTTGAATCAATCTGGTAACCTTCATAGATCCAATAATTTCCCACTTTAAGTTGAAAGTAATCCGACTTTACAGCTGGAACTATTTCTTCAGTGGTTTTTTTGCACGAAACTGCAAATACCATGGCAAAGGCCAGGTACGATATGATCAGTTTTTTCATCACGAAAAGATTAGGTTAAAAATAGGAAAGGATGTGATGATATTAACGCCATAATTATTGCCGTAGTATGATCATTTTAAAAAAAAGTCAATGGCAAGGAATGACCGGAAGCCTGGCAGTCATCCTTGTTTTACATATCAGGGAGGCTTGATGTGAAGGAGATGTTTAATCGTCGGACTAATATCGGCGGTATACGTTCATCAGTAAATCGCGGAGGTATTCAGGTGCTTCACCTGACCCTTCCTTCGGCGCCCAGGAAGCAAAGTTCTTATCATCGACGGGGTCGTAAGGTCCGTTCTTGACTTCATAAACAGTGGTTCCGCTTTCAAGCGCGATGATGGTATGGAATGTCCGGGGAGCGATCTCGACGCCGTAGCTGCCATTCAGCGGATCGAGGAGGATGTGGTCAGCCACCGAACCGTCGGGGTTGAACTCGACCACCACCATACGGCCTCTGAGCAGGATGAAGGCCTCCACCTTGTCGGGATTTTCATGCTTATGCGGGCGGATGTACGACAACGGTTCCATCACGTTCAGCAGCCGCTGCAACGGATCCGACAGCGCCGGGTGGAAATTGTGGTTCATCCGGCGGCGGGGAGCGTGGCGGGCCTTTGACGCAACCTTTTCGATCAGCGTATCGTCGATGGAGATCATGGGACAAAGATAGGGATGTTTTTACCTTCTTCTGTCCGGTATATAATTTTCTGAAAATGCCATCCATGACAGGTAGAAAAGGAAATCTGTATCTTTGGACGGTCGTTATTGATATTTTGGATTCGAACCTGCTCCATGGAATCTTCCTTGACCATTTATTTTTTCTCCGGTACCGGCAATGCCCGTAATGTCGCCCGGTGGATCTCGGAAGTAGCGCAAGAAAGAAGCATTCCTGCAACAACAATCGACATTGCCAGGATCGACCGGAAACACATCATTCCCCCGCCTCCTGACTCCCTGATCGGATTCATCTCGCCAACCCATGGTTTCAACTATCCACCGGCGATGATGTATTTTATTTTCAGGTTCCCGATGGCCAGAGGCAACCGGGCAATTATCATGAATACCCGCGCAGGGCTGAAGCTGTCGAAATGGTTCATCCCGGGATTGAGTGGTCTTGCCCTTTGGCTGGCAGCGCTGGTCCTGCTCGTGAAAGGATACCGGATCGCGGGGATGCGCTCGATCGATCTCCCTTCCAACTGGATCTCGATTCATCCCGGCGTCAAAGAAAAGGTAGTGGCATCGATTTACGGCCGGTGCCGACAGATCAGCAGGGCATTTGCAGAAAAGATCCTTAACGGTAAACATGAATACCGGGCTTTTCGCGACATCATCCAGGATCTGATTATTGCTCCTGTCACCATCGGCTATTTTTTCGTGGGGAGGTTTATTTTTGCAAAATCGTTTTATGCAACCGATGCCTGCGACAAATGCGACCTTTGCATAAACAACTGTCCCGTTAAAGCGATCCTTACGGTCGATAAACGTCCATTTTGGTCTTACAGGTGCGAAAGCTGCATGCGCTGCATGAACGATTGTCCCCGGAGGGCAATCGAAACGGCGCATGGGTATATCATCGGCATTATGTTCCTGATCAACTTGGGAATCATCAGGTGGTTCTGGCAGTTTGTCGGTAACCGGATCACCATGAACGTAGATAACGGCTGGATGAGGCTGGGAGTGAACATCACAGGATGGTTGCTGACGTTTTTTTCGCTGGTTGTATTATACCGGCTTTTTCATTACCTGCTGAGGTTTCGCTGGATACGACCGTTGTTTTACGTGACCTCGCTGACGCGTTTTAAATTCTGGCGCCGATATAGGCCGAAGAATCAATTTGTTTTCGGTCCTGAAAGAGGAAAAGAGAAGTGAACTGAACTGAACTGAACTGAACTGGTCAGGATCCGGTAAGCAGCAATGCCGCATGAAATAATCAACCAAAACGCTCTTTGATCTTTACGGCATTTCTCCTGCTGATGTTGATGGGATCCAGATTGCCGGGGAGGTAAATCCGCAGTCCGTAGTTGAACCACTTTTCAATCCTGTCGATCATCCCGATGTTTACGATGGCCGACCTGTGAATCCGGCAAAAATGGTTTTCGGGAAGCCTTTCTTCCCATTCGCGCATGGTCTTTAACACAAGCCCGGTGGTTCCCCCGGTGAGATGTACCTTCGAATAATCGGCTTCGGATTTGATGAGGACAATATTGCTGATCCTCAGGAACCTGAGTTGATTCCCAAAATGAAGAAACAACTGATCATCATATTTCAGCTTTTTCCCGTGAAAAACCGTTTCCGGCGTTTCTTCCCGGAGTCGTTTCAGTGATGAGGCAAGCCTGTCGGGCGAAACAGGCTTCAGCAGGTAATCGAGTGCGTTCACTTCAAAGGCGCGGATAGCGTATTCATCGTAAGCAGTGACAAAAATGATCTTTCCGCTGAACGATATTTCATTGATGAGATCGAAACCTGACTTCCTGGGCATCTGGATATCGAGAAACAGTACATCGGGGTTGACCCGTTCGATTTCCGTCTTTGCCGTTTCGACGCTGTCGGCCTGCCCTGCTACATTGATTTCGGGATGATTTTTCAACAGGTTGATCAGTTCATTCCTTGCCAGACGTTCATCGTCGACAACCACAGCCTGGAGTATATTGGTCTTGTTTCCCTGATTCATATCTGAAACATGAATTAATTAGAGCCTGTTTAAATTTAGTTAGCCAGGTGAAAAACCTTTCTATTTACGATTGAACATGATTTACGATTTACGATTGCATCTTCGATTTCGGACTTACAGTTATCATTTTAGGGTATAACCTTATTTTTTTCGTGTTGAAATTAACCTGCAAACTAAAATTTGAAAGTAACATTCGTCGATCTGGTATCCATACGTCATTTGTTTTCATTCGTAAATCGTAAATCATGTTCAATCGTAAATTTTAAACAGTTTCTTAATCTTGCCAGATTCAATTCCACCCGGCGTGCAGCGAAATCCGAAACCGGGGCTTTGCCGGGATTTGTCCCGTTTGATTTTCACTCGGAACTGTCCGTCATGCGGCGTTAAGCAGTCTCCCCGGGTATATCGCGGATGCCGATGGTCACGCAGACCTGATCAGTTCCTTTGTCAATCCTGAGATAATGATTTTCAGGATATGCATTTTCAAGTCTCTTTTTTACATTGTCTAATCCCGTACCGGTACCATTCCCCGTTTCGTCATCATGCTCCTCTTTTTCAATCCATTTCCCTGAATTGCAGATCCTGATCACCAGGTATTCTTTTTCCAGGGCGGTTTTGATTGTCAGTTTTAGCGGTGTATCGCTCGTTTTCATCCCGTATTTGATTGCATTCTCGATAAGGGGATGGATCAGGAATCCAAGGACCCTTGTTTCCTCGGTGGCAGGATCAACCTGGTAGTCGATCACCAGGTTTTCTTCAAACCGCTTTTTCTCGATGGAAAGATAATGTTGCAGGGCCTTGAGTTCTTCGCGCAGCGGCCTGAAGGCGATATCCTTGTCGATAAGCGAATACCTCAGGAATTCTGACAGCTCAGTGATCATTTCCCGTGCGGCTTTCGGATCCTCGTCAATAAGAGCGCGGGTTGAATTAAGGGAGTTGAACAGAAAATGAGGGTTGAGTTGGTACCGGAGCATCTCGAACTGCGATTTCCGGGCCAGGTGGATAGCGTCTTCAGCTCTTTTTTTCTCCAACTGCAGTTCCATCCAGTAGGTGATGGCAAAATAGAGCGTGCTCCAGGCCAGGAGGGGAATGAAGTTCATAACTGTCGCCCGGACGAACGACATGATCGACACGTTCTGGAGGAACTTTTTTACATATCCGGGGTCCCAGAATTTCATGCTGATCCATATGTCGACCCAGTACCACAGCGGGCAGGCAAGGATCATCATGCAAAGGGCAAGCGTAAACATCAGTGCATTCCTGCTGACCTTTTTCCTGAGAAATCGGAAATAGTAGCGGAGCATGACGGTAATTCCGAATCCGACCATGTAGGTGAACAGGAAAAGCATATTGCTGATGAAGTTGCTTTTTTCAACCGATTTACGCATCAGAAGGAAATAGGCTATTCCATAGAGGGCCCAGCCGAATATCTGGAGGATCCAGAAGAGGATATTTTTTTGCCTTTTGGTCATGAACTGCGCAAGTTGATTCTTTTAATCCCCCGCCACCGGCCTGAAAGGTCAAGGAGCGGGGGATAACCCGGAGTTCAAAGATAATTGAAATTAGAGTCCGGTGATCTCTTTTCCGTTTCCGTAAAGAAAATGATCGCCTTTGGTTACAACAAATTTTAGTTTTACGGGATAATTCTTTGCAGACATCTCTTCAGTGAACTTCTTAAGTTCAAAAGTAGTTGTCCCTGCATGCATCGGGATCAACATAACGGGACTTAGTTTCTCGACCATGTACTCAACTCCCAGTTTCACCTGGTTAGGTGCACCCAGGCTGCACCCTCTGATGGGTGCAAAAGCCAGATCGATTTTTTTATCTTTAGAAGCTACCCAGTCAATTTCATCGGTAAACTCTTTTGCAAGCTTATCGGACCTGTTGGCAAGATCACCCGGGTGGAAGATCACAAGACCGTCGACTTCAACAAGAAATCCGCCGTCAACGTCGGTTGACTTCACCACTGAAATGTTCATTCCGTTCACCTGCTTCTCGCCATGGATAGGGATAAAGTTGTAATCGGCCGTTGCATCCTGCGGGTTAAAGCACATCACATAATCGATATTCTTTATAGTCTGCTTCCACCGGAAATAATCCTTGTTGTAATGATCGCCGTGATGGTGTGACGAGAACACTGTCACATTCTGATTTTTAAGTTCGTCAAGGTTTATGTACCCGGAGGCAAGCGATGAATCAGGAGGAGCGGCCTCGGTAGGAGTGATATAATAGTCAAAGACCAGCAAATGGTTTTTTGTCTTGACTGCCCATCCGCTATGGCCCAAAAACCAAACAGCAGCCTCCTTCTCACCAAGCTGTTTTGTGAGCAAATCGGGTTGACTGATGTTCTGTGCCAGCGAAGCATCAGATCCGCCGGCCGTAAGCAATGAATAGGCAATCTGTTTGTGACCGTAATTCCAGGCCAGGTCAAGGGCCGATTTACCCTCCTTATTCTTCATGTTTACGTCGGCTCCATTTTTAATAAGGTAATCCACAATATCCTTTTTTCCCAGTGCAACAGCGAGCATCAGTTCAGAATATCCAAGGTTTTTTTCCACGGTATTTATAAAGGCTCCGTGTTCCACCAGCAGCTTCACCACATCAGGATTTCCTTTTTTCACAGCAAGATACAGGGGAGTAAGGCCGTCCTGGTTGAGAACATTGATCTTTGCCCCGCTGTTTACCAGGTTCCTGACGATGGCCAACTGTCCCGTGTTTGCCGCTGAATGCAGGGGAGTTGTTATTCCGCTGCAGCATCCGGAAACCTTTCCATGTTTGCAGAATAATGGATTTACCTCTGCACCGTTCAGGATCAGGAATTTGCTCATCCCATCCGGATTGCGTGAATAAGCCGCATTGTGAAGGGCAGTCTGTCCATTACTGTCAATCGCATTAATGTCAACCCCATGCTGCAAAAACAATTCTGCCACGTTGACGGAACCACGGCCGGCTACTGTCATCAGGGGGGTCCTTCCGGTATTTCCTTTCATTGTCGCTTTGGCTCCGTTTTCGATCAGGTATTTGGCGGCATCGTAGGTGTTCGGATTCAGGGCCCAGAAAATGGGAGTCTCGCCATGATCATCGGTTTCGTTGACTCTGGCGCCACGCTCAACGAAGAGTTTCACGATTTCGGTACGTCCAAACGACACGGCGCTGTGGAGCGGAACGAACCCTTCTTCACTCTTTGCGTTAACATTCGCTTTTTTATCGAGAAGGAGTTGCGCGGTTTCAATGGGTCCGTAAATGGCGGCATAAAGAAGTGTCGGCCATTTTATTTTGGTGACTGCATTGACATCGGCGCCATTCTCAACAAGGTATTTTGTCATGGCCGGGTGCTTCCCCTCGATCGAATAGAATAAGGGCGTTACATCGTTGTCATCTCTGACATTGATATCGAAACCCTTCGATGCAAGGGTTTTGTACAGATCAATGTCGCCAAGGCGTGCTGCCATGTGGACAGGCAGTGTGTTTTCATTGTCACCGATGGAAGCGTTAGCGCCACGGCGGATCAGCTCATACGCAATCTCTTTCTTTCCTTCCGCCAGCGATTTGTTGAGCGGTGTAAGTCCCTGGATATCTTTTGCATCCAGCAACCCGGGATTGTCGTTCAGGATTTTAACTACCTTTTCAAGATTTCCTTCCGTTATGGCTCTGGAAATCTCCTGGCTCCAAACTGTAAATACAGTCATGAAGGCCAGTACTGCAATAATGATTCTTTTCATGTGTGAATAATTTTGATTTTAATGTTTCTAGTAAATTACCCGCTCCTTGGGGCGGAATATGGACGTGGGGCTACGCCCCGGGGTTCATACCTTTTGATTAACCTCATGGAATCCTCGCATCCGGATATGGATCTCAAAAGATTCCGCTCTGCAGGGCATATCATGATTCCGTGGTTTCCTGCAAAATTCGAATCCTGAGGTCCCGCCTCAAACGGAATTTCGATAAACGGTAATTCTGTTCAAGTAAGAAGTTAAAATCAGCCATCCACATAAATGAAAAAAAAGTAAATTCGATTCCAACTTTTTCGATTTCCGGGTGTCTTTTTATGAAAACAGCTGATTTGGCCGGACAGGTTCCCGATAATAACCGCGATTTGATCCTCCTTTGTAAGGAAGGTGACCGTGTGGCCCAGTACCGGCTGTACAAACAATATGCACACCCGATGTACAATCTGTGTGTAAGGATGGTTGTCGATAAGATGGAAGCGGAAGACCTGCTGCAGGAGGTCTTTGTGAAAATCTTCCGGGAGATCCGACACTTCCGCAACGAATGTACTCCCGGGGCCTGGATGCGGCGGATCGTCGTCAATCACTGCCTGAACTTCCTCAGGAAGAAAAGAATCGTTTTTCAGAATGTCGAATCTCTTGAAAAAGAGGATGAGCCCGACGAACCTGATTACCCGGAGATCAGCCCGGAACTGATCAACCGCTCGATCGGGGAGTTGCCTGAGGGAGCCCGCGTTGTGCTTGTGCTTTACCTGCTTGAAGGATACAGGCATGCCGACATTGCTGCGATGCTCGGGATCTCTGAATCCACCTCAAAGTCGCAGTACCGTCGGGCGCTGAGACTGTTGCGGGAAAAATTCAACATAAATGTAACTGAAGGTTGGGATGAAAGAAAAAATTGAATCCCTGATCGAAAGCCGGAAAGACCGGATCGATGTCGAGTTCCCGGACGAAGAACGCATCTGGCAGGGCATCTCAGGGGCACTGAAGCGGGAACAGGATATGAAGCGGCTTTTTTATGCCATGGCAGCCTGCCTGGTCATTCTTGCAACCGTTGGAACGGGAATCCTGATGATTCAGAAACATAAGATGAAGCCTGACGGATTCCATGATGCGACAGTAACGACTTTCAATATCGTACCGGAAGAACGCATGTTCAGAAACGTTTTGCTGCAAAAGATGACAGAGGTACAGAATGCTGAGATCAAGCCGGTCATTTATCGTGAAATGGAAGGCCAGCTTGACCAGATCGACCGTCAGTACGACATCTACAAGTCTGACCTGCATGAAATGGGTCCACAGCCCAGGATTCTGCAGGGAATCATTCGCTGCTACGAATTAAAAATCAGAGTTATCGAAAAAACATTAAAGGAAATCGAAAAAAGCAATCAGTATGAAAACAAGAAAAAACTTTTATAGAATATTGCTTCTGGCCATACTTCTCGTTTTTATTATTCCCGTCCAGGGACGCACTATGCGCGAACGCCAGGAAAAGATCACCAGGGAAATTACCATAACTCCGGCCACCCGGATATCGTTTGAGAATAAGAATGGTCCCGTTACGGTTGAAACCTGGGATAAAAATGCCGTCAAAGTAGATATCCAAATTGTGATCGACGGCGAAGACAATGAGATCAACAAGGTGCTTGAAGCACTCAGGAACCTGGAATTCATTAAAGATAACGAAACCGTCCTCTTTAAGACAAGGTTTTACAAGATGATGTCAGGAATGATACCGGGTCATTTCAAAGTGACTTTGCTCAACGGGTCTATCGTTCGTTTGAACAGGCTCGATTTTTCGTATGTCTTGACCATTCCGAAAAACAACGCATTATCAGTTAAAAATGCCTATGACAGGCTGACGCTACCCGACCTTACCGGTAAACTTAACCTCGACCTCTATGAGTGTGATCTCACTGCGGGCGCCATTGCCAACGATGCAGAAATACAACTGAAGTATGGCAAGGCAACAGTAGATTCGGTAATGGATGTAAAGCTGACTCTGTATGAGACCAACCTGTCACTTGCGAAAGCAGGAGACATAAAAATGGACTCTAAATATTCTTCGGTCGGCATCATGACTGCAGGATCGTTGAATATTGATTCTTACGAAGATAAGATTACTGTTGCCCGGCACGGGGATGTCAGCGCAGTTGCAAAGTACACCACGCTGAATCTGGCAGGTTTCAACCGCGGGACATTCGACCTGTATGAATGTCAGCTCAAAACCGGGAATGTCAATATCCTTGCCATTGGTGCGAAATATACCTTGATGGAATTTCAATCGTGTCGTGCTTTGGTATTCACCACATCCTATGAGAACAAGCTCCGGGGGGGGATCATCGGGGACCTGAAGGCCAGCTCCAATTACTCTTCATACAGGATCGACCGGTTCGAGGGAAAAATGACCTTTACCTCCAGTTATGAAGATGAGATCATGGTGAAATCGGTTTCGAAGAAGTTCACAGGCCTTGATCTCGATGCAAAATATACGGAGCTAAGCCTTATTTTTGAGTCTGAGGCGGCCTACAAGATTAATACCGATACCCGTTATACCGATTTTGATTACAGGAAAGAAAATTTCAGGGAGATACAATATCACAAGGAAGATGAGGAATTCAGGTATGTTGCCGTAACGCAGGGAGCCGATGAATCCACTGCCCCCGTGATCTCGCTTAGGATGTATGAGGGGAAAGTTGTACTACGGTGAAAAAGGATGATTGTTCAACTCTTCGTCCAACCAAGCCTCCCGTTTAACAAATAGCGAAATAGCAAAACAGCAAAATTCCTTCGTTTTCCATTTTCCATTTTCCGTTTTCCATTTTCCATTTTCCATTGTCCATTATTCCTTGAGCTTCTTGTACCTGATCCTGTGCGGACCGGTATCGCCCAGTCGTTTCTTCTTGTTTTCTTCGTAGTCGGAATAGGAACCTTCGAAAAAGTACATCTGCGAGTCGCCTTCGAAAGCGAGGATGTGTGTGGCGATGCGGTCGAGGAACCAGCGGTCGTGCGAGATCACCACGGCGCAACCGGCGAAGTTCTCCAACCCTTCTTCCAGCGCCCTGAGTGTATTGACGTCGATATCGTTGGTCGGCTCGTCGAGGAGCAGCACATTGGCCTCTTCCTTCAGGGTAAGGGCGAGGTGCAGCCGGTTGCGTTCGCCGCCCGACAGCATGCCGCACTTCTTCTCCTGATCGGCGCCGCTGAAGTTGAACCGGGCTACGTAGGCGCGGGCACTCATTGTACGGCCGCCAATCTGCATGTTCTCAGCGCCTCCCGAGATGACTTGAAAGACGGTCTTTTCAGGGTCGATGGCGGTATGGCTTTGGTCGACATAGCCGATCTTCACTGTGTCGCCCACGCTGAAAGTACCGGCATCGGCCTTTTCGACTCCCATGATCATGCGGAACAGGGTGGTTTTGCCTGCCCCATTGGGACCGATCACCCCCACGATGCCGGCAGGCGGGAGGGTGAAGTTAAGTCCTTCGAACAGCAGCCGGTCACCGAACGATTTCGAAACCTCCATGGCTTCAATGACTTTGGTGCCTAATCGTGGACCGTTGGGGATATAAAGTTCCAGGCGTTCTTCTTTTTCGCGGGCATCCTCGTTCATCAACCGTTCGTAGGCTGAAAGACGGGCCTTCCCCTTGGCCTGCCTTGCTTTAGGCGACATACGTACCCACTCGAGCTCGCGTTCGAGGGTCTTACGGCGGCGACTCTCCATTTTCTCTTCCATGGCGAGGCGGTTCGATTTCTGCTCCAGCCATGAGGAGTAGTTGCCCTGCCAGGGAATCCCTTCACCGCGATCGAGTTCGAGGATCCAACCGGCTACGTTGTCAAGGAAATATCGATCGTGCGTGATGGCAATGACGGTGCCTTTGTACTGCTGCAGATGCAGTTCCAGCCATTGCACCGATTCGGCATCGAGGTGGTTAGTGGGCTCATCAAGAAGGAGGATGTCGGGTTCCTGCAGGAGGAGGCGGCAAAGGGCTACCCGGCGGCGTTCTCCGCCCGAAAGGTTTTGTACCGGTGCGTCGGGATCGGGACAACGGAGGGCATCCATGGCGCGCTCCAGCTTGTTGTCGAGTTCCCAGGCGCCATGCTGGTCTAAGAGTTCGGTGAGTTCACCCTGCCGTTTGATAAGTTTGTCCATCTCATCGTCGGTCATGGGTTCGGCAAACCGGTTGTTCACCTCCTCGTACTCCTTCAGCAGGGCCACCACCTCGGCGGCCCCTTCCTCGACGATCTGGCGGACCGTTTTGGTATCGTCCAATTGCGGATCCTGTTCCAGGTATCCCACTGAGTACCCGGGCGAAAAGACCACCTGGCCCTGAAACGATTTTTCCACGCCTGCGATGATCTTCAACAGCGTCGATTTGCCACTTCCGTTCAAACCGATGATGCCGATTTTGGCGCCATAGAAAAAGGAAAGATAGATGTCTTTCAACACCTGCTTGTGCGGCGGAAAGGTCTTCGACACTCCCACCATGCTGAATATGATCTTTTTGTCGTCGGACATTTTTAAGGCATTGGGAATTAGGCAATAGGCAATAGGAATTAGGCAATAGGAATTAGGGAAAAAATTCAAAAGTCAAAATAAGGCATTAGGCATTGGCCATTAGCCATTAGGGATAAACAATAATTTGTATTTTCACATTCTCAAATCCTCAAATCGTTCTCCGTTTTCCATTTTCCATTTTCAATTCCTTTCATTGTCAATTCTTTCCTGTCCGCTCTTCGTCCAACTCTTCGTCCAACCCGTCCGCCCGTTTTCCATTTTCAATTTTCAATTCCTTTCATTGTCAATTCTTTCCTGTCCGCTCTTCGTCCAACTCTTCGTCCAACCCGTCCGCCCGTTTTCCATTTTCAATTTTCAATTCCTTTCATTGTCCATTGTCAATTGTCAATTGTCAATTTTCATCTGTATATTTATAACGTTAGCTAATCCGAAAAACATAATGGTTA
>CAZGIM010000013.1:0-115998 GCA_964525995.1 uncultured Prolixibacteraceae bacterium | reverse complement strand
TCAGGGTGTTATAAATAAAAAAGAGGCTGTCTCGGACTTTTGAGACAGCCTCTTCATTCCCCTCTTTCTTTAACCTTTTTTTAAGTTTGCACCAGTATGCTTCTGCATCCGGACTTTCCGTAAGTACTTCAACCACATCCACAATCGAAAAATATTACTTCTACTTTTCACTGTCCCAGTGATATCTCACCTGTTTCTGATTGAATAATCTGATGGTTGTCTCTTTTGTCAAACTCCTTCTGACATTTAACTTGAAACTTTATAAAATAGATCTCCTCTTTCAAAGTTACATCATAATTGCGATTCATTCACGTAACGCGTAGAAATCAGAAGCTACAACATTACCTTTATTGTGATAACGAACCCGTAGCTCAATTATAGTATGTAACGGGATAAACAAAAAAAGCTGAATAAAAGAACAGGAGAAGCCGATGATTCGTTGGTTTTATCAAAAGATCACTTCTCCGGGTCACGTTAAAAATTCAAGGAAGTTTTCACGGGTTATGGTAGCGAAGGTTGAGTCAGGATAGGATTCTGAGAAAATCTTCGGCGCTTCACTTTTCCGGGGGACACGGTACTTAAATTCGAATGCATGTAACACGCCGCCTTCATCTTCGATGTAATCCACCTCCTTTTGGTTATAGGTCCTCCAAAACCACGCATTCACGAAACGACGCCGGTTCTGGTTGAATTTCATGCGCTCCGTGATACAGAAATTTTCCCACAGCCCGCCTGTGTCATTCCGGAGATTAAGTGGGTTGAAGTTCCGTATCAAGGCATTTCGTATCCCAAGGTCATAAAAATATATTTTTTGGCCCTTTGCTATTTCATTCCGGAGATTCCGGCTGAACGAACGCAGTCTGAAAATGACAAAGGCTTTCTCAAGTAATTCAATGTATCGTTGAATGGTTGGCACGGTTTCGCGCAACATGCGTGAAAGTTCGTTCAGCGAAACTTCATTTCCAACTTGCAATGCCAGGGCATTCAACAGGTTCAGCAGCAACCCGGGTCTTTTTACCTGTTCAAATTGAAGGATATCTTTGTATAAATAGTTGCTCGAAATTTGTGTCAACTCCTCCATCGCTTCCTCATCCGTTTTTCCGTACACTTCGGGATACAATCCGAATCTTAAGAACCGCTCCAGCCCTGCCATAATCGTTACAGGATCATCCAGTGAAAGGATCTCACCAACCGAAAACGGATAAAGCAGGTACTCCCGCGACCGGCCTGTAAGCGGTTCGGCAACGCGATTCCCAAGTTCGAAACTTGATGAGCCCGTTGCAATCAACTGGATATCGGGAAAAGTATCGGCAATAATTTTCAGGATACGGCCGATATCAGCAATATACTGCGCCTCATCCAGTACGATCAGTTTGTAATTTCCCAGGAAATTCCTCAATGCAATACTGTTTGTGGTTTCGAGCGCTAATTTGTTCTCAAGCAACTCACAATTGATGTAGCGGTTTTTTTCGACGGTTTGCATCAATTGTTTTGACAGCGTTGTTTTTCCAACCCTCCTTGGACCGTAAATAACTACAACCTTTTTTTGAAAAAGATTTTTCTCAATGATGGGTTGTATTTCCCTGTTTATCATGAAAAATGAATTGTTTACTTTGCAAATTTAATAAAAAACATAAAGTAAACGTTCTTTTGTTACGAAAATTTCATTGGTCAAAAATTCCCTTTTTCTTTTGTAAAATGGAATTTCCCTTATTATACTTCGGTTAATTATCCCTTACACACCTTACCGGAAACGCATCGGCCTTCATAGCCGGGTACGACGACACCGAGAAGTTGATATCGTTCATGCCGTGCGACCAGGCGTGGGTGGCATCGACCGGGGTGGAGGACCAGAAGAGGACGGCAAAATCGGCAAAGCTCCAGATGGTATTTTGATACAGCACCCCGTCGGGGTCGGCTTTGAAACCATTCAAAAAAGGATCCATAAGCGCTTCGCCGGCCCGGCTTTGCCCGTCGTAGTAGTTAAATAGGATGTTCCAGTCGCTTTCGGAGGGGACATGCCAGCCGGGCGGACAGAGGCCCTGGCTGCCGGGGGCGGATTCGTAACGCATGAGTTCGTCCCACTGATAAAGGGATTTACGATTGCCAGGATTTACGATTGACGATTGAAGATACTGCTCTGCGATGCAGTTGTCGGTTTGATGAATGATGGTTGGAATGGTGGTTCCGTAATCCAGGTTCTTCTGCATCCAACACTGCGAGCCGATTTGCACGGTGGGATACACGTTACCATCCCTGATATCCGTCAGGGTGCTGCCGCAAGGAATGAGTGATTGAGTGAATGAGTGAATAAGTGATTGACTGATTGAAGAACAGCCGAGGGTGTTGGTGTAGGTGTAGGTGATGGTGTGGGTTCCGGGACCGGCAGTGGATGGGGTAAAGATACCGGTGGCATAGTTGACGCCCGGGCCGGAGTAGGTTCCGCCAAGGGGTAATCCTCCTTTGAGCCGGAAGGGTTTGGCGCTGACGGTGGTGATGGTGTCGAAACAGGCGGTAAAGCTTACGTTTGGTGATTCCCATTCGATCATCGTGAGAGAGGTTGAGGTAGCGGGATTGGATATTACACAAATCAGGTTTGAGGTCATGACACATTGCACCACATCCCCGTTGCTTGCCGGGTACGAATAGGTCGTATTGGTTGCACTGAGTACATTGACTCCGTTGACTTTCCATTGGTACGCCGGTGAAGCGCCGCCATTGACGGGCGTTGCTGTAAACAATACCGGACTCCCTGCGCAGAAAGGATTGGAAGACGCCGCAATCGTTACACCGGCGGGAAGGCTGGTATTTTCAACCATCATGATGGCGTTCGATACCGCGGGATTGCCGGAAACACAATTGACAATGGACGATTGACAATGGACAATGATTTGATCACCGTTGACCGGGATGTAACTGAACGTTGGACTGTTGCTTCCGGTGTTGATGCCATTTACCATCCACTGAAACACGGGATTTGAGCCGCCATTGACGGGCGTTGCCGTAAACAAAACCGGACTCCCCGTGCAGAAGGGATTGGCCGAGGGGGTAATGCTGACGCTCACCGGCAGGATGGGACTCACTGTAACCGCCACCTGCGGGCTTGATGCCGGATTGTTGGAAACACAGGGATCGGATGAGGTAACGACGCAGGAAACCAGATCGCCGTCGGCCGGCACGTAGGTATTGCTTGCATTGGTTCCATTGATTGCATTGACGCCATTCACCTTCCATTGATAGGCAGGTGAACTCCCCGCATTGGTTAAATTCGCCAGGAAAGTGACCGGACTCCCCGTACAAACCGTTCCCGTGGGGCCGGAAACCGTCACACCCATTACTATGGTAGAGGAGACCGTAAGTTGAACCGCATCCTCACCGGCACAGCCACCGGGGCCAGTCACAGTGACGCTGTATGTTCCTGGGGTTCCGGTGATATAGGTTTGATTTGTTCCCACCACGAGGCCGGAGCCGAGATCCCTCCATTCGTAAGTACAACCGATGCATGAGCCTGCGTCGAAGGTAACAGACTGTCCGTTGCAGATGGACTGGTCGGGACCGAGGTTCACGACGGGCGCGGGCAGCCAGTTCACATCGACAGCATCTGTCATCTGACAATCGTACTTTGTTACCGTTGCCGTATAGGTCCCGGCCATGAAGACGGTGATCGTCTGGGTGGAAGCTCCGGTCGACCAGAGATAGCTGTCGAACCCGGGCCCGGCATCGAGGATGACGGGAACTCCCGGACAAACCGACACATCGCTGCCAAGACTGAACGACGGGGCGTCGACCACCACGATTGGTTTGCAGGTCGCGGCTTGCGTGACCTGTCCTTCATCCACCACCAGTTGAATGTTGAATACACCCGGTTGGTTATAATAAACCGTCGGAGGATCATAAGCAGTTGAAGCGGAGGGAGAAACGCCGGTACACGGGAGAAATGCCAGTCGGGTCAGCGAATTGTTGGCCTGATTGGTAACCAGCGCAATCAGGGTGTCGTGTTCCCTGGCAATTTCCGAAACTGAATAGGGTTGATCCAGTCCCCCGATGTTTCCCAGGTTTGTTCCATTAGCAACCAGTGTATTGGTAAACGCAAAGGTCAACCGGCCCAGTTCATTTGTGTTTTTATTGGTGAAATAGCCGATGGACGCGCTACAGTCGCGTACTATGCTGAGCCCTGACGGATTGTTGAAACCCGTCGGTGTTCCTAAATTATTTCCGGATGGCCAGTTCATCAGAGAAGATCCCAGATTGATCCTGAACAAGATGTTATTCCCTCCGAGGATATACAAGAGCCACCAGGTGTCCTCATAGATCAGACTCATTGCCGTCGGGTTCAGCAGGTTCCCGCCAAAGGTCCCGAAATCGTTAATGACCGGTGCGTTGGTAGGGCTGTTACCAAAATCCAGCCGGAGCAGTTTTCCGGTGGAGCAGGTCACAAATCCTACCCAGGCATTGTTTTCCTTTTCGATCACCAGTCCGTGGGCCATGGTGAACTGTGGGAAGGGTCCGATATTTACGGCGACCGGTGTGTTCCACAGCGAGTTCCCGAAGTCGAGCCGGATGATGGTGTTTTCGTTGTTCACCCAGCCATACCATTTGCCGCTCTGGTCGTCGAATTTAACCTGGATGCCTTCTGCATTGGAGGTCAGCAATCCGAAATTACCGAGCAGGGTCCAACTCACCGGTGGGTGGTAAAAGGTCGATCCGTGGTGGAGCCGGATGATTCCGGAACCATGACTGCTGATGAACGAAAAGCAATCATCATTTTCTCTTGCGAGGGTAATATAACCGGGATTGTTGAGGGTTCCGCCGGGATTGCCGAGATTTGTCCCGAGGGGATCTGCGGCCGCATTGGCCGAACAAAGATACCATTGCCAGGTGTTTCCCGTATGGGTTTGATTTTGGATCTGAACAGGGCTTCCCGTGCAGACGGTGTCGGGAGCCGTGAAACCGGCATCCGGCATCAGGTTCACCATGACATTGACGATCGTGGGACTCAGGACCGAGCAACCGGCCGGGTTGGTAAAAATGACGCTGATGGTCTGAATACCCGGGGTGTTCCACATAACCTGTACATTGTTGCTGTTCGGGCTACCGCCCACGACGGTTCCGCCTGTGACAATCCACTGGTATCCGGTCATGCCGGTTTGCGTGGAATAGAAATAGGCCATTCCCGTAACGACATTCACCGCACCCAATATTTCAGGAGCGATTCCTTGTGTGACCGTCACTGCAAGTACCGCGGGCATCCCCGATCCGCAGGCATTGGTTGCCGCCACGGTAACATCTCCCGAAACCGCCGTCTGTCCGAAATCTACCGTGATCGCCGTGGTATTTTGTCCGCTCACAATGGTGGCTCCGGGAGGTACAGTCCACACATACCCGGTAGCCGTCGCAACGGGTGTGATGCTGTAGGTCACACCCGCCGAGGGCGCACATATCGAAGTGATCCCGCTTACAGAACCGGGCTGTTCAGGAGCCATACAGTCGACAAATTTAACAATCAGCCCATCCGAGGGTCCGTTGGGTACAGATTGGTAGCTGCCCGGCGTTGCCAATCCCGGGCTTCCGCGACCGGCCATGTAAATGGTATCACCCGTGATGGCGCAGGCCGACCCGCAATCCGTGATCGAACCACCGTAGTAAGTTCCCCACTGACGAACACCGGCAGGGTCGAATTTCACGAGAAAGGCATCGATGCTGGGACCACCATATACGGGCTGAAAAGAGCCCGGTGTCGCGATCATGTCGGTTGCATCGGTTTGTCCGCAGATAAAGATATTGGCGCCGGCATCTGTCGCACAATCCCAGCTGACGGTGGTTCCGATCCCGCCGTAATAGGTGCCCCACTGCCTGGCCCCGGCGAGGTTGAATTTGACCAGGATGGCATCAGAGGCGCCGACCAGCGAGAATTGATGACACCCGGGAGTCGAAATGTTATTGGATGAGGAGGTTTCTCCTGAAAAGAAGAGAGAACCGTCAACAGAAAAATCGCAGGAATAAAGTGCATCGAAGGCTGAGCCCCCATAGTAGCTACCCCATTGCCGCTGACCGTCGGAATTGAACAGTGCGATGAAGCCATCCCACCCGCCACCCTGATCCTCCTGGTGCGCGCCCGGTGTCGAAATATTGTTCGGGGATTTTGCAACTCCGCATATTATAACATGGCCACTCAGGTCCGTGTTGCATGAATATCCGCCATCGTCAATACTGCCACCATAGTAAGTGCCCCAAAGTCTTACGCCCTGGGGATCAAATTTCGCGAGGAAGGCATTGGGCCCGACAGAAGAGCCAATGGCCTGCTGGTGTGACCCGGGCGTACTGATCCCGTTTATGGAATGGGACGATCCGCAAATGTAAACATTGCCGGAAGGATCCGTTGTACAACTTAAAGAACCATCCCCTTCAGCGCCGCCATAATAGGTAGCCCAAAGGCGAATTCCTTCCGGACTGAACTTTACGAGATAACAGTCATCCAAGCCTCCGCACAACGGCTGATGTGATCCCGGTGTTGACAACCCGGTTGTCGAATTTGTCCTACCTGAAAGAAAAACATGCCCGGTTGGATCAGTAGTACAATTTGCATATATTTCATAGCCGGCACCACCATAATAGGTGGCCCACAGGGGCGTACCGGCGCAGTTGAACTTCACCAGGAAAGCATCAATATTGCCTCCATAGGTGGTTTGAAATGCGCCTGAAGTGGCGACATTTGTCTCGGAGGATGTGGTGCCTGCTCCAAAAACATTGTTCTGGTTGTCGGTTGTGCATCCCTCTTTTTCAAAATTATCCCAATTGGGTCCGCCGTAAAAGGTGGCCCAAAGTCTTCCAGGGACGGGGTCCACGATGAGCGTTGCCGCATGCGGTAAAGGATTCAGGAGCTCCAGTCCATACAAGTCTTTGCCGCGTTGCACAAACCTGACGGATGCCTGTGTGTTTCCTTCATCAAGGAGGATACGGCTCGCCGGGATCGTCTCTTCAACCGCTCCCAGCGATGTATGCATCAACAGCGTTCCTGCGGCAGTAACGGAAGTTTCCGGTCCGCTAACCTTCAGCACGACAGCAGAAAGATCGCCCCCCGGCCGCACCACGATGTTGTATTTGAAACCACTCACGCGGTCGGTCATGAATTCCAGGTCGATTCCGGGATAGATCTCCCGGAAAATCACTTTTTGGTAGCTTCTTACGCCGGTCACACCGCCGGCCGGGGTTCCGGCAGTGTAGTAATTCAGGTAACCAGGAGCCGGATCACAGGCGATGATTCCACCGGCAACATTTGCTCCGACCAGGTCGATGTCGATCCGGTGGAAGGTAAGGAGCGAAGGAGCGACGGGGCGAGGCAGCGAAGATAGATCAGAAAAAGAATCGGATGGTTTTTGACTTGTGATTTCTGATTTTTCTGAAGTGTAGATGTCATAGCTGAAGCCACCTTTACGGATCTGCACATTCATCCCCGGCGTTCGCAAAAGGTACAGCACACCGGGATTGGGGCGGTTGTTCTGGTCGATGATCTGCCCCTTGTTTTCGACGAAAGCGCTGCCCGGGCGGGTTTTCTTATCCGGAAGAACCGGGTTATTCGCCGTTGCATGAATGACGGGGATTACCAATAATATGAGGGCAATGCACATAACCGCCAACCATGCAGCGGACACAGGCCTCAAACGATTCAATAAAAGAGGGGGATCGGGCATGTCAATCAAGTATTTTTAAATGCGGATAATAGCAGTATTAAGAGACTGTTTAAATTTACGATTGACATGATTTACGATTTACGATTGTAATATATTTTAAATAACCGGATGTAATATTGTGATATAAAATTACGATTTCTCCGGATATTTCTGATTGGAAAATAAATAATCGGCGTCTCGCGATTCATGCGCGAATTAAAGAGATTGTAAATACACTATTGAAAAATATGCGCCGGAGATGACAGATTGAGGCAGGATACTTTCGTAAGCTTCGTTAAATCAACGAAATAAGAGATGGGGAGGTGGAGTATACCGGAGTCGAACCGGTGACTTCTGCATTGCGAACGCAGCGCTCTGGCCATCTGAGCTAATACCCCGTATTGACCAAAGGTCAGATGGCTGCAAAGATATCGCATATTTCCGGTTTGGGATTCCCCGGACCGAAGAAATTTTTTTCACCGGGAAATCCCTGTTATCCGATCCGGTCGATAACCATGCCAGGATGATCCGCCACGTTGCCTGCCGGGAGGGGAGACCCGCCCCAATTGACGGGCGCCAAAGCCGCAATTTTCCTACTTTTGCATCAAACTACTGCCATGAATCTTCCTGAAGCCATCTCGATTACCCATGCCTCGGAAAACAACCTGGATTCGGTCAGCCTGACCTTTCCCAGGAACAAGCTGGTCCTTGTCACCGGCGTGTCGGGATCCGGAAAGTCTTCCCTGGTGTTCGACGTCATCTATCGTGAAGCAGAAAGCCGCTACCTGGGCTCTTTTTCATCCTATGCCCGCATGTTTATGGGGAAGATGCACAAGTCGCGGGTGGAGCGGATCGACGGACTTTCGCCCGCCATCGCGCTGGACCAGCATGCAATGACGGCCAATCCCCGTTCCACGGTAGGAACGCTGACGGGCATCTATGACCTGCTCCGGCTTCTGTACGCCAGGGCCGGAGTGGTTGATCCGGACCAACCGCCGTTCCCAGTGAACCGCTCACTCTTCTCGTTCAATACTGCCGAAGGGGCCTGCAGCGCCTGTAAAGGATTGGGGGTGGAGGATTTTCTCGATCCGGAGTTGCTGGTATCGGATGAAAACCGGACGCTACGGGAGGGCGCCCTCGTGATCACCGCTCCCAACGGCTATATCATCTATTCGCAGGTAACCCTCGATGTCCTTGATCAGGTTTGCCGGGCGGAGGGATTTCACATCGACATTCCCTGGAAAGACCTTACGCCGGCGCAGAAACATATCATCCTTTACGGTAGCGATAAGATCGAAATTCCCTATGGGAAGCACCCGCTCGAGTCGCGGATGCGCTGGAGCGGCATTACGGCCAAACCCAGGGAAATGGGTTATTATAAAGGAATTATTCCGGTGATGGAGAACATCTTGCAGCGCGACCGGAATAAAAATATCCTCCGGTTCGTGCGTACCCGCGAATGCAGCGTGTGCCGGGGCAGAAGAATCAACGAAAAAGCGCGTTCCGTTAAAGTCGGGGGATTGTCGATCGACATGCTGGCAGATCTGCAGCTTGACCGGTTGCAGGAGCGGCTCGGGGACATGACTTTTCCACCTTCCAGCGAAGCCGTCGTTCGTCCGGTGATTGCGCAGGTAAACCGACAGGTTGAAATGCTGAAACAACTTGGCCTGGGCCATCTTTCGGCTGGCCGTGGCGCCGATTCCCTGTCGGCCGGCGAAGCGCAACGACTGCGGCTGGCAACCCTTGCCACCATGGGACTGAGCGGAATGATCTTCATTTTCGATGAACCCTCGGTGGGAATGCATCCCTCCGCGTTGCCCCGGTTGTTCGGATTGCTCAAAACCATCCGCGATCGTGGAAATACCGTGATTGTGGTGGAGCATGACCTGCAATTCATCGATCGGTGCGACTGGCTTATCGATATCGGTCCGGGACCGGGAATCAACGGGGGAACGGTTCTGTACAACGGTCCGACCGAAAATATCAGCCGTACGCCACTCGAAACCATCAGGAAAAGTCGCACCCTTTCGATTTATCAGGGATTGGAGAAGACGGAACGGTACATCCCACGTTCACCCGCACCGGGGGAGATCCGGCTGGAAGGGGTCCGTGCGCATAATCTCAGGAACATCAGCATTGCTTTCCGGCTGAAGGCGCTCAACGTGGTGACCGGCGTGTCGGGCGCGGGGAAGTCGACTCTTACCCATACCGTGCTGGAACAGGCGATGCGGAGTCTTCTGGAGGGCAGATCCCCGGATGATCCGTACTTTAATACCATCAGCGGCTGGGAGCCGGTGAAGAAGCTGGTCGTAGTGGATCAATCGCCCATCGGCCGGACACCCCGGAGCAACCCGGCGACTTATACCGGCGTGTTCGATCTCATCCGCGATCTTTTTGCCCAACAGCCCGAAGCGAGAGCGCGGGGATATGATAAAAGCCGTTTTTCCTTCAACACCGAAGGAGGAAGATGTGAAACCTGCCAGGGAGCCGGTTATCAGCAGGTCGGAATGCACTTCATGGGAGCTGTGGAAGTGCCGTGTGAAACCTGTGAAGGACGACGTTTCGATGAAGGGACTTTATCGGTTCGTTACAGGGGAAAAAATATTTCCGAAATCCTTGACTTGACCGTATCGGAAGCGTTGCACTTCTTTTCCGGTGAACCCAGGATCATCCGCTACCTTGAAACGTTGAATGAAATCGGACTGGGATATCTTACCCTCGGGCAGCGGTCGTCGACCGTGAGCGGCGGGGAAGCGCAACGCATCAAACTGGCGTCAGAACTGGTGAAATCGCAATCAGCACACACCCTCTACCTGCTCGACGAGCCGACCACGGGGCTGCATCCGGCTGATATCACGGTGTTGCTCCGGGCGATCAACCGGCTGATTGAACAAGGAAATACGGTCGTTGCCATCGAACATAACCTGACCTTCATCCAGGCTGCCGATCAGGTCATCGACCTGGGCCCCGGCAGCGGAGCGGAGGGGGGAAGACTGGTGGTCGCCGGAACGCCTGCGATGGTCATGGACTGCCCCTCATCGCTTACAGGACGGGCGCTCCGCGACGAAATTCAACCGCTCCGGCAATCCATATCAACCGGCCGACCGGATCGGGAATTCCTACCCCCTGATGGTAGCTCTTTAATAGATGAAAAATCCGAAACTGCCGTCACCAGTCCGCATTTAAAGGTTCTCACTCCGGAGACGACAGAAATTTCGCAGTTTGTCACGCTTCGGGGTGTCACCACCCACAACCTGAAAAACATCTCCGTGGATATTCCGAGAAACAAAATCACGGTGATCACCGGGGTATCAGGATGCGGGAAGTCGTCACTGGCCTTCGATACCATTCATGCCGAGGCCCAAAACCGGTTCATGGAGGGCTTTTCGCCTTATATCCGTTCCAGGATCGGTATCAGGGAGAAACCCGACTTCGAATTCATCGGGGGGCTGGCCCCCACGCTGGCCCTGGAACAGTCGACCGGCACCGGAAATCCGCGATCGACGGTAGGGACGATAACGGGAATTTATGACCTGTACCGGTTGTTGTTTTCAAGGACCGGGAAGCGGGAGGGGGAGGATTGCAACGGTGAACGGAAGTACACCCGGCTGTCGCGACCGGCTTCATCCCTCTTCTCGTTCAACCATCAGCAGGGGGCCTGCAGGCAATGCGACGGGCTCGGCGAGGTGACCCGGTGCGATCCCGGCAAGCTGATCACCCATCCGGATCGATCCATCTTGTCGGGCGCCATGGATGGCACGAAGACGGGAAAATTTTACGGAGATCCCTATGGCCAGTATATCGCCACAATCCTCGCCATCGGCCGCCATCATGGGATCGATTTTTCGCTTCCGTGGAATGACATACCTGATTCGGCAAAGGATCTCGTGATGAACGGGACGGGAGATGAAATCTATGAAGTTACCTGGGAGTACAAGCGGGATCAGCGAACCGGCGCGCATCACTTTTCGGGAAAATGGACCGGATTGTCGGCGCTCGTGGAGGCTGAATACCAGCGTAAACATGCCGATTCCCGCGGCGAAGGGATGATGAATGTTCTGACGGTTATGCCCTGCCACTCCTGCCGGGGGACCCGGCTCAATCCGGAAGCGCTGGCCTGGTCCGTTGATGGGAAAGATATTGCCCGACTCTCTGATCTGCCCGTGGATGAAGCCCTCCGGTTTTTTTCAAATCTTGGAGCCGGACAACAAAACATGGCAGATCAAAAAGTTACGGACTCCCTTACCGTTGAAATTCAAAAACGGTTGAAGACACTTTGCGATTTCGGATTGTCTTATTTGCCTGCAAGCCGCCGGTTTTCATCTCTTTCGTTCGGAGAGCAGCGGCGGGTGCGCCTTGCCGCACAGCTCGGCTCCGGTCTCACGGGGATCATTTATGTTTTGGATGAACCGACCGCCGGACTGCATCCCGCCGATACCGGCAAACTGATGAAACAGCTAAAAGCACTCCGCGATGCGGGAAACACCCTGGTGATCGTTGAGCATGACCGTGAAGTGATCCTTTCGGCCGACCACGTGATCGATCTCGGCCCTGGTGCCGGTTCCCTGGGTGGAAAGGTAGTCGCGGAAGGTACCCCCGCGGAGCTGATGCAGAACCCGGATTCGCTGACCGGAAGGTACCTGTCGGCATTGGCCGGCAATAACCCGGAGCCTTCCCGTCAACCGGTCCCTGAAGGATCGGGATCGTGTCGGGATTTCGACCAAAGTCAAAGTTCCGGCCTTAGAGAAGATGAGAATGACGCTGATCCAGGTAAACCAGATCACCGTTCTATGATTTCCGTCACGAACGCCGGGTTCCTGCCTGACGGCGATCCTATGACACCTGCCCTGACCATCAGAGGCGCCATGATCCACAACCTGAAGGGATTCGACGTTCAATTCCCGGCCGCAGCATGCACCGTCATCACTGGAGTCTCGGGGAGCGGAAAGTCGAGCCTGGTCTTTGACCTGATTCATGCCTCCTGGTTGAATGGTAAACCGACAGGATGCCGGTCGATCGAGGGTTTTGAAAAGTTCGGGAAGGTGATTGGTGTCGGGCAACCGGGAGAATTCAATTCACCGGTGTCGACGGTAGCGACCTATTCCGGCATTTTTGATGCGATCAGGGAGTTGTTTTCGCAACAACCGGCCGCCCAGGAGGCAGGCCTTACCCGGAATCATTTTTCGTTTCTGAACAAATCAGGCCAGTGCCCCGTTTGCGAAGGATCGGGCACCTTGCGGACCCGGCTCGATTTTCTGCCCGAAGTGGTTACTGTATGTGAACAGTGCAAGGGAAACCGTTACCGGGAAGAGATCCTTGCGGTTCAATACCGGGGAAAGAATATCGGCGATGTGTTGAATATGACCGTTAACGAGGCGTCGGAGTTCTTTTCGGACAGGAAAAAGACCGTGGAAGGTTTGTTGATGTTATCCGGTACCGGACTGGAATACCTGACACTCGGGCAATCGCTGAACACCTTGTCGGGCGGGGAGGCCCGGCGTTTACACCTGACCGTGGAACTGATGAAGCCGGTGAAGGGTCCTTCGCTGTATCTTTTCGATGAACCCTCGACCGGACTTCATTTTGAAGATGTGAACCTGTTATGGACTGTTTTCAGGAATCTCCTGCACAAAGGCCATACCCTCCTCGTAATCGAAAATGATCCGGAATTCCTGACCTGCGCCGATTATATCGTTGAACTGGATCCGGAGGGGGGTGACCGGGGAGGCTATCTTAGTTCCGCTTCCTGGCGTTCACGATCAAAAAATAGAGAAGAAAACCGGCCGAAATAAAGACCAGTTCAATTCCCATCGGGAGCAGGGAGTTGTAATCCTTTACCCAACTGATACGACCGGCCTGGCTCATACTCTCAATGACGATCAGCCCGGCGCCGGCCAGAAAGGCGACAAGTCCCCATTTCAGGGTGGGATAACGGTTTTCCTCACTGACGGCCGAAACCGGATTAAGTATCCCGGCTTTTTCAATGTGACCGGCTTTGATGATCTTCCGCTTCAGCAGAAAATCGGTGAACATCTTGATGAGATGATAGACCCCAAAAAAGACAATGGCGGTTATTAGTGCATCCTGCATCATGGTTTTAAATTTTAAGGTTGCACCATAAGTCGATAATTTCGGAGAAAGGTTGCAGCTTTTTCAAAAAAAATTTTAAAAAGTGCAACTTTTTTACTTTTTCTTCGCCCAATGATTTGATGGATGATCTGACGCTTGTTGAGCAGGTGAAAACCGGGAATACCCATGCATTCAGATTTTTGGTTGAAAAATACAAAAATCTCGTGTGGCATATGGTGATGCGGATGGTCGACCGGCGCGACGCGGAGGATCTTGCCCAGGATATCTTTATGAAGGTATTCCGCGATATCGGAAAATTCCGGGGCGATTCAAAATTGTCGACCTGGATCGGCTCAATCGCGTATCACGGTTGCATCGACCATCTCCGGAAACACGGTAAAAAACAGGAAGTCATGATTGAGGAGTACACGCCGTCGATGCTGGCCCGCGTCGACTTCCCCGATCCGGTAAACAACCATGACCGTGGCGTTCTGAAGAAACTGGTGCATCAAATACTCGAAACAATGCCGGTTTCGTACCGGACGGTGATCACCCTCTATCACCTCGAAGGGTTTACGTACCCCGAGATTGCAGGGATAACCGGTATGCCTGAAGGAACCGTGAAAAGCTACCTGAACCGGGGCCGGCAGATCATTCAGGAACAGATGACCAGGCTGGTGCCCGATATCCGGATGGTTCTCTTTGAAAAAAATTAACTACTTTTGATGATGAAGAACAACTTTTTTCAGATGAATAACGATAAACCGGGAGACGGATTGAATCACCTGATCGACGAAGCGTTACACGAATTCTCCGATCCCCCGTTCAGGGATGACTTTACGGAAACGCTTATCACAAGGTTGCAGGAAAAGCTGGCATGGCAGGAGTTGATCCTGAACTTCAGCCTCAAAATAATCCTGGTACTCGGAACCCTCGGTATCCTGACGGGGATCTTGTACCTCACCTATCGCCCGCAGGACCTTCCCCTTGTAGCGAACCTCACCGGCGCATGGAAACCTGTTGTAACCGTTGCATCCCTTCTGTTTTTCACCTTCCTGTTCGACCAGATACTGCTGCCAACCTTATTCCGGAAAAAGAGGCCGGCCGATAACAACGCATAGAATACCGCATCAAGCGGAGGATTCCGACACTCTATACTTTTTGCAATCCATGTTCCGGGTTGTTTCCCGGGTAAGAAAGGCTTGGGAAGGACAAAAAAAACCGCCTCATTGAGTTGAGGCGGGATTTTTCAGTTCCGCTGATCCACTGGATCACGGAACAGCTCGAAGCTTGATTAATAGTCCATCTTCGATGGATCATCTCCAGAATTTGAACGTTAGATGTGCTATTTTGTAGCTCGTTGAAATTTTAGAGTTCTTAGCAAATGTAACCTGTTCAGGGCGGTTTGTCAAGTATTGTTAACAATTCTTAACATAACATTTTTTCACCCTGACAGAGGAAATTTTCCCGGTTCCCGGAATCTTTGGAACTTCAATAAAACAAGGTCAATCGGATTACCACAGGGGGTTGCCTGGAATGCCTTTTTTAACGGGTATCAACTGTGAGATCCCGTCCCAGACGTAGTAGAACTCATCGGGGGCGTACCGTTCACTCAGGCGGAAGATCAGGTGCCGGTCGAAGGTGAACATAATATCGCCTTGTTCCATTTTGATCCGAATCGCTGAAACGGGATAGGAAATTTTGTCGGTGCTGATGTCGTCGAGATCGACATCGATCTTACCCAGCTTGCGCACCGTCCCGTTTTTGAAAAGATAGGCGCGGAGCTCCGAATCAAAATCGTATTTTGATTCCCAGATAATGACGGTTCCGTCGGCTGAATTGGAGGTACGGTAAAAATAGAACCGGGTATCTTCGGAAAAATTGACAGTATCAAATTCATTTACGGGCTGATCTTTCCGGTTGTTCTTGAACACCGCGACCCACATATCTACCTGCCAGGTGCGCCAGACCACACCGATGATCGTGGAAGGGTCGAGGTTATAACACGGGCCAATCCGCAGGGTGTCGTAACGGCGGATGATCTGGTTGCGTTGCGGGGTGAAAGAGATAAAACTCCGGGTTTGTGAGAGAATCGGTTCCCCGAATAGGAGCATCAGCGCTATCAATAAAAAGAGTTTTCTTACTGTATTCATAGGAAACGGACTTGATCCTGAAATTGAAATTGCTGTGTAGAGCGTTATAAATTTAGGTTTTATCCCGGTCCCGGGCTTCTTTTTTCATTTTGATCGTGCCGCGGATCAGTAGTGTCATCGTAATACAGGTAATTCCCAGCACGATGTATTCGATATGATCGACCGATGAAGGGATCTGGGTGCCGACCAGGTACCCGAGGGGGATGAGCATTGCCGACCAAAGCAGGGCTCCTGCTACGTTCAGGATGTTGAATTTCCAGAAATTCATATCAATGGCGCCGGCGAGGATGGGTACAAAGGTCCTGACAACCGGGAGGAACCGGCCTCCGATCAATGCCAGCGCCCCGTATTTTTCATAATATTGATTGGTTTTCTCCAGGTGTTTCTTCTTAAAGATCCAGGTATCTTTTTTCTGAAAAAGACGTTGTCCGAGAAATTTTCCCGTGAGAAAGCCGGTGATGTTGCCGATAAATGCCGCTAAGGCCACCGTAAAGACCAGAAGAAATATATTGACATCCAGATCTTTTGACCCGCAAAGCAGACCTGCCGTGACCAACAGCGCATCGCCCGGAAAGATGAATCCGATGACCAGTCCCGTCTCGGCAAAGATGACGATCGAAAGCAGTAAAAGCCCTCCGTAATGGATGAGTTGTTCCGAATCAAACAGTACCCCAAAAAAATCCACTGACCCTCCTCCGATTATCCTTTTTGTTTTACTGCCTCCGCATAGAGTCTTGAGATTTCATCGTGGTACTGGGGAGGGGCCTCAATATAGCCCCAACCGTATTCGAGTTCCACGATCCCCCCGAGCGCGGTGTCGTCGGAGGTAATGATCCCGTGCGGAATGCTGCGATCAGTCAGGATCTCTTCCATCAATCCCGCTTCAAATTCATTGTTCAACACAAGCACTTTCTCATAGGTTTCCATGGCATTCAAATTTTCTCTAAAATACAAATTTTTTTGCGATTTTAACAATTATGATTTGAGGGATGAACGAAATGGATTCAAGACTGAAAAAATGGATTTGCTCTTGTGCTCGAAGAAACCACCGCTCACATCTTTCACCTCGTCGATGGTATAAAAGGCGTTGGGATTGAACTGTTTGATGATATCGATAACGTGCCGCGCCTCTTTTCTTCTGACAGTCGTGAACAACATCTTGGTTGGCCCCAGCATTCCGTCGACATTGACCACGGTCACCCCGTAGCCTTGTTTGCGTAAAAATTCGATTAGCGCGGTGGTATCTTTCTTTGGTATCACCCGGATAACTGCGGTTCCGATCGACAGTTTTTCCTCTAAAAGAATGCCGACATAGTTTCCCATGGCATATCCGCCGGCATAAGCGATGTAACAAAAAATATTGTCGAGGTGCTTCATGATCTGCCCGATGGCCAACAGCCAGATAAAGGATTCGAAAAAAGCAAAAACCGGAGCCAGTTTTTTCAATCCCTTGGCCGCGAAAATCAGCCGGATCGTTCCGATCGATTGATCAACGATCCTGAAGCAAAAGATCAGCATGGGAAGAACCACGAAGGTGAAAGTGGCATGATCGGTAAATTGTGCAAAAAAATCCAGATCCATAGGTTTATTGTTAGAATTTGAAGATAAATTGTCCGCTGGTCCACGCTGCGGAAGGATTTACCATAAAGGTCCGGTTCAGGCCGTTGTCGAAAGTTTCAAACCGATAATACCGGTGATGATCAGGGTAACCGAAAGGATACGCCAAAAGGTCGCGGGATCGCGGAACATCAGAATCCCGATCACGAATGCGCCGATTGCGCCAATGCCGGTCCATATGGCATAAGAGGTTCCAATGGGAATGGTTTTCTGTGCAAGCCACAGAAAGTATCCGCTGAGCGCCATACTAACGGCAGCGATCACCAACCATAAAAATTTTTCAGAGGGACGGGTTTGCGATAGTTTCATTCCCAATGGCCAGCCTATTTCAAAACATCCGGCTAATAAAAGATAGATCCAGGGCATATTTCAAGAATAAAATGAGATGCAAAGGTACTAAAGATGCCTTTACTCCGGGGGAAGCGGAAGAGCAGTTGCGTTATCACGTTTTGTTTTCGGGAACGAAAATCAGGATTCCGGCAGGATCAATTTATAGCCGACATTGTGAATGTTTTCGATTTTGACGCGCGGATCACGGGAGAGCATTTTACGCAACCGTGAGATGAAAACATCCAAACTCCGGCTGGAAAAAAAGTGGTCGTTACCCCATACTTTCAGCAGGATATCTTCCCGTTTGATGATATTATTCGGATTAGCTGCAAGCATCATCAGCAGTCCGGCCTCTTTATGTGTCATTTTAAAATGCTCCGTACCGGATATCAGCTCCTGGTTTTCGGCGTCGAAGGTCAGGGTCCCCATCACTATGGAATGCAAAACCTGATCTGTGTGAAAAATCCGGCTTCTTCTCAGAAAGATTTCAATTTTGAGGATCAGTTCCTCCATGCTGTACGGCTTGGTGATATAATCATCAGCCCCGAGAGTCAGACCTTCTATCTTATCATCTTTTGATGATTTTGCAGTCAGAAAGATGATCGGGATCTGGTCGTTGGTTTCACGGATCCTCCGGGCAAGAGAGAAACCATCGAGCTTGGGCAGCATGACGTCGAAAATGCAGAGATCATAAGGCTCCCGGGAGAATTTTTCAAACGCCTGCTGGCCGTCGATACAGTGATCAACTTCGTAACCGCGGAGGGTGAGATTATCACAGGTCACGAACGACAGGGTCTCATCGTCCTCCACATAGAGTATTCGGCTTCTTTTTTTCGTCTGGGTCACTGGATTAAAGGGATTTCAATGTTAAAAGTTGCCCCCCGTCCCGGCCGGCTTTCAAGCCTGATGTTCCACCCATGGGTACGGCAAATGTTTTTCACGTAATAGAGCCCGAGTCCGAACCCTTTCACGTCGTGAATATTTCCGGAGGGGACCCTGAAAAATTTCTTAAAAACCTGCTTGTGATAACGGGCGTCGATTCCGATTCCCTGGTCCTGTACCGATAGGATCACGCTGTCGGATTTTTGCAGGGTCCGGATGGTGATCGAAGGATTTTCACCACCGTATTTTACGGCATTGTCGAGCAGGTTAAAGAGGATATTGGTCAGATGAAGTACATCCGCATCCACCGGCATCAGATTTTTATCGGTAACAGTATCAACCCTGATGCCACTGTTCCGGTTCGTCCGGAAGGTCTCAGCAACAGTCTCCACCAGGGTATTCAGATCGATGGGTTCCTTTTTTAGCTGGAGGCCCTGGGTCTCCATCTTCGCAATCTGCAGCACCTTTTCCACCTGCTGGATGATCCGGTTGTTCTCCTGCTTGATCACAGAGGCATACGTGCGTAAACGATCGGGATCACTCATGATCCCTTGCTGTAAAAGTACATCTGCTGCTATATTGATGCTCGACAGGGGGGTCTTGAACTCATGGGTCATGTTGTTGATGAAATCCTTTTGCATCTCGGAGCCGCGCTTCTGCTGAAGGATTACGAAAATGGCATAAACAAAGAAAACGATCGATAACAACAGGATCGCGGTCAGAAAGAACCAAAGCGTCATATTCCCGGCCAGGGTGTTCCGGATTCCGGGAAACCGGATTCCGAAATAGTAGATATACTTATCGTATTTCGGGAGGGTTGAGGAGAGTTTTACGGGTTTTCCTGAACCATCCTCGGAAATATAGGTACCATAAACCATTTTGTCGTTGTGGCAATCGTATATGGCATATTCATAATCGGTTTTCAGGTTTAACCGGTTGAATTCGGTTTTCAGGTAATACTCCAGGATATTGGCGTCGATCATGCTGTTCACATCCACCACGTAATAATTGGATGAGAGTTGATTCACCGGATTGACGGTTGACGGGATTGACTGGTTTAGTTTACTGATCTTATCGGCAACGTTGGTAAGGGCGATGACGACCGTTTGATGGAACTGTTTTTCTTTAATATTCCACGCCTGCAGCAGGAAATAAAGTTGTACCCCGATGATGGCAATGATGGAAAATGCTCCAAGCAGTACGACCAGTCTTACCTGTTTGTGTTTCATAGGAGTGCCTTAACCGGTTGTAAAATTAGCGATAATTCACAGAAAGAAAGCTCTTTTCAGGGCCGTTAACATAGTTTTACATTTTCCCTGAATAAATTTACATTTTATTAACCTGAATATTTCCGGAGTATGATGAATTTTGTCGCGTCACAACGAAATTATTAACCAAATAAAATGAACACCATGAAAAAAAATGTGATTTTATTGATGGTCGCCTTCATGATGACGATCGTCTATGCGCAGGCCCAGAATCAATCAACGCTGGTAACCGGCAAGCCGGAAGCTAAAGTAAAGGTCAATGGCCCGGTGGCCAAGTGGGATCAAACCGAGAATAACATGGGAGAAATTCCCCAGGGTATTCCCAAGGCTGCGCAGTTTACGTTATCGAATGAGGGAAATGAACCCCTGATCATCTCTTCTGCACAGGCTTCGTGCGGCTGTACCAACCTGAACTATTCAAAAGAGCCGTTGTTGCCGGGTAAGAGTACAACCATATCAGCAACATACAATGCAGCCGTAAAAGGAAACTTCTTTAAGACCATCACGGTACGGACTAATGCAAGCGATCAGCCCACCGTGCTTCAGATTAAAGGGAACGTCGTGGAGAAACAGGAAGAGAAGAAGTAGTTGGTTTCCTAACCCGGTGGAGCCTGTTGTAAACCAGGTAACCAGCTAAAAAGATCACGATCCCGGCAAGCAATCCCGGATGTACGGAGATCATGTTCGATACAAAGTTGTATAGTAATGTGAACAGCCCCTCCAGAGAATGAATAATCGGATTGAAGATTTTGGGAAATGCCTGAAGGAGGACCTGAAAAATATCGAAAGAGGCAATAATATTTGAAAGGGTTTCCATGGGTTGAAAATTTCAGGGTTTTAAAAATTGTCTCAAAGATACCCCTGCCCGAATGGCCGGGGTATTCTTTTTCGACGAGTTACCGAAAAAAGTGGATGAACCGGCATGGGCGAGGGCCGGAAACGGTGCACGGAATTTGAACCCTTCTGATAACGGTCGCCTTAACATTTGCTATCTTTGCCGGCACATCTAAAACTATTTCCATGAGATCGTTTAGTGCCTTCTATCTTGCCCCTGTAATGTATTGTTTATCAATTCATTCGGCAGATGCCCAAAAGCCAGGTCGGGATCTCTTGCCCAATCCCAAGAACATCATCATTCTGATCGGCGACGGGATGGGGTTTAACCATGTTCAGGCAGCCAAAATGTATGCGGGAATTCCAGATCAGGAGTACGAAAAATTCCCGGTGAAGCTTGCCATGTCGCACTACCCTGCGAAAGCGGGTTCTTATGGCGACGGGGCATCAAATTTCTTCGCAACAGGGTACAACACAGTTGCTGCCTGGACCGACACCCTTTACCTAAAAAGGAATTACACCGAATCGGCTGCGGCCGCCACCGCCATGGCGACCGGTGTGAAGACTTACAACAATTCGATCGGGATGTCGGTCGGCCATGATACCCTGATCAACCTTGTACAATGGGCTAAAAGTATCGGCAAGTCGGCCGGAGTCGTGACTACGGTACCCTTTTTCCATGCCACACCGGCTGGATTTACGGCACATAACGTAGTTCGTACCCGTTATGCAGAGATCGTCCGGGAGATGATCTTCGACAGTCGATGTGATGTCATTATGGGATGCGGCGTTCCGGATTATGATGACAACGGTCAACCGCTGAAAAATTGGAAAGAGGCCAAATACGTGGGCGACAGCAGCTTCTGGGTGGAATTCATGAATGGATCCGGAAAACAGACAACTTTCAGATTCAAAGGATTAAGCCGATCGACCAACGACATTAACGGCGACGGTAAGGCTGATCCCTGGTGGATTATCAGGGATAAGGAGGAGTTTGAGAAGATGGCTGCCGGCACGACTCCCAAAAGGGTTTTTGGATCCCCGAAAGTTCGCATGACCCTCCAGCAGGGACGATCCAAAAAAAATGGAGAAACCAATGATTCAGAGCCTTTCACCACCCCGCTGATACCCGGAATACCCTCACTCGACATGATGGTACGTGCCGCGCTGAATGTCCTGGATAACAATCCAAAGGGTTTTTTCGTGATGATCGAGGGAGGCGCCACCGACTGGGCGTCGCATGACAACCAGAAAGGAAGGTTAATTGAAGAGATGACCGATTTCAACAATGCGGTGGAGGCGGTTCTCCAATGGGTCAGGCAGAACAGCTCATGGGAGGAGACCCTGGTGATCGTGACAGGCGACCATGAAACAGGATTGCTTTGGGGTGAATCCCCTTATAAAGCTTTGCAATCGCAGGGTAAAGGGCAATTGCCGGTCATGAAGTTTTTTTCAGGCGACCACACCAATTCCCTGATCCCCTTTTATGCCCGGGGTGCCGGAAGTGAAATCTACCGTTACTTTGCAGATGAATTGGACAGCGTCAGAGGTCCATACATACAGAATTCCGAGATTGCCCAGGCGATTAAATTGATGTGGTACAGGGCAGCCGCAGGGAAAAAGTGAGTGATCCTGTAACAATTTTCCCCTGGGATTTGCACACCTGTCAAGGGTTGACGATCGCCCGTTTCACCCCGCTGTAGTCGATCGCGGGATGGTTTTTTAGATAAGCGATCAGGCATTCGGCAGTTGTATAGCGGTCGTCGGTACCGGGGAGTATGTGGTCAAACTTGTAGGTCACTCCGATATAATTACTCATCGCTACGGAGTATCTTTTCCCGGGATCCAGTGGTTTACCATCGGGGCCTGAAATCATGACGGAGTCGCATTGAAAATTTCCGTTATCCCTTATCTGGTAAGTCATTCCTGAAACCTGAAGATCGATTCCCTTTTCAAGCCTGTACCCGTAACAGAGGAGCGACCCGATTTCATCGGGGGTTAGTTGAAACACCGTCACCTGGTTGTTAAAAGGATCGAGTTTATACAGGTCGTTGAGGGTTATCTTTCCTGAAGAGATATTATGAATCCGGATGCCTCCGCGGTTCTGAACGGCCATATCGGTTTGGCAGGTTTCTCTCAGTGCGTCGGCCATCATGCTGCCGATTTCGTCAACTCCATCGAGGGGCTGAGAGGCAGAACCGATGATCTTTGCAAATTCTTCATTTTTATTATAGCCATCGATCAGCTTCCTGATTTCGGGATTTTCTTTCTTCAGTCTGCTGAATGCGATGAGTGTGTCGCTGATACGGATGATCTTTCCATTTTGAATATCGAGCGTCGTTTTTCCTACATATTTCAGATTTGAGCCGGCCTGAAGGATGGTTACCCCGTTTTCAACCATGGGTTTTTCGATTAAAGTATGGGAATGACCTCCGAGGATCAGGTCAAATTGCGGGTTTGCACGAGCAAGATTCACATCATCCTCAACGCCTAAATGGGTGAGTCCGATCAGCATGCCGTACTGTTCTTTCAGCCCGATAAATTCTCCTGCTTTTAAGATACCGTTATAAAATTTAATCCCCTCCATTTTCGAAGGATGGGAACTGGGCAATCCATTCTCATCCAACTGAATAATGCCTAAAAAGGGGATTTCCAGTCCCGATCGGGTCTTCAGCAGGAACCAGGGAGCAATCGGTTTCATCACGGCGCCTGATGCATCGAGATTGCAGCAGATAAATGGGAAACTGGCCTGTGCCATTCTCTTGTTGAGAAATTTCTGCCCCATGTCAAATTCATGGTTTCCAAGGGCGCTCACCGCGAATCCGCACCGGTTCATCAGGTCAATCATCGGGTATCCCACATCCGGGATCATATCGACAACCGGATTTCCTGTAAAATTATCGCCCGACGCAACGAGGTAAACATCGGGGTGCCGGGAACGGAGGCTGTCAGCAAGGTAAGCCAGTTTGGCCATATTCTCGATCTTTGAATGCATATCGTTGGTATGCAAAATAATGACCTGTTCGATCCGGTCGTTCCCGGGTTGTTGTCCATATCCTGCTGCATTCAGCCAAAGAGCAGGCAGGAATAAAAGTGTGATCCAAGTTCTCATTTCGCAGGGTTTTATTTCAACACCAGTTGCTGACCCGCTTTCAGGGGGCCGTCGGGTTCGGTTTGATTTCCAAAACGGTCGTAAACTTTGATCCGCCCTCCGGTCAGTTGCTGAAACAACTCATGGGAGTATGATTTTATCGCATCGCTGATGGTCATGCCCGGGGATACTTCAACTTTATCCGAATTGATATAAATCGTCATAATTCAGAATTTATACAAAGATAACAAACAGCGTGAAACGGTGGCATCAAACCGTTGACGTGACTGGCTGGGAATATCCGGAGATTATTATCAATCAGGAGTATGCCCTTCGTGGCTGTTATCCCGGATGGGGTATCTGTAAAGGAATCAAATAGCGTATCTCTTCACGAAATCAGCATAGGTTCTGGCGATTCCGTCGCGGAGGTGAATGGAAGGGGTGAATCCTAATGAGTTGAGCAAGGTGACGTCGAGCAATTTGCGCGGAGTGCCGTCGGGTTTGGAGGTATCAAAAACCAGTTTGCCTTCAAAACCAACAATTTCGCTGACTAAAAGGGCAAGATCGTGGATTGTGATCTCCTTTCCCCATCCAATATTCACGAATTTGGAACCGGAATAAGTTTGCATGAGAAAAACCACCGCTGCGGCAAGATCATCCACGTGCATGAATTCACGCAAGGGGGATCCGGTGCCCCAGATCGTTACGCTTTCTGCCCCGTTGATTTTAGCTTCGTGAAACTTCCGGATCAGAGCAGGCAATACATGAGAATTTTGCAGATCATAGTTATCGTTGGGACCGTAAAGATTGGTCGGCATCACGGCAATGAAGCGGGTACCGTATTGAAGGTTATAGTTTTCACAAAGTTTCAGACCGGCGATCTTAGCGATGGCGTAAGGTTCGTTGGTGTATTCCAGCGGACCGGTCATCAGATACTCTTCTTTGATCGGCTGCGGGGCGTTTTTCGGATAGATACAGGAGCTGCCTAAAAAGAGCAACTTCTTAACACCCGATAGGTAGGCCTGATGGATGACATTGTTTTGAATAACCAGATTATCATAAAGGAACTGGGCGCGGTAGGTGTTATTCGCAACGATTCCGCCCACCCGTGCGGCTGCCATAAAGATATTATCAGGTTTTTCATCGTCGAAAAGAGCTTGGCAGGCAGCCGGGTCGAGCAGGTCGACGTTAGAGAATTTTACATTCTCCGGTTTCTCGCCGGTTACCCGGTAATCGGCGCCGGCCAGGTTCATATATCCCTGTTTGATGAGATTGCGAAGAATGGCGCTGCCGACCATTCCGGATGAACCCAGGATCAGGATTTTATCATTTTTATTCATAGTAATTTTTGATATCGAAACCACCTTCTTTCAAGAACTTGTCCCTTTTCATCAACTTCAGATCCCCCTGAACCATGTCGGTGATCAAGGATCCGAGATCATGTTCCGGTTTCCAGCCCAATTGGCTTTTGGCCTTGGAAGGATCGCCAATCAGCAGTTCAACTTCAGTGGGACGGAAATAGCGGGGATCAACCCGTACTACAACCTTTCCCGCAGGCAGATTGTATTCCGGATTCAGACACTCCCTGACGATGCCTTGTTCATTCACTCCTTCACCTTCGAAATCGACCACGATGCCCAGCTCCTTGAAGGCAAGTCGCACGAAGTCGCGGACCTCGGTAGTCACGCCGGTGGCGATGACATAGTCGTCGGGTTTTTCCTGCTGTAGCATCAGGTACATCGCTTTGATGTAATCTTTGGCATGACCCCAGTCGCGCTTTGCCGAAAGATTTCCAAGATGGAGTGTATCCTGGAGCCCCAGGGCAATCTTGGCAACAGCACGGGTGATCTTCCGGGTAACGAAGGTCTCTCCGCGAATGGGTGATTCGTGATTGAACAGGATACCGTTACAGGCAAACATATTGTAAGCTTCGCGGTAGTTTACCACGATCCAGTAAGCGTAAAGTTTGGCAACTGCATATGGAGAACGTGGATAAAACGGGGTTTTTTCCGTTTGCGGTATCTCGCGTACCTTTCCATAGAGTTCACTGGTGGAGGCCTGGTAAAACCGGGTCTTGCCGGCCAGCTTCAGCAGTCTGATGGCTTCGAGGAGTCGAAGGGTGCCCAGTGCATCGGCATTGGCCGTATATTCTGCGGTTTCAAAGCTGACCTGAACGTGCGACATGGCGGCGATATTGTAGATCTCATCCGGTTGGGTTTCCTGCACGATCCGGATCAGGTTGGTGGAGTCGGTCATGTCACCATAGTGAAGAAAAAAATGGCGGTTGCTGACGAAGGGATCCTGATATAAATGATCAATCCGATCGGTATTGAACAGGGAAGATCGCCGTTTCACGCCGTGCACAATATATCCCAGCTTTAAAAGATATTCCGATAAATAGGCTCCATCCTGTCCTGTGACTCCTGTTATTAATGCTACTTTACTCATGAAAATGAATTTATTTTGTTATGGTATGATGTCCGTTATTATTAACGGGCTCGTGTCGTGTAAAATTTCATTAAAAATAGAAAAACTTTTTGAATCGTGAACCCCTTGTCCGGTAAACCTTCGTAACATCAGATGGACAGATTCCGGTTTTCGGCTTTTCATCGGATTTCTGCCGGTGTTCGTCGACAAATGGTATAAGGCATCATATCTTCCGCATAATTTCGCCACCTTATTGCCTCAGGGCATTTTTTGTTTTAAAAGAGGGGGCTTTTTACCAGGTGAGACTGGTACCCAGAACCCGAAGTCAGATTCAAATTTTTGATCCAGGTTTTCAATGAAAAAAATACTCTTATTCAGCGTGTTGTTCTTGTTGTCCGGATTTCCGGTTTGGATATATGCCACCGGGTTCAGCGGTCCGGAATTAATTGGTAACTCCTTTGAAAAAAACACTCATTCGAACGGTGAGCCGCAAGTGCAAGATTACCCTCCGGCAGTGAATACTGACGAAGAATCGATCACATTGCAGGAATGCCTGAGGCTGTCGCTGATCAACAGTCCCCGTCTGAAGTTGTCGAGTCTGGAACAGATCCGGCTCCAACACGGCTATCGGGCAACGGTAGGCGGCGGATTGCCTCAGGTTGGTTTTTCGGGATCGTTCGACGATTACGTGAGCCTACCAACCCAGATGATCCCCAACATTTTCTCCAATCCTCCCAATCCGAGTGAGATGATACCGGTCCAGTTCGGAACCACATACAATCTTGCAGGTGCGCTCGATGTCGGCCAAATGTTGTACAATCAGACCTGGCTGGTAGCGCTGCGATTAGCAAAGGAGATGGAGGAACAAAACCGGCTGGCAACTGAAAAGACTACGATCGACGTGGTCTTTGAAGTGGCGCAATCCTATTATCTGACCCAGATCACCATGCAGCAAATCCAAAACATCAGGTCGAATCTGGAAAAAATAGAGAAAGCTGAAAAGATCGCCCAGAGCCAATATGACTTTGGTTTGATTAAAAAAGTGGATGTTGACCGGATCCTGGTTCAGAAACTGAATATAATTACCGAGTTGGAACGGCTTGAGGTGCTCTATAAACAGGAATTGGCCATGCAGAAATATTTCATGGGGATGGATCAGAACCGGGAGATCACGCTGAGCGACTCTGTTTCTCCCTCAGCTCCCAGAATTATCAGCGACGCTAACCTGGCTGATCATATCGACGTCAGGTTACTGGAACAGCAAAAACAGATACTCCGTTCCAACATAAGGATGAATCAATCGGAATATTTTCCCAACCTGAACCTCTACGCAAGCGTCAACTACATGAACCAGAGCAACACCTTTTACCTGTTCGGGAAACCCAGCGATTGGTTCAACACGAGTGTGGTCGGGATCAGGCTTTCGGTGCCGGTTTTCAGCGGACTTCAGAAGCACTATAAAGTCAGCCAGACCCGGGTTGAGCTGGAAAAAGTCAGGGTTACGGAGGATGATACCAAGAGGTTGATCCGGATCAATTCGCAGGATGCAGAAAGAAAGTTATTTAACAGCATCGAAGCCGAAAAAAGGCAGCGGGAAAATATGAAAGTTGCCGAGCGTGTATATGCCATCTCGCAGGAGCAATATTCAAAAGGGATTATACCGCTCACCGATCTTCTTAATGCTGAAACCGCCCTGAGCGATGCCCAATCGAACCACATCTATGCCCTGGTGCAGATGAAAGTATCTGAACTGGAATATCTTAAGGCAAACGGAAGGTTGCTTTCTATTGTACAAAGGGATTAGGGAATAGCGAATAAAAAATCATTCAATCAATCATTCACTCAATCACTCAATCACTCATTATATTATGAAACGCATCATAACCATCACCCTGATCATCGTATTCCTGGTTGGGGCATGCAGTCTGACCTTAATTCTGAATAAGAAAAAAATAGAAGAGAAGTCAAAGCTTGAGGGCAACCTCGACAGTATTCCGGTGTTTGTGACCACCATCGGGAAGAAGACTCTTCATGGAAATTTCGAGGTCAACGGAACCTTCTCGGCCATCCATGAGCTGACGCTGATGTCGGAAGGGCAGGGGAAGGTAACTGCTTTAATGTTCAACACCGGCGATGTGGTCGGAGCGGGACAAGTGCTGGCGAAGCTCGACGATGTGCTGGTGAAGAGCCAGCTGTTGCTTGCTGAGGCTGCTTACAACAAAGCCCGCAGCGATCTGGCGAAGTATGAGGGGTTGTTGAAGGCCGATGCCATCTCAAGCCAGCAGGTGGAAGATGCAAAGCTGGCACTAAGAAAGGCTGAGACCGATCTGACCACCCTCAGGAAGCAGCTTGAATACGCCACATTGGTTGCTCCGATCAAAGGTACCGTTGTCAAGCGGTACATCGAGACCGGATCGTTGCTGGTTCCTGGAGCTCCCGTGGCTGATATCGTCGATGTTAGCCGTTTAAAATTCATTGCCCATGTTTCTGAAACAGAGGCCGCGATGGTACGTAAAGGCGACCGGATTGAGGTAACTGCATCACTGTATTCCGGAGTGTCGTACCAGGGTGTCGTGGTTTCGGTAGGAGTGAAAGCCGACGACGTGAAAAGGTTTCCCGTTGAGCTCGAGATCACCAATGATCCCGGACATCCGTTGAGGGCCGGAATGTTTGGTACCGCAATGTTTCATTCCGAAACCCTCTTCGAAGCGCTGGTGGTTCCCCGCGAAGCGATCGTGGGCAGCATCAAAACGCCAAAAGTCTATGTAGCCGAAAACAATCATGCCATCCTGAAACCTGTAACCGTCGGAACCGCCACTGATCATGATGTTCAGATTCTTGACGGTCTTCTTCCCGGCGAACGGGTGGTGATTTCGGGTCAGATCAACCTGGACCACATGCGTCCTATTAAAATTGTCAACTCAAAATAACTCATTGTCATGACGCTCACCGAAATAGCCATTAAAAGGCCTACGCTGATTGTAGTAATCTTTACCGTACTTATTTTTTTAGGGATCGTAAGTTATTTTTCCCTGAACTACGAACTTTTCCCGAAGTATTCGGAACCCGTTTTAGTGGTCGTGACTGTTTATCCCGGCGCATCACCCTCGGAGGTCGAAAACTCCGTTACGAAAAAGATCGAAGATGCCATCTCCTCTTTAGAGGATATCGACAACATCCAGAGTACCTCTGCGGAGGGAACCTCGGTTGTGGTTATTATTTTCAAGAATTCAGCCGATATGGATAAGGCAACGGAGGATGCTACCCGTAAAGTCGCAAATATCAAATACCTCCTGCCAGAAGATTCAAAAAGCCCCATTATCAGCAACTTCAGCATGGATGACATTCCTATCATGCGATTAGGACTGACTGCAAATATTCCCTCGACCGAGCTGTACGACCTGGTGAAAAACAAGATTAAGCCGATGGTTTCGACGATCAACGGTATTTCGCAGGTTGACATTATCGGCGGGGAAGAGCGGGAAATACGCATCAATGTTGACAACAACAAGATCAAGGCACAGGGAATCTCCATTCTCCAGATCACGCAGGCCATCCGGGCCGCAAACATGGAATTTCCCACGGGTAAGATCAAGGATCAGAGCCAGGAAGTGATCATCAGATTATCTGGGAAGTTTATCGCCCTGGAAGATTTGAAAAACCTGGTCATTAAATCGGATGCAGGAGGCAGTCCTGTAAGGCTTGAGGATGTTGCCGAAGTGAGTGATTCGAAGAAGGAGACTACCAGCATCAACCGGTTCAACGGGCAAACCTCGCTGGGATTGTTGATATTTAAACAGCCCGACGGCAATGAAGTGGAGATTTCGAAACGGGTGAAGGCAACCATTCAGAAGATTGAGGAGATTTACCAGCCGCAAAAGGTACAGGTGGCCGTTGCCAATGATACCTCCGACTTTACACTGACTTCGGCCAATGCCGTCATGAAGGACCTTTTAATTGCCATCTGTCTCGTGGCGCTGGTCATGCTCGTTTTTCTCCACAGCATTCGGAATTCGTTCATTGTGCTGGTGGCCATTCCTGCCTCGCTGATCTCCACCTTTACGGCGATGTACCTGTTCAATTTTTCACTGAATATCATCTCGCTGGTTGCCATGTCGCTGGTAATCGGGATTCTTGTGGATGATTCTATCGTCGTGCTGGAGAATATCTACCGGCATATGGAAATGGGAAAGGAACGCCGGAAAGCCGCACTTGACGGACGAAACGAAATCAACTACACCGCCATTTCGATTACCCTGGTCGATGTGGTCGTGTTTCTTCCCATTGCGTTGATCAGCAGTATGGTGTCGGGATTGTTACGACAGTTTTCGCTGGTGGTGGTATTCTCTACGCTTCTGAGTCTGTTTGTATCATTTACCATAACGCCATTACTGGCTTCCCGATTGGCAAAGAAGACGCGTTTCAGTGAAGGAAGCATACCCGGCAGGATCATTTTTGGGTTTGAGAGATGGTTGACCTCTTTCACTGAGGGTTATTCGAAAGTGGTAGCCTGGTCGCTGCGTCATAAATTCATCGTGATCGCCGGGACCACGGTACTCTTTTTTGCTTCCCTATCGCTGGTAATCGGAGGATTTATCGGCTCCGAGTTTGTGAGCATGGGCGATCGGGGTGAGGTCATCATCCAGGTGGAACTGCCTAAGAATGCGAGCATCGAACAAACCAACCAGGTCACCCTGAAAGCGGAACAGTATCTGATGAAACAGCGGGAAGTGGTCAGCGTCTTTACCTCGGTAGGAAGCTCTACCAGTTTTTTTGAAGCCGGAAATTCTGCTTATAAATCGGAGATGCATGTCAAGATGGTTGCCAAGGAAAAACGAGAGATCACCTCGGAATTGTTTGCCATCAAAATGAAAAAGGACCTGATGAACCTGATTCCCGGCATCAAAGTCCGCTCGACTATTGTCTCGCTGATGGGAACTTCGGATATGGATCCCATCCAGATCGTGTTGAGCGGTCCGAATCTCGATACCTTGACCTATTGGTCGGAGCGGGTTATGGCCGAAATGAAAAAGGTTCCCGGAACCTATGAAGTGAAGCTGTCGGTCGAAGCCGGGAATCCGGAGGTTGATATCCGCATCGACAAGGATAAAATGGCCAGTCTCGGGCTTTCGACTGCGGTGGTTGGGATGACGTTGCAGAACGCTTTCAGCGGGAATACCGATACCAAATACCGGGATGGCGACAACGAATACAATATCAATGTGTTGCTTGACCAGTTCGACCGAAATAGCATCAACGATATTGCCAGCCTCTCCTTTATCAATGACCAGGGAAGAAGCATTCAGCTGAACCAGTTTGCCGTTATCCGACCCTCTAGCGGGACCAACGTATTGCAGCGGTATGACAGGGTGCCTTCGGTAACGGTACAGTGCCAGGTCATCGGCCGGCCGGTCGGTTCGGTGGGTGAGGATGTGTTGAAGGTGGTGCATGCCATGCCCATGCCGAAAGAGGTAACGGTGATCGCGGAAGGCGACATGAAGTACCAGACCGAGGCTTTCGGAAGTATGGGCATCGCCTTTCTCGCCTCCATTTTGTTCGTTTATCTGATCATGGTGGCCCTTTACGATTCATATATGTATCCTTTCGTGGTGATCTTCTCAATACCTCTTGCCATCATCGGCGCTTTGCTGGCATTAGGCCTCACCATGCAGTCGCTGACCGTGTTCTCGATCCTCGGAATGATCATGCTGGTCGGATTGGTCGGGAAAAATGCCATCCTACTGGTCGATTTCACCAACCAGTTGAAATTGGAGGGGCATTCAACTTCAGATGCCTTGATATTGGCCGGGAAGGTCAGAATGCGCCCCATCCTTATGACCACCTTTTCGATGATCTTCGGGATGTTACCGATCGCACTGGCCACCGGGGCCGGTTCGGAATGGAAAAATGGTATGGCATGGGCGCTGATCGGCGGACTTACCAGTTCCCTCTTCCTGACCCTGATCGTGGTACCGGTCGTCTATCTCTATTTCGATAAATTGAAAAACCGGTTCAGCAAAAAAAAGCCCGCCACGGTTGTGGCAGGCTGAAAACAAAGGTTCTTTCAGGATCAGCTATAATTTGATCTTTAACCCGATATTCAGTCCAAGACTGTTCAGGGGATAGCTGTTTTTCAACTGTTGGTCGGGCTCGTTGTCATTGGGTACAAAATCGGTAAGATCTTTGACAAATTCAACCTCTTTATCATAAGTAGTCATACGGGGAAGCATATCCTCTCCGTTGAGTTCACACTTTTTAAATTTACCTTTGGTAGGAGCGTAACTCAGGGCATCGTAATAAATTTCGGCATAGATGGCCAGGAGGTCGCTGAGATTAAAATCGCATCCTAATGCAAAACTGCCTCCGAAAGCTACGCCGCCCGAATATTTAATGGTTGAGACGGTATTAGCGGTCTCAGCAAAAGCATCATAGGGTTCATTGGTTGTTGTAATATCCATTTTAGTCGTCATGGAGGGCATAATTCCGATTAACACGCCCAGGCGTGCATAGGGTCTCGTCTTGGATTCAAAGTCGGGTGAGATCACTACGGCCGGGACCAGGTAAAGCATATCGCTTTTGAATTTTAGAGTACCGGTGCTGCCAACGCTTTTATAGAGATACATTCCCTCTTCAAGATCCACTTTGGTGTTGAACCCCATCCGGTATCCGACACCGAGTTCAATGGCAATGGCCTGTCCGACGAAATAACCGCCTCTTAGGTTAAAATCCATGCCGGTTCCAAGCCCGACCGGATGGACTTTAGCCCCCCAGTCGTACAGGTCGTAGGTGCGTGCAGTTCCGATACCTGCTCCCACACCCAATGAGAGATAAGCCTTTTGCTGTGCGAAGATGGTTCCGGCAAGCATCAGGGCTGAAAACAGTAAAATGATCTTTTTCATGGTTAGGTTTGTTTTGGTGGATTATCGTTAGAACATGTAAATATATGAAATTTTTAGGGACTTCCTTTTTTTTTGATTATTTTTGATACAATCAATAAAAACAAGACCATGAAAAAGTATTTAGCTGAGTTAATCGGCACCTTCAGCCTGGTGCTGTTTGGCTGCGGAGCAGCCGTCATTGCCGGAATCAGTCAGACTGGTCCGAGCGGGGTAGGATTGCTGGGTATTGCGATTGCATTTGGGTTTGCAGTCGTCGCCATGGCTTATGCCATTGGAGGCATTTCGGGGTGCCATATCAATCCTGCCGTGACCATCGGAGTTTTAGTGGCCGGGAAAATGGAGGTCAAAGATGCGATCGGCTACATTATTTCACAGTGTATTGGCGCCCTTCTTGGGGCCGGAGTACTTTATTTGATCCTGGTAGGGCGACCCGATTTTCAGATGGGTGAATGGGCGCTGGGGTCCAATGGATGGGGTGAGGGTTATCTTGGTGGTTATGATACCCTGAGCGCTTTTGTCATCGAAATGGTGATGACCTTCCTCTTCCTGTTCGTGATTCTTGCAGTGACTTCCAAATATGGTAATGGCGCAATGGCAGGCCTTGCCATCGGGGTAACGCTGATGCTGATCCATCTGGTGACAATCCCTGTGACTGGCACATCAGTAAATCCCGCACGCAGCCTGGGACCTGCCATTTTTGCCGGTGGAAAAGCTTTAGTCCAGCTCTGGCTGTTTATCGTTGCCCCGATCGTGGGCGCCATCCTGGCTGCCTTCGCCTGGAAATGGGGTTTCGAGAAAGAGTAGCGTTCCTGGAAGGATGATCTTTGATTTTTTAAAAGATTTAAAACGCCATGACCACAAACCCGGGTTCGGTGCACGGGATATTCTAAAGTACATCGGACCCGGGTTGCTCGTGACCGTGGGATTCATCGATCCGGGTAACTGGGCCTCAAACATCGCCGCGGGATCGGACTATGGTTACGATCTATTGTGGATGGTGACTCTTTCGACCATCATGCTCATCATCCTTCAGCACAATGTTGCCCACCTCGGCATCGCCACCGGGCTGTGTCTTTCGGAAGCGGCGACGCTTCACACACCCGGCTGGGTTTCCAAAACTATCCTGATTTCAGCCATGGGAGCCTCGGTCTCCACTTCATTAGCCGAGATTTTAGGCGCTGCCATCGCCCTGAACATGCTGTTCGATATACCGATCCCTGCCGGAGCCTTCCTCGCCTTCCTCTTCGTGGTCATCATGGTATTTACCAATTCCTACCGTAAGATCGAAAAGTTTATCATCGCATTCGTTTCCATTATCGGACTATCGTTCCTTTATGAATTGTCACTAACCGATATCGATTGGGTCAGGGCAGGAGTGGGGTGGGTAAAACCCTCCCTGCCCGAGGGTTCCATGATCGTTGTCATGAGTGTGCTGGGCGCTGTCGTTATGCCACACAACCTGTTCCTTCACTCAGAGGTGATCCAGAGCCGGCAATGGAACCTGGAAGATGATAAGGTGATTAAACGCCAAATGGATTATGAGCTCTTCGACACGCTCTTTTCCATGCTGATCGGGTGGGCCATCAACAGTGCCATGATCCTTTTGGCCGCCTCGGCATTTTTTTCCAACCAGATCGAAGTCACGGCACTTCAGCAGGCCAAGGAGATCCTGCAGCCCCTCCTCGGCTCCAATGCCGGAACCATCTTTGCAGTGGCCTTGTTGTGCGCCGGTATCGCCAGCACCATCACTTCGGGAATGGCCGGCGGATCGATCTTTGCCGGGCTTTTCGGAGAACCTTACGATATCCGCGACAACCATTCGCGGCTGGGGGTGCTTCTTTCGCTGACCGTCGCCCTGCTGATCATCTTTATGGTTTCAGATCCTTACCGTGGACTGATCATCTCGCAGATGGTGCTGAGCATCCAGTTGCCTTTCACCATCTTCCTTCAGATTTTTCTGACCTCTTCAAAAAAAGTGATGGGGAAATATGTCAATAAGGGTCATACTACTTTTATCCTGCTGGTCATCGGAAGCCTGGTCGTATTTTTAAACATCAAACTCCTCTTTAGCTTTTTTTAGAAAGGCCCGGGATTTTCGGTAGACTGAAAATCATCAAATTTTCGTTATTTCGCAGTTGCTTTGTAATGACTTGATCCTGCTTTATCTGTTCTGAGAACACAATGCCATCCAAACGAAAGATATACGTTACTCTTTTTGTACTCCTCGCGGTTTCGGCCCTGATCAGAGGTTTTATTGCTGGCTTTATTGAGTTGGGGAACGACGAGGTTTATTACTGGACCTACGCGAAATACCCGGCCATGAGCCATTTCGACCATCCTCCCATGGTCGGCTTCCTGATCGACGCTTTTACGTTAAACCTCAATTTCGAAGGCGAGTTCTTTGTAAGGCTCGGTTCCGTTGTGCTGGGAACCCTGAGTACGTATCTGATGTTTCTGATCGGGCTGACCGTAAAAAATCACCTGACCGGACTTTATGCCGCCTTGCTTTACACTGCCTCATTTTACGGGTTCATCCTCAGCGGCATCTTTATTTTACCCGATACACCACAAGTTTTTTTCTGGCTTCTTACCCTTTACCTTTTTCTGAAGTCGCTACCCGATCCCGATCGCTCTCAACGCAGCCGGAACCTCCTCTTTTTAGCGGGCGCGACGGCCGGACTGGCCCTGCTGTCGAAATACCATTCTGTTTTTCTTCTTTTCGGTATGGTGATGTACCTCCTCATTTATAACCGGAAATGGTTGCTGGCAAAAGAAACCTGGGGCTGTCTGCTTTTATCGGCGCTGCTTTTTTTGCCAGTCATTTTCTGGAATATGGAGAATGATTTCATCAGCTTTACCTTCCATGAAAATCGCGTCGGGATCACCGAATCGGGATTACAGCCCCAATATTTCCTCACGGAAATCGCTGGACAGTTTTTTTACAACAATCCGGTTAATGTAATCCTGATTCTTGTTTCGCTTTTCGCAGTAGTGCGCCGGAGGCATTTCATCAGCGCATCTTCACGACAAATCCTGTTGTGGACAAGTTTACCGCTCATCCTGGTATTCACCGCATTTTCGCTGTTCCGAAGCACTCTCCCGCATTGGACGGGTCCCGGATACTTGGGACTTTTGGTATTAGCTGCCTCCTGGCTTTCGGAACCTTCACTGAAGGGATCCATGAAACGATTGATTCCATTTCCGGTTGCTGTCGCCCTGATATTGCTGTCGACTGTTTTGATTTTAGCGGTCGGACAGGTTCGCTGGGGTTGGATTCCCTTGCGGAAGATGAAAATTGACGATGTTTCTCTCGACCTTTACGGATGGGATCAGTTGGGCGAAAAGTTTGAACCCCTGAAGAAGTGGGATGAGGATCATTTTCTGATGGACAAAAATGCCCCGCTCATCACCTTCAGATGGTTTCCTGCTGCCAACTTCGAATATTACTTAGGTCGCCGGACACATCTTCCCGTGTATGCCATAGGCTCCTTGGAACGAATTCATAAATATCACTGGATAAATAAGATAAATGGAAATTTGGCGCCCGGAAACGATGCCTGGTACATTGCATTGAGCGACGACTTTGAAGATCCCGTAAATCTATACGGGGGCCTTTTCGATCTGATCGTGCCCTCCGACACCATTTATATTTTAAGGGGAAGTGATACGGTGAGGAAAGCATTCATCTTCAGGATGATCGATCTGAATAAGGAGATGATCTTCAATCCTCCAGTGAAAAAAAGCGGTGCCGATCCGGCCAAAACCGATACCCTTGCCTACTTCCTGAAACTTATTCGCAGCGACAGGCAGTACCTTGATTTTCTGGAAAAAAAGTCGGCCAAAGAGAAGGTTCCATTGGAGGATCTGATCCGGGAAGAAGCCATGAACCTGGTCCTGAAATCAAGGGAAACCGGGAAGACTCCCGACACGGTCAGTGTCAAATAACCGGCTTTACATATTGGGTCGGTACCGTGAAAAAGACCGTGGTGCCTGTTCCTTCAGTGCTTTCGACCCGGATATCTCCGCCTAATTTTTCGAGGAAATCCTTGCAAATGATCAACCCCAAACCGGTGCCGGTCTCATGATCGGTACCCGGGGTCTTAACCTTTCCGTCGATCCTGAAGAGTTTCGATAGATTTTCGGACGGAATTCCCACGCCATTGTCAATAACAGAAATCCTTGCCTTTTGTGGCAGCAGTTCCTGATCGATAATGATCTCTCCGCCAGAGTGGACATATTTGATGGCGTTGGAGAGCAGGTTACGGATCACGAAATCGATCATTCCCGGATCGGTTGAAACCATCAGGTTTTTTTCGGAATTATGGCGAACGGTGATGAGTTTCTTATGGATCAGTGGCATCAGTGAATTAATCGTAACGCGGATTGTCTCATTGAGGTCGATGCGCGCCGGGCTGATTGTGATACGGTTTGTCTGAGTTCTGCTCCAGGCTAACAGGTTTTCGACAAGCCGGTAAATATTCTCAGCCGAATCAGCGATGTTCCCGATGAATTTTCTGACCTCTTCCTGGGTGAAGGAATCGTACTCATCCTTTAACAAGTTGGAAAATCCGAGCAGTGCGTTGAAGGGACTTTTCAGGTCATGGGCAATGATGGAGAAAAACACATCCTTTGAGCGGTTGGTATCGATAAGTTCCTTTTCCCGGTGCCGGAGCATATCAAAGGCAACCGACAGGTTTGCTTTATGATTGCTGATGATCTCATTTTGCCTGGCCAATTCACGGGTGATCTTCTTCTTTCGCTGGTTATTAATGATCAGAATGATGACCAGCATGAGAATGAATACGGCCGAAAGTAACATTAAAGTGGGTATTTTTACGGTCCCGGCCGACCCGGCATCTAGAATTTGGAGGCCGTCAGCGCTTACGGCATTTGCCTGAAATCCGCAACAAAGGAGTATCAGGAGCAATCCTGGTGAAACAGTTTTCATACCCTGATGGTTTAAATCGGGAAAAATTCTATTTTGGTCCGACCATTTTTTTCGGATCCACGGCCCGGTTGAAATCCTCTTCCGAGATCAGACCGGTCTCCATCGCGGCTTCCCTGAGAGTCTTATGTTCCTGATGGGCTTTCTTTGCAATTTTCGCTGCGTTGTCGTAACCGATGATCGGATTAAGGGCAGTCACCAGCATCAGGCTGTTTTCCAGATTTTTATTGATGGTGGCAAGGTTGGGTTCGATCCCGACAGCGCAATGGTCGCTGAACGACACACATACGTCGCCGATCAGTCGGGCCGACTGCAGGAGATTAGCGATGATCAGGGGTTTGAAGACGTTGAGCTGAAAATGTCCGTTCATTCCGCCGATGTTGATGGCCACGTCGTTTCCTAATACCTGGGCGCAGACCATGGTCATGGCTTCGGGCTGGGTGGGATTGACCTTCCCGGGCATGATGCTTGATCCCGGTTCATTTTCGGGGAGCATGATTTCTCCGATACCACATCGCGGGCCGGAGGCTAAGAGGCGGATATTGGAGGCTATATGCATCATACTTACCGCCAATGTTTTCAGGGCGCCTGAGGTCTCAACCATGGCATCATGCGCTGAAAGGGATTCGAATTTGTTCGGGGCGGTTATGAACGGCAATCCGGTGAGTTCCGCAATTTTACGGGCGACCAGGACATCATAATTTTTCGGGGCATTCAGCCCGGTGCCCACTGCCGTCCCGCCTAATGCGAGCTCCGATAAATGGGGGAGGGTGTTTTTCAACGCTTTCAGTCCGTGATCCAATTGCGATACATAACCCGAAAACTCCTGTCCGAGGGTCAGCGGGGTCGCATCCATCAGGTGGGTTCTGCCTGTCTTGACGATTTCCTTGAAAGCATCCGATTTTTTTGCCAGCGTATTTTTCAAAAGCTCCACCCCGGGGATCGTGGTTCCGGTCACCACGGTGTAGGCTGCAATGCTCATGGCAGCAGGAAAAGTATCGTTCGATGACTGGGATTTATTGACATCATCGTTCGGATGGATGAAGGTCTTTTCACCGCTTCCCAACACCCCGCCGTGCAGGACATGCGCCCGGTTGGCTATCACCTCGTTCAGGTTCATATTGGTCTGGGTGCCTGAACCGGTCTGCCAGATGACGAGGGGAAACTGATCGTCGAGCTTCCCGTCGAGGATTTCATCACAAACCTGTACAATGAGATCTTTTTTCTCCGCCAAAAGAACACCGAGGTCGGCATTGACTATGGCAGCAGCTTTTTTAAGTATGGCCATTCCCCGGATCACCTCCCTGGGCATCGAACCCGATTCACCGATCCTGAAATTGGTAAAAGAACGCTGGGTTTGTGCACCCCAGTATTTATCCATGGGCACCTCAATAGGTCCCATAGAGTCTTTTTCGATACGTGTGGTCATATAGTAAAGGTTTAAGATTGAATGTTCATTCACTTCCGGATTCGCAGTCCGGTTCACTCCCTGATCAGATCAATGTTTTCGGCCGGATCGGCTATCACCGCCCTGAATTTCCCTTCAACCACCGGCCTCCGGAGCAGTTTCGGATTCTCGAACAGGATCCGGATGAGTTCATGATCCTCAAAATGTTTCCCCCTGATATGTCTCTTGTAATACTCCTCTTGGGTGCGGATCAGTTCGTGTGGCTTTAGATTAAGCTTGACCAGCAGCCGTTCAATCACCTGTTCGGGAATCGGGTGCTTCAGGTATTCCACTACCGTGTAGTTGCGTCCCGATTCTTTCAGATACTGTAATCCGGCACGTGATTTTTTACAGGAAGGATTGTGGAAGATCGTCAGCATGTGAATCTATCAGTTTTATGATTTTATATTTTGAATGATGGGATTTCAAGCATTCCCAAATTCCATCAGGTAAGCTTTGATGAAGTCGGTGAGGTCACCGTCGAGGACACCCTGGGTATCGCTGGTTTCAACGCCGGTACGCAGATCTTTCACCATTTTATAGGGATGCAGCACATAACTCCGGATCTGGCTTCCCCATTCGATCTTTTTCTTATTGCTCTCGATGGCTGCGATCTTCTCCCTTTTCTTCCGGAGTTCTATCTCGTAAAGTTGCGACTTCAGGAGTTTCAGCGCTTTTTCACGGTTTTGTCCCTGGGAGCGGGTCTCCTGACATTCGATGATGATGCCTGTTGGTTCGTGTTTCAGCCGGACCGCGGTCTCCACCTTGTTGACATTTTGTCCGCCCGGCCCGCTGCTTCTGAAGGTATCCCAGGTGATTTCGGCCGGATTGATCTCTATCACGATGTCGTCGTTGATAATGGGATAGGCATACACCGAAGCGAATGAGGTGTGCCGTTTGTGGTTGGAATCAAAAGGCGACAGCCTGACCAGGCGGTGAACGCCGTTTTCTCCCTTAAGATACCCATAAGCATACTCCCCGTCGAATTCAAGAGTCACCTGTTTGATGCCGGCAACATCACCCTCCTGATAATCGACTTCCGATACCTTAAAACTATTTCTTTCACCATACCGGATGTACATCCGCATAAGCATCTGGGCCCAATCCTGGCTCTCGGTACCGCCGGCGCCCGAGTTGATCTGAACGATGGCCCCGAGTTTATCCTCCTCTCCACTCAACATGTTACGGAATTCCAGATTTTCGACCAGCTCGAGGGTTTCCTGGTAATGGCTCCCGACATCGTTTTCGGAGGCTTCCCCGTGGATATAGAATTCCCACATCACCATCAGGTCATCGTACGACGAACGAGTTTTTTCGTATGCATCGGTCCAGTTTTTCTTATCGCGGATTGTCCGCAACGCCTGCTCTGCTGCTTTCGGGTTGTTCCAGAAATCGGGAGCCTGAGTCAAAGCCTCCTCCTCCTGGATCTGAGATAGTTTTACATCAATGTCAAAGATACCTCCTCAAGGCTTCCAGCCTTGTCTGAAGATCCCGTATCTGCTCCAGTATCACCATGGTTTAAACTTTTTTATGATTTCTCTCTTCATCTTCATTCTGTTCCAGGTCAGTCATGACCTGCCGTACCTCCTCAAACTCAAATCCTTTCCCGACCACAAAGTTGAGAATTTTTTGCCGCGAATCCTGCGCTTTTCTTCCCATGATCTCTTTTCTTTTTTTCACGACCAGCATTTTAATGATATCGCGGTAGGTTTCCGGGTTGATCTCATTCAGGGCTGATTCGATAAGGTTTGCGGGAATATTCCTGCATCTGAGTTCGTACCTGATCCGGATCTTACCCCAATGGTTTATCCTCAGTTTTCCGCCGACAAAGCTACGCAGAAATCGTTCGTCGTCGAGAAATCCTTCCTTCCGGAGACTGCCGATCATCCCGTGAATTTTTTGTTCCGGGAGGCTCCACTCCTTCAGCTTTTTCTCGACTTCATCTGTACACCGTTCCTGGTATGCGCAGTACCTTCTGATTCGTTCCGGAATTTCGGACAGATCACCGGGTTTCTCTTCCGATGTTCGGTCTTTGGCCATTTAAAACTGTGTCTTTACCTGTTACTTTTGCTTTTCAAATACATCAACTTCTCTGAAATAATAAGGCCCGTGAGGTGAATCCTCGCTGATCCACATCAGATGCCTGTAATGACAGGGTTGGTCTTTCTTGAACTTAACCGTATAGAGTCCAATGGCATTACCCCAGATATCTTCAGGTTTCATATAACCAATGAACTCCCACCCGGCTGATACCGGATTTCCGGTAGTTATGGGATTTACATTTGCCTTTCCACCCCACATGGAAAACGACTGGCCTCCCCGTTTAACATTTTGCGCGACAAAAAGATGGAGGCTGTCCAGTTCGATCTCCTGTTGCAGATCCATTAATATTCTTCCTTCTCCCCGTTCCGACCACTTTTCGTTGAGAGAATCAGCCGGAAGCAGGTCGTACATGCCATCATTGACCGCAGGCACAGTCATCCCGTTCTCAATCCGGATGTTACCGTCGTTTCCAGGCAAGCGCGACGTATTGAACGCGCTGTCGGTGCCGGAAAAATAGTATTTAACCGTAACGCCGTTCGGCTGATGCAGATCGGCATAATCTTTCATGGTAAGACGGGCGGGCAGTTCGGTCAGGCGCCTTTTCCTGAAGAAGGAGACCCGGACCGTTGCGGTCATGTCTTCATCGACGTAACTGGCTGGCAGCGCCAGTGTCATCGTGTTTCGCTGGGTGAAATCATCATAGAGCGCTTGTACTGGTTCAATTTGATCGAAAGGATGGTCGGATGCGGTGATGGCAAAAATCCGGATCGATGGGTTGTCGGGTAGCTGCAGCGTACCGCTTGCAGGTCCGGCCTCAATCGCGTACTTGAAAATATATCCGTACCGGTGGGCCAGATTAACCGTATCGCGCCGGAGATGCGTAGCGAACCAGGCTATCTGGTCGCGCTTAATAAAACCTTTATCAAGTCCTTTGATACGTTCAAACTTGTCCCATTGCCGGTTGTCAAACTGTCCAATATTTCCGTTCCAAGCCTGGACCTTCAAGATGGTCTTGTTGCCTCCTACCTTGAAGATACCGGTGGTATCGGTCACTGCGGCAGCAAGCAGGTAAAGGTGGTTGTAGTTACCGCTTTTGGGAAGGCTGATTTTCTGACCGCGGCAGGTCATCACATTGTTTTTTCCATCGATCTTTGGTCCCATTGCGAATTCAACGCCATCAACCACCAGCGCATCCGGAAACAGTGCTCCGGGAATGGATGTGCCTTTGGTATCGAAAGCCCCGTTTTTCCCGTTTTTCTCACTGCTGACTACATCAAGGTCATAGGGGATTGGAAGCTTAATATTGGTGGGTTCTTTCATTTTATCCGCAGGCGGTTCCAGCCGCAGGGCAAAGCTCCGGATGCCGAATTTTCCAAGGTCGGTGACCACCTTTCCGTTTTTTATAACCGCTTCACCGACAGTCTGTTCCTGACCGTCTACTTCACGGGCTACGAGTACCTTCGAGGCAAAGGCGATTTCTACATTGCCGATCGGTTTCCCGGTAAGTTCCTGAATCCTGATCACGATTTCATTTCCGTTTTCAGCTTTCTTGATGGCCCTGATATCAACATTCGGAGCTGAAATACGGGCGAAAGAGAAACTTCTGCCCAGCGGACCCGGATGGTTTCGTGACTGGAACGCGACCGGAGGCTGGTTTAACTTACGGGCTTGCCATTCGGTAAGTCCTGTACGCCAATCCCCCTTGTGACTATAAATTCCATAGGTAATATCATGTATTCCCCAGTCTTGCGTTGACTGATCGTGATAAAAATTGGTGACCGGGGTGTACAACAGGGTAAGACGGAGCGTTTTATCATTGGGTTTGTCGGATCCGAATTTGCAATCCTCTACTATCGATACCCCGAAACTACCTGATTTATCGGTCAGATCAAACCATTCACGGGAGGGGACCTCATACTTTTTTTCATGGTTGTTGTTCCGTTCAGCGACGCCGAGCCCTAAATTATAGTTTGCAACGTTATTGGAAGCGGTCAGCGGGAAGCATGCTTTCAGGCTGACTCCCCGGGATTGCCAGTCGATATGGTTTTTCACAATGACCTGTTCCGAACCGGTCGAGAGTCGGATAAACTGGGTGAAGACAGAATTTCTGGCAGACCTGACAATTTTCAGGCTGACCCGAACCGGACCCGATTCTTCGACGGTGATGGCCGGATTTTCTCTGACATAGTCGATGGGAGGTTGCTTGCGGTCGTTCCAATCCATATTCCAGGCAGGCCAGTATGCCGGATGCTCTTTAAGAAATTCAAGCCGCGATGGCCCCGAAAGGAGTTCTTTTCCTAACCTTTTATCGATGATGGAGGCGATGTCGCCATTGGCATTGATCGTAACTTTTAAAAATTCATTTTCGATCCTGGTTTTAGATATGCTCAGGGTGGTTTTGGTAACGGGTTTTTCTTTGACGGGTTGAAGATCATAGCATACAAACCCAAAAGGAGGCAGTGTGGCATTAAACAGGATTTTTACCCGGTCGCGCGAAAGGAGGTTAACCTGCAGGGGAATTTCCTCATTGTTTTCGTTCAGCAATTTGAGAAATTTCGGAGCACCATCAGGATAGTTGATTTCGGCTTCGACTACATCGGTGCGGGCGATAGCAAGAGGATTGCAGATGACAAGGGCCGTTCCAGTGACCATGGTATTCATGGCGCGGATCACGCCACCGGCAGATGCCTTGAAGGTCGAAGCAAACTGATTCAGGGCGATCACCTCATCGTTCCAGGCATATTCATAAGCTTTCGGGATACATGTTCCGGGAAGGATGTCATGCATCTGACTTCCCAGCACCAGCCACCACGCTTCGTTCAGGGTCCGGAAGGGATATCTGAGGCTGCCTAACCAGTCGGCCATGACCGCGATAGGTTCCGTGGCTGAGGCAAGTTGTTCATTCTTCCGGTTCCAACGTTTCATGTAAGCTTGCGAGGTGAGCGAACCCGACGAATGTTCAGTCAGCAGGAGGTCGCCGGTGTACTCGGGAAGCTGTTTTTTCTGATCCGGTGTGAGATCGCGGAACAACTGGTCGGAGGTGCAAAGATAAACCTGAAACCGGGAATCGGGTTGATTCAGACTTCCTACCGCATTGGTAATATCTTCCAATCGCGGGGCGCCGCCCACATCGCCTACCCCGTAATAACGATAGTCGGCAAACACACCGTACTTCCTGCCATTTTCCTGGATTCGTCCCGACCAGTAGCCGGAGGTGTCAAGTCGAAACGGGATGCGTCCGGTATAATCGGTTGCGTTGAGGGCAGCCACCACACCTTTGCCATCGGGCCCGGTCCAGTTGCCGATATTGAAAGGTATTCCGGTAGCAGAGCCCCACGAAAGTTTCTGTGTTGAAAAACCTGCTATGCCCGCATGTGCCAGGGCAGAGGGAAGATGTGCCTGAAATCCGAAACAATCAGGGAGCAGGAAATCGATGCTTTTTTTACCGAATTCCGCTTCAAAATATCGGTTTCCATACAATACCTGGCGGATCACCGATTCGGGCGATGGCACATTTACATCGCACTCATCGACGGAGGATCCGCCCACATTCCACCGGCCTTGGGCAACATACTTTTTAAGGGTTTCATACTTGGTCGGATAGTATTCCTTCATCATCCTGTAACGGCGAGCTCCGGAAAAAGTGAAAAGATAGGGTTTGAACTTTTCAAAGCGCTGGAAATTATCGTCCAGCGTGTTTTTCAGGAATACATTGATGGTTTCGTCATAATCCCACCGCCATTCGGTATCCAGGTGTGCATACCCGACCGTATAGAGTACGGGAACCTTAGAAAGATCGTAACGGGCCGGTGGATACAGCGGGGTTTGCTGAGCACACACATGCAGCGCCAATGCCGTGACAAATACCACAGAAAGCGAAAACCGGAAAGTCATCATGGAGTCTCTATTTACCATGTAAAAATAGAGATTTTATTTAATCCGGAAATATCTCTACCTTTGTAACTGAAAAACAAGGGTTATCGGCTTACCCGAAGCGCTTTAAATCAACTTATATACCAATGAAAAAGCTCCTGTTTCTTTTCCTGATAGGGACGGTTCTTGTCTCCTGCAGTGGACCTAAAGACGAATATACCCTGAAAGGAATCATTCACGGTGTTGACACCGGGTTCGTTTATCTTCAACGTTACGATGTTGACCAGTGGATCAATGTAGATTCGGTTAAACTCGACAAGGGCCGGTTTTCCTTCAGGGGAAAGATCGGACTTCCGGAGATGTGGCACCTGTCGTTCCCGGAAAAGCAGGTCTTCGTGCCTGTTTTCGTTGAAAATGCAAGGATAAAGATGGAAATCTATCCCGATAGCCTTGAAAAATCAACGGTTACCGGTTCCGGTTCCCATGCAGTTTACCAGCAATATGTCACCATCAACGAATCCATCAACAAAAGGATGGAAGAGGTGTATAAAGAATGGAAAAAAGCCCGTGAGATCAATGATTCGGCCACCATGAAGCTGACCGATTCGTTGTCGGACGAACTCGATCAGGAACTGAAGAAACAACTGATCACCTTTGCCAAGACCAACAACAAAACGGTGGTATCGCCGTACCTGATCATGCGCAACAGTTGGCAGTTTGAGCTGGAAGACCTGCAGGATATCACGGCTGTCATGGATACCAGTCTGAACGGTTCGCAGTACATGCAGACGCTGAACAAACGGATCGAAATTCTCAAAAGTGTCGCGGTTGGCCAGATTGCTCCCGACTTTACAATGAACGATACGACCGGATTTCCGGTTGCCCTCTCGCTGCTCAAGGGGAAAATTGTACTGGTTGATTTTTGGGCTTCGTGGTGCGGACCCTGTCGCGCCGAGAATCCCAATGTAGTCAAGGCATACCAGATGTACAAGTCATCCGATTTCACCATTTTAGGCTGTTCATTTGACCAGAACCGTGAAAAATGGCTGAAGGCGATCAGGGATGACAAGCTGACCTGGACCCAGGTCTCCGACCTCAAAGGATGGGGCAACGCAGCGGGTAAACTTTACGGGATCAATTCCATCCCGGCTAATGTTTTGTTAGACAAGGACCTAAGAATTATTGCGAGGAATCTTCGTGGAGATGAGTTGTTGAATAAACTCGGAGAGCTTCTTGGACCCCCTACCGGTGCGAAAAAGATGGCCAAGAAGAGGTAACGGGGTGGACGAAGAGTTAAACGAAGAGCGGACGAAGAGCGGACGAAGAGTTGGACGAAGAGTTGGACGAAGAGTTGGACGGGAAATCTTGAAGTTTTAGTTTTTCATTTCTGAATATGAGAGTTGCAGCGACTTTGTTCTTTGTTTTGATTTCTCTGGGGTTGAATGCTCAGGGTTATTTTGAAGGCGTGATCAATGGATCGGCCGGTCAGCGCGTTGATCTTGCCGCTGTTTACGGAGAAAAGGTGACCGTGGTCGATTCGGTACGGAGCGATTCGGCGGGACATATACTTTTCAGGCTTGAAGGAAGACTTCCGGGGATGTACCGCGTTAAATGGAGCAAAGAAGGCTACCTGGATCTCATCTGGAACCGGGAAAAAGAGAATGTCCGGTTCTATACCGATGCCACGCATCCTGCCGACAGTCTGCGGATTCTTTCATCGGTTGAAAATCTGATATACCGCGAGTATTCAAAGCTTGACGCCATCAACCAGGAGCGGCTGCAACTGCTGGTTCCGGTCATCGATTACTATCCGCTGAAGGATTCCTTTTATATTTCGGTAACCCAAGAGATGGAGCGTATCCAAAAGGAACAACAACGCGTTGTCGATTCACTCGCCACCCTCTATCCGAACTTTTTTGCCCTTCGCATGGCTAAAACCTACCAATCCCCGTTCCTCCCTTCCTCCATGCTGCGTGACGACCGGCTGAACTATCTGAAACAACACTATTTCGACAAGGTCGATTTCACGGATACCGCCCTTCTTCGCAGTCCGGCTTTCGCCAATAAAGCCATTTCATATTTGGCTCTGTACAGCAACAACCGGTTACCCCAGAAACAATTAGAGGCTGAGTTCATCAAAGCAGTGACGATCATGCTGGGAGCCGCATCGGTGAGCCCCGACACTTACAAATTCCTGCTTGATTACGTGGTGGGTGGTTTCGACAAATATCATTTCGATGAGGTGATCACTTACATTGCCGATAATTTCCAGGATCCCTTCTCGTGTGAGGATCAACAGCGCAAGACAGCGCTTCAGAAGAAACTGGAGACTTTTAAAAAAATCGCCATTGGCAAGACGGCGCCCGATCTTGAATCGACCGATCCAAAAGGGAAACCGGTAAAACTCTCCACCCTGAATTCCGAATACACCCTGTTGGTCTTCTGGGCTACCCAATGTTCCCACTGTGCCACCATGATGCCCCGGTTAAAAGAAATCTATAACTTACAGAATCCAAAAAGATTTGAGGTGGTCGCCATCTCCATCGATACCAGCCGGAGCGAATGGACCCGGTTTGTCAGGGAGGAAAAGCTGAACTGGATCAATGTATCAGACCTGAAAGGTTTTTCAGGCCAGATGGCCGACGATTACAACATCTACGCGACGCCCACCATGTTCCTGCTCGACCGGGAAAAGAAGATTCTCGCGAAGCCTGTATCGCTCAGAGAATTGGAACAGTCGCTGCGGGATTATAAACTGCTGAAATAACTTTTCGCTGTTTTTTTTTACCTTTGCACTTTTTTCCGGAAATCCATAAATCATAAAGTTAAGTAGGTATAACTATGTATGAATATATCCGCGGAAAGCTGATTGAAAAAAATCCCGCGTACGCGGTGATCGAAAACAACGGGATCGGTTATCTGATCCACATTTCAATCAATACTTATGGCAAGATCATGGAGGAGGGCGAGTGTACGATCTTTACCCATCTGGTGGTCAAAGAGGATGATATGCAGATTTATGGTTTTGCCGACCCCGGTGAGCGCGAATTATTCCGGCATTTGATCAGTGTTTCGGGTGTCGGGGTCAGTACGGCCCGCATCATTCTCTCGTCCCTTTCGCCGGCAGAGCTCACGGAAGCCATCGCGAACGGCGATGCCGCCCTTTTACAGCGAATCAAGGGGATCGGGGCAAAGACGGCGCAGCGGATCATCATCGATCTGAAAAGCAAGGTTTCGAAAGAGCTGATACCCCATGAAAAATCCGGGATTTTGCACAATACCGGGAAGGAAGAAGCGTTATCAGGTTTGATCATTCTGGGCTTCCCAAAGATGCTTGCCGAAAAAGCATTGAATAAAATCATCGAAACGGAAGGCACAGGTCTGACAGTGGAACAACTGATCAAGCATGCGCTGAAAATACTATAGCATGCCGGTCGCAGCGTTAAAGTCACCTTAAAAACTGAGTGAAGAAATACTATTTATACTGTCTTATCTGCCTGGCCGTCCTGGTTATCATTCGTATCCCGGTTTTTTCCGGTGAGACGCCTGGTGGCTATGGACTGCCTTTGACTCTTATAGCTCCCCCCGACACTCTGAAGCCGGGCGATACCGTACCTCTTCGCTATCCATTTAATGATGAGATGGTCGTTCCCGGTTCCGGCAGCGAGCACCCGCTCTACCTGAACAATCCCTCCAACCTGAAAACGACCATCGAATATGACCCTCTGACGCGTCAATATTACTATTCTTACAAAGTTGGCGATACCCGGTACCGGATCCCGACCACCCTCTCGTTCGATGAGTTCCAGAACCGGGATCTTCAGTCGATGATCGACGATTACTGGCAGGAACGGGCTGCCACAGCTACCATGGATAACGCCAAAGGCCTCATTCCCAAGATCGTGATCCCCGGCAAGGTTTTTGAAACCATTTTCGGAAATAATACTGTGGATATACGCCCCCAGGGGTCGGCTGAGATCAACTTCGGACTCGTATCAAACCGCCGCGATGATCCCATGCTCAACACCCGGCAACGACGGCAGACCAATTTCGATTTCGATGAACGGATCCAGATGAATGTGATCGCGAAGATCGGTGACAAGATTGAGTTCAAGGTCAACTACAACACCGAGGCTACTTTCGAGTTCGAGAACAAGCTGAAATTGAAATACGAAGGCAAGGAGGATGATATCATTCAACTCATTGAGGCGGGTGATGTGAACCTGCCGCTCAGCACCTCCCTGATCCACGGCACGGAGAGTCTCTTCGGGATCAAGACCAAACTGCGGTTCGGGAGGCTGACCGTGACTGCCCTTTATTCGCAGCAAAAGAGCGAAAACAAAGAAATCACAGTTGAGGGCAACGCCCAGACTACCCACGTGAAGATCAGGGCTGACGAATACGAAGACAACAAACACTTTTTTCTGTCGCAGGCATTTCGCAGCAAATATAAAGAGTCGCTGAGGAAACTGCCGATTGTGACCTCCAGCATCAACATCATTAAAGTGGAGGTATGGATCACCAATATCGGAGCCGCCGTTTCGGAAAACCGCAACATTGTAGCCCTGATGGATATCGGCGAACCGAAGCCATACAATACCCGGCTTTTTACCGGCGATCCCACACGACGCTATCCTACTAACAGTGCCAACAACCTGTACAAAGTTTTGATGCCCACTCCTGCCGATACGGTTGTGATGCGGAATATCAATACGGTTGCAGGGTACCTGAAGAGCGCCCCGTTTTACATGATTGCCGGCGAGGACTTTGAAAAGGTTGAAAACGCCCGTAAACTGCTGCCTTCGGAATATACCCTGAATTCAAAACTCGGTTTTATCTCGCTGAATACCCAGTTGAACTCAGACCAAACACTGGCCGTGGCCTATCAGTATCAGGTGATCGGCGACAGCGCGGTGTATCAGGTCGGTGAATTCTCCGACCAGGGGATCATTACCCCGCAATGTCTGATGCTGAAGCTGTTGAAGAGCACCTCGATCAACACCAAGCTTCCCACCTGGGACCTGATGATGAAAAACGTTTATAATTTGGGTGCTTACCAGTTACAGGCCAATGATTTTACCCTGAACGTGCTCTATACCGGGAACTCCAACGGGGTTGCCACCGCGTACATCTCCGAAGGACGAATCAAAGGCCGTCCCCTGATCCAGGTGCTGAACTGGGATAATCTGAACATGCAACAGAATCCGCCTGCCGACGGGATGTTCGACTTCATCGATAACGCGGCAACCATGGGCGGAACGATACAATCGTCGAACGGGAGGGTCTATTTCACCGTGCTGGAACCATACGGAAGCGACCTGCGTGATTCCATCTATGATCCTGCCGATCCCAAGGGGTCGCTCGAATTAGCTGATAAATACTGCTTCGATTCGCTTTACACGATGACCAAGTCGATGGCCAAGCAGTATCCCGACAAAAACAAATTCATATTAGACGGCTTTTACAAATCGTCGGCCGGGTCGGAAATCTCGCTCAACGCCCTTAATGTGCCTCCCGGCAGTGTCAGGGTGACGGCAGGCGGTATTCAGCTTCAGGAAAATGTGGACTACACGGTTGACTATACCCTTGGCCGCGTCAGGATCATCAACGAAGGGATCCTTAATTCCGGTACCCCGATCAAGATTTCGATGGAAAGCAACGAGATGTTCAACGTTCAGACCAAAAGGCTGATGGGAGCGCATCTCGATTACAAGATCAACAAGGATTTTATCATCGGAGCCACGATCGTCAACCTGAACGAAAGACCGCTAACACAAAAGGTAAACTATGGCGATGAACCTATGTCGAATACCATCTGGGGACTTAATCTGAACTACCGGACCCAGTCGAGGCTGATCACCCGGTTCATCGATGCCTTGCCACTGATCCAGACCAAGGCGCCCTCTTCGATATCGGTTGATGCTGAATTTGCCCACTTTATTCCGGGTCATTCCAAGGCGATCGGGAAGGCAGGTACAACCTATATTGATGATTTTGAAGGGGCCAAATCGACCATCGACCTGAAAAATATGGCTATGTGGTACCTGGCCAGCACACCCCAGGGCCAGACCACCCGGGAGATGTTTCCGGAAGGCGCCACCAGCACCGGTTTGATGTATGGCTACAATCGCGCCAGACTGGCCTGGTATATCATCGACCCATTGTTTTATGATAAAAATACCAGCCTGGTTCCTCCGAATGTGTCGAATGATGAGCTTTCGGGTCAGTATGTGCGTCAGGTCTGGGAAACCGAGATTTTTCCCAACAAAGAACCGCTGAACGGCGTTCCGGTTAACCTTTCGGTGCTGAACATGGCCTACTATCCTTCGGAACGTGGCGCCTATAACTATGAAGTTGCTCCCACAGGTTTTTCTAAAGGACTTAATGTCGACGGAACCCTTTCCAATCCTGAAACAAGGTGGGGGGGAGTCATGCGGAAGATAGAGACCACCGACTTTGAATCGACCAATATCCAATACATCGAATTCTGGCTGATGGATCCCTTTGTATATGATTCGACCAATTCGGGACAACTTTACTTCAACCTTGGCGACATCTCTGAGGATATTCTGAGAGACGGGCGCAAGAGTTACGAGAACGGACTGCCGACTTCCGAGGTGATCACCGACGTCGATACCACCATGTGGGGCCGTGTTCCGCGGTTCCAGGCGCTAGTCGATGCATTCGACAACAATCCCGATTCCCGGCCCTTTCAGGATGTAGGATATGACGGCCTTCGCGATGTGGATGAAATCTCCTTTTTCGATACGGGATATATTACCCGGGTCCGCAATACCTTCGGCCAAAGCTCGGGCGCGTATAAAAATGCCTCCACCGATCCATCGGCCGATAATTTCCATTACTTCAGAGGGACCGACTACGACAATGATCCCAACTTCAGCAGTATCCTAAGCCGCTACAAAATGTTCAACGGTCCCGAAGGCAACAGCGCCACCCAGGAGCAGTCAACTGAATCATACTCCATTACCGGAACCACCCTCCCCAATGTGGAAGACATCAACAAAGACAACACCCTCAGCGAACAGGAGCGGTACTATCAGTATATTGTTAACCTCGACCGTCAAAAAATGAAGGTCGGCACCAATTACATCACCAACATTTACCATGCGTACGATATCCCACTGGCCAACGGTACACGCGGGGATGTAAAATGGTATCAGTTTAAAATTCCAATCCGGACCCCCGACAAAGTGATTGGAAATATCAGCGATTTCAACTCGATCAGATTCATGCGTATGTTCTTTAAAAACTTTGAACGTCCGATCGTCTGCCGGTTCGCATCGCTTGAGCTGTCACGTGGTGAGTGGCGGAAATACAATTACAGTCTTCTTTCACCGGGTGAATATCTGCACGACGACAACCAGAATGCTACCCAATTCGACATTGCCACGGTGAGCATCGAAGAGAACGGAAGCAAGCAGCCTATTCCGTATGTGATGCCTCCGGGTATCCAGCGGGAGACCAACTGGGGGTCGACCAACCAGCAAAAGCTGAACGAACAGTCGATGTCGTTCAAAGTCTGTAACCTCGTCGACGGAGATGCACGCGCTGCTTATAAGACAACCGATTTCGATTTCCGTCAGTTCAAGCGGCTGAAAATGTATGTGCACGCTGAGCAATCGATTCGTTCACAAAATCTGAAGCGGGGCGACCTGACTATCATCATGAGGCTGGGTTCTGATTTTACCGAAAACTATTACGAGTACGAGATTCCGTTGAACTTTACTCCTTGGGGAACCCGGTCGGACGACCCGGATGCCATCTGGCCTGAGAGCAATGCCTTCGATATTGACCTGGAACGATTGGTCGAGGTCAAGTACAACCGGCTGGTTGCCCGGAGCAACTCGGGGAGCCAGATTTCCGAATCGGTGCCTTATGTCGAATACGACGGAGTTAACAGGATAACCGTGGTGGGATCGCCCACCATCAGCGATGTCAGGGCAATCATGATCGGGATCCGAAATCCCAAGAAAAGTCCGCAAACTCCCGATGACGATGGACAGGACAAATGTGCCGAGATCTGGGTGGATGAATTGCGGCTGAGCGACTTCAACAAAAAGGGAGGATGGGCTGCCCAGGCTCGCGTAGCCCTCGAGTTGGCCGATCTGGGAAGACTTCAACTATCGGGAAGTTATATGAGTTCGGGTTTCGGAACCATTGAGGTGAAGCAGACCAAGCGCGACATGGAGTCGGTGCTGACCCTGGGTGTTGACACCGATCTGGAATTGGGCAAGTTCTTCCCGCCGAAAGCGGGCATCAGGATTCCGATGCACTTCGATTTCTCAATGCAACAGAACAGTCCCCGCTACGACCCGCTCAATCCCGACCTGTACCTGAGCGATGTAATTGGCGCTTTCGATTCCCAGCAGCAGAAAGATTCAATCAAAGCCATCACCCAGGCCTACACGCAGCGGAAAAACTTCAACCTGATGAATGTCAGGAAAGAGAGGACCACCGACCGGAAGCCGCGAATCTATGATATCGAGAACTTCAATATCAGCTACAGTTATTCGGAGATTTATTCGCGGAATGTGGATATTGAATATGATCTCCATAAAAAATATGCCGGCGGCATCGGGTATAATTTTTCGACGCAGCCCAAGAATGTCCAACCCTTCAAGAGTACAAAGGTCCTGAATAGCACGAAAGCGCTTGCGCTGATTAAAGACTTTAACTTTTACTATCTTCCGAAATCATTTACCTTCCGTACCGACATGAACCGGGAGTTCACAAAACGGAAGTACCGGAATAAAAGCGCTGCCATCGTTCCCCTGGAGACTTATTACGTGAAAAGCTGGGATTGGACCCGAACCTATGACCTGAAATATGATTTTTCGAAATCGTTCAAGATCAGTCTGGTCGCCAATGCCAGTTCGTTCATCAACGAACCCCCCGGGGAAATCAACCGTTCAAACCGGGATCAGGTTTGGAGTGAGATTTTCTCAGGAGGGACGATGACCAATTATAACCAGGGGTTCAATGTGACCTGGGATGTCCCGATTGGTAAAATACCTCTCATGGACTTCATCACCCTCAACGCCGGCTATCAGGCCACTTACCGGTGGATGGCATCACCCATTTCGATCCGCGATGAATTCGGGAATACCATTGAGAATTCGAATACCAAAGCCCTGAATGGGGCGCTGAATCTGGTGACCCTGTACAACAAGGTTCCTTATCTGAAAAAACTCAACCAGAACGCACCCCGTACTACCCGATCAAAGCCTCCCGAACCTCCGAAAGTCCAGAAAGATAAGAATCTTGCCAAGCAGGACAGCATTAAGGAAAAGAAGGAAGGCCCCGATATCGGTAAGATCATCCTGGATGGTACCGTCCGCTTCCTGATGGGCATCCGGAGCGCAAAATTCACTTACACCCAGGCAAGCGGAACACAGCTTCCCGGCTTTAAACCCGAACCGGTTGCACTTGGCAACGACTGGGGCAACAATGCCCCTGGGCTCGGCTTCATTTTCGGAGACCAGAAAGATATCCGGCCGCATGCCGTCGACCGGGATTGGATCACGACCGACACCACGCTGAATTTGCCATACAATACCAAGTTTTCGGAAAATCTGACGGTCAACATCAGTATTGAACCTATCCGGGATCTTAAGATCGAGATTAATGCAACCCGACAATATTCCAAAACCCATCAGGAATATTACCGTGCCAATGCCGACCATCAGTTTCCGCAATCCCCGATGACTCCCTGGGATCAGGGAAGCTTTACGATGTCGTACATCATGATCGGGACCTCCTTTGATAAGGAGGATGAATTCGGACGATCGAGCACGTTTGAGCGGATGAAGGAGTACCGCATTGAAATCGCACAACGCTTTGCCGCTCAGAATCCCAATTCCCGAGGGATTGTCGATTCGACCGGATACCCGCAGGGATATGGCCAAAGTAACCAGGAAGTGCTTGGAATGGCATTCCTGGCTGCCTATTCGGGGAAAGATCCCGCAAAGATAAAATTGAACGTATTCCCAAAAATTCCCTTGCCGAACTGGCGGATCACTTACGACGGATTGGCCAAGCTGAATGCCTTTAAGTCATTTCTGAGAACCCTCACCCTGACACATGCCTACATCTCGACTTATAGCGTCGGCAACTTCAACTCAAACATCAAGTACACCGAATTCGACGGACAACCTTCGGCGCTGGATGATGCCGGGAACTTCATTCCGCTCAACCAGATGACTGTGATTTCGGTGACCGAACAGTTCAACCCGCTGATCAAGATCGATCTGGGATTTGTAAACAGTTTGTTAGCCAACGTCGAACTCAAGCGTGGCAGAAATATCTCGTTTTCCTTTACCAACAATCAGCTCACCGAGATCACCAGCAACGAATTTGTGGTGGGTCTGGGCTACCGGTTCAAAGGGTTGCGGCTTAATTTCTCGGGGCTCCTGGGAGGGGGAAAGAAAACCAAGACCGTGAGCGACCTCAACCTGAAGCTCGACTTCTCCATCCGTAAGAATAAAACCGTTCTCAGACGCATTGATCAGGAAATCAACCAGGTCTCCACCGGTCAACAGGTGATGACACTCAACTTTTCTGCCGATTATAACCTGAGTTCCCGGTTCAACGTCCGTTTCTATTTCGATAAGGTGATCAATTCACCGTATGTTTCAAACCAGTACCGCACCTCCAATACCAAGGGTGGCATCGCGCTGAGGTTCACCCTGTCGCAGTAAGGTATCGAACATGACCGTTGTTGCCTGACATCGTTCGGAGGCATGTGAAAAAATTAACGGTTCGGGGGGCGGTTCTGAAAAATTGTTTAATTTTGAAAAAAACTTAAATTCAAACCCCTATGAACGTTCCTGCAAATCTGAAGTACACGAAGGATCATGAATGGCTGAAAGTGGATGGTGAAGAGGCCCTGGTCGGAATTACCGACTTTGCCCAGCATGAATTGGGCGACATTGTTTATGTTGAGGTGGAAACCGTGGGAGAGACGCTTGCAAAGCACGAATCATTCGGTACCATTGAAGCGGTAAAGACCGTTTCGGATATGTTTATGCCTGTGGCCGGTGAGATACTTGAATTCAATGAATTGCTTACCACCAATCCCGAAACCATCAACAAGGATCCTTATGAAAAAGGCTGGGTGGTCCGGATCAAGATGACGACTCCCGGTGAAGTTGCAGGCCTTCTCGATGCCGGTCAGTATTCGGCCTTGATCGGAGCCTGATCCCGTAAAACGGTCCATCTCTTTTCACACCGGCTTTATTCATTACAAACCGGTGTTAATGTTATGTCCACCAGAGGTAAGGATGCCGGGATCGCCGACTGGCGTTTCAGGTCAGCCTTTTTGCTCCTGCTCTTGCACAGGATGAAAATGATCATAGACGATCGTTCCTTTCGACTTCCCGATAACCTCCTGTAATGCCTCCAGGGTTGCAGCTTTGATGTTTTTAACCGACTTGAATTTCCAGAGGAGTTTTTGATTCAGACTGTATCCGATGCCCGTGATCTCCGTCAACTGGGGCGTCAGCGTCGCTTTCTCCCGCTTCCGGCGGTGGTGCGTGATACCGAACCGGTGCGCCTCATCACGCATCTGCTGAATGATGCGAAGCGTTTCCGATTTTTTATCCAGGTACATCGGCAACGGATCGTTGGGATAGTAAATCTCTTCCAGTTTCTTGGCAATTCCGATAACGGTCATCTTACCTGTAATTCCCAGTTTTTCAATGCTCTTCAGCGCTGCGCTGAGCTGCCCCTTTCCGCCATCGACGACGATCAGTTGCGGGAGCGGTTTGTGCTCTTCAATCATCCGTTTGTAGCGGCGGTAGATGATCTCCTCCATCGAGGCGAAGTCGTTGGGCCCTTCAACCGTCCGGATATTGAAATGGCGGTACTCACTTTTATCGGGCCGGGCATTCTTAAAACAGACCATCGCCGCAACCGGCATATCCCCCTGAATGTTGGAATTGTCGAAACATTCGATATGGACAGGAGGTTCCTGCATCCTGAGATCCTTCATCATCGTGTCGAGAATGCGCCGGGAACGGTGCTCCGGATCGACCTGTTCCTTCTGTTTTTCTTTTTCCAGTTGGTAGTATTTTACATTACGCAACGAAAGGTCAAGCAGCTTTTTTTTATCACCGATCTTCGGGATGGTAATAGTGACGCCGGGTTCGATGAATTCAGGTGAAAAAGGCAGAATAAGCTCCGGCGACTCGCTTTGAAACCGTTGCCTGATCTCGGTGATCGCGATCGAAAGCAACTCTTCCGGCGTCTCGTCCAGCTTTTTCTGCAACTCCAGGGTATGAACCTGAATGATGGCGCCATTCATCACCTTCATATAGTTGACATAGGCAAAGAGTCCTTCGGCGATGATCGAAAAAACATCGACGTTGTGGATGGCGGGGTTCACCACAGTCGACTTGCTCTGGTACTTGTCGAGGAGCAACAGCTTCTCCTTGACCAGGTGCGCTTTTTCAAATTCCTCTGCGCTTGCCAGTTCCATCATCAGGTCGCGCAACTGCCTGGAGACGGTGGTGATGTTCCCCTTGATGATCTCACGGATAGCCTGGATTGATTTTTCGTAATCGGCTTCATCCTGCAGACCCCGACAGGGTCCCTTGCAATTGCCGATGTGGTACTCGAGGCACAGCCGGAATTTCCCGGCGGCAATGTTCTTCGTGGTCAACGACAGGGTGCATGTTCTCAGCGGGTAAAGCTGGCGGGTCAGCTCCAGCAGGGTGTGCATGAGCCTTACATTGGCATAGGGGCCGAAATAGGCTGATCCGTCGCGAATCACATGACGGGTGGCAAAGATCCGCGGGAAGGGTTCATTTTTAATGCAGATCCAGGGGAAGGTCTTGTCGTCCTTAAGCGCTACATTATAATGCGGCTGATATTTCTTGATCAGGTTGTTTTCCAGAAGTAGGGCATCCTGCTCGGTCTCGACCACGATATACCGGATATCGGCGATCCGCCGTACCAGCATCTGCACCTTGCCGCTTATGGAGTTGATCTTGTTGAAATAAGAACTCACGCGTTTTTTCAGGTCCTTCGCTTTCCCGACGTAGATGATCTTGTTTTTATCATCAAAGTACTGATATACGCCCGGTTTATGCGGGAGGTTGGCAACAATCGTTTCAAGATGCGAAAAATATTTTGCACGTGCACTGGTCATAAATGCAAAGGTAATTGAAAGGAATGAAACGCCATCCGGCAGTTGGGAGCATGACCGGTTAAAGGTCAATAAAAACGGTGCCCGAGTAACCGGTAGCCTCCCACTCAAGTTTCGCTTTTGACGGGCATTCGGAACCGGTTACAAGTTGGTTCATGCTGTTGTAACCGTAGGTCACGGTGTTGTTATTGGCTCCCGGAAGGTGCAGGGTCTTGGTGCCGGTGCCGGGAAGTTTGTTGCACGCCTCTTTGTGGGTAATGGCATCAATGATTTTTGAATGGAATTTGGTGCCTGCCCGGCTGTATCCCCAGAAAACCAGAAAGTCGAATGCTCCGTCACTCCCTAACCCGGTGGTGGTTATGATGCGGTTTCCCGGTGAGCCGGTAAAAACCCGTTGCCGGGCCATCTGCCACATATGGGTTGACTGATCATCGAAGGTGACTGAGAAGGTGCCTCTGCCCTGGAGGATCACCTGTCCGACCGTTAATCCCACATCTTTGACCCTTCCGCCAACCAGGTTGACGTAGGTGATCGTCCCGTTCAGGATTACCGGCCTGTTGTTTGAAGCCCGGGTAACGGTAAAATTTTTCATCGTCGCCACAACCTGAGCGCCTGCAACGTTCCATCGCTGGCCAACCTGCATTTTCAAAACAACAACACCCGTCCTGTTCCGGGTTCCCTGGCAATTGGCTCCGTGATACTTCAGGGTATGTACGATGGTGTCGCCTTCAACGCTTACGCTGTCGGTCACATTACAGGGCAACATCAATGCGGAACGGTATCCTCCTTCGTCAAAAAAGGTGTTCAGGTCGTCGCTGAGATCGTCATCAGCCCCGTCGACCGTCATCTCATCGACTGTCAGTTGCTGAATGGAAGCGGATTCGCTGCTGCCATCATCGGTGATTTTGTTGCAACCTGCCGTCAGGAATAATAAAATTGCCATCACCGTGACGATCAGGATGGAAGAGGTCAGGGTTTTCATCCAAAATGATTTTCAGATTTTTATAATGACAAAAATAATACATAAATGGTTGCCGGGCTCATCCTGTTTTCAGGCAATTTCATAATTTTGCAGATGCCAAAATCTTTCGCCATTCGATATCTTGTACATATAGCTTTAGGGATCGTACTTTGCGCCGCTTTCTTGCCGGTGACAGTCTTTGCGCAGGAAACAAAGGAACAACCTTCACAAAAAAAACCGAAGCGTGTCTCCAAAGAGTTATATAAGGTGGAGTCGGAACCCGCTGATTCCATCCGGCGCTGGGAATTCGGTCTGAATTTCGGAGCGTATTTCCCCAATAAATACACCGCGAACTTTTACAACGGATCCCCCGGTAACGTAAATAACGTGAACTACGTGATGTCGAACACATACTGGTATCGCGATATTAAGTACGCGCTTGGCTCGGCCGACACGGTGCTCATCGACGGATACCCCATGAACATGCACTACCAGGTATCGTTCATGGGAGGGCTCTTTCTCAGGTTCAATATCGACCGGAAGAACAGCCTTTTTCTGCAGGCTGACTATACCCGGATGAAGGCGGCCGACGTGATCACCCTCGAAGTTGATCCGAAAACCTACCTAGCACTTCCCGATATCCGTACGGAGCCGATAATTGGCAAAGAGGGCCGCGTTATGATCAATTTAGGCTACCAACGCACCTTCCCGCTGCCTTCCAGGTTGAACTTGTTTCTGCAGGCCGCATTCACGATGTGCTATACACAAGTCATCAAATCGGTCATGGTTATCGAAAGTACCGAGAACAGCCTGATCAACATTTATGGGAATCAGTATTATGTACCGAACAGCAATATCCAGACTCAGAACATCAACCAGAACGCCTTTGGATTCGGAGCTTTCCTGGGAGGAGGTCTCGGTATTCCCCTTACTGACCGGTTCGGGATTGAGCCGGGATTTTATAGCCAGTACTACCCGGTCAATCTGCAAGGCTATCCCGATTTTAAAATCTCTTGGGGAGCCTATTTACGGCTTATGATCAACTTAAGCAAAAGCGCCGAAGAGTGATTTCCGGTTATTGAATTATTGGATTTTTTCGCAATAACGTACCTATTTTGTAAATTTGGACAAAATAGAGGAAATGACAACCGGGGATCCTACCTTTGAAGAGCTCCTTCAGGAAAACCAGTCATTGAAATCAGCGTTGCACCAGATGCAGGATAACATTGCAGACGGGCAGCCCTGGAAACAGGAGCATTTATACCATTTACTGGCTGGTGTATCGTTTGATTACGTATTTGCATCAAAGGTGTTTCCCGATAAGGGTCTGGAACTCGACTGGGTTGTAGGCGCTTTCGAAGCAATCACCGGTTTTACCATCGAGGAGTATAAGGCTGCCGGAGGCTGGCGTGGACGACTGTACCGCGATGATGTGCAGGTCGATGACCGCGACTTCTCTGAGTTATTAGCTAACCGCAGCATTACTTCCGAAGTCCGGACTATCAGAAAAGACGGAGCTTGTATATGGGTTCAGGTACATGCGCAACCGGTTTGGAATCATGATGAACACCGGCTGGTAGGTATTCAAGGCGCAGTTCAGGATATCACGAAAAGAAAAACTGCGGAAGCTGCTTTGACCGAATCGCAGGAGACCTACCGCCTTCTGGTCGAAAATTCCAATGAAGCCATCCTCGTAGCCCAGGATGGAATGTTTAAGTTTTTCAATGAACGGACGATGGAAGTAGTCGGTTGTTCCCGGCAGGAGATGGCTGCCAGGCCCTTCATGGCTTTTGTTCATCCCGACGACCGGGAGGTGGTGCTAAAAAGGCATATCGACCGCCTTGAAGGTAAAGAGGTGCCTTCGGGGTACCATTTTCGTATTCTTGCACAAAGCGGCAATATCATTTGGGTCACAATCAATTCGGTTCGCATCGAATGGGATGGCAGGCCGGCCATTCTTATCTTTTTAACGGACATTACCGAGAAAAAAGAGATCGAGCTGAAACTTGAGAAGCAATACATGATAAATGTGAATATCCTGGAGACGATGACCGATGCTTTTGTCTCACTCGACCGAAACTGGTGCTATACTTACATGAATGCGAAAGCGGGGGCAATTTTCGGCTGCGATCCTGAAAAAATAATCGGGAAGCACATCTGGACTGAATTTCCGGAAGGAGTCGGTCAGCCATTTCATCAGAATTATGAACGTGCCATGCGGGAGCAGGTTCCAATCACCATGGAAGAATATTATCCGCCCTATGATAAATGGTTTGAAAACAGGATAAGTCCCTCCGGGGATGGCCTGGTGATCTTTTTCCAGGATATTACCACCCGGAAAAAAGCGGAGCTGGCCCTGAAGGAGAGTGAGGAAAAGTACCGTACCCTCGTCGAATCGGCGAGCGACAGCATCCTCATCATCCAGGAAGGGAAGGTGGTCTTTGCGAATCATATTCCGTACAAACGCTCAGGTTACACTCCTGATGAAATAGTCGGTAACCCCTTTATCAATTTAATCATTCCGGAAGATCGGGGAAAGGTACTCAGCTTATACGAGAGCAGGCAACGGGGTGAAAATGTTGCCTTTAATTATGAAACCCGGATTCTTCCCCGTAACGGCGGGAACCTGCCGGTCGAGATATCGATCACGCTGTTTACCTATCAAGGGAAACCGGCCGAATTGGTATTTGTCAGAGACATTTCGGAACGGAAGCAATTGGAAGAATCACGCGACCAGGAACGAAGATTGCTCAAGACCCTGATCAACAACCTTCCCGTATCTGTTTTTGTCAAGGACCGAAAACTCAGGAAAACCGCCGTCAATACAGCTCATCTGAAACGGATGGCACTTACACTGAACCGTCCGGTACTGCTTGAAGAGGAGGTGCTAGGCCGGACCGATTTTGATCTCTATCCGGAAGAATTGGCGCGGCTCTACTATACGGAAGACAAGCGGGTAATTGAAGAGGGAGAAACCATTGTCGAAAGAGAAGATCAGTCATTCGATCCCCATGGAAATCTGATTTGGGAATTGATCTCGAAATTTCCACTCTGTGATCCCAACGGCACCATCACAGGAATGATCGGTATTGCCTATGAGGTCACCGAGTTGAAGAAAGCCATGGATTCGGTGAAGCAAATGAACCAGAATCTCGAAAAGCATGTGGCTGAACGCACTGCCGAATTGGAAGCGGCCAATAAAGATTTAGAGGCCTTTGCCTATTCGGTATCGCACGATCTCAGGGCGCCGTTAAGGCATATTGACGGCTTTTCACGAATCCTCACCAAAAATCTGACGAATCCTTCCTCCGAGGCGATCCGGAATCTGGAAAAAATTTGTGAGTCCACAGCCAAAATGGGATCGATGATCGATGCCTTGCTAAAGTTTTCGAGACTGGGAAGAAAGCCGCTTACCACCACGGAGGTCAACCTGAATTTATTGGTCCGGCAGGTTATCGACCATTTCCAGCCTTCTCTCGAACACCGGAATATCCGGTTTGATGTAGGCGACTTGCCGACGGTACCGGGCGACCAGGCTTTGTTGCTGATCGTGTTTGAGAATCTGATTTCCAATGCCATAAAATTTACTTCGACCACCAGAGAGGCGGTAATTGAGATCGGGCAGGAACCCGGCGGGGATCCTAAGACGGTGATTTTTGTGAAGGACAACGGGGTCGGTTTTGATATGAATTACGCTGAAAAGAAATTGTTCAACGTTTTCCAGCGGTTGCACACCGACGAAGAATTCGAGGGGACAGGTGTGGGACTTGCCAACGTGAAGCGTATTATTCAAAAACACGGAGGAACCATTCGCGCGGAAGCGGCGGTTAATCAGGGAGCTGCCTTCTATTTGACTTTTTAAAACAAATTCAGGGAACAGGACCTCATCGAAAGTTATCACCTTGGAGTTAATGCCTATGTGGTGAAACCGGTTGATTTTCTTGAGTTTCTCGAAGCGGTGAAAAAAATCGGATCATTTTGGGCGCTGGTGAATAAAACAATCTAATTGCGGAAGAATATGGAAAAGCTTAAAATTCTCATCCTGGAAGATAATAAAAACGATCTGGAGTTCATGAAGGATGAAATCATTTCCGAACTGAAATATGAGTTTCAATTCAAGTGGGTAATAACCCGGAATGATTTTACCTTGGCAATCCGTGATTTTCATCCCGACCTTATTTTAAGCGATTACAACCTTCCCCAGTTCAACGGATTGGATGCATTGAAAATAGCTCAATCCTATAACATCGATATTCCTTTTATTATTGTCACCGGGACCCTGAGTGAAGAGGCGGCTGCCGATGCAATCAAAAGCGGAGCCTGGGATTATGTGGTAAAGGAACGTCTGCAACGGTTGCCCCGCGCCATCGAAAATGCATTGGATCTGAAATCGGTAAGGCTTAAGGCGCGTAAGGTCGAAGCAGAGCTTACCCTGATGAAAGGGCAAACCGATATCCAGTTGAAGTTGCTTTGGGATGCCATCGACAAAGCTCCAGGTTCGGTGATGGTGACGGCGCCGGACGGCGCGATTCAGTTTGTCAATAGAAAGTTCGAACAGGTCAGCGGATATAAATCGGAGGAAGTGATCGGACAAAACCCCCGGTTGATGAAATCGGGGCGACACGACGAGGCTTTTTATCGCGATCTTTGGAATACGATTCTTTCAGGAAACGAATGGCGCGGCGAAATGATCAACCGGAACAAAGAGGGCGATGAATACTGGGAGGATGTCTCCATCTCACCAGTCACCGATTTCGACGGGAACATCCGCTATTTTGTTGGCATCAAGCAGGATATCACGGAAAAGAAAGCGGCCGTTGAGGCTTTGAAAAAGAGTGAGCAATGGTACAAAGCCATCTTTGGGAATACCGGTACTGCCACAGTCATCATCGATGCTGATGGGACCATCTCCTTGGTCAACGGCAAGTTTGAGGAGCTTTCGGGAATGACCCGGGCGGAGATTGAAGGAACAAAAAAGTGGATGGAATTTGTGATTCCGGAGGATCTTGAGAAAATGTTTTCATACCACAAGGAGCGAAGAGAACCCGGAAATAGAAGCCCGAACCAGTATGAGTTCTCTTTTTTGAGTTCCCGGGGCGGTTTACGGGATATCCTCCTGACGGTCGATATGATACCGGATACCAACAAATCGGTTGCCTCATTGCTCGATATGACAGAAAGAAAGCAGATCCTGAAGGATCTGAAAGAGAGTGAAGAGAAATTCCGGTTGATCAGTACATCAGCCCAGGATGGGATCATCATGATCGATACGAATGGGAAGGTCGTTTACTGGAATCCCGGCGCAGAGAAGATCTTCGGATATACCTTTGAGGAGATGAAGGGAAAGGACCTGCATCATTTTATTGCCCCGGAAAAGTACAGTGCCAGTTATCCTCAACCTCTCAGGAATTTTCAGAAAACAGGAACGGGAGCTGTTGTCGGGAAAGTGGTCGAACTCCAGTCACAGACCAAGAAGGGTGCCTCAATTGACATTGAATTGTCAATTGCCCGGATGCAAATGCCCGACGGATTTGGGGCCGTGGGGATTGTTCGCGATGTAACCGACCGTAAACGGGCTGAAGCCGAACTCATCCGGGCGAAGGAACAGGCAGAGGAGAGCGATCGCCTGAAATCGGCATTCCTGGCAACCATGTCGCACGAGTTACGGACTCCCCTGAATGCGGTTATTGGTTTCAGCGATCTGATCGATGCAAACATGCCGATGGCCGAGATTGAAGAAATGGTGAAGATCATCAACGACAGCGGTAAACATCTGCTTAAGATCATCGAGTCGATTTTTGAAATATCCATGTTAGAGGCCAAAAGTACCCGCCTGAGGATTGAGGAATTTGGCTTGCCCGAATTTTTTGGCACCGTCAAGAGTTTTGTTGCCAGTGAGTTGATCAAGCAGCATAAAGAGCACCTGGATGTCGCTTTCCGGCCGGTTGATAATTTTACCGGTACCAGCCTTAAATCCGACCGGTCACGCCTGTTCCAACTCATCACGAACCTGCTGAACAACGCGATAAAATTTACAGAAACCGGAAAAATTGAATATGGGTATTCCGTTTCCGGACGCACTATCACATTTTTTGTCAGGGATACCGGTATCGGCATTCCACATGATCAACAGGATCTTATTTACGAGAGATTTCGGCAGGTTGATGATTCCCATACACGGGAGTATGGCGGTGTAGGGTTAGGTCTCTCTATTTGCAAAGGGATTGCCGACCTGACCGGAGGAAAAATTTGGGCGGAATCGGAACCCGGCGTCGGTTCCACATTTTATTTCAGTCTTCCCGATTCGGTAGCGCTTGCTCCGGAACCAGAAACCGTAAAAGAACCACTGAGAAAAACCTATGATTTTTACGGTAAAAAAATCCTGGTGGTAGAGGATGAAGAAAATAACATGTCGTTTCTCGAGACCGTCCTGAAAAAGACCCGTGCAACACTTATTTTCGCACATAACGGGGAAGAGGCAGTGCAACAATGTGAAAAACATCCCGACCTTAATCTGGTGCTGATGGATATTAAGATGCCGGTCATGTCGGGCGATGTGGCCACCACCCTGATCAAGGAAAAAAGAAAAGATCTGCCGGTCATCGCACAAACCGCTTATGCCACGCCGATTGAGGTTGAACGTTACAAACAGATCGGATTCGACGACTATATCACAAAGCCCATCAACCGTGACCATCTGACCGAGGTGTTGGAAAAATACCTGCGATGATCTGGTTTTTATCCTTACTATTTCACGGTTAAAGTTCCCCGGAGCCGGATATCTTTGGAGGATGCACCGATAAGAATCCTGAAGTCACCCGGCTCAAGAATCCTGTTCAGGTTGGCATCAAGCATCTTCAACATGTCGGGAGTTATTGCAAACCTCACGGTGCGGCTCTCACCGGGTTTTAACAAGATCCGTTGGCACCCTTTCAACTCCTTTTGAGGCCGAACAACAGAGGCATAAAGATCTTTAATGTAAAGCTGGACCACCTCTTCTCCTGCAACTGTTCCGGTATTTCTGACCTTCAGCGTAATGCGCAGGGTATCGCTCATTCCGGTTCCGGCTGACACAGGTTCCAGGTCGCTGTACTCAAAGGAGGTGTAGCTGAGCCCGAATCCAAAAGGGAACAAAGCTTCCCCTGTCATATCTGCATAATCGTCGTTTCTCCCGGTAGGTTTATGACGGTAATTCAGGGGTAACTGGCCTTCGGCCATCGGGAAGGTAATCGGAAGGCGGCCGGCCGGGTTGAAGTCGCCGAAAAGGACATCGGCCACGGCATGCCCCCCCTGTTCACCGGGATACCAGCAGTGAAGAACGGCAGGCACTTTTTTCAACCACCGGTCCATCGTGATTGCACTTCCTCCAACCAGCACTACAGCCATCGGCTTGCCCAGATCAGCCAATTCTAAGATCATTGTTTCCTGGTACCCGGGAAGGTTCAGAAAGGCCCGGTCGCGTCCCTCTCCCTCTTCTATTCCGGCGACAACAACAATATAATCGCATGTTCGCGCAGTTTCGACGGCCCGGTCAATCGACTCCTTCCAATCCGGTTTTATACCACAGTTCCATACCAACCGAAGCCTGACCGATCCGCTGGTCTCAAAGAACTCAATGCGGATCCGGTACTTCCGGTCTTTGACGAACGCGAAATCGGCGACCCGGGTGCCATACGATCCTTTGACCCAGTTATCAATAACCAATTGGTCATCTAGATAGAGTCTGAAGCCGTCGTTGCCCTCCAGCCCGATCCTGAATATCCCGGTTTCGGGCGCCTGAAGGTAACCGCTCCATCTCACCGAGAACCAATCATAGGGAATCGAAGGATCGGGTGAATAGAGGGTCCACCTGAAGTCGACTGCATCGTCGGTACGGATCACTTTTGGCTGCCCTTCTAATCGGGGATTGTCGAAATAGTTGCCGGTGAGACCCCGGAGCGCTCCTCCCGGTGAATCGTGCGAGAGGAATTCAGGCACCACGGCGATCAGGTTGGGAGAATTTCTTCCACATCCCGGTTCATAGCTGACCCGGTGAGGGAATCTGGCCCGGATCCCATCGAGGATAGATACTTTTTGATACCCTGATCCGCTGTATCCGCCCAGCCTGGCTTCAACGGCGTCGGTGCCGATCACAGCCACCGATTTAACGGTACCGGGAATGGGCAGAGTACGATCCTGGTTTTTCAATAAAACGATGGCTTTTCGGGCTGATTCTCTGGCTAATGCAAGATGGTCGGGCCTTCCCATCGATTTCTCTGCAGGAACCGTATCGGTAAATGGATTCTCGAATAATCCGAGTTGGAATTTAGCGGTTAGCACGCGTGAAACGGCCTCGTCGATGGCATCGGTACTGACACTTCCATCCAAGAATGGCGGTTGGAACAATTTGTAATGGTCGAAGTCGGTCTGAAAAATCACATCCAGCCCGTTGTTCATGGCCTGCACAGTCGATTCATAATAGTCGTGCGCGGTCATGTGAAGGCAATTGGAACCTCCCGTTGCGCTGGCATCAGAGATGACGAATCCCTTGAAGTTCCAATCCTGCTTTAATTTTTTCATCAACAGCCACCGGTTTGCCGTGCAGGGAGCTCCGTCGAGCGAATTATAGGCAGCCATCACCGATCTGCTGCCACCTTCGTGGATACATGCCTTGAATGGGGGGAAATAGGTTTCCTCGAGCGCCCGTTCATTGTGGTCAACCGGATAACTGTCGCGTCCTCCCTGGCCTGAGTTGGCAACAAGATGTTTCGGACAGGTGATGATCCCTCTTTTTTCGAATTCGGAGACAAAAGCGACACCCATGGCCGAAACCAACCAGGGATCCTCACCATAGGTCTCCTCGGTTCGTCCCCAGCGCGGATCTTCGGCGATGTTGACGACCGGTGAAAGTACCATCCGGATGCCACAGGCCTGAGTCTCTTCAGCGATGGCTTTGGAAATCCGGTGCATCAGGGAAGTGTCGAAGGTTGCCGCAAGTCCGATGGCCTGTGGGAAGGAGGTTGCCTCCCCCTGACACAGTCCGTGTAACGCCTCGGCAAAGGGAATGATGGGGATATTTAACCGCGTGCGCTCCCTGAAAAATTTCTGAGCAGCGTTGATTCGCCCGGCTAAGGCTAAAGCCGATCCCCCGGATAAAGGAGTTATGATTTGAGCATCGGGCCGTTTGGCCGGGTCTCCGCCCTGAAATCCGAAGACTCCGGTGAGATAACGGTCTTTGGGTTTATCCCAGGGTTCGGTAAGCATGAAGAGCTGCCAGAACTTCTCCTCCGGTGTCATCCGGCCAAGCAGGTCGGCAACCCGTTTTTCGACCGGTAGTGCCGGATTTCGATAGGGTTCAATGGCCTGCCCGGCGGCAACAAAGGGAACGAGATAAATCAGCAACAACAAGGTGGCTGCGGGGATTCTGCCGGGATGATTGCACATAAAGTTCAGGATATGGAAAGGAATGAAGGGTTCTGTGTTCATGATTTTACAGAGTCAGTCCGCCCTTTCCGCGGTACAACCGCAAGGGCTTCTCCAGTTCAACTTTTACCACCGTCATATACCGGTCCTGAACAACGTCGGGCAGCTTGATGTAAACCAGTCCGGGGACCGGCGACCAGGATATTTTTCCGACGATCTTAAAGCCTGCGGGCTGTCCCGATCCAAGAATAGTGATCTTTTTTATGGATGACAGCAATCCTTTGAGGATGATCTCGCCGGTTTGTTGGCCCGGAACGAACAGGTAGAGGCTTGTCGAATCCTTTGAAAGCGTGGATGGTCCGTAAAAGTGGCCCGGCGCCATTCCCGGGAGGGTTCCGAAGATGGCTTCATGGTGCTTGCCGGTCCAGTTGCCCAGTTCCCGAAGAAGGAGAACCTGCTCGGCAGGAATAGTCCCGTCGGATTTCGGACCTATATCGAGCAGCAAATTGCCACCCATACTGACCACATCGGCAAAAATGGTGATGATTTCGTAAGGAGTTTTATAGTTGGAATCACGGTAGTAATAACCCCACGAATCGTTCAAAGTCATGCAAAGTTCCCAGTTTGTCATGGCCGGTCGCGACACCGGAAAGTTTTGCTCGGGAGTGTCATAATCTCCGTAACCCTGTAGCCGTCCGTTGATGATGGTCTGCGGCTTCGAATCGAGGATCATCTTCCTGATCCCGGCGGCGTTCCATTCATCAGCGCTGTGCTCCCAGTCGCCATCGAACCAGAACAGATCGGGATGATACTGTGAAACCAGCTCCCCGATCTGACCGTGACAGAATTTCAGAAACCGGCTCCAGCGGGCAGGATCATCCTGAATTTTATATCGACTCGAATCTTTCAGGAAACCCGGGTAATCTGGGTAACTCCAGTCGATCAGCGAGTAGTACAATCCGGTTTTAATTCCGTTGCGGCGCAGTTCATCCATGAACGGGGTCAGTACATCCCGGCCGGCCGGAGTGGCTTTTACAACGCTCAAGTCGTTCATCTGCGTATTCCAAAGGGCCACACCGTCGTGATGCTTGGAGGTGATCACCACATAGCGGGCTCCCGTGTGCCGGATCAGATTGACCCAATCGTCAGGATGATAGTCCGACGCCGTAAATTCCTCCTTTTGGGCCATGTATGCTTCATGACTGATGTGCTTATTATGAAACTCCCATGATTCGGAAGTCTTTCCGGTGGAATAAATGCCCCAGTGGATGAAGATACCCAGTTTGGCATCGGTAAACCACTGCATTTTTCCCGGATCGCCCGCCGTCGGTGCGGTTTGCGCGACGACACGGTATACGAAGCTAAGCAGGAGTATAATGAGCAAAACATGTTTCAAACAGGTTCTTGGGAAGCAGGCGTTTTTATTTGTCATGGAGATAGGTTTTGTTGAGTTCATCCAGTTGTTGTTGTGAGAGGCGATAAATGGGTCCGGTCCGGCGGGTTAGCGCCATCGACCGTGCCGTGAATTCGGCTAATTCAAGCTGGTCGAAGGCTTGAAACAGGGAATCTCCGGCGACCGTCACCGAGTCGTTCGCAATGATCAGGGCAGCTGCATCCCGGAACGACGACGGGATCAAGGAAGGGTTGAGAATCCCCTCGCTGAAGGTCAGAAGCCGGATTCGGCCCAAAAAGAGCCAGGATTCGGGCAGCGTCGCTGGATCGGGAAGTTGTTCTGTAAGGGCATGAGCCATTAAAAAGGGCGCCTGAGCCGTGATGATCGCCTGGATTTTAGGATTTTCCCGGTAGATCGATTGATGCATGCGGGTCAGATAATCCTGCCCGGCACATTCCTGGTGGTCAATGGCAACCTGTTCGAGGTAGCCGGAACCCGAGATCCTTCCCGGGCCCAACGGAGTGGTGAGCAGAAAATGTCCCGGCCGGCTTCTAACCGACATCATCCCGCAGGAGTTTGTCATAAGCCGTTGTTTTAGCGATCGCTGCAGAAACCGGATCAGATCATTCGCCAGACCGGTTAACTCAGGAGTCGGTTGCGTACTTTTTTTACCAGTTGGATCAGGACGGCTCCGGGAAGCCGCTTCCAGTAGAGACTCCGGTACGGTTACAGGCTTGCCCAATAAGAGCCCGTCTATAATTGCCTGTGCGCAGAATTCCAGAACCAGGAACCGTTCATACGCCTCATAGAGATCTTTCCCGCCAACCACAACACCATGGTTTTCCAGGATCACCGAGGAACATCCCGTTGCAAATTCGTCGGCAATGAGAGCGCCCAGCCTGTCACTTCCCGGAAGAGCATATGGAGCGTACCCCACTCGGTTACACCATTTCCAGCCATGGTACCAGACGCGGGTATCGGGAATCTGATGTGTCAGGCTGAAGGCAACCAGGGCAGGGGAGTGGGCGTGAATAAGGGCCTTTATATCCGGTCGCGATTGGTAAATAGCCCGATGCATCGGCAGTTCCGAGGAGGGCTTGAAATTTCCGGTAAAAGAACCGTCAGGCGCCACGGCCACTACCTCCCGGGTAGTCAGGACTCCTTTGTCGGTCGAACCGGGTGTGATCCGGATGGTACCTTTTTCATCCTGCACGGAGATATTTCCCCCGGATGCCGTGGTGAGTCCGGCCTCATAAATCAGGTTTAAAACTTGCGCGATTTCATGGTTTATCATGGTTGATCCAGGAATTGTCGGGTCCCGTGACCGCTTTGTTCCGGCCAATGAGGACCGAATCTCATTGTTTTTGTATCAGCGCGTTAATGATCCTGAACAACTGTCCTTTATTGAGGGGTTTCGAAATGTAGTTATCACATCCCGCCTCTGCACTTTTCTGTCGATCGGTTGACATGGCATAGGCGGTTTGGGCAACAATGGGCAGTTCGGGGCGGAGTCTCTTGATCTCACGGGCCAGTTCCCATCCGTCAGCATCGGGGAGTCTGACATCGAGCAACACGATGTCAAACCGGAAGAGCTCCGGGTAGAGTGCCCTCAGCTCTGCCCCCGATTCAACGCCCACCAGATCGGCCTGGGTCTTCCCCAAAAGGATCTTCAGGTACTCCATGTTGGTGATGTCATCCTCGACCAGAAGCACTCTTTTTCCGGGCCATTGATAGGGGACGGCCGGGGTTTCGGCCGGAGTCCCCGGTAAGGTATAGCGTCCAACAGGGTTAACTTCTTCCTTGGTTTCCCGGAAAGGAAGGGTAAAATAAAAGGTGCTCCCCTTTGCCGGCTCAGAAGTGACCCAGATTTTTCCTCCTAAAAGCTCCAGCGAGCCTTTGCAGATCGCTAGTCCAAGTCCGGTTCCCCCAAATTGATGTGAATTATCGACTTCGGCTTGTCTGAAATGTTCAAAGATGACATCCCGGCTCGAGGGTTTGATCCCGATCCCAGTGTCACTGACAAAACAGGTGATGGTTTCGTTTTCCGGCCGGTAATATCCGAATCTCAGTGAGCCGGAGAAGGTAAATTTAATGGCATTGTCGATGAGATTCGAAAAAACCTGCTTTATTATGTAAGGATCGCTGATAAAGCTTACCTCGCTCCCGGCGAGCGGTTGTTCGCAATGGAGGTGTAAATGCGATTTCTGGGATCGTTGCAACTTTTCCTTTGTCACCAGCTCAATTTCGCTCAGCAGCTTGTTGAGCTCGATGCGGGTCTTAACGATTTTGGCATTTCCCGACTCAATCCGCGAGATTTCAAGAATATCGTTGAGGAGGCGAAGGAGGTCGTCGGAGCGAGATTTAATGATCCCCGTGAACCGGTCGCGCTCATCCTGCGATAATTCGGGATCCGACAGTAATTGTGCAAATCCGACGATGGCATTCATCGGGGTACGGATCTCATGGCTCATGTTTGCTAAAAAAGCCGACTTCAGCCGGTCGCTCTCTTCCGCCTGCTCCTTAGCCCGCACCAGCTCCTTTTCATACTGATGGCGCTGAATGAACAATCCGACCTCATGCGCGATCAGTTCCAACACGCCGGCAATCCGGTTGTTGTATGCCTCCGGATCGGTATAACTTTGCATCACCATGACACCGACCGCATCTCCATCGATGATCACAGGTACTCCAAGCCAGCACTCTGCGGTGGTTCCCAGCAGGAGCTGCCCCTCTTCTCCGGCAATCTTTTCGATATCGGCTTTCTTCAGGAGCAGGGTTTTCCCCCGGTTTACTACCTGTCCTGACAGGGAGTGTTCGGCCTTCCATTCGTTGAATTCGTCCTTCTCATCAATCCATACCGCTTTGCTGAAGGTTTTGGTATTGGAATGGTAAAAAGCCATGAAAAAATTAGAGGTATCGGCTAACTGTGACAGCTCTTCACGGATGTACCAAAGAAGATCCTCTAACGATTTCATTATCACTACCGCCTGTACAATGTTATACTGAATCTGCTGAATCTTCTCCGCCAATTTCCGATCGGTGATATTGAACATATAACCCTGGAAGTTCAGGAGTGTCCCATTATCGTCGAAGGTACCCGAAACATTCTCCGTACATTGTATGATGGTACCGTCTTTTCTGACCATTTCGAGCTCGCTGTTGAGCAACACTTTTTCGTTGTAAAGTCTTTCAAGAAATCGTTTCCGGTCAGGGGTCTCAGGGTAAAGTTTTTTCATATCGGTGGCCAACATCTCTTCCACCGATTCATAACCCAGCATTTCGACAAAGGCCCTGTTGCAATTCAATAGTTTTCCTTCAAGTGTAGAGATATAGTTACCAGTGAGATCTTTTTCGAAGAGCCTCCGATAGCTTTCCTCGCTTTTTTGGAGTTTCTGCTCAGCCATTTTTCGTTCCTGGATATCCTGATGGGTACCCGACATCAGAAGAGGTTTACCTTCGGGGGTTCGCTGCACCAGCCTTCCGCGATCAAGAATCCAGATCCACGTTCCGTTTTTATGGCGCATCCGGGCCTCACATTCATAAAATTCGGTTTCTCCGTAAAAGTGCCGGTTCAGCAAATTGTCTGATTTCGACAGATCGTCCGGATGCGTCAGCCGGCTCCAGGTTTGAATGTCCACCGGCATCAGCTCTTCGACTGAATAACCCAGAATTTCCGCCCATAGTTGATTGATCGTCACTTCGCCCGTAGCGACGTTCCACTCCCAAGTTCCCACATGAGTACCCTCAATGATGCTTGCCAACCGCTGCCTGATACGCGCTCCCTCCGATTCAGCCACGCTCCGCCGGTTTGATTCAAGTGAAAACGAGATAAAGGTGGCGAGGGTTTGTGCCAGCTGCTCCTCCTCCACGAGCCAACTTCTGCGGTCGCCCGTGTGCTCGAAGCTGAGCAGGGCGGCAAGCTTGCCATCCAACCAGATCGGGGCATCCAGAAGCGATCGGATTCCGTTTGATTCAAAGTATTTTGTCGGAATTTCACGGGTTCTGGGATCTTCGAAGACATCACTGGCAGCAATGACGCGCCCGATCTGATGACTTTTGGTATAAGTTGGGAAGACTAATGATTCCAGATGCCCTTGTATTGTAAGATCGCCGGAGCTCAGGTTAAAAAGCCCGATGCATCTGACTTTCGAATAATCCTCCTCATACAGCCAAATACTGGTGCGTTCGGTCTTCATTACTTTTCCCGACTTGATAATCAGGTTTCTGAGGTTGGTTTCGAGGGCGTTGGAAAGCAAAGGGGTATCGGTGAACAATTCCGACAGCAGGGCCATGAATTCCTGTTGCCTTTGAGTTTTGAGCCGGAGTATTTCATCCGATTTTCGGTGTCCCTCCAATTCCGATTCCAGTTCAATGGTTCTGCTTCTGACAAGCAACTGAAGCCGTTCCTGTTCGATCCGGTTTTGAATCGTCGCCTGCCTTATCTTGCGCATGGCCTTGATTTGGGCAACGAATTCCATTTCATCGATTGGTTTTGCGAGGAAAGCATCTCCGCCCGCTTCAAGCGCATGGATCCGACTCTCTTTATCTCCTTTCACGGCAGTGAGAAATACCACCGGAACTCCACCCAGTTTTTCCGAAGACTTCAGCTGCCTGCATACTTCGAAACCGTCCATACCTGGCATCACCACGTCGAGGAGTATAATGTCGGGATTATTCTTTTCAGCCAGCATGATGCCCTCTTCTCCCTGCGTGGTTTTCAGAAAGGTGACTCCAGGGAAAAAGTTATTCATCAGGGCCTGTAAAGCAACCAGGTTTTGAGGGTAGTCGTCAATAGCCAGAACCGTGAAAGTGTTGTCGATCATAGGTTATTTAAATTGTCGGGGAAACAGTAAAATCCTTATCGTGTCAACCTGTAAGGAGTTTCCGGATTTTCGTTAACAATAACTCTTTATTGATGGGTTTGGGTATATAGTCGTTGCATCCTGCCTCCAGACTTTTCACCTGATCCGACGACATGGCATAAGCGGTTTGGGCGATGATGGCGATGTCGGGCCGGAGGCTCCGGATCTCGCGTGTAAGCTTCCAACCGTCGGCGTCGGGAAGCCTGATGTCGATCAATACCAGGTCTATATGTTGGAGTTCAGGATAGTATTGCCTCAATTCGGCTCCGGTGGTGGCTGTGATTATTTCAGCCCCTTTCTTACTCAGGATAATCCGCAGATACTCCAGGTTCGACGGGTCGTCTTCACAGATCAGGAGCCTCTTCCCCTTCAGGAAGCCCAAAGTGATTGGAGCGGACTGAGGAGCGCCCCCTACTGTGGTTCCTTGTCCGGCCTGCTGATGGGTGTCGGGAAGAATACCGGAATCCTTCGCCGGAAAAGGAAGGGTAAATGAAAAGGTACTTCCCTCCCCGGGAATAGAATCAACCCGGATCGTACCCCCGATCAGGGCCAGAGAGCCTTTGCAGATGGCAAGGCCAAGCCCGGTTCCCCCGTATTTGTTGGGATGGTCGGTTTCGGCCTGGCGGAAATGCTCAAAGATGATCGTTTGATTTTCAGGTGAGATACCGATTCCCGTGTCAGCTACAAAACAGGTTATGTTTTGATGTTCCGGTACATCATATCCAAACCGGATCGATCCCGACCCGGTAAATTTAATGGCATTGTCGATGAGGTTATTGAAAACCTGCCGGAGAATATACGGATCGCTGACAAGAATATCTTCTCCGTCGTCAAGCGGTTGGGAACAGATCAGGGTCAGACTGGTTTTCCTGACTCTGGCCAGCTTTTCACGGGTAACGGCTTCGATCTCCTCTAACAGGGCATTGAGCGAAACGCGTCCCTTGGATACTTTAATGTTGCCCGATTCAATGCGCGAAAGGTCGAGCAGGTCGTTGATCAGGTGCATCAGGTCGTCCGAACGCGCCTGGATGATCTTCGAAAACCTTGCCTTTTCCTCGCAGGAGAGATCCGGATCGGTAAGCATGTCGGCGAAACCCACAATAGCATTCATGGGGGTCCTGATCTCATGGCTCATATTGGCCAGGAAGGTTGACTTCAGCCGGTCGCTCTCCTCTGCTTTCTGGCGGGCGCTGATCAGCTCCGCGATCATCATTTTACGATCGGTTATGTCCTCAAAAGTGATGATAAAATTCAATATCTGACCGTGATCATCGAGAATCGGGGCAACAGAAACGGATTTCCAGTAAGTATCCCCATTGTTTTTTTTGCTTAGATACTCGCCCTTCCACTCTTTTCCCGACCTGATTGTGTCCCAGATGATCTTATGTACTTCGGCGGGGGTGTTTCCTTCCTTGAGTATTCGTGCAATTTTCCCGTGAACCCGTTCAAACGGATACCCTGTCAGTACCGAAAACTGCGAATTGACATATTCGATGTGACCGGCCGGATCGGTTATAATGACGGCGGCCGGACTTTGCTCAATTCCCCGTGAAAGCTGCCGCATCTTCAGTTCGGCCAGCTTGCGATCGGTAATGTCGAGCATGAATCCCGCAAGATACCGTGCCTTGCCCCTGACAATGATAGGGAATTTGATGGTGGTATAATAGTGTCCGTTGAATTCTTCCTCAAGTACAATCATCTTCCCGTTTTGCATGACATGTTTGTCATCCTCGATCATCTTCTTTGCGAAATCGGAAGGAAACAAATCATCCATAGTTTTCCCGATCAGCTCTTCAAGCGGCCTTCCCAGAAATTCCTCGAAGTTTTCACTAAGTCTCAGCGAACGAATATCCTTGTCCTTAAAGAAGATATAAATCGGACTGTACCGCAGAAAATGGGAAAAGATCTCTTCAGTTTCCTTTAAAGCCTCCTGAGCTCTCCTGCTTTCTGTAATATCACGTATAACGACCTGCATTGCGGGTTTACCCTCATAAATGAAGGGGATACTGGTTACCTCAACATAGATGATCCTGTTGTCAGGTAAAAGGAAGCGATCTTCCATGACCGGTATGGGGAGGCCGCTTCTTATCGATTCAACGATACGGGCCGTCACCGCTAGCCGTTCGTCGGGGTGGACAAAATCAATGGCCGGCTTTCCAAGAACTTCCGCGGGATCGGATATACCCAACAGTGCTAAGGCGGCTTTGTTCAGATAGCGGATAGTACCTTCAACATGAACCACGAAGGCCATGGGCAGGTTTTCGACGAGATTCTTGTATTTCAGCTCACTTTCTTGCAAGGAGTAGTCTGGTATGCCGGGCTGGACGTTCCAGTTGGTCAGGCCAGCAATGAGTTCGGGAGCTTTCTTAGGTTGTTCATTCACAGTAATTGATATCAAATCACAAAGTTAAAAACAGTAATCAAATTACCAATGGTTAATCGTGATCATCCTTGGTATTTCTGATCTTCTCAAGCATATCCGGGGGGAGTTCATCGGTGAATACCGTCTCTTCAACCTCCTCATCCTGATTCCCCCTGCCATATTTGAATTTGGGCTGGTCCATAGTTCCGAGAATCCGGATAGGGATGCCAAAGATGCCAAGCGGTGGCAGCCCCAGCCGGGTCTTAAAACGGATGGCCCCGTCGAAATTGCTCTCTCCTTCCATCCGCAACCTGAATCCGGCAATCTTGAGCCGGGTGCGCTCCAGGGTGATCACATTGTTCTTAATCGTTGTTTTGATTTCAACTTTCGAAAGATCAGGCGATTTGAGTTTTTCTTTTTCGAGATTCCTGCTCATGGCCGTGAACAGCTTTAATCCCATAACCTTCACCTTTTTAAGCGTTATCGTGCCACCCCCTTCGAGCGAAGGATAAACAGGTTCCATCCCCGATTTTACAACTCCTTTGAGTGTGTAGTCTAAGGAGATGATCCCTTCGCATTTTCCGGCAGCAGTCGAAAGATTTCGGAAGAGTTCGACTTCGTTGTACGCCCGTTTGACGTCGAAATCCAGAGCCGTAACATGAAGATCAAAATGGGCCCGGCCGGATGAATAACTTCCATAAGTCAAATCCAGTCCTGCTTTACACCCGATCACATCTACCGAAGCTCCCCGGAGCTGAAACAGTCCGTTTTGCACCTTGACGGTTGCCGAAAGATCCTTCAGATCGAGATTCCTGAATCTGATCTTCTTCATCCGGGTCTGGAGGCTGACATCGAGATTCCCGGGAATGACGATCACCCCGGCCGACAGGTCTTGCTTTTCTGCAGGGGCTGCCTGCTGGGCGGTTTTGGCTGCTTCTGATTTGGTAATATCTTTTTCACCGGTATCCCTGGTTTTCACGGTGGGAACAGAACCGTCGGCAGGAGCCATGAATTCATCCAGGTCAAGGAACTCCGATTGGAGGGCAAAACTTCCACGAAGTATCCCGTTTTTATCAAAAATATAGTCGATCACCTGGCTCAGATGTCCGTCGAGTGTGATGTCGGACATGCCGTACCGTCCTGTGAAGCGGTCAAACCAGACCTTATCCTGGTCGAACCGGAATAAACCGGAGGTAAGCAGGAATTTTTGTGGCAGTGTTTCGAAACCAAAGGAGAGATGCTTCATCTCAAGGGTTCCTGAATTGTGAAGCCGACCGTATCTGCCGGCTACAGCATCCTCCTTATTCCCTTTCAGTTTCAGATTGGCTTTGATCAGGCCATCAACCGATATTCCTTCTACCGCGAAGACCTGGTAAATCTTTCCGATCTCGAGAGTACCGTCGGCGGTCACATCGTAGGCCGGATTGACAGGATTTTCGATGAGCGCCTTAATGGTAAAGGGTTTTCCTTCAAAGGCAAAGGAAAGCGGATCGATAGCGCCCCGGGTATCCTTCAGCCTGCCGGATTGGTTGGTCAACCATGCGTTGAGATTGATTTGTTCGATGGGATGAGGATAGTACCGGGTCTGCACCGATGCACCTGAGAGTTTCAATGTCACCTTTGAAGCCGGGAAATTGCCCGAAGCGGGATCATAGGTGCCGGCGATCGTTGCATTCAGGTCGAGTCGTCCGCTCAGATCGAGACTGTCCATGGGGATGGCTTTCCGGATCTCTGCAAGGTTTACAGCAGTATTAACCAGGGCATCCACCTTTACCGGGTCGATGCCGTCCAGCTTCACATGACCTGTAAGCCTGTTGTTCATGAGTTTTGCCGAAAGCGGATCCAGCGAAAGTTTGACCTTCCGGTAATCGTTCCCTTCGAGCGAGGCATTCAGATCCAAATTGATGGATGTAACCGGTTCGGGAAGCGACCGGTATTTGAAGTAGCCGTTTCGGATGGAAGCGCCCAGGCTAAATTCCGGAACGCTGACAATGACCGTATCGGGCCGTGATGATTTTGGATTCTGTCCTACGGCATATGATCCCGAAGCCACCAGGTCGAATTTGAGCCGTCCGCGCAGGTCGGCTGAGGTTATTCCCAATCCTTTCGACCACTTCTCCATATCCACGTCAAACCGCGCTCTGGCAAAAACCCACAGTTGTTCGGTACTGATCAGCTTCATCGAGGCGCTGAACGACTCATCGGCATAATCGGAACGAAGCTTCAACACCAATTCGTAGCCCTCCTTTCTGAAGATGAATTTCCCGTTGAAGGAGAAGGGGACTTCCCGGATAAAGAGATCATTTTTTTCGAGGTCCAGCTCCAGTGACTGAAGATTGACTTTTGTTGAAAGGTTCGCTGTTACAGGCTTTGATTTGATATAGGGGATATGGTTGTAGATGACGTCAACCGAATCGATTTCGATATCGGAAACCAGTGAAAAAATATTGTTCGAAAGGTCGCTTTTTCCTTTGTAATGAATTCCCTTCGCAACGACCTTCATCGGGACGGTCGGATCCTGATAAATGAAGGTAGTTCGGCGGAAGGTGATATTTTCGATTTTCAGATTGGCGCTTGATGCACTGGTATCGGGTGATTCCTGCGCCGTGGTATCTCCCGCCTTATAAACATCGAAATTTCCCGAACCCTGTTCATTGTAAGCGATAAGCACCTTCCCCCTGTCGATATAAATTCGTGAGATGGTAAGCGGACCCTTGAACACACTCCGGAGGTTGACGCCAAAGGCCACCTCGGATGCGCTGATCAGCGTGTCTTTTTCGAATGGCGCTGAGGATCCCAGACTGAAATCGGAAAGCGAGATGGTCAGACAGGGGAAATGGCGGAAAAAGGATACATCAAGATCACGGAAGGAGAGCTCCGTCTTCAATTTTTCACGGGCGGTATTTTTAACGATTTCACCGATTTTTTCCCGGAACAGGGTCGGGATCAGGAGCAGAAAAAGAAAGATCAGCACCACGGCTCCCAGGGTGAACAACGAAATTTTCGCAAACTTCTTCATGTGTCAATAATTTTGATTTTAGTGATCAGATGGAATACCCATTATGATCATTCACGATCTGCCCGAACTGTTTCCTATGGGCATTTCATTGTAAAAATTTTAAGTTCAATGATTGCATGGAATATCCGCGACGATCCTATCATTTTACTGTCCCCTGGAGGCATCGCGAATTGTCCGAAATCCGGATCATTGAAAGGAATAGACGGCATATCACCACAAAGTTAGAAAATAGCCCGTTGATAACCATAGAAACGCAATTTTTACCTCTTCAATCAGTTAATATACCAGCAGCGGAAGGTTTGCCGTAACAGGTTGACTTCCTGTGTGACAAACCTGTTTGTGATTAAAAAAAGCGCTGCATCCTTTGTACAAAGCAGGAAAATTTCTAACTTGGTAACCCTGTACAGGTAAAATGGCGATTGAAAATGACATATACCGGTTTTCTTCCTCCCGGCCAGGTTCCTGTCAGATCCGGATGGTATTCAAAAGGTCGTATCTCCTGTTTTTCCTGATGATGCTCACCGGAGCAACTATCTCGGGCCAGGAGATGTTGGGCGTGATGAACGGCAATTATGCCGGCGTGAACGGACTGACGATGAATCCTTCCAATCCTGCCGGATCGGTAGAATTCCTGAACGTAAATCTTGCCGGTGCAGATGTTTATGCAAATTCAAACTATCTGTTCATTCACCGGAAGGATTACAGCTTTGGCGGACTCTTCAAGGTGGATATCAACGATCCGGCTTACCTGTACACCTACTATTACCCCACTGTTGACTTCACCGATACCCTTCATTACCTTGATTATGTTAAAAAGAGTTCCCTGAAACGGGTATTTGTGAATGCCCGGTTATTGGGACCTTCTGTCATGTACCGCAATGGTATTCATACGTTCAGCTTTACAACGGGGTTCCGGAACAATGTCTCGGTGAACAAGATGACCTATAACACGGCCAATTTCATCTTTCGTGGTCTGGATTTCGTTCCGCAGCAGGATATAACATACAGCGAAGGCCCGTATCAGGTTACCATGTTGTCGTGGATCGAACTGGGATTGGGTTATGCCTGCAAATTTTATGAGGATGAACGGGGCTCTCTTACAGCCGGAATCACTGTCAAGATGCTTCTTGGAATCGCAGGCGGTTATGGATCCGTACAGGATGTTACCTATAACGTTCCGAATAACGATACAATCCTGTTCGACAAACTCGACTGTACCATGGGATTCGCTTTACCCATTGACCTTTCAGGCGGTACGGAACTGCAGACCGACCCATTGATCCGGGGGAAAGGCGTTGGTTTTGACGTAGGTGTCACCTATGTCAGGAAAGGGGCTGTTAAATCAAGAAATGCCCTAATGGCCGGCGACGAAGCCGACGAGGCTGCAGATTACCGTTACCGTATCGGGTTGTCGTTGCTCGATCTGGGAAAAATATCTTTCAACAAAGGGGTGGAGGTACATGAATTCACCGGGATAAACAATGAGATGTGGTCGGGATTGAGGGGCTTTCATGCCCGAAACATCCGGAATTTTCTGAATTCGGCAAGTTATAATCTGTTGGGTGACTCCACAGCTTCGCTGAGCGATAAAACATCATTCGGTATCTGGCTGCCGACTGCGGTAAGCATTCAGGCCGATTACAACATCGGGTACCACCTCTTTGCCAATCTTACCTGGGTGCAGGGTATTCCGCTGGGAACGCCATCGGTACGAAGAGCTACTTTGTTGGCGCTGACGCCACGCTATGAAACCAAATGGTATGAGGTGAACCTCCCCTTGTCATTGGTCGATTTCCGTGATCCCCAAATCGGATTGGCTGTCAGGATTCTGGGTCTGACCGTTGGGACTGAGAAACTGGGGACTTTTCTTCATTTGACCGATGTGAGGGGAATGGATTTATATTTTGCCTTGAGTTTCCCGATCGGTCCGGGTAAAAACAAATGGCGAGGGATGCGGTCAAAGAGTTGGCCGTGCGACAGTTATGAAAACTACGACCGGTACAGGGTCAGGGAGCGTTAATGGTAACAAGCGGACAGGTGGACAAGTGAACCAGTGGACCAGTGGACAGGAGGACGAGTGCTGAAGATTGCAAATGTTTGTTCAGGTATGAGAACGTTTTTGTTTTATAGCCTGAAGTAGTTTGTTAAGTTGATTTGTGATTGTAAATATTTGTTTATGTAGCTCTTCGTGGCTTATTTCAGGAAGATAGCCCAGATTAAAGGCAATTAACAGGAGGGTTTCTACCTCAGCCAAACTGCCAAATGAAATCCTCAGGAATTGGTAAAATTCGCCCGGTAATTTCCGGGCTGCTCCCTCACTGATATTTACCGGAATCGAAACAGCCGCCCTCCTGAGTTGATCTGTAATTCCAAACCGTTCGTATTTCGGAAAATTACCAGTAATCCTATAAACCGCACTTACAAGTGACATGCTGTTTCGCCAGACAACCAGATCTTTGTACGTTCCCATAAACACTTTCTGGTTGATCCGTTACAAACGAAAAAGTCAACAGGACGTTAATAACTTTTTTCAACTTGTCCACTGGTTCACTAGTCCGCTAGTCCACTGGTCCACTTGTCCAAGCATTCCAACCCTGCGCTGTGAGTTCCACCTGCTTGCCATCGGGGGTAATCATTACCTTTTCACCGGGTTTATCGGTCATATGGCCGACGATTGAAATGCCTTCGATATCTTTGATCTTGTCATAGTCCGACTGGCTTACCGTGAAAAGCAATTCATAATCTTCGCCGCCGCTCAGGGCGACAACGGTGGGAATGATATTATACTCAATGGCGAGTTCCCGTGATTGGGGATCGATGGGAATCTTCTCTTCAAACAACCGGCAACCGGTCTTCGACTGCTTGCAGAGATGAAGAATTTCGGAGGCAAGTCCGTCGGAAATATCGATCATCGCTGTAGGTTTGATCCCGGCTCCCACCAACAGATTCCGGATATCGGTCCGTGCTTCTGGTTTTAACTGGCGGCCGATCTGGTAATCGAAACCGGTGAGTTCGGGTTGCATCGCGGGATTGGCTAAAAATACCTTTTTCTCCCGCTCAAGGATCAGAAGTCCTAAATAGGCGCTTCCCAGGTCGCCGGTCACGCATAAAAGATCGCCCGGACATGCTCCATTTCGGTAAACAACTTCCTCCGGCCGGGCTGTTCCGGTTATGGTCACCGAGATGATCAGCCCTTTGCTGCTTGAACTTGTATCTCCTCCCACGAGATCGACTTTGTATTTCCCGCAGGCTGCAAGGATTCCCGAATACAATTCGTCTAACGCTTCGGCCGGAAACCGGCTGGAAACCGCGAGTGATACGGTCATCTGCTTAGGGATCCCGTTCATGGCGGCAATATCAGAGATGTTAACGACTGTCGCTTTGTACCCTAAATGCTTCAACGGGGTATAGGTCAGATCGAAGTGGATACCTTCGATCAGCAGGTCGGTCGAAAGGAGTAGCAAACCATCACCGACTGCAATTACGGCCGCATCATCGCCCACGCCTTTCAGGGTTTCAGGATGATAATGGATGATATCTTTAGTGAGCCGGTCGATCAGCCCGAATTCGCCTAACTCCGACAGGGCCGTAAGCCCGGGAGTTTTCCCGGTTTGCTTTTGATCTTTTTTCTCGAACATCAGGAGGAGATTACCTTTTCTTTTCGTGCAAAGGTAGTAAGATCCGGTGAATCAAGTCCCGGCTTAAAATTGTGTGGCAAAATCGAAAAGAGGAATAATTGTTTTTCCTAATTTTATCACTTATTAACCGATTATGAACAAAGTTGTTTCGCGGTCAAAAATCATCTGGAGCTCTATCCTGGTGTTTTCTGTGTTTTTCTGCGCATTCGTGTTTCCGGTGATTTCCGGACCCCTGGGAGATACCTTCCATAATGTGGGCTATACCCTGATCTTCTTGTCAGGCGCTATGTCGTTGGAACGACGCAGGTCGTTGGTGTTGGGACTGTCGGTCGGAGCCACGTTGATGGAGTGGATTACGGAAATTTTTCACCTGACCATTCTGAATGAGGTATCGAGGGCGCTGAATGTCCTCTTTTTTCTAATCATGATCTTCTTTCTCATCGGACAGATAGCATCGACCCGGAACATCAGTGCCCGTGTCATCCTGGGATCCATTACGGGATATCTTTTACTTGGATTGGGCTTTTCAGTGATCGTCGGGGCGATGATCCAATATGACCCGCTTGCTTTCAACCTGCCTCCTGAAGCGGATGTGCCGAATCATGCCCGTCTCCTGGTGAGTAAAGCGAACTATTTCGGATTCATCACCATGGCAACCGTGGGGTATGGCGACATCGTTCCGATAAAACCCTATGCCCGGTCGTTTGCTACCTTAATCGCTATTTCGGGTCAGCTTTATATTGCCATCATCATCTCTTTACTGATCGGGAAATTCGCCGCGAAACGTGACCATTCCAATGACCTGCAGGACGCCGGATAAGCGGAATCCATAACAAATTCTGTTTATTTTTGTAAGGCGATTAAGAGAATGTTTAAAATTTACTAGACTTTAATTATAATGGATTTTCTGGAACTGGTACAAACCCGGCAAAGTGTGCGCTCTTACGATCCTGACCGGCCGGTGGAAAAGGAAAAACTCGATCGTTGTATGGAGGCTTTACGATTAGCGCCTTCAGCCTGCAATGCGCAGCCATGGAAAATCATCATCGTGGATGACCCCGAATTGAAAAACAAGATTGCAAAAGCTGCTGCATCCTATATCCTCGGCTTTAACCGGTTTGCTGGGCAGACCCCGGTCTTGGCTGTCGTTGTGCGCGAAGAACCGAACCTGACCTCAAAATTGGGAACCATCCTTAAAAATAAACCCTATACACTGATGGATATCGGGATTGCCGTGGAGCATTTCTGTCTTCAGGCTACCGCCGAAGGACTTGGAACATGCATTATGGGATGGTTTGACGAGCCGGCAGTACAAAAACTGCTCGGGATTCCCCGGAATAAACGAACCGAACTCATCATCGCAATCGGATATCCGGCAAAACATGAAATCCGGCAGAAAATCAGGAAACCCATCGAAACGATTTGCTCCTTTAACAAATACTGAACAACCCTGAAATGAAAATTTTCGTACCGGTTTTATGTATTGTGGCATTCGGATTCCTTTCAGGATGTTCCGCGAAGAAAGAGATAACCGGCAAGCCGGCGGTCAACCAACCGGCCTACGCCAACGGCTATCCGGCAGCGGAGGTTTCTGCCTCAATTGAACAGATTGCCCGTGCCGTAAAAAAGGTTTACAGCGTCGCCTCCTATACCACCTATAAGTTCAGGAGCGAATCGCAGATCACGCCGTACCACATTAAAAATGGCTTGTATAAAGAGGCAGCTTGGGGTATCGTTTCAACCAGCGAGACCATCTTTGGCTCCGCAACGGTCATTGCCGCCGGCCATTCGCGTGTTGCCCTGCTTACTTGCGCCCACATCGTTACGCCCCCCGATACCCTGATTACCTGGTATGATCCCGTCGATGGAATTCCCTCCGGGTACATCCGGAGCATATCTATTAAAGAAAAACAAGAAATCTGGGTGAAAGATCTCTCCGCTTGCGGATCATTTAGCGTGCTGGCTTCCGATGAAAAAGCCGACCTGGCCGTGCTGGGAAAAAACTGCGAAACGCCAGTCGATACCTTGACTACCTTCCCGTTCCCTCCTGGCCGTGCCAGGGAGTTATCCTGGGGGAGCTTTGTTTATATTTTCGGTTATCCCTTGGGCAATCTGATGATCACTTCAGGTCTGGTAAGTCCGGCCCCGAAACGCCCCATGGGTGAATTCTCAGTGGATGCCTTGCTGAACAAGGGTTTCAGCGGAGGGATCCTGGTGGCTTATCGCATCGCCGACCATCGTTTTGAAATGGTCGGATTGGTAAAAACGGTGAGTTCTTCCCGTGAAACGTTTCTCAGACCTGATCCCGGCGCTAATACCGACCTTGAATGGATCCCTTACAACGGTAAGGTCTTTACGGGCAGCAATGATGTAATTCACTACGGACTTAATGCCGTTGTGCCGTCGGAAGTCATCCTGGAATTTTACCGCCATCACCGGACCGCAATCCTGCAAAGCGGATACGACCTGGATCCCTTTTTTGGATCGTTACTGAAATAATCCCAGAGCGTATCGTATTCCACCAGGGGACTCCTTTATTTTTCTTTTAGGTATTTCAATACTTAAATTTTTGTATATTTGCATTTCATTATGGGAACCCTCATCAGGGAGAATTTGGATACATTTGTTTAAATTTTAATACATGGAATCCGACACCAATCAAATACTCGATCAGGTCACGCAGGGGGAATATAAGTATGGATTTGTCACCGATATTGAAACGGAACTGGCGCCAAGGGGACTCACTGAGGAGACGATCCGCTACATTTCGGCAAAGAAGAACGAGCCTGAATTTCTACTTGAATTCCGGCTGAAGGCATTCCGTCATTGGCTTACCATGAAGCAACCTTCGTGGGCCCACTTGCAGATTGACCCGATCGATTTTCAGAATATCATCTATTACGCGGCTCCGAAAAAGAAAAAAGAGCTTGAAAGGCTCGACCAGGTTGATCCGGAATTGCTGGATACCTTCAACAAGCTGGGTATTTCATTGGAAGAGCAGAAGAAACTCGCAGGAGTGGCAGTTGATGCGGTTATCGACAGTGTCTCCGTGAAGACGACTTTTTCGGAAACCCTGGCGAAGCACGGAATTATTTTTTGTTCTTTCAGCGAGGCAGTTCAAAAACATCCGGATCTGGTAAAGCAATACCTGGGATCGGTGGTGCCGTTTTCCGATAATTTCTTTGCCTCCCTGAATTCGGCGGTATTCAGCGACGGTTCATTTTGCTATATCCCGAAAGGGGTGCGGTGTCCGATCGAACTTTCCACCTATTTCCGTATCAATGCCGCTAATACCGGCCAGTTCGAGCGAACCCTGATCGTGGCCGACGAAGGCGCTTATGTGAGTTATATGGAAGGGTGCACAGCGCCGCAGCGCGATGAGAACCAGCTCCATGCTGCCATTGTGGAGATCGTTGCAATGAAGGATGCGGAAGTCAAGTACTCGACGGTTCAGAACTGGTACCCGGGTGATAAGAACGGCAAAGGTGGTATCTATAACTTCGTGACCAAACGAGGAATTTGCAAGGGAAGCAATTCAAAGATCAGTTGGACTCAGGTTGAAACCGGTTCAGCCATAACCTGGAAGTACCCAAGCTGTATTTTACTTGGCGATCAGTCGGTCGGAGAGTTTTATTCGGTGGCCGTCACCAACCACCACCAGCAGGCCGATACCGGCACCAAGATGATGCATTTAGGCAGGAACACCCGAAGTACCATCATCTCGAAAGGCATCTCGTCAGGGAAAAGCAATAACTCCTACCGCGGACTCGTCAGAATATCCAAAAACGCCGTCAACTCCCGAAATTACAGTCAATGCGACTCATTGTTGCTGGGAGCGCAATGCGGAGCCCATACCTTTCCCTATATCCAGGTTGACAATAAATCGTCGGTTGTGGAACATGAAGCCACTACTTCAAAGATTTCGGAAGACCAGCTTTTCTATTGCCAGCAGCGGGGGATCAGCGCCGAGCAGGCCATCGGTCTCATCGTGAACGGATATGCCCGGGAGGTGCTCAAAAAACTTCCGATGGAATTCGCCGTCGAAGCCCAGAAACTGCTTGCCATCTCCCTGGAAGGAAGTGTAGGATAGTTGGACCAGCGGACCTGTAGACAAGAATGGACAATTGACAATGGACAATTGACAATGGACAATGAAAAATTGAAAATTGAAAACGGAAAATAGAAAACGATTTGAGGATTTGAGGATTTGAGGATGTGAGGATGTGAGGATGTGAGGATGTGAGGATGTGAGGATGTGAGGATGTGAGGATGTGAGAATGTGAAAATTTGCAAATATGAGAATTTTGAACTTTGAGCTTTGAGCTTTTTTCCCTATTGCCTATTGCCTAATGCCTAATGCCTGATTTGAGAACTTTGAATTCATTAAATATGTTGCTGTCAATAAAAAACTTACATGCCGGTATAAACGGTAAAGAGATTTTAAAAGGGGTAGACCTTGAAGTTAACAAAGGTGAGGTTCACGCCATCATGGGCCCGAACGGAACCGGAAAAAGCACGCTGGCTTCTGTGATTGCTGGCCGGGAAGTTTTCGATGTGGGCGCCGGGGAGGTGATGTATCAGGGTAATAACCTTCTGAAGATGTCGGTTGAAGAGCGTGCCCGTGAAGGGATATTCCTCGGATTCCAGTATCCTGTGGAGATACCGGGCGTCAGCATCACCAACTTCATGCGGACGGCCGTCAATGAACTGAGAAAGCACAAAGGGCTCGATCCTTTGCCCGCTGGCGACTTCATCCGGCTTATGGAAGAGAAAAAGAAACTGGTCGAGATCACCTCCAACCTGACGAACCGGTCAGTCAACGAAGGTTTTTCGGGTGGAGAAAAGAAACGAAACGAGATCTTTCAGATGGCCATGCTGGAACCAACTCTGGCCATTCTCGACGAAACCGATTCGGGTCTCGACATCGACGCTCTGCGGATCGTGGCCAACGGCGTGAACCGCCTGCGTCGTCCCGATAATGCGTTCGTGGTGATTACACATTATCAGCGGCTGCTCGATTATATCATCCCCGATTTTGTACATGTGCTTTTTGAAGGAAAGATCGTAAAATCGGGAGGAAAAGAGCTTGCACTCGAACTGGAAGAAAAAGGATACGATTGGATCAAAAAAGAACAGGAATAATCCGGGATGATGATCCCGCACCGCACCCTTGAGTGGCGGGCCGGGTGACCCTGAAATACCCTCGCAATGCAAACAGAAGAAACAAATCTCATAACAGGAGAACGGCTTGCCCGGTTGTTCGAAAACCAACTCGGTTCCTTTGCAGCCCTCGATTCCCCTTCGCTCCTTGAAAAGCGCAGGAATGCTTTTCAAACCTTTTCGCGACTCGGATTTCCCAATACCTCTATGGAAACATGGCGTCACACCGATCTTAAAGAGAGTCTGGAAAGGGAATATGACTACGATTTGGTTCAGGAGGCAGTTCCCGATATCCGCAAGGTCTTCAGGTGCAATATTCCGCATCTCGATACTGCAATCCTGGGACAGCTAAACGGCTGGTACGTATCGAAAGATGTCCCCCTGATGGAATTGGGTAACGGAATTATCATGGGAAGTCTGGCTGAGGCAAAAAGAAAGTATCTCGAACTGGTGGAGAAATATTATGATACCATGACTTCCGGAGAGGCTGACGGATTTACCGCGCTCAACACCGCTTTCGCAATGGACGGGATCTTTATCTATGTTCCCGACAACGTGCACAGCCCCCGGCCGGTTCAGATGATCAATGTCATCCATCACGACCGAAGCCATTTTCTCCAGTCACGCAACCTGATCATCCTGGGCAACGGAGCAAGGCTTTCATTGGTTCAGTGCGACGATTCTTATAACCACCAGGCTAGTTTCTCCAATATCGTTTCAGAGATCCGGTTAGGGGAAGAGGCTACCCTCGATCACTATAAACTTCAGAATCTAAATAACAACAGTACGTTGATCAGCACTGTCTGTTTCCGGCTTGACCGTGCTGCAAACCTTGAATCACACTATATCTCACTGAATGGCGGATTGCTTCGCAACAACATCAGGGTTCTTTTTGACCGGCCCCAGGGAACTGCGAATATTTACGGTATCTACCTGATGGACCGCAAGCAGCACGTCGATAATCATATTTTTATCGACCATGCCCACGGTGAGTGCACCAGCAATGAGCTTTTCAAAGGAATCCTTGATGAGCATGCCCATGCGGTTTTCAATGGGCATGTATTGGTACGTCGGGATGCGCGGAAAACCGATGCCCGCCAGACCAATAAAAATATCCTGCTTACCGATACAGCCCGAGTCAATTCAAAACCGTTTCTGGAAATTTACAATGATGATGTGAAATGTTCGCATGGTTCCACCACCGGCCAGCTTGACCCCGAATCGATGTTCTATCTCCGGCAGCGCGGGATAGGAGAGGAGAGCGCCCGCATGCTGCTCATGTTTGCTTTTGCCGATGAAGTTGTTTCGAAGATATCCATCGCTCCGTTACGTCAGCGGATCGAAGATATGGTTAAAAAACGCCTTCAGGGTGAATTGCAAATCTGTGAGCAGTGCGTTCTTCACTGCAGCACTCCCGACCGCCCGGTTGATTTTCAGATCGATCTGACGAAAATCTGACCTGGCAAATTCAAACTTTTTCTCTGTGGCTGTGTAAAAAAAATTCACGGAGGGTACGGATCCCGCTACCTCAGTATAAAACGCCGAATGGACCGGATTCAATAAAATGCAGCAGGCGGCCTGTTGTGCCGCCCGCTGCAAAACATAACCGGTCAAATTTCTCTAATAGATGATCAGCCTGATGATACGGGTATCAGATCCGGAGATAACCCGCACCAGATAGACGCCGGGAGAAACCTCCTGTGACCTGAACATATATCTGGAAGCTGCCGGCTTACATTCAGTCCGGATGATCTTTCCGAAAACATCAAGCAATTCAATACGTATAGTTCCGTTTGCGGTAGACCCGAAATCCTCCAGTGTGAAATCCCCGTCAGTGGGATTCGGATAAATCCTGAACCGGCTGTCGCCCGATTCCGGTTTATTGACGCCCATCTCAAATTGTGGCATTGATGGTGCCTGGGTTCCGCAATAGGTCTGGGTCGTGGTTATGGCGCCATTTAAGTATCCCCCGGATACAACCGATGTACCAGGCAGGAACAGGATCTTAGCGCCCGCGATAAACGTAGCGGAACCTCCGCTCTGAACCAGAAATGTCGTTCCGTTCCCGGCTACTGTGATTTGGTTTGTAGCATTGTAACATTCCGTCTGCCCGCTTGCAACAGTGACATTCTGAACCGTCAGGTTTTCGGGAATTCCCTGTTTGAACACCGTCATCTGGTCACTTCCTGAACACCCGTTATTTCCAGTGACCGTCAGCGTGTAAACCGTGGTAACTGATGGGGTCGCGACTGGGTTCGGGATTGCAGAATTGCTGAGGGTCGAAGCAGGCGACCACAGCCAGGTGTAGGGAGTCGTTCCGCCTGTGGCCGTTCCGTTGAGTTGTGCCGACGGGCCGGTCATGATGATATCCTCACCCGCGTTGACTACCAAAGCAGTTGAAGAAATGGTTATCGTTGGATTGGTGTATAGCGATGAAATGATCACCCCGTTGGGGTCGCTGTATTCACAATTTCCGGCAGTTTGTGTATCCCAGGTCAGCGTTGTCGAAATTCCGGCTTTAGCGCGGAACTGGTACTTGATCAGAACACCGGTTCCAAAGCTCACCGCGGTTGTCGATGCCCAGGTCATTCTGACTTTATTACCGCTCCTGTTTACGGCAATCAATCCACCCGACAACGCTGCACTGACCGAGCTGTAACCGATATAGCTCAGTTTTGTCGTATCATACAGCAATGTCAGTGAGATGCCGCCTACATTATCGAAATTGGTAACATTGACCGGTAGATCAATGTTACCCGTGCAGGAATTGCTGACATTCGAAATGGAAGTTGTAATGGCGGCCTGGGTTACGGTCAGTATGGCGCCATTTGAGGAAACCGTGGGCGTACAGGTTCCTGAGATATTGCATCGGTACCAGTTCCCGTTCATTTGAAGGCTTACGGGATTGATGGTCATTGCCGACGTGGTCACATTCTGGTAAGGCGTAGTATTTGTAAGGTTCGTCCAGCTCGCCCCGGCATCGGTGCTGACCTGCCACCGGTAGCTTAATGCCGTTCCTGAGGCGGTAACTGAGAAACCGGCGCTGCCGCCTGAATAGATGGTCTTGTTAACAGGCTGCGTGGTTATGGAGGGCGGCGTGTTAATGGTCACACTTCCACCGGTCCAGGTGGAAAAGATCACCAGTCCGTTGCCGTCGCTGTATTCGCAGTTACCAGGGGTCTGGGTATCCCAGGTAATCGCGGTGGTACCTGGTACCGCGGTAAAACTGATCCTGAGAAGTGTATCTCCTGACGGAACAGTAGCGGCGGTTGAACGGATCCATGTCATGTACACTTTACCCCCGCTGGCATTCGAAGAAAAAGTACCTCCCGATAATGCTGAATGAAGATCCTGGACTCCGTTAAATGTTAAAACGGATGTGCCGTAACCAATCACCATTGAAAATGAAGCCACCCCGATGAAGTCTGAAACCTTGACCGGGATGATGATCTGACCCGGGCAAGTGGTCAGTGAAGAACATGTCGTTATGATATTGGGCAGTACAATCAGTCTGGCAGAATCGGACCAGACAACCGGTAAACAGGTTCCACCCACCCGGCATCTGTAAAGCATTCCGCTCAGTGCAAGTTGTGCACCGGTAATATTCAGGGTCGCCGCCGTAACGTTCGTGTAGTAACCCCCATTGGAAAGGTCCGTCCAGGTTGATCCCCCGTCGGGGCTGCTTTGCCACTGGTAGGTGAGTCCTGCCCCCGTCGCCGTCACTGAAAAGGTGGTATTCTGTCCCTTCGCGATAGTTTTATTGACTGGTTGGGTTACGATCATAGGTACCCCGTAAACAGTCCTGCTGCCATTCACGTAATTGGCAGGGATCTGTGTGCCATTCAGATAAGAATACTCACAGTTGCCCGGGGTTACAAGGTCCCAGGTCAGGTTGCTGGTTCCGGTTACAGCGGTGAATAAAAGCTCCACCAGCGTGCCGTCGGCAGCCGATACAGCAACAGCCGACGACCACGCCAGGTAGACCTTTCCGCCCTGGGTATTGGCGACAAAGGTTCCTGATGGCGCCAACAGTGGGTTAAGAGCCTGGTATCCGGTATAGGTCAGAACCGTAGTGTCGTAGCTGAATACCAGCGAAAATGCTGCGACTGACTGGAATCCGGTCACCGTGACCGGGATGATGGCGCTGCCCGGGCAGATGGATGAAGTCGAAAGGGTGGTCGTCACCGGAATGACGACAGTCAGGATTACCTCATCAGAATAGATCTCCGAAGGACAGGTTCCCGAAATCTTACACCGGTACTGATTCTGATTGTAGGTTATCGGAACACCGGTGAGATTCAGGTTGGGTGTTTTAACGCCTGAATAGACGGTGTTGTTAACGAGATCAGTCCACATGGCTCCGCCATCAATACTCACTTCCCACTGAAATGCAAGCCCGGTCCCGTCTGCAGAAAGGCTGAAACCGATGTTTAGTCCGGCGAGGACGGTTTTATTTACAGGCTGTACCGTGATGGCAGGAGGGGTGTTGATGGTAATATCTCCGTTCGTAAATGTTGCCGGCAGGATGTTGCCCAGATTATCAGCATATTCACAGTTTCCGGGAACCCCCGTATCCCATGCCAGGGTACCGCTGCCAGGGATTGCCGTGAATTTCAACTGGACCAACGTACCGGTTCCGATATTGGCCGGTGTGGTGCTTGCCCAGCTCACAATGACTTTGGTGCCGGTTGAATTGATGATGAGCAGGTCTGTCGTCAGGGCGGCGTTCAGGTTCTGATAGCCGTTATAAGTAAGGAATGCATTGTCATAGTTCAGCATCAGTGAGATGGCTCCCACCCCATTGCATTCGGTGACGTCGATGGGCACAACAATCTCCCCGGGACAACCGGTTACACTTCCTGCGGTGGTCGTAATGGTTTGCGTTCGGCAAACGCCCGGCAAGATGACCGCAAACGCCAGGATAAGTATTTTTAAGTTCAGCGTTTTCATAGGTCGGCGGTTATTTGGATACGACCAGTTTCATCGTTTCAATTCGTTTCTGGCCCCGTTCCGTCAGTTCTGCTTTCAGGAAATATAAGCCTGATGAAAGGGTTGCCGTACTCATTTTAAGCTGGTGTTCACCGGGTTTCATAGTGCCTTCATCAACCGACAATACCTCGGAGCCGGTCTGGTTCAAAATTACCAACCTGGCGCTGGTCTCTGCCGTCAGATTCAGGGTGACGATGCATTGATCCTTAACCGGGTTCGGGCTAACAGTGAGCCTGAAAGAATCGGTGTGGATACCCATGCCATTGGCGCCCGCCATGATTTCCGGGATGGAAATCACTTCCCATTCGTTGGGAACGGCCAGCGCATCGGCAAATTCGCAATCTTCATACAATTCAAGATTAATTCCCGAAGTTAACGACGAAACATCCTTTGTTTTAATAGTAAGCACAACGACAATTCCGTCGTCGCTGAGCTCGAGTGGATTCAGATCACACCAACCCATCCGGAATAACCCATCGTACGATGACCAGGAAAAGTCGCTGGTTCCGTTGGCGAGCTTCGCCCCGCTGATTTCCATGTATTCCTCAGGGTAATAAAACCCGAGGGAAATAGCCCCGGCTTTCATGCCGTTTTTGACTTTCACCGGCAGGGTGTACTCTTTGAATGAGGTGACCGATAAAGTGCCTTCATAAACAATGCCCAATGAGCTGCTGCTTTTTTTCGCCGGGGAATAGCTCGCGTTCACATCCCCGAAACAAAGCATAACAATATCGTTGGTCGCATTGCCCCCGTTCATGATCAGCGTGTCGCTGTCGTACAGGTAATCGCCGACCGGGAATGATGTGATCAGTCCCGAGTAACGCTTCATCACAAGCAGGGCATCGGTTCCGTTCACCCAGTGTGAGTAGTTGACGTCGGCAGCGGCGTATTTCATCCCTGTCAGGGGTGCAATCATGGCAAAGTGATTCAGGATGGCCAGGGCGTCGGTGGCATTGACTCCGCCCCAGGGATTGGATGGAGTTATGGTCATCCGGTAACTTCCTGAGGCAAATGAAGGAAAGGTAAATGCTCCCGAGGTGTTTGAAGTGGCAGATACAATATTCGTCCCTGTGAAATCTTTGACCGTCATCGCGGCATTCTTCATCGGGTTGGCGCCGGTATTGGCATATTTTACTGTTCCGCTTAGCAGGGTGGAGGCGGCGTGCAGCAATGGAACCTGCGCGAAAGGAACAAAGTAAGCATAACCCTTGGCGCTGTTGTCCGATTTATCGTACACTCCAAGGGCAATCATCGTTGAGTCTCCCGTATCCCAGTAATTATAGCGGGCGTTGATGTTGTTGGTTGTGTTATTCATCAGATCATAACTGCCGTTGGAATGGAAATTACAGGTATATCCTTCAGAGCCACCGATGGTCGGGTTGCTGGACCCATCCATCGCAATGCCGCAAAGCGTGTTGTATGAGAAACAACAATTTTTAATGGTGTTCGAAGAACTGGTAAGCTTCATGCCATCACCTGTTGATTGTGTGATCATACAATGTTCCAGGGTGGGTTGTACCGACCCGTCGCAGAACAAATTATAGCTCGCTCCTTTTTCGATGGTGCAAAATTTCAGAGAAGAAGTTCCGCCCCAATCGTCATTATTCGGATGAAAATAGATGCCGTTCCAGCCACCCGGGGTACCATTGAATGGCTTGAACAGGATCAGGCTGTCGACTTTTCCTTCCGCGTAAAGCTCGCCTCCATAGCTGTTTTGACCCACCTGGAGTTTAATTCCGGGATTAAAGAACAGGTTACAGCCCGGTTGGATCGTAAGCCTGACCAGGGAACTGTACCTGACCAACCTGATGTCTCCAAGAACGTGATAGGGAATGCCGTCATAATATAACGTCCGATCCGACGTATAATCTCCTCCTGATAAGGCGATGTAATTATTGACATTGCCAGTATAAACATTCCCCTTGAGATGCGAATTGCAGGTCCAGTCATTGTATTTAATCGGGTACCCGTTGTTTGAGATGAAGTTACAATAATGTATCGGTGCGCTCGATTGTAATTCCAGGATCCCGTCGCCGGCCGAGTTGCTGATGGTGCAGTTGGTGAGTGCCGGCTGTCCTGAACCGTGTAAGTAGATATTATACGTGTTCCCTTGCATTATTTCGCAATAGGCAAGGTTCGAAGTGCCGCCGTATTCATCATTATGCGGATGAAAGTAAATTCCGTTCCATCCGCCAGGTGTGTCGTTATAAGCCTTGAAGGTGATAGTTTGAGTTGCCGTACCCGTTGCGTATAATTCTCCGCCATAACTGTCTGCCCCGATTTGTAATTTCAGATTGGGATCAAAAAGAAGTGTATTACCTGGCTCAATGGTAATTCTGCAATAGCTGCTGTATTTCAGGATACGGATATCACCAAGAACATGATAAGGGATTCCATCAAAATACAAAGTTCGGTTGGAAGTGTAATCTCCGCCTGATAAGGCAATATAGTTATTTAAATTAGCAGTATAGGTATTTCCCTGAAGGTGTGAATTGCAGGACCAGTCGTTGTATTTCAGTGGATAGCCGTTATTTCCGATAAACAAGCAGGAATGGATTTGGGGACTCGATTGGTACTCAACAATACCGTCGCCCGCCGAATTGCTGATGGTGCAGTTGGTCAGAGTGGGTTGCGCCGATCCTTCCGTGTAAAGATTGTAAGTATTTCCCTGGTCAATAGTACAGTATTCCATTACGGAGGTTCCACCAAAATCATCATTATGCGGATGGAAGTAAATTCCGATCCACCCGCCGGGCGTATCATTGTAAGCCTTGAAAATGATTGGCGAAGTTAAAGTTCCCTGGGCATACAGTTCACCCCCGTAACTGTTTTGTCCGACCTGCAGCTTTTTCCCCGGGGCAAATTCAAGGGTGTTCCCGGGTTCAATGGTAAGCCTGTATTGACCGGCGTATCTTATGACCAGAATATCATTCAGAATATAATAAGGTACACCATCGTTCAGGATGGTCCGGTCAAAGCTATAATTCCCGCCCGAAAGGGCTATTTTATTGATTCCGTTCCCCGAATAGGTATTTCCGGTATGAACCGGGTTGGCCTCAGTATTCAGATAGTATATCGGGTACCTGCCGTTATCCAGGAACTGAGAATTGGTAATGGTACCAAATCCGGTGCTGTAATGGGCGCCATCCAATAACGCATTGCTGATGGTACAGTGATTTAATACATCAGGCTGTGTGGTTCCCTCCGAGTAATAGTTATAGTTGTTTCCCCGGTCAATCACGCAATAAGCCAACTGGGAATGACCGCCAAAATCATCACTGTGGGGATAAAAATAGATGCCTTCCCAACCTCCCGGTAGTCCATTGAATGAGGTAAAAGTAATGGTGCTGTCGGAAGTTCCAAGCGCGTAAAGTTCACCGCCATGACTGTCAATTCCGATCTGCAACCTGGCTCCGCTCACAAACCGAAGCGTGTTGCCGGGTTCAATGGTAAGTCTCACATTGTTGGCGTATTGCATTACCCTTACGGACCCCAGAATAAAATAATCGTAGGTGATGGAGTTCCACCAACGGCTTGCCCCGTTTATATCACCCCCGTCGATGGCAATGCCATTATACGTGTTGTCGGTGAGGATGGGAGATCCGTTTGGTTGGTAGAAGGTCGCATTGGGAGAGGGATAATGCAGCGCGTACAAGTTGTGGTCGATGGTGGTTGTTGATGCGCTGAAATTAGGTACCGATGCGGTGGAGGAGAGATAAACCCCTGCTGCACCGTTATATGAAATCGTGCTGTTGACAAGAGTGGGATTTGAATTTGTCAGATGAAGCCCGTTCTCGGTATTGTTCCGGATTTTTGACTGCTGGATGTTGAGATGCCCTTCGTTCATCCGGATCCCGTTACCGTCGGCCCCCGCGATATCGCATTGCACCAGCAAGGGCTCATTGGTTTGGTTACAGTATAGATTTGCGTTGTTGCTGCCAAATCCCGCGTTGGAGATGACAGTATAGTAAAAATGAGAGGAGACGCCTGCATCGCTCGACGGATCAAAGTAAATACCGTCCCATTTCCCCGGTTCAGCAGTGTAATAAGTGAATTTTACGGAATCGGTCGAAGTTCCGTTGCAGTTGATGTTGGCCTGGCTCACCGTCAATCCTGTTTCGGCGAGGAAAAGCACCGTGGCCCCGGCCTCGAATGTATGAGTGCCCGAAGTGAATGAGATATCGGCAGTCGCCCAGTACGGGCTCAGCGCCTTTGTAAAAGTGGCAATGCCGTTTAGATTCCCGGTCAACTGCGTACCGGGGGTGGTGAGGGTCATATCGTTGAATGTGGCATTGAAGGTTGTCGAACCGCTCAGGATCACCGCATATTGCAAATATTGCTGGGTTACATTAACCGGGATAGGAGAGGTCGATGTCAGCGCAGTCCAGCTACCCCAGATGCCGTCGCTGCCCGCAGTCCGGTAAGATACCTGGCAGTTTGGTCCAGGAGGGGTGAAAACAGCATTGAATGTCAGAGAATTGATATATCTTGGCGCTCCAAGCTCAAAAAACGGATTGGAAACGAAAACGCCATGGTTAATGTAATTTGTAGTGAGCGTGATATTGGCAAAACGACAGTTCAGGATCGGGGTCGACGAAAGATTACTCCCCCCCGTGTAATACACCTGCCCGTTTCCGGTAAATGCGCTGCCATCCTTTGTGAAATCATACATGACATTCCCCGAAGCTGTCCACGCCAGGGTGCCGGCATCGGCGTTGGCAAAGTAAACCGTGTTGCTCAGGCTCGTACCGACGGCGCCGGCCATAACGGTGATCAGCCCGTTGGTTACAACCGACGAATGGTTGCTGACTGCAACAGGCAGGTTGGTACCGGATGCCCATGCCCCGGGTGATCCGTCAACACCTGCATCAGAAATATATACCGAATTGGATTTAGTTCCCGCGTTGTCATAACCGCCCAGCACATACAGCTTACTGTTATATGTTACTATGCTGTGACGGTTGCGCGGTGCAGGCAGGTTGGCTCCCGTAGAAAAAGCGGAAATGCTGTTGTTTGCCTTAACACAGGCATAGTAGACGGAGTTTAATGCTGAATTTTCAACCGTCGATGAGGTACCGCCCGTCACATAAATATACCCTTTCAGGTACAATGCCGCATGGCCCCAAAGCGGAACCGGTAAGGTCACCGCCGAAGTTTGCCACGCCCCGATGGTACCATCGGTGTTGATGGCCGCGTAATAAATTGTGTTGTAAACATTGCTGCCATCCCTTCCTCCTATAACATACAAGGTGTTGGTCCCGACAACAACCGCCATATCCCTCATGGCTACCGGAAGCGGATTCAATGCGGTCCAGGAGGAAATCCCACTGGTCTGGATGGTCGCAACATAAACCGAGCTTGAATAAGTAAGATTGTTATATCCACCTACCAGGTAAACATACCGGTTATTCCAGGATGCAGTTTTATGACCGGTCAGGATCTGAGGCAATACCGTTGTAGTAAGCCAGGTACCGACATCACTCCCCCCAAGCTGCAGGTAAACATTGTTACTTCCGACAATAACGTTGTTCAGGACACCCTTGTTAAAATCGGCATCTGTGGTTTGCGTGAAATTTACCTGGGCAGATGCGCTCAGGCAAAAAAGGAAAACAAATAAGGTCAAAACAATGCTGAATGACCTGATCCCGGTCCGGGACCTCTGAAGTAAAAGGTTTTTCATGATGAATGATTTTGATAAATATATGAATAACAAGATATTATATCAATGTATTAATTCTGATAATACAGAAAACCAAGTTGTAAAAGAGCAGAATGAGGAGAAATGTTATACAAAAATAAGGTATCAAAAACGAAAAAGCAAGTCCGGGAGCCGACTTTATCTGTTTAGTTGTCGTAAAGCCGCTTTTTTATCGTATATACGCTTTTTAACAAAGCATAATCATAAACTTCATTCGTGAGACTCAAATTTTTACAACAAAGCGCTAAAAATTTAGTAATCGAACAACCCCGCTATATCCGGAGAGTATGATCCCCCGCTGCGGCTGATTTGAGTCCGGGGTCTGGATTTCATATGCTGAAATTCGTATCTTTGTGCTGCGGCAGAATTTCTGGTGTAGAACAAATAATTGTAAATAACCTGATGAAAATGAGAAATATAGTGATGCGAGCCGGTTTGATTATGACACTTTTCCTTGCCCTGGTTACTTTAAGTTCCGGACAAAACACCGAAACAGGACCGGTGGTGCAATACCCCGTTTACTTTGATGTATCCCCTCCGTTGCGGGATATGGCAAAAAAGTTCCCGGGAAAAGCCGACAACACATGGAAGGACGGCGTTGTTAAGAACAAATTCAATATCCGGAAAAAACCTACCGTGTCCATTCCTGCAGGTCAGTTTGATCCATATCTGCAATCGGTCAACGGAATGACGACCAGTGATACAACCCTTCAGAATTTTGACGGAAATACCAATACCGAGGGTGTCGTTCCACCCGATACCCATGGCGATGTGGGTCCGAACCACTATTTTCAGGTGGTTAACTGTCATTATTCCATATACAGCAAAACCGGAACTTTGTTACTCGGCCCGCTGTCCAACAGCTCTGTCTTTTCGGGATTACCAAATAACTCCAACGATGGCGACGCGGTAGTCATATATGATGAACAGGCCGACCGTTGGCTCTTCTCCCAGTTTTCACTGCCCAATTATCCCGATGGACCTTATTACCAGATGATCGCTGTTTCGGCTACCGGTGATCCCACCGGCTCCTGGTACCGGTATCAATACACATTTACCAACATGCCCGACTACCCGAAGTTCGGGGTCTGGCCCGACGGCTATTATATGTCGGCCAACCAGTTCACAGCCTCCTCTCTGTCATGGGGCGGTTGCCTGGCAGCTGCCTTTGACCGTTCGGCCATGTTGGCCGGGAGTTCCTCGTCTTCCATGATCACTTTTACTAAACCATCGACCAACGAAGCCTTTTCATGGCTTCCTTCCGATTGCGACGGAGCATTTCCGACAGGATCCCCACCTAATTATTTCGTCTATATGTATGATGGTTCGTCCACCGACCACCTGGGTCTCTATGAATTTCATGTGGATTGGACCACACCGGCCAATTCGACCTTTACCAATTTTCTTTCACTTCCGGTTACCGCCTTCACCACCAATGTGAGCGGTATCGACCAGCCTTCAACCACCGTGAACCTTGATCCGATTAACGACCGGCTGATGTACCGGTTGCAATACCGGAAGTTCTCCGGGTATGAAGCCATGGTATGCAACCATACGGTCGATGTTTCTTCCTCCGTGGCCGGAATTCGCTGGTATGAACTGCGAAAGACAACCGGCTCCTGGTCCATTTACCAGCAAGGAACCTATGCTCCCTCTGATGGCAACAGCCGCTGGATGGCCAGTGTGGCCATGGACGGCAACGGGACCATCGCGTTAGGGTACTCTGTATCCGGGGCCAGCCTCTATCCCTCCATCCGGTACGCAGGTAGAAAAAACGGGGATGCCCTGAATATGATGACTATTGCAGAGAAGGGAATATTCAATGGAACGGGATCACAAACAAGTGGTTATCAAAGATGGGGGGATTATTCCGCCATGGCTTGTGATCCCGCAGCCGCAGGAATTTTCTGGTACACCACCGAATATCTGACAACCACCTCAACGTCATCCTGGAAAACCCGGATTGCCTCTTTCCGATTCTCGAATCCTCCGGTTACGGTAACCAGCGCTGCTACTGCGGTGACTCCGACATCGGCCACGCTGAACGGGACGGTGAACCCCAACGGACTGGCGACCACCTGGTATTTTGAGTGGGGTACGACTACAGCCTATGGCAACACGACTGCAGTGACCTCAGCCGGAACCGGAACCTCAACGGTCAGCGTGAATGCCGGAATAACAGGTCTTACCGGAGGTGTGACCTATCACTACCGGCTCGTTGCGACCAATGCCGACGGCACTTCCTATGGTACTGATCTGACCTTTACTTACGGTGCCGCCGTGGTGACCACCGCTGCAGTTCTTTCTATAACCGCTACTTCGGCTGTTTCGGGAGGTAACGTCACTTCGGATGGCGGTTACACGGTGACCGCCCGGGGCGTATGCTGGGGAACATCGGCTAATCCGACGATCAGCGGCAATCATACTACCGACGGGTCAGGAACCGGGACATTTACCTCCAACATCACCGGATTATCAGCAAATACCCAATATCACGTAAGATCCTATGCCACAAATTCGGTGGGTACCTTTTATGGTGATGACCTGACCTTTACCACCCTCTGCGGTGTAAGTTCGATTCCGCTTTCTGAGAATTTCAACAGCGCCACAATGCCATCGTGTTGGACCCAACAGGCCAGCGTGGGGGCTTCCAGCAGTTGGTCTGTCTCTTCAACTGCTAATGCAGGAGGTACTTCTTATGAAATGAAATCATCCTATCAGAATGTGAATCCCGGAGTGACACGCCTCGTGACAATACCTATCAATACTGTTGGTGTAGGGCAATTGCACCTCTCTTTCCGGCATATGCTAGATGCTTACTCCACCGGTGCTACACTGAGTGTCCAGTCATCCACAGACGGAACGAACTGGACAACGGAATGCTGGTCGGTGGCTACAACCGGCTCCAATATCAGTGCAACTATTGTCGATACGGTAATAAATAACAACCTGAACTCGGCGACAACCTATGTTGCATTTACTGTTTCGGGGAATTTGTTTAATTACAATTACTGGTACATCGATAACGTGCAGATAACGGGATGTGCCTCTTATTTACCGGTAAGCTTATCAATAGCGGCATCAGCCAACCCAATTTGTTCCGGATCGGCTGTTAATTTTACGGCCACTCCTGTCAACGGCGGCGCATCTCCGGCCTACCAGTGGAAGAAAAATACGGTGAATATTTCGGGCGCCACCAATTCGACGTACAGCTATACCCCGACTAACGGCGATGTCATCACCTGCGTGCTGACCTCCAACGCAACGTGCATTTCCGGGAATCCTGCCACGTCCAATGCCATCACGATGACGGTAAACCCGCTGCTGCCGGTGAGCGTGTCGATTGATGCTTCAGCAACGACGGTTTGTACAGGTACGAGCGTTACCTTCACGGCGACTCCTGTCAATGGCGGCGCATCTCCGGCCTACCAGTGGAAGAAAAACACGGTGAATATTTCGGGCGCCACCAATTCGACGTACAGCTATACCCCGACTAACGGCGATGTCATCACCTGCGTGCTGACCTCCAACGCAACCTGCATTACCGGAAATCCTGCCACGTCCAATGCCATCACCATGACGGTAGACCAATTGCTGCCAGTGAGCGTTTCCATTGGGGCATCGGCAACAACAGTCTGTGCCGGCACAAGTGTAACTTTTACGGCGACTCCTGTCAATGGCGGCGCATCTCCGGCCTACCAGTGGAAGAAAAACACGGTGAATATTTCGGGCGCCACCAATTCGACGTACAGCTATACCCCGGCCAATGGCGATGTCATAACCTGTGAACTGACCTCCAACGCCACGTGTATTTCCGGGAATCCGGCCACGTCCAATACCATTACGATGACGGTGAACCTGGTATTACCAGTGAGCGTTTCCATTGGGGCATCGGCAACAACAGTCTGTGCCGGCACAAGTGTAACTTTTACGGCGACTCCTGTCAATGGCGGCGCATCTCCGGCCTACCAGTGGAAGAAAAACACGGTGAATATTTCGGGCGCCACCAATTCGACGTACAGCTATACCCCGGCCAATGGCGATGTCATAACCTGTGAACTGACCTCCAACGCCACGTGTATTTCCGGGAATCCGGCCACGTCCAATGCCATCACCATGACGGTGAACCAGTTGCTACCTGTGAGCGTTTCCATCGTAGTATCTGCGAACCCTGTTTGTTATGGCAGTCTGGTCGACTTCACGGCTACCCCCGTCAATGGCGGCCCAAACCCGGTTTTCACCTGGGTCGTCAACGGCATTCCGGCAGGCGCTAACAGTCCACAGTTCTCCTATGTACCGGATAATTTCGATGTAGTGGCTTGTTACCTTACTTCCGATGCTGTGTGTGTTACGGGAAGTCCTGCCATCTCCAACATGATCCCCATGGCCGTTCACACAGTACCGCTGCCGGTCATTATCAGTAGCAGCGATCCCCTCGACATTGTCTGCCCCAATTCCGGAGGTCACCAGTATTTCACAACTCCCGACTGGTCGGATTTTACCTGGAATATCCAGGGCCCGGGTAATACTACGATTTCCTCCGGACAACATACTTCTGCCATAACTGCCTTCTGGGGCGGCCCTGCCGGAACCACGGGAACATTGCAACTTGTTGTCAAAGACCAGCTTGGATGCGAAGGAACCAGTCTGACCACAACGGTCACTATCGGTCCCGATTTCACAGCGGGTTCCGTCGGCAACAGTCAGACCATTGTGGCCGGTGGTACCCCCGATCCAATAACAGCAACCACGCCAACAGGACCCGGATCCTATACCTTCCAATGGCAAAGCTCCCCGGATGGCGCACTCTTTATCGATATTGCAGGAGCCACCGGACTTACCTATTCACCGGGCCCGCTGTTTACCTCCACCTGGTTCAGGCAATTGCAAACCGCTGTTGAAGGATGTGTAACGAAACCGACAAATGATCTGAAAATAAACGTATTACAGATTCAGGGCACCGTCTCGCTGCAGCCGGATCTGACCCGCTGTGCCGGCGACACCCTGCATGTTCCGGTTCACCTTAACGGAAACGATCTTTATTCGTTAGAACTCTTTATCACCTACGATCATACGCTGCTGAATCTGCATCCAATCCGATATACCAATGTTTATCCCTCTTTTGCAGTGACGGCATTTAACGCGAATTACGATCCGAACACACTCCGGATCGTCGTGGAGCAAACAGGTTTTTACGGTGTGGACTTTTCCGGACAAAAAATGCTGGACCTCGTATTTACCCTGGCAGCTCCCGGTTCCACGACGCTTCATCTGCGGACGGCTCCCGATGCAGTACCCGTTTGCAGCCTGTGGGATTCCTTCGGAAATGAGATCTTTCCCGTTACGTATCTTGACAATCAGGTAAATGTCAATCCTCAGTTCATCGCGGGAACGGTTGCCGCCGATCAAACCATCGATTACAATACCGTGCCGGATCCGCTTACTGCGACACCGCCGACTACGGGGGTGCCGCCATACACCTACCAATGGCAGGCTTCTGTCGATGGTCTGACTTTCGTGGATATTTTTGGAGAGACCGGACTTACCTATGCACCGGAAGCGTTGACTTTGACGACCTGGTACCGGCAGATCCAATCCTCTTCCGGGAATTGCGGATCGCTGCCAACCAACATCGTGGTGATCACGGTAAACCCGCAACCGTATATCACCATCACGAGTCCCAACGGAGGAGAAGAATGGACGCAGGGTTCGACCCAAACCATAACCTGGAACGATAACATCCCGGAGGATGTGAAGATAGAATTGTACAAATCCGGCTTGTTCCTGCAAACCATTTCCCCTTCGGCTGCATCAACCGGAAGCTTCGTCTGGAATATTCCGGCGGATCAGCTACCCGGAACCGACTACAAGGTGAAGATCAGCAGATTTGGTGACCCGTTCGTCCACGACTTCAGCAATGCCGACTTTACCATCTCATCTTCCATCCCTGTTAACCTTGTCGTTCAGAATGTGGTAATCGGAGCCGGCCAGGTGGTCTGCTATGACGCACTCCAGACGATCACGGTTGCGGGAGGCGGTACCACTTTTGTCGTGGAGAACAACGGCAGCGCCACCTTTATCGCCGGTCAGAATATCATTTATCTGCCCGGAACAAAGGTTGAAGAAGGCGGTTATATGCTCGGCAAGATCACTACAACCAATCAGTTTTGCGGATCGGTTATCATTCCTGCAATGGTTTCTACCGGTACCGAAGATCCAACCCCGGCGCTCGAGTCAACCCTCTTCAGGCTCTATCCGAATCCGACCAGGAGCGCCTTTACACTCGAGCAGTCCGGTACCCGGATATACGATATACTGAAGGTTGAAATCTATAACATGATAGGTGAACGGATTCTGACTCATGAAATCATCGGGCAGAAGAAGCATGAATTTCTACTCTTATCCATGCCGGTCGGAGTCTATTTTGTCAGGATTACCGGCGGTGATCAGACCGAAACCATTAAACTCATCAACAGTAATTAAAATTTATTAACGATTCCGGAACGATTGACATAAAAACTGTACTTTAGCACAAAATTGAAGTATGGTTTTTATGTCATCTTCAGGATATTTCAACGAGATCTGTTAACCCGCAAGGGACTAAGGAGGGAGTATATGCTCCCTCTTTTTTATGTTATAGCTTAATTATAAATTCACAATATAATGATAAAGAGAAATTTACTGTCGATAATCGGACTTCCAGCAGGATTGATCTGCCTGCTCCTCTGTGCAGCTCCCGTGAGATCGCAAACCAGCGCTTCTATACAGCCCGACCGTACCCGAGATGTCGGCGACACCGTGCAGATACCCGTTCATATCACAGGTACGAATGTCCTGAATATGGCATTTTATGTGGATTATGATCACACCATCCTCACACCTTATTCAACACCCTATCTGAATGTTGTTGCCGGTCTCGAAGTCACCGGTTATAATGCCGACTGGCAACCGGGCACCCTCAGTCTTTTTCTGGATGCAATCGGACTGGAGGGCCAGAACTATGAGAATGACCGGATCATTACCCTGGTTTTCACGTTAACAAAGGCAGGTAGTACTCCCATGGTCTTCAGAACCAGTCCGCTGCCCTTGCCCATCTCCGGTTTCTGGGATGAATTGGGATTGCCCATCAACCCAACAGTTTTTACCGGCAATACCATCACGGCGCTGCCGGTTGTCCCGCCTACACGGATCGTTCAGAACGACACCGTATATAGCGGTGAAATAATGTGTTATGACGCCACCCTCACCATTACCGTGGCCGGGAACGGAAGCGTTTTCCTGGTGGAACCTAACGGACAGGCCACTTTCGTAGCCGGACAAAATATTATTTACCTGCCGGGGACCCGGATAATGTTGGGAGGATACATGCATGGGTATATCACGTTGAACCAGCAATACTGCGATTCGCCAGCTCCCGGCGCTGACGGTCTGATCACCGCTGCAACTGCATCGCAAACGGATACCGGACCCGGTTGGAGCATTTATCCCAACCCGACATCGGAAGCGATAACAATCGACGTAAGCAACCTGCCTCAACAGGAATTCAACGTTTCTCTTTACAATATGCAGGGAGCGCTGATCCGTTCGCAAGAGATGGTCGCTTCACAACGTAACAACCTCTCTCTGTCGGATCAACCGTCAGGTATCTATTTCTTACGACTGATCTGGAACAACGGGTACAGGACGATAAAGATCATCAAGAACTGATCGTCTCCAATTTCTTTCTGATTGTAAACACAGACTGCCACCTTATCAGGATAATTTGATACCTCTCGGGATCCTTAAAACGGAAGGTTTTTGTTATACCTGAAAGAATTTATCGCGAAAATTGCGTTTTTTGTATTATCTTTAAGGCGATGGATTTTTAAAACCAGAGCACGACATCCAATCGTAAATTGTAAATCATGTTCAATCGTAAATGATAATACCGGATTTATGTGATTATTGAAATATAAAATTATTTACATATGAAAACCCGATTCAGAAGTGTGATCTTAAGCTTTCTCCTGGTAACACTGGGTTATGGCTTTGGAATTTCCCAGACCCTGATCACAGGCGGGACCACCGTAAAGGTCGTTCAAGGTACTTCTGTTGCCTCCACAGGGCAGTTTATCCTGTTACCATCATCTACCCTCGATAATCAGGGAACCCTGATTTTAAAAGGAGATCTCACCAATCAGAATCCGGCTCCCAGTCCTTTAGGTACGGGTACCGTGGTTTTGTCGGGTACCGTATCACAGACTGTATCCGGTCAGAATATTTTCGGGAATCTGACGGTCGACAACGCGAACGGAATCACACTGAATGGCGACACCCGGATTAATAGTACGTTGACCCTGACGAACGGGCTGGTGCATCTCGGCAGCAATGATCTTTTGCTCGGAACCCTCGCAGCAGTGGCAGGGACCCCTTCCGCAGCAAACATGGTGGTTGCCACCGGAAGCGGTCAGCTTCAAAAGGAATTCCCCGCCGGATCCGCCCCGGCCACCTTTACCTACCCGGTTGGCAGCGCCGGCGCCACACCCGATTATTCGCCGGTGACCCTGAATTTTGTGACCGGAACCTTCGCGGTCGGCAGCAACGCTGGGGTGAACATGGTTGATGCCCAGTACCCCGGGACGCTGGTCAACTACCTGAACCGTTATTGGAATATCACCCAGACGGGCATCTCGAACTTTTCATGTGTGGCCTCATTTCAATATGTGCCCTCCGATGTAACCGGCGATGAAACCGACATGTATTGCTTCCGCGTTGATCCCATTCCGTTTACCGCCTTTAACAAAGCCAACAGCGTAGCGCATACCCTCGAAGCCCACGGATTGACCGCCTTCAGCACCTTTACGGGAAACCGGGGAAGCACCACCGTGCCACCAGCTATTCACATGGTCGGCGATGTCAATGTTAGCGGACAATCCCTCTGTTTTGATGCCCAGCAGACGCTTGTTATTGCAGGCAACGGGACCACCTTCGTCGTTCAAAGCAACGGAATCGTAAATTTGGTTGCCGGTGAACGGATCCTGCTCGAACCCGGAACCCTCGTCTATGCCGGTGGTTACCTGCACGGCTACATCACGCAGTCGGGGCAATACTGCCAGGTTCCATCCAACCCCATCGTAGTCAACCCAAACGAAAAATCAACGGAACAACCTGAAATTGCAGCTACCAATCAGTCGTTCCGGGTTTATCCGAATCCCACATCCGGAAAATTTACCGTAGAACTTGAAGATCAGCTGGTTTCAAAAAGTCTGACGGTCGGTGTTTATGGAACGACAGGTGGACTGATCCTCTCCAAAGAGGTATCGGGAATTAAAAAGTTTGAGCTGACCCTGGAGGGCCGGCCTGCAGGTGTTTATTTTATCAGGGTAATTGCCGAAGGAGCGGTCCATACCGGAAAAATAATTTTGACGCGATAAAAATTAAGCTGTCATTTTATCAGATATGTTTATTATATTTGTAAGTTAAACTGCACCTGAACCCGGATCCGTGAAAACGCTGCGCCACATATCCCTGATAACCGTAATCCTGTTTCTTGTTTTTGGAATGGTGGCCGGGCAGACCACAAGCGGCGGAAATGTATTAAATCCATCCGACACCCTGTACATATCGGCTGTCGGTAACGCAAGCCGCACTGTTTGCGATGAAGGAGGCGGCGGATTGGATGTTAAAGCTTCTGTCGCACCTGTGACCATCTCCGGGGGAGGCTCTATGACGCTCGTTTCACCTCATTCTGTGGTTCTAAAACCCGGAACCCGCGTTGAAGCCGGAGGAAAACTGATCGTCAAAGTCACCCCGGCCGATCCTCCAAAACGAATCAAGAGAAAAGCCACTCCCGTCGAAGTTCCGGTCACCATTCTGCAGAAAAGTACCGCTTCGGTAGCCATCGAGAAAACGTTTTGTGTTTACCCGTTGCCGGAATCCGGATCCTACAGCGCGCTTCTGAATGAAATAAAGGGAGTTCTTCCCGCACGGACCAAAACGACGGATGACCCCAACGGCTTTATCACTCTGAATAAGAGTTCTGTCCAGATACCACAATCTTTCCTTTGTACGAAATTCGTAACCTTCTCAATCGGCACCGGATGGGGTGAACACCCCGGGAACATCCGGGTGATGCGGACGTGAAATCATCTATGGACAATAAAACCCGTCTGTCCTTTCGGTGAAACATTAAGGATCGACAATCAACTACATTATTCAATTAATTTTATTATAAAAATATTCAAGTTATGAAAAAGATATTAGCCGTTATAGTTTTCGTTCTGATTGGAGTGGCTTCATTTGCACAATGGACAACCAACGGTAATGATATTTACAACACAAATACAGGCAAGGTTGGGATCGGTACCTCAACACCATCGACTTTGTTAAACGTTTACACAACAGCGTCAGGAAATGCTGAGTATCCCATATTTCAGGTGGAACGTCCATTCACTGGTACTGGGAACGTTGCCCTATTATATGCTAAAAACTCTGCATCCGGCGATCTGTATTTTTTTGGTCTTAAGAGATTAGCCAGTGGTCAGCATGAAGGTGTCCAGTCAATCTATAATGCGGCAACCAATACATGGAGAGCTTTTGCGGCTATTAACGCCGCTACAGGAAAATTTGAAGTCAGAGGCGGTGTCACTAACTATGAATTCCTTAATAGCGGCAACATTCTTATGAATATGAATGGCGCTGTCGGAATAGCAATGGGCACTACTGCTATTCCTAGCAATACAAAACTTGCTGTCGGCGGTAAAGTGGTTTGCAAGGAGGTTGAAGTAACTTTAACTGGTTTACCCGACTTTGTATTTAACGACAATTACAAACTTCGTTCACTTTATGAGGTTGAAAGTTTTGTTAAGGAAAACAAACATCTTCCTGATGTACCCTGCGAAGCTGAAGTTGTTGCTAACGGAATGAATGTGGGTCAGATGAACGCAACACTGCTACAGAAAATCGAAGAACTCACACTTTACATGATTAGTCTGCAGAAAGAAAATGATGCTCTCAAAGCACGTGTTTCGCAACTTGAGAAGTAATTTTTGATCCTTACTGCATAATTCAAAAAGGGATGTTCGGAGTTACCGTTCATCCCTTTAGTTTATATTGTTCTTTTATCAATCGCTAAAATATCACCTCTCATTATTTTTCAAGAACAAGTAGGAAGAATATTTAATCTTAATCTGATATTTTCCTGATCAAAATGTTTTTTGATAAATAGCCGACTACGGGTGTTTTGGTTATCTAAATTAAAATCAGTAAAATTCTCGTAATTCTCACACATGAAAGTTTTTGGCATTGGATTGAACAAGACCGGTACTAAAACACTCGGCGAGTGCATGAGAATTTTTGGACTGCGAAATAAATCTTTTGATCTCGGATTACTACGATTATGGTACAATGGTGAAAAGGAACGGATCATTCAGGCCTCTTTAAACTATGATAGTTTTGAAGATTGGCCATGGCCGCTGCTTTACAAGGAGTTCGATAGGTACTATCCCGATGCAAAGTTCATTTTAACCACACGGAATGATACTGAGACTTGGTTTGACAGTCTGTGCAGGCATGCTGTAAGGACCGGACCCACCGAAGCCAGGAAAATGGTATATGGTTACTTTAATCCGCAGGAAAATCCTGAAATTCACAAGTCTTTTTATGAACGCCACAATATGATGGTCCGGGAATATTTTTCAAAACAACCTACCAAGTTACTTGAAATATGCTGGGGAAAAACTGATAGTTGGGACACACTGTGCACTTTTTTGAATATGCCAATTCCTCAAGTTCCAATACCTTATCTCAACAAAGGGTAATTTTCGACAAAAACGATTCTCAAAATATTCAGCTCTCAAATTTTATGAAACACCCGAATTTACTGGTTGTTATGGCTGATCAAATGAGAGGCCAAACTCTGGAGTTTCTCGGAATAGAACCTACGATCACACCTCACCTGAATACTTTTGCAAATGAGAGTCTTGTTTTTACGGAAGCGATTTCAAACGCACCACTCTGCAGTCCTGCAAGAGCGATGTTTCTTACTGGTATGTACCCATCTTCTACCGGTGTACTGACAAACTGTAATTCCCAGTTTACATCCTATGGAAATGAATTAAAATCAAATGCGCAATGTTGGTCTGATATACTTAAAAATCAAGGATATGCGACAGCTTACATTGGTAAATGGCATTTGGATGCCCCCATCAGTCCCTATATTCCATGTCAAAACAATTTCCAACCTGTCAAATGGAATGAATGGTGTGAGCCAATGAGAAGGCATGGCTTCGATTTTTGGTATTCGTATGGTACTTATAACGATCATTTGAGACCTATGTACTGGACAAAAGACGCATTGAGAGACCAGTTTCATTATGTTGATATGTGGGGACCGGAGCATGAAACGGATTTGTCGATTAGATATATTCTGAATGATAAGGAGGAGTGCAGGGATCCCTCCAGACCATTTGTGTTGTTTGTCTCAATGAATCCCCCTCACCCGCCTTATGACCGGGTTCCTCAAAAATACAGGTTGCTATATAAAGACCGGCTTGGTCAGATAGAAAAGTTCATTCAATCATCGATAACCTGCGACACCAGTAGTGAATGGTCAGGTTATTTCAGAAAATACATTATTGATCAATACGCTATGATTACTGGGATTGATGAACAATTCGGAAGAATCATGGATGTATTAAAAATTAAGGGCATAGAAGATGATACCATAGTTTTATTTCTGTCAGACCATGGTGATTGTCTCGGTATTCATGGAGAAAGGGCAAAAGACAATCCCTATGAAGAATCAATTAGAATACCTGTGATGATCAGGTGGCCCGGTAGAATTTTTGCCAGGCAGGATGATTTCCTGATATCATTGCCTGATCTTTTTCCGACATTGATGAGCTTAATGGGGTTAAAGAACCATATACCCCCAGGACTTCAAGGCAGAGATTACTCGGAGTTCTGCAAAACCGGGGAAGGAGAACGGCCTACAAGCCAGTTTTACTATTCGCATTGTTTTTTTTCAACGAAAACAAAAGCACCATTAACATTACAAATTGATATTGGCGATCGTGGAATACGAACAGATCGATACACACTCGTTTGCAATAAAGGAGAAGACGATTTTATAAACTGGTTCTTATGGGATAGGGTAGCGGATCCCAGGCAGATTAATAATATTGCCGCTAATTCACCGGAATTGGTTAATAATCTTTATATTCACATTTTGATCCCATGGTTGAAATATCTTAACGATCCATGGTTGGATTATCATCGCGATTCAAGAATGAATTCTTCCAAATAGTACCCTAAAGCATCAAGAAACGAAATCCCTATTTTCCTCATGCGCATCTCTCACGCTTACAAATTTATCTTCCTTTCCAAACCAAGGTGCGCAAGCACCTTTATTAGAACTATTCTGGACCCTTATTCAGATATAAAAAGCACATCATCCGCTCCTTTTCATCATCATGCCACTGCACTTGAGTTAAAACTGTATTTTGAACAGGTTGGTTGGGAATGGAATGACTATTTTTCTTTTACCACTGTTCGAAACCCATGGGAAATGATCGTTTCCTATTTTACTTTTTTCAAACCTGATATTCATGGTCTTTACAACTTCGAAAAGGAGAGAGATGGTTATCATTATGAACCAAACACACCTGCTTCTTTCAGGGATTGGGTAGCGACCGCAAAGACTTATCATCGATTCCTCCTTTCTGATGGATCCTACATCACAAATGTTTGGGTCGATGGATTTTCAAAACTGACATTAGCAAACACTATTCTTGGGTCAGATGGTAAATCATTGGTCAATAAGATTTTAAAGGTTGAAGAATTGTTGACGTATCTTCCTCCTCTGTTGAAACAAATTGGAATTGAATCCAGATTCAATATGGAGCCCCTTAATACAACAAGTCACCTTGATTATAGGAATTACTATGATTGCCAAACAAAAAAGATCATTGAACATCAGTTTATTTCTGATATTGAATTTGGAAAATATTCTTTTTGAAACAAGTTTCACATAAGCAAATTTTAAAACTAAATACGAAAAAACTGAAAATGCAGTAATTATTCTATTGCCATGAACAGTTGTCTTATCATGGGTTTTGGAAGAAGTGGAACCAGCCTGATGGGGAATATACTTCACCATGCAGGATATTACATGGGTGAGAATCTTTATCCCCCGAGATCTGGCAATCCTACAGGTTTTTTTGAATGTGCCAGGATTAATGGAATCAATGAAAGGATATTGTCCCAATATGATCATTACCTTACTCATGACCTGTCCGAATTATCTTTAAAAAAATTCTCTCCTTACCGACCAGGCGAGGGTCATCGATGGCTTTCATATGTGCCTGCCGATATGCAAATTTCCACCTTAGATACAAACATTTTGAATGAAATCCAAAAAGCACTTGATATAAAATGTTTTGCATACAAGGATCCGCGGTTTAATTATACACTTGATGTTTGGCTTCCATTCCTTCAAAGATCGGTAGTTATGATTTGCATGTTCAGAGAACCTGCCATAACGATTGAAAGCGTAATGATTGAATGTCAGTCAGCAGAATATCTGGCTGATTTTGACATCACACATAAACAGGTGGAAAAATTGTGGATTAACAGTTATATTCATCTACTTAAAAAAGCTGAAAGGCTTCACCAAAGAAAATTTATTTTTATACATTATAAGCAGTTGCTTTCCGGGGAATCCCTTGTGAATTTATCAGAACATCTTGGGATATTGCTCACAAATTGGTCAATAAAAAAAGAACTGAATAGAACCAGAACCACTTTTCAACCTGGCAGCCAGACAAAGAATATTTATGAACAGCTTTGTCAACTTGCACATTTTTCGCAAGTCGATTAATAACTACTATTCTCAAATAGGATTTTTTTATTTCGTGCGGACCTGACAATTAATTTGGTCATGTTTTCCTTAATCATTTTTAACCTTGATGGATATGCAAGATCTCTCCCATTAAAAGGTACAGTCCTTATGCGAGCTTTTTTCATCATGGTTATGAATAGTACATCTTTTGTCGGATCAATTTTCCAAACATCATCCCACATTCCATAGAAACCATCAAAATATTTCCGCAGTCCGCTTTTCACTAAATCGGAAATTACATCAAACTCAGATCCCTCAATATTCATTCGTAGAATATTAACGGCTCCCTCAAGACTTATTTTATGTTCTTGAATGAAATCCGAAAGACGGCAGGCTTGTACATCTTTATAAATCTGGTTTCTCTCCCTATAAACAGAGTTGCCTAATCCATCCTGCCCGAAATAATATAATCGGACCAGCCCTGAAGAAGGTATTGCATCACTTAAAGCCAGGTTAAATATTCGTACATTCTTATATTTTTTTGTTTTTTCCTTTGCTTCTTCATAAAATTCTTTCCATGCTTCAAAAGCATAAATATTACAGGAACAATTAAACTGTGGAAGTATATGTTCAATAAAAAAGACCAATTCATTAGCCTGGCGGTGTGTACCGAGATCAAAATAGTTCAATGTGAATGATGTGTCTTTCTTATTAAATAAATGTATATTCAGGAAATTCTTCTTTGTCTTTAATCGCCAAATCATAGTATCAAGAGTGACAATAATTGAAACAATCCTGGCTTTCAATTTATTATTATCAGTGACTAATTGCAGGTGCTGAATAAGTTTAGCATTCCATAATTTTTGATGCGGATGCCAAAGAATATTAAGAAAAACATCTTTCTTCATTCAATAAAATTATCTGATAATTCTACTTTGGTAAATTGAATTCATAATAATAACGGTCAATATCTTTTTGTCGTT
>CAZGIM010000012.1:0-143448 GCA_964525995.1 uncultured Prolixibacteraceae bacterium | reverse complement strand
TTTACTAACAATCAAATTGTTAACAACTCAGGGTTTTAACCCTTGATTCACATTATTAAAGAACCATAATCATCAAACAATCAGAAAATGAAAAAACTTGTATTCATTTGCATGGCGTTGTTATTTCAAGGTGTTGTCATAGCCCAGGTCACCTTTGAAAAGATTATAACAAAAAATAATTATGAAACCGGAATGTCGGTTGTCCAGACCCGCGACGGCGGTTATGCCTTTCTCGGCACCGAATCCGGAAAAATATGGCTCGTGAAAACAGATGCGTCGGGCGACACGTTATGGACGCGATCTTTTTACAAAAACATTAGTCTGCACTTTAACGACCGGGCCTTGCTTCACACTGCCGATGGTGGCTTCACTTTTATAAATTTCGGAAATGAAACTACGATGCTGATTCATACTTCCCCTACTGGTGATTCGCTTTGGGGAAGGGAGATATGCCAGGGCTTTGTTTCAATCCTGGCGTCCACGTCGGGGAACGGATATATCGTGGCAGGAAGAGGGAATGAGACTCCATGGGATATGACCGTGTGCCGTACCGATTCGGCGGGCAATGTACTATGGAAAAAAGATTTTATCACCATTCCGGCAGGTGGATGGGCCTCGCCACGATGTTATGCAATAAAAGAGATTCCGGGTGGCGATTTTATCATTGGAGGAGGACTTGAATCGGCATATTTTACTTATCTTCCTTTTTTATTCAGAATAGGTCCGGCAGGCGATTCACTATGGTTCAGGGAGTATCAGGGGTATGGAGATGCCTGTATTTATTCCCTTGATACTATCGGAGAGGAAGGATTTTATGCGGGAGGAAAGGAAATGAATGAGTCATTGATCATGAAACTGAATTCCTCAGGCGATACACTCTGGACCCGGGTACGGTATCTTTTAAAACAACGGGACATATACAGCGTACAAACAACGGCTGAGGGCGATGTAATAGTTTGTGGCGATCAATCTAAAACATATCCTTTCTCAAATCCGACGGAACTCATGCTGATGAAATATGGTTCGAACGGCGACAGCCTGTGGGGCAGGTATTTCGGAAATTATTACGAGGCATTCGGTCTTTCGGTTGAACATTGCACCGACGGAGGCTGGATCATTTGCGGCGGGGCACAATCCACATCAGACGATGATTACCATGCCCTGCTGATCAAAACAGATAAAAACGGAAATATGACCGGGATCGGCGACACACAAAGCCCGCTCCCCGGAATTTCCGTTTATCCCAATCCCGCTTCGGATAAAATCATGCTTGTATTCAAGTCAAGTCCGGAAAAAGGAACATACGAAATAGTTGATATGGCCGGGCGGATTAGCATATCAGGTAGTATCAATCGTATAGAAAAACAAAAATTGATTGATGTCAGAACGCTTTCTACCGGAGTATGGTTTATAAAAATTTATACCGAATCAGGATTCTTACAAATCTGTAAAATCTTAATTGCCAGCACCGGTACGCAATAGACCAAAACGGAACAGGTTTGAAAATAAGTAAATCCTGTTGCTTTAGGTATAACAGGATCTAATAGGAAAATGCCATGTATTTTCCTAATAACGCGTTATTGATGACGGGTTTCAACATATGATATTGTTGAACAAAGTTAATTTCTGCTGCAGTGCAATTCTATTCCGGTTTTCTACCATCAGGGTGGAAGATTCCGGCAATTGACATGGGGCCTTATTGTGGCTATATTTATGGCCAACAAAAAGCTATCATTTCATGGCCTCAAACAACGGATTTCAACAGTCGGGCGGAACTTTAATCCGAAATCTGATAGCAGTAAGCATAACGGTATTTGTGATTCTTGGAACTTTTGCATTGGCTATCGTTGCCATTTGCACGGATCAGGTAAGCGGTGGCCTTAGCTTCATTGCCCAGACTTTTCTCCCACTATGGGGCACCTGGATAGGTACCGTACTCGCATTCTATTTTTCCAAGGACAATTTTGAATCTGCAAGCCGTTCGTATCAACAAATAATTGGCAGACTAAACCCGGATGAAAAACTTTCAAGACTTGTTGTTAAAGAGGTAATGATACCATTCAACAGGATTGAATTCCTCAGATATCCCGATGATATAAAAAGAAAGATATTAACGGAGGTTCTTCCTGATCCCAGGTTTAGAAGTTACAACAGATATGCATTTTTTACGTCAGACAATGTGGTACAAACCATGATTCACCGTAGCTTGTTCGACCGCTTTATTTCTTCGGCCGTAGCCTCACAGGTACCTCAGGATATAATTAAAGAGTATACGGTTCAGAACCTACTTGAAGCTCCTTCGATCGAGATACAATCAAACCTTGCAAATGGCTATACATTTATCAGTGAAAATGCCACTTTGCTTGATGTAAAGATGGTCATGGAGGCCCAGAAAGAATGTCAGGATGTATTCGTTACAAAGAATGGCAAAGCAAATGAACCGGTAATTGGCCTGATCACCAATAACCTTCTGCTTGAAAACTTAAAAGGATAATGACATAAAGCATTTTAGGCAGATATCATTCTGTCGCATATAAACTGTAGTCAAATTCGCGAAATTGACATCAAACGGGAACAATGATCTAAAATATATTTTTCCTAATCCACAACCCAGAATGAAATTATTTTGTCTGTTTGCTACTTTCATACTGATATGTGTGAACACAGACGGACAGGTTCGACCCATAACCTGTAAGGCAGGTGACAGCATTAAAACAAATGAAAAAGCAAAAACAGGTAATAATGCCAAATCTTGTAAAGACGCTATTCAAAAGCATAACTACCTGATTATCGATTATAATTTCCTTAATGATATACGGGTCAACCGGCAACAGATCTTCTCCGGATTGGAAGTGCGGTACAGAGGAACCATCATGTTGCAGATCAGGAACATAAACAAATTCATTTACAATGTATCAATCGAAACACGCGAGACCGATCTATACCTGGATCAGGAACCTTCGGTGAACAACTTCTACAATTTCAGTACAACCTACACACCTATTAGTACTGCTGACCTCATTTTTCCGATTACACGTATGACCAATGAAATGGTGCAAAAACAAGATGAGTTAAAAAAACGTCAGGTGAAACTTCAAGTTGAAAGAGATTCACTCCTTGGTTTAAAGCGGATTCTATTAAAAAATGACACATTATTTTTCAAACAGCTTGATTCGTTGATTACTTATCGCTTGAATTGTGAGGATAGCATGGAAAAATTAATCGCTGAAAAACTAACTTATGAAGCATTGAAAAATTCAGATTCAATTTCTAAAGAGAAGGTGAACCAGTTTAATGAAAAAATATTCGAATTAACAAATAGAATCAGGTATATCAACAATTTTAAGATCAGGAAGTATTATGTTATTCAGGATTCTTTGACCAAAAGCAGAATTAACCTAAATATGAGAAAACTATCAAGGATTGATTCCTGCCTTGTTACCAACGACTCGATGATGAACAAATGGGACTCAGATATGGAAAAATATCTGAAGGCCGACCAAAATGAAAAACTGACGCAACTGTTTCTCAACGAGGCATTCGATTTACGTCGATCCATTGATAAACTACAAGAGATACAAATGCTTTACCGCAACCTGTTAGGCGTGCTTTATTCCGACAGCGATTCCCTACCAGGATTAATGGTAAGGCGTGACCGTCTGATTGAAAATATTTTTTCTATACAAACCGGTCAGGTTGTTGATATACAAAGTCTTTGTTGGAGAAGGTACCAGCAGGTGCAAGCAAAGATAATTGTATTTGATGAGGCATACCAGAACATCCCCAGGAAAGATAGTGTCAGCGCTTTTTACACTCAGTTCAGAACCAAGCTGACACAATTGAACCAGAATTACTTTAACGCATTATTTGCAGAAATTCAAAAGATCTACAATGCATTCAATCCCCAGAACTTCAATATTACTTCACCGGAATTTACTGTAGAAACCGATGAGGTGAACTTCAACCTGAAAATCACACCTAAAGAAAACCTGGCATTCGCTATGCCAACGACCAGGCAGGACATTGATTTCAAGGTCCGTGTAAGACGGGGATGGAAACTTGATTTCAGCACGGGAGTATTTCTTAATTACAAATTAAATGACCGGTCATATTCAATCGAACCAATTCCCACCGATAGTTTTATGATCAAAGAAAATAAAAATGTGACGGCATTGTTACCCTCGGTGGGCTTTATGTTGCATATCTATCCACGCTGGATGTCGGATTTCAATGCTGGAGGGTGTTTTGGGATAAGTACATCCAACGGTACCGATATAAAATATTATCTCGGAGGTTCGATGATCCTGGGCCGTCGTCAGCGATTCATCATTAGCGTAGGTGCGGCTTGTGGGAAATACAAAACCCTCGACGGCATGTATATAACAGATAAAGGATATCCGGATTCGAAAAAACCAATGGATATCCCTTTAACTGATGCCTATGGTATTGGCGGCTTTCTTGCAGTGACATTCAACATCACGGCACCTAAATACGAACAGATTATTAACAAAACAAAATAGTACAGGATTGAACCATCGTACAAATATTCCTTTATTTACAAGATATTCACCTGAAACTGATCGATTATTTAATTGGTAATATAAGTTGTTATCAGCATGATACTATTCAATACTCTCTCTGTGTCCTCATAAAATCCCGCTTCCCCTTTTTTTACAAACATACTCACTTCGGTATGTTAAATTCATCCAACAAATTCAAATCAAGTACAGGATAAATTGACCAATTTTGTTCAGTATTTACTGGCCATAGAGAATTGCAATTAGTTCAACATTTGTTTTTGCTCCCATTTTATTGCGAAGATGCATCATGGTCTTCTCGATATTTGAAATCGTTGTCTTTCTCGAAGCAGCAATTTCCTTGTACGACTTTCCACTTGCCAACTCGAGAATGATGGTACGCTGCGTCAGCGTTAGGGAATTAAGGCTTCTGTCGGTGACGCTGACTATTCGCCCAATATTCTCGTGACGGATAAAATCGGGCAAAACGATCTTTTTGTCATAGACTTTCTGAATAATATCTGCGATCTCTTTCCTTGGTGCCGATTTCATGATGTATGCCCTTGCTCCGTTGTCGAACATTTTTCGTTGCCATTCCATTGATTCTTCTGAAGTAAATACTACTACAGGTTTTAAAGGAAAACTAATCACCAAGTTTTTAATGTTGCAGATGGGGTCCGTCTCTGCAATATACAGGTCAAGGACGACAATGTCGAACTGATCATCTGGAACTGACCGTTGGGCTGATTCTACCGTGCTGGTACAGTGTGCTACCTCGATACCATCTCTTCCTGCACGAAACATGTTCTTCAGGCCTGAAACAGCAACCGGATGATCTTCAATGATGAGTAACCGAATCATAGATGTAACTTTCGCTTATTAGAAAAGTTTAAGGGCAAGGTGATTTCCCAAGTAGTTCCGGAACCCACTTCAGATGATAATGTTGCAGTTCCGTGCATGATGATAGTACGATCGCGGATATTCAGAATTCCCAAACTTTTATTTCTTTGGGCCGGGTCAAATCCTGGCCCATCATCCTGGTAATTTATATGCAAGAGTTCCGTATGATAAATATCCAGTTCCACATTACTCCCTGGTGCATGTTTTACCGCATTAATAAGCAGTTCCTGGATGATTCGATAGCAATGCAATTCAGATACAGGATCAGCTTCAGGGATTTCGCCTCCTACTGCCCAGTCAAGATGGATAATGCCCTGATGGCTGAATTCCTTACAAAGAGCTGTTATCTTTTGAGAAAGATGGTCTGAGCTAATGATGCCCGAATGCATTGCATGCGACAAATTACGAATCGACTGCCTGACCTTATCGATGCCCTGTGTCAGTTTTTCTCTATAAAGTTTGTCAGGCAAAGGTATTTCTTCAACGAGCCGCATTAAACCCATAGAAATTTCAGTGGAAATGTCGTGCAGTTCCATAGCTGTTGAGTTTTTTTCGTGTTCTTCATTCTCAATAATACGTCTGGCAGAATTTAAACGTATGAGGTCAAACCGGTACTTAGTACGCTGCCGGTACCAGATCAATACGAAAAACAGTATAGCCACTCCCATGCAGGTGAATAGAAAATAAACTCTGTAACGGTCAGTTAGCGACTGTTGCCTTTGCAAATCGATTTTCTGACGTTCGATCAGTAATTCACGATTACGAGTTTCTAAAAGCGTCATCAGTAAACGCGATTGTTCGTTGGCTTTGATGATATCTGCCTTGGTCTTTAAATCGAAGGCTAATCGTAAATAGTGGTAGGCAGATTTGTATTGGCCGGTATATTCAATCGCTTCAGCATAACTGTCATACAGATTCGCCATCTGTGCAGTATTCGAATCTTTAATGGCTAGTGGTAAGGCCGAATCACCAAGTATCATTAGTGCACTTTTAAAATCATTCTTATCAAGGTAACTATAAGCAATATTATTCCATGTCGATAAAAGAATTTCATTGACTTTTGCGGTTTTGCCGATCTGAAGTGCTTTATAATAGTAGTTGAGCGCTGAATCAGGGTTAGTCATCAAGAAACCGATGTTGCAGTACAAGCTTGCCAATACTTCTTCATTGCCCTGTGACATCATAAGGGACCTTATTGCATCGCGGTAATACATTACCTCACAGTTAGGGTCATTCTCAAAAGTTGCCAAGCCAGCAATTGCTACTCCAAGCTGTTTGTTTAATCCGTTTTCTTTTGCATGTTTTATGGCTAATTCGTAAAAAGCCTTCGCCTCGTTTGCCAATCCGATTTCTTTTTTGATGTGTCCAAGAATGTTATAAGCATCAACCACTACATCCCATTTCCTGTGTCGTCGGCCGGAATTTATTGCTGAATCCAACAGCGTTACTGCGGTCCGAAAATCGAAGGCCTGATAGTATAAGATTCCAAGATTATAAAACAATTGTGGAAAGCAAGAAAGGGTGCCGGTCTGTGCAGCAAGTTGATGCGCCTGGGCATAGTAAAAATAGCACGAATCAACATTGTATTGGTTAAAGGCATTACCCATCATATTCATTGTAAGGATACGAGTGGTTGCGTTTGCGGTATCAGAAATTCGTAAAGCAACCCTTGCCAATTTTAAAGCGCTAATCCGGTCTGTGAATTTTAACCTGTATACCAGCGAGTCAAGTTTCAGAATGGTATCTGCGATGTCTTCAATGCTACAGTTAAGATTATTCGAGTCTTCATATGTATATTGATTGCGACATGATAAAAACATAAGGCAAGACAAGATAAACAATAGGGCTGCGTTAAGTTTCATCTGTATTCAGATAGAGTATTCCAACAAAGTTAAGAAAATATAACTTATACAGGCTGTTGGTAATAGCCGTAAACTGGTCGTTGGATTCTATGTAATTCCGGATTGTATACCTGCAGACTTATGATCAGAATGGAATTGGGACAACGCATACGATCTTCTTCTCCACCAATAATCCCGGGATAAAACAGGGGCGATAAAAATTTTTTTAAAAATAGTTGCAACTATCAACTAATTTATTGTAATTTTGTCGCCGAAAATTTTTTAGACATGGAATCGACTCATAATGTAATGAAGGAATGGGGGAGTATCCTGCAAGAAGTGTACAGGGCTTTTAAAAAACGTTCCGAATCAGAGCAATTTGGAGACATAAAGCTTTCAATGGATCAGTTCGGTCTCTTGCATTCTATACATATTAAAACGGAGGAGGTGATCCAGCAGGACATGGCCGAGATGATGGGAAAGGATAAATCGGCCATATTGAGGCTTACCGATTCGCTTGAGGAAAGAGGTCTGGTAAGGAGGGTTACCGACCTGAAAGACCGCCGTAAGAATTGTTTAATGGTTACAAAAACAGGCCTTCAGGTACTGGAACAAAAAATGAAAATTCTGGAAAAACTTTCAGAACAGCTTTATTCAGGTATTTCGGAAGAAGATTTATCTGTTTTTTTCAATATCACCCGGATGATTAAAAATAACGCTGAAAAACTATAATTTTTTTCTCTAATAAGTTGATGTTTACAACTGTTGATCTTTTAAACCTTCTATCTTATGATTGCTCCACAAAATAATATTATCCGCCAAGCCGAGCTACCCATTATGAGTCTGATCCCGGTTTTTGGAACGTTGAGAAATGAAAAGCGTTCCGGGATGGTTTTCATGCCGGCATTCGTGGCAGGTTTCATCTTGTTCTTCCTTCTGATGACCTTTCAGGTTCGGGCACAGGAGACCTTAACCCTGTCGCTTGATCAGACCATCGGATTTGCCATCGATCATAATAAAGCACTGAAAAATGCCAAATACGCAGTCGATAAGTCAACACAGGCATTGAGAGAAGTCATCGCGCAGGGTTTGCCACAGATTGATGCTTCAGTCGATTATAACAACTATCTGGGAGGGAAAGCTTCCATTCAGTTTTCTCCTTCCGCTCCCGCTACCACCATCGAATTTAATCCCACCAGCAGTTTTTCCGGGACGGTAAGTCAGTTGGTATTCAGCGGAAATTATTATGTCGGGATCCAGCTTTCGAAACTGGCCAAGGCGATTACCATGCAAAATTACCAACGCAATGAGCTGGATGTAAAAGAGCAGGCAATCAACACGTACTGTATGATTCTGGCCAACGAACGGATCTTGAACATTCTGAAGGAGAATAAAAGAAACGCCCAGCTTATTTACGAAAAAACCGTCAACATGTCGAGGGCAGGATTGGTAGAACAGACCGATGCTAAAAAATTATCGGTTATGGTGGCGTTGGTTGATAACGAAGTAAAATCATCGGAAAGGCAGGTTGAACTGGGGTACAATCTTTTAAGACTTCATCTTGGTCTGCCTTCTAAGCAGGATATAAGGCTTGTCTCGACACTCGAAGATATTGCGGCACAGTATGTCTTGAATTCAACTCTTGAGGATCCGTTTATCATCGATAACAATATTGATTATCAGATGGTTTTAAAGCAGGGGGAGATTGCAAAAAAATCGATCAACATGAAAAAAGCAAATTATCTTCCAACACTGGTCGCCTATTATTCAAGAAATGAGAAGCTTCTGAAACCGCTCTTTGATGTTACACCGAAAAACGTGGTAGGTTTGACCCTGAATGTTCCGATTTTTTCAAGCGGCCAGCGCTATGCGCAGGTGAATCAGGCGAAGATTGACTACAAGATCAGTGAGAACAACAAAGAATTGTTAGTCGATCAGCTTTCATTAGAGGAAAGGCAGATCCGGTATAATTACAAAACCCTGAAGGACCAGTTCCAGGTGCAAAAGACCAATGTTGAAGTGGCAAAAGAGGTTTTGGATAAAATGAACCTGAAGTATGAGCAGGGGGTGGTTTCCAGTATTGAACTGACCACTGCCAACAACGATTACCTTACAGCGGAGACGACATTTACCAGTGTTATTCTTCAGTTGCTTACGGCAGAAACAACATTACGGAAAATTAACAACAAACTTTAAAATATGAATACAATTGAAAAAATGATATGTTATGCCCTTACAGGGTGTATGGTCATCCTGACTTCCTGCTCCTCATCAAAAAAGCAGGATAACCCGGGACAACAGCCGGCGGTAAAGCAGGCTGTTCCCGTTAAAACGATGATTGCCGGTGAACGCTTGATAACCCGATATATCGATTTCACCTCTTCACTGATCCCGTTTGAAGAGGTTCACCTGGCACCTCAGTCACCGGGTCGTATTGAAAAAATCAATGTTGAGATCGGTAATTCCGTTGCCAAGGGACAGGTTGTGGCCTTGATGGACCGTACGAATCTGGAGACCGCACGAATTAACCTGTTGAAGATCGAAACCGATTTCAGGCGCCTCGATACCCTTAAGAAGACAAACAGTATTGCCGATCAGCAATACGATCAGGCAAAGGCCGCTTATGATCTGGCCCGGAACACCTATCAGTCGCTGCTTGAAAACACACAGTTGAAGGCGCCTTTCAGCGGCGTAGTGTCGGGGAAATATTTTGAGGACGGGGAAATTTATTCCGGAGCCATGGTTGCAGCAGTGGGGAAACCAGCCATCCTGTCGATCATTCAGATCAACCAGCTTAAAGCATTGGTCGGAATAGCCTCGGGATATTATCCGCAGGTCAGGGCGGGAATGAAAGCTGATATTACCTGTGATCTTTATCCTGATCGCACGTTCCGGGGCGAAATTTACCGGATCTATCCTACGATCGACAATGCCACCAAGACTTTTACCGTGGAAGTCAGCGTGCAGAATGAGCAATTGAAACTGCGTCCGGGGATGTTTTCGAAGATCCGGCTGAACCTTGGCGAAGGGAAAGCCATTCTAGTTCCAAACATTGCGTTGATCAAGCAGACAGGAACCAACAACATGTATGTTTTTATAAACAAACAGAATATTGCCGCCAAGATGCCGGTGCAAACCGGAAGAATGATCGATGATATGGTTGAAATCGTGAAGGGTTTATCCATTGGGGATGAAGTCGTGATAGTAGGTCAGAATAAACTTGAAGATCAGACACCCTTAATTATCAAATAGTACTCGGTCAGGAATATGATGTTTAACATCAGTTTATCATTTCAGAAAGGAACATTATGAGTTTATATGCTTCAGCAGTAAAAAAGCCGGTCAGCACCATCATGATATGCATTGGGGTTGTGATCCTTGGAATATACTCTTATTTCAGGCTTCCGGTTGATTATTTCCCGAAAATTGATCCACCTATTATATCCGTTTTGACTTTTTATCAGGGGGCAAACGCTTCGGATGTCGAACAAAACATCACCCGTAAACTTGAAGATGGTTTCGGTTCGCTTACCAATCTGAAAAAAATCAGTTCGAAATCGAAAGACAATATTTCCCTGGTCACACTTGAATTCGAATGGGGTGCAAACCTTGATGAGGCTGTTAACGAAGTGCGCAATGCAGTGGGCATGGTCGAAAACGACCTTCCCGATGATGTGAATACCCCGACCATAATAAAACTGAGCACCAGCATGATGCCGGTCGTCGTTTTTTCTGTGACTGCCAACGAAAGTTACGACGGCATCAAGGACCTCCTGGATGACAAACTCATTCAACCCCTGAACAGAATTGATGGCGTCGGGAATATTTTCCAAGTCGGTGCTCCTGTCAGGGCCGTCATGGTTGATGTGGATCCACGGAAGCTCGATGCCTATAATCTTTCGGTTGAGCAAATCGGAGGAATTCTGGCGGCCAATAATCTCAACCTTCCCTCAGGAAGTCTGGAGATGGGGAAATCGGATCTTCCACTTCGCTTGCAGGGTGAATTTGAGAACAGTGATGTGGTGAAAAACATCATCATCAGTAATGTAAATGGTAAAACAGTCTATCTGAGAGATGTCGCCTTAATTCGCGACAGCCTGAAGGACATTAATAGTTTTGAGCGGTCAAATGGCCAGAAGAATGTTCGGGTCATGATCCAAAAGCAGTCGGATGCAAATACGGTGACTGTGGCCAACAAGATCAAGGCAAAACTTGAGCAGATCAAGAAAACCTTACCACCCGACGTAAAAGTCGATGTGCTCATGGATACCTCACTCAATACCATGGCCTCCATCAATAATCTTTCGGAAACATTGCTCTATGCCTTGTTGTTTGTAGTAATTGTTGTGTTCTTTTTCCTTGGGCGATGGAGGGCTACTTTCATTATTTCGCTCTCCATTCCGATTTCGTTGATTGTCGGGTTTATTTATATGTTTCTCTCCGGTGGCACGATCAACATCATCACCCTCTCATCACTCTCTATTGCCATCGGGATGGTGGTGGATGATTCGATCGTGGTACTCGAAAATATAACTAAAAAACTTGAACGGGGAGGATTTGCAAAGGAAGCGGCAATTTATGGCACCAGTGAAGTGAGTCTTGCAGTGATAGCTTCCACCCTTACCATTATCGCGGTATTCCTCCCTCTGACCATGCTTGGGGGCATTACCGGAATTCTGTTCCGTCCCTTGGGCTGGGTGGTGACCATTTCGGTTGCGGTCTCGGTCATAGTTTCAATGACCCTGGTGCCGATGCTTTCATCCAGGATTCTGAAAACCGAGAACCCCGGAAAAAACAAACTGACCGGAAGGATTTACTGGTTTTCACAGAGCATTTTGAAAAAGATGGACGATGTATTCGAAAAGATCCTTTCCTGGGCGGTTAGCCACCGTTGGACCGTGGTCATCATCGCTGTTATTGTTTTCATATCTTCCATGTTTCTGATCAAACTGATTGGTTCCGAATTTATGCCGGCATCCGATAACGACCGGATTTCTGCTCAGGTTAAACTGGCTCAGGGTACAAAACTGGATGAGACCGCTCTCACGGCCAGCTATCTGGATTCCGTATTCAGAAAAAAATATCCTGAAGCTCAGATCGTTTCCACCAGCTCAGGTACCGGTGATGAGAACAGTCTGACTGCCGTCTTTACGGAGACGGGGAATTACATTATTAACTATACCTTTAGAATGCAACCTCTGAAGGACCGGAAAAGAAATATTTTCCAGATAGCCGATGAGATGCGAAAGGATATCGAACAACTTCCGGAGGTCGAATCATTTTATGTTGACCCGGGTAGCTCCCGGGCGTCAAGCAGTATGGGTATGGGAGGCGGAAGCAACCTCGAAGTGAAGATATTCGGAAATGATTTTGACGAAACCAACATCATCGCCGAAAATGTTTCGAAAGCCCTTGGCAAGATCAAGGGAGCCACGGATATCATCATCAGCCGCGATAAAGAAAAGACGGAACTGCAATTGGTACTGGATGGTGAAAAGATGACCTCTTTCGGTTTGAATACCAGTACCGTCGCGATGGCAGTCCGCAACCGTATCACGGGTCTTACTGCTACCACTTACCGGGAGGAAGGGAACGAATATGACGTGATCGTTCGGTATGATGAAAAATTTCGGCAATCGACCGAGGATATTCAGAATATCAGCATCCCGACTCCTTCGGGAAAGATGGTCCGCTTGAGCGAGATCACCACCCTCAAGAGTTTCTATTCGCCTCCCAATATTGAAAGGGAAAACAAAGTGCGTATGGTGAAAGTATCTGCCGCTGTTTCAGGATCGGATGTTGGTACGGTGAAAGCTGCCATTGAAAAGGACATCTCGAAGATGGATCTTCCCCAGGATGTCACCATTGATTACGGTGGAAGTGTTGAAAACATGCAGGAATCCTTTACCGACCTGATCCTGTTGTTGCTGTTATCGCTGGTACTGGTCTATATTGTTATGGCATCACAGTTTGAGTCGCTTACCGAGCCATTCATCATCATGTTTTCAATACCTTTCGCATTTACCGGGGTTTTCATCGCACTGTATATCTTTGGAGCGACTATTAACGTGATTTCGCTGATTGGGGCGGTGATGCTGATCGGTATTGTTGTGAAAAACGGAATTATTCTGGTGGATTATACTAATTTATTAGTCGATCGTGATTATTCGCTCCGGAATGCGGTGATTTCAGCGGGGCGCTCCAGGTTACGTCCGGTTCTGATGACGTCGCTGACCATGATCCTTGCCATGATCCCGATGATTTTTTCAGCCGGTAGCGGATCTGAGATGTGGCGACCCATGGCCATCGCGATTTTCGGTGGTCTGACCTTTTCCACCTTAGTTACCCTGGTGTTGATCCCGACCATCTATACCATTTTTGGTGTCGGAAAAATAAAAAGAGCCCGCAAAGCGTCAGTCAAACTAACCAAATAGAAATCAAAGCATGATGAAAGCAGTCTTTATATCCTACAATCAATCCCTTACCAATGAAGTTCAGGAGATTCTGGACGACCTGATGATCAGGGGATATACTCAATGGACCGGTCTGACAGGACGAGGATCGGTTAATGGTGTCAAACATGCCGGTACACATTCCTGGCCTGAAATGAATAATGCCCACCTGACCATCATCGAGGAAGTAAAAGTGCCGGAGCTATTGAACAGGCTCCGAAACCTTAATGAGCGTGCCATGGATCAGGGCCTCCGGGCTTTTGTATGGAATATTGAAGACGGCATGTAGGAAGGCTCCTGTGGTCGGGTATAGCTTGGTTTATCTATAGACTATAATTAGCGAATAGAGAATAGAAAAGGGATTAATTCAAAATGCAAAGTAGCGATTAGTTATAATCATTCATTTTATAACAAGAATTAAACATTTGTTTATTCTTTTTAAAAGCAAAAAATCTCTTATTAAGTAGATAATAAATCATATTAATTATGGAAACAAAAAAGATTTCAGAACCAGATGGACGGCTTGGTATTCTCACACCAGGCCTCGGCGCTGTTGCCACCACTTTTATTTCCGGGGTGCTGGCAGTAAGGGAAGGGCTTTCAAAGCCGATTGGATCGACTACGCAGATGGGCACCATCCGTCTTGGGAAACGTACCGAAGGCAGAAACCCCATGATAAAGGATTTTGTCCCATTGGCAAAGCTTGAGGATATTGTTTTCGGGGGATGGGATATTTTCGAAGACAACGCCTACGAAGCAGCCATCAAAGCGGGTGTGCTCGATTCCACACTGTTAGATAAACTCAAAGATGAACTGTCGGCCATCAAACCCATGAAGGCGGTCTTCGACCGCAGGTATGTTCATAATCTTGACGGAGCAAATGTCAAAAAAGGTTCGACAAAGATGGATCTGGCATTGGCGCTGATGGACGATATTGAGAATTTCAGGAAGATCAACCATTGTTCCAGGCTGGTGATGATCTGGTGTGCTTCAACCGAGGTATACATTGAACCAGGCGAGGTGCATCAAACCCTAATGGCTTTCGAGGAGGGACTCCGGAACAATGATCCGGCGATTTCCCCGGCCCAGATTTATGCTTATGCAGCCATCAAATCGGGTGTGCCTTATGCCAACGGGGCGCCGAATCTTTCATGCGACATCCCGGCCCTGACCGACCTGTCGAAAACGCTCAGGGTTCCCATCGGCGGAAAGGATTTCAAGACCGGACAAACATTGATGAAAACAATCATTGCCCCGGGATTGAAGGCCCGCAACCTCGGCGTCGACGGATGGTTCTCAACCAACATTCTGGGCAACCGGGATGGCGAAGTACTCGATGATCCGGAAAGCTTTAAGACCAAGGAAGTTTCAAAGCTCGGAAGTCTGGACAACATTTTCGAGCCGGAACTGAATCCTGATCTGTACAGCGATCTCTATCACAAAATTCGAATTAACTACTACCCTCCTCGGGGAGATAACAAAGAGAGCTGGGATAACATCGATATATTCGGGTGGCTTGGTTACAAAATGCAGATCAAAGTGAACTTCCTTTGCCGCGATTCCATCCTGGCCGCCCCGATTGTACTTGATCTGGCCCTCTTTCTCGACCTGGCTCATCGGGCCGGAATGTATGGCATCCAGGAATGGCTGTCATTCTTCTTTAAATCCCCACAGACATTGCCCGGATTAAAACCGCAGCATGATCTTTTCCGCCAGTTGATGAAATTGGAAAACACACTCAGGCATCTGAGGGATGAGAACCTGATCACCCATCTTGGACTGGATTATGACTAATAGTAATGGTTACAGGTTTTGGAGCATGGTAGCCTCCGGGTTTGGCCTTGGGCATTCACCCAAGGCCCCCGGCACCGTGGGAGCTGCAGGAGCAATGATCCCCACCCTGCTTTTGCTGCATTTTACCTCCGCTCCTTACCTGTGGCTCGGGTTCCTGATCATCATTTTCGGCATTCTGGGTACGATCGCGGCAAACCGGATCGAAGCAAAATGGGGCCATGATTCCCCACGGATCGTTATCGACGAAATGGTTGGCATGTGGATCAGTGTGATGTGGATCGGCACCGGATGGCTGGTCCTGCTGATTTCGTTTCTTCTGTTCAGGTTCTTCGATATCGTCAAACCCGCCGGGATTCGCAAATTGGAGAAACTGCCCGGAGGGATCGGTATTATGGCCGATGATGTAGCCGCCGGGATTGCCGCAAATCTGCTGCTGCAAACCGGACTGTTACTTTCAACCCTGATGTGTGGATAATGGATAAGAAAAGAACTTTCATTCGATCGCAGATATCATCTTTTCTGTCAACATTGGTGGATTTTGGAGTAACCATTTTCCTGAAGGAGTTCTTGGGCTGGTGGTATTTGACGGGCACGATTACAGGAACCCTGGCAGGCGGTTTGACAAATTTCGAACTCGGCCGGCATTGGGTATTTAATGCTACCGGTTCACATTATTTTAAACAAGCGAGAAGATATATCCTCGTTTGGGCCGGTAGCTTGTTCCTGAATGTTGTGCTGGTGTATCTTTTTACCAGTGTTGGTCATTTTCATTATCTGATCTCGAAAGTCATTGTTGCTTGCATGCTAAGTGTCATTTTCAATTATGTACTACAGCGAAAATTTGTCTTTAGGAGGAGTTGATGTCAAACAGGTTTTTAAACGTTCTTTCCATCGCTGTATTTGTCCTTTTAATTCCTGCGGAAATCTTCGGACAACTTGCCAGTCATACCATTGTAAAAGGCACAATAACCGATGGTGCGACCGGTGAACCTATTCCCCTGGTAGCTGTTGAGTTTGTAAAAACATCGACAGGTACAACAACGGATGCTGACGGCCATTTCCTGCTGACAGGAAAGAACATATCAAACAAGATCAGGTTTTCCTGCCTTGGTTATGAGACACAGGAATTCATAATACTTACCGGACAGACTCAGGAGATCAATGTTCGTATGAAACCCATTTCCAGAGAGTTGAAAGAAGTGGTGATCAAACCGGAGAAAAAACGTTACCGCAACAAGGGCAATCAGGCGGTAGAACTCATTCAAAAGGTAATCAGCAGGAAAAACCTGAACCAAACTGGCTATTACAGCACAATTCAATATGAGCGATATGAAAAAACCCAGTTTGCACTGAGTAATCTGACCGAAGAATTTAAAAACAAAAAGTTCCTCCGGAAGGTTAAATTTATTTTCCAGAATGTCGACAGTACCAAGTTATCCGGCAAACAAGTCCTCCCCGTGTACCTGAGAGAGTCCTTATCGGATATCAGCCAGCGAAATTCACCTCCTGCAAAGAAAGAAGTCGTCAAAGCAGAAAAGATGGTAAAGTTCGAAGGTTATCTTAACGACCAGGGCATGGATGCGTATCTTAAATATATGTATCAGGATATCAATATTTACAACCAGGATATCATGTTTCTAACCAACATATTTTTAAGTCCGGTAGCCACGACTGCACCTCAATTCTACCGTTATTATATCAGGGATACGATCAGTATCGATAGTACCCGGTGTTATAAATTACTCTTTGCTCCCAGAAACAAGACCGATATGCTTTTTCAGGGATTTCTCTATATCACAGCCGACAGTAATTATGCGATTCGGAAATTGGAAATGTCTGTCCCTTCTGATATCAATTTAAATTGGGCCAAAGAGGTCCATATAAACCAGGAATTCAGCAAAGCGGACAATGCAGGCTGGCTTTTGTCAAATGAACAGATCGGGATCGATTTTGGGCTAGTCGAAAATCGTCTGGGAATATATGGCGAACGGTTAGTGTCCTATCGCTATTCCATGATCAATGGGGCAATCGCCGATACGGTGTTCGACGGGCAAAGGCAAAACACTGCCAACAATGCTGAAGCCCGTTCCGTTGAATTCTGGAATGAACACCGCCACGTACCGCTCTCTTCCTCCGAAAGCAGGACTTATAGCCTGATGGACAGTGTTAAAAATGTCAGGGCATTCCGAAGCTCGTTGAATATTGCAATGCTGCTGTTTGCGGGATACAGGACTTTCGGTCCGGTTGAGATCGGTCCGGTCAATACTTTTTACAGTTATAACCCGATCGAAGGGTACCGGATTCGTGTAGGCGGGCGAACCACCCCTCAATTCAGCAAGCGGTTTACCCTCGAAACTTACGGAGCCTATGGTTTTAGAGATCAAAAGTTTAAATACTTTCTGGGGGCGACCCTATCGCTTACCCAACGAACCATCTGGGACTTTCCGGTGAAATACATCAAATTGAGCTATCAGGACGAAACCAAAATACCGGGGCAGGAACTTCAGTTTGTACAGGAAGACAACTTTCTGCTGTCGTTTAAGAGGGGCGTCAACAACAAGCTGCTGTACAATAAAACCATCAAAATAGAACATCTCAACGAGTTCCCAAACCATTTCTCTTATAACATCGCTTACCAGTTTCTCAGGCAAAGGCCGGGCGGTGATCTCTTTTTCAACAAGGTCGACTACATGTTGCATGTCAACGACCCTCCTTTCATCGACATCAGTGAATTCACACTGTCCTTACGTTATGCCCCAGAGGAAAAATTCTACCAGGGGAAGCAGTACCGCATACCCATGGCGAACAAGTACCCGGTTACGCAGTTGACCTTCATCTATGGTTCCACCGCCTTTGGCAACGATTACGATTACCTGAATGTAAAACTCTCGGTCAGCAAGCGGTTTTATTTGTCGGTACTGGGCTACACCGACGTGGTAGCTGAGGGAGGAAAGATTTTCGGACAGGTACCATTTCCGCTGCTTTACATCCACCGGGCCAACCAAACCTATTCCTATCAGCTGGGTTCCTATAACCTGATGAATTTCCTCGAATTCGTGAGCGATGAATATTGCTCTATAAACCTCGATCACTGCTTCAACGGCTTTCTTTTTAATAAAATTCCTTTGCTGAAGAAGTTGAAATGGAGGGAATACATCTCGGGAAAGATCCTGTGGGGCCGCCTTACTGAACTCAACAACCCCGACACCCATCCGGACCTGTTCAAGTTCCCGGTTGACTATACCACACCGGTCACATTCACGCTACACAAAGGTCCCTATGTTGAGGTCAGCGCGGGAATCGGGAATATTCTGAAACTGTTCAGGGTGGAGTTCGTATCCCGCCTGACCTATCTCGAACAACCGTTCGTTGCCCGGTATGGTATACGGGTACGGTTCAAATTCGACTTTTAATCCAAAGAAGCATGAAAAATTACGCGCAGAAAATTATTTATCGGATCATTCAGCCGCTGGTGCGGTTGCTTATCCGATGTAAGGTGACGCCCAACGCAATTACGACCGTCGGATTTCTGGTCAACCTGATAGCCGCGGTTGTAATGATCATCGGGGCAGACCACAGGCCTAAAGGAGATCTCACACCACTGGGATGGGGTGGAGCAATCATTCTTTTTGCCGGCATTTTTGATATTCTTGATGGCCGGCTCGCGCGGGAAGGAAAAATGACATCGCGTTTCGGGGCATTATATGATTCGGTTCTGGACAGATACAGCGAACTGATCATGTTTTTGGGCATCTGTTATTTTTTAGTTGCCCGCCACTATTTTTTGGCCTCGCTGATAGGATTCATTGCCCTGATCGGATCGATGATGGTCAGCTACGTCCGCGCAAGGGCCGAAGGAATTGGCATTGAATGTAAGACCGGCTTGATGCAGCGCCCTGAAAGGATTGTCCTGATCGGGGTTTCTGCGATGATTTGCGGCATTGTTGCAGGGGTTACCGGAGGGAACCAGAAGCTGCTTGTCGAATGGTTGCCTTTTGCCATCGTGGAGACCATCTCCATCTTTATCTATCCTTTGGCAATCGTGGCTTTACTGTCGAATGTCACAGCCATACGGAGGTTGATGCACAGCAAACGTCTTCTTCAGGAGCAGGAAAAAAATCAAAATCAATGAAAGGAATCGTACCATTTATCCTGATTTTGCTATTCATTCATGGAAGCATAATGGTTTGCCGGGCTGAAGAACCCGATACAACGCTTCCCTACCGGAATTATCCGATTCCCGAATGGAACCCGAAACTCATGTTTTATCTCCAACGCAGCCACAACCGGAATACCGTGATTTACGAGTTAAATTATACCGCTTCGGGAACACTGAATCCGAAAGAACCATTGCGCCCGTCCTGGATTCGGTTCGAAGAAAAGGGAATCCGTAAAGAACTTAGCGGCATCCAAAAAAGGGTATTCGGACTGGATGTCAGAGCTATCGGCAAGGAGAGCTGGATCATTCGGTTCCGGTCCTATAAAAAGCGGGAGGTCTATCTTTTCCGCGATGAAACCGGGAAATCTTATAAAGCACTAGTCAGGATCAACGGAAAGATGGTCAGGTTAACCCATCTGTTCCTGTCGATGACTACCAATGCTATTGGCGTACCCTCGTCGATAAAGTATGTTGATCTTCATGGCATCGACCAGGAAACCCACGCAGTGGTAATGGAAAGAGTGATCCCATGAAAAACATCGCGACAAAACTCCCGGCCGGTACCGGGATCATGGTTTCCGCCTCGGCCATTTACCTGATCCTGATGCATTTTCTTACCGGCCTCAGGATCGAACACCTTCTGATCATACTCCTTCTGAACGGTTTGTTTTTTGTAAACGGAGGAACCCGGAAATTCGTACTTGGCTTCGCCATCTTCGCGGTTTTCGGCATGTTGTACGATATCATGCGGGTCTTTCCAAACTACTATTTCAGGCCTGTCGACATCGCCGGTTTGTACGACATGGAGAAGACCTGGTTCGGGATCAGTTCGGGCGCTGCACGGATGACTCCCAACGAATGGCTGGCCGCCCACCATACGGTAACAGGCGATCTGGTAAGCGGGTTTTTCTACCTCAACTGGATACCGGTGCCTCTGGCATACGCGGCTTGGCTTTTTTACAGCAACAGAAAGCTCTTCCTGCATTTCTCACTCACCTTTCTTTTCGTTAATCTGATCGGTTTCCTGATCTATTATTTGCATCCGGCCGCCCCTCCCTGGTATGTCGGATTGTACGGATTTGAATTCCATACCGGCATCCCGGGGAATACGGCAGGCCTCGCCCGGTTTGATGAACTGATTGGCATTCCTGTCTTTCAGAATATTTACGGAAGAAATTCAAATGTGTTTGCTGCCCTCCCCTCTCTGCACTGTGCCTACCCGGTGGTCGTGTTGTATTATTCCATCAAATCGGGTCCCGGATGGCTGCGTTATCCGGCAGCAATTTTTATGATGGGAATCTGGTTCGCCGCCATCTATTCCGGCCATCATTATGTCGTTGACGCCCTCCTCGGCATCGCCTGTGGACTTGCAGGCATATTAATCTACGAAAAACTGTTACTCAGAACTCATGGGTACAACCGTTTTATTCAGCAGTATCTGCGGATAATCAGCTGATACCTTGAGCATAATTCTTCAGAATCAACTGTGCCCGGTTTTCATGGTTCCATTAGATCGTATCGGCAAGAACTTCCTTAACGAAACTCACCACGGAAGATTTGTCGTTGGACACCCCATTTTTTTTCGATTTCTTATAGGGTATTTTCATGCCGGGGTATCTTAGGAATAAAGAACCAATCCATCACCAACGTAAAACGTAACGCCATGAAAACAATGCCTTACAACCTGATCCGGTTCAGCATGATGCTGGTACTTATCTTCGCCTTCAGCGCCCTTCAGGCTCAGAATGGCTATGTCACGGTAACAGGCCAGCTCAAAGACGCCAAATCGGGAGAAAAAATCGGACATGCCACCATCACAGTTCCCGGAACCCATATCGGTACCGTCTCCAATTCGGACGGGGAGTTTATCCTGAAAATCCAAAATTCGCTCCAGGCTGAGTATTTCGAGGTTTCACACCTGAGCTATACCACCACCAAGTTCAAGATCAGCGAGGCCTCGGGAAAGGATAAAACCTTTTATTTAGACCTTCAGCCCATCCAGCTTAAAGAATTATCGGTAGTGCCCGGCGATGCACGCGGGATTGTCGAGATGGCCATGCACCGGATCCGGAAAAATTACAGCGAAGGGGTGAACATGATGACAGGATTTTACAGGGAGTCGATCCGTCAACGCCGCGACTACCTCTCCATCTCCGAGGCTGTCGTCGATATCCGCAAAGCGCCTTACACCAATTGGCAGGACGACCAGGTGAAGATCTTCAAAGGAAGAAAAAGCTCCAATGTGAAAAAAGCCGATACCCTGATGGTTCAATTGCAGGGCGGACCGAATGTTTCACTGCTCCTCGACATCGTCAAGAATACCGACCTCAGCATCGCCCTCGACAGTCTGGATAATTACCTGTTCGAGATTGAGTCGATGGTAACGATCGACAACCGGCTGAATTGGGTGATCGGCTTCGCACCCAATGTGATCAAACCGGTACCACTTTACAATGGAAAACTGTATATTGCCCAGGATAACATGGCCATCACCCGCGCCGAGTTCAGCCTCGACCTTAATGATGCCGAAAAAGCCGCGCAGCTTTTCGTCCGGAAAAAACCCGCGGGACTGGTATTCATCCCCACTTCGACCAGCTACCTGGTGACTTACAAGGAGCAGAACAGCAAGTTCTACCTCAGTTATGTCAGGGTGGATCTCAAATTCCGTTGCGACTGGAAGCGAAAACTCTTCAAGAACCATTATACCGTGATGTCGGAATTAGCCATTACCGACCGGCATGAGGAGAATATCGTTAAATTTGCAAATCAGGAAGTTTTCAAAACCAGCATGGTTTTCGAGGATAAAGTCCAGGCCTTTGCCGATCCCGACTTCTGGGGCGACAACAACATCATCGAGCCTGAAAGTACCATCGAAAACGCCATTAAAAAGCTGTCGAAAGGTTTGAAAAAGTAACAATTTTGGCAGCAAACGCCACATAAGAATAACCCTATAACCAGGTACCCATGCCTCTTACCGATCTCTTTACTATAAAGAAAATTCAGGATGGTGACATGGGTGAATTTGAGCGGATCTTCAAGAAATATTATGATCCTTTATGCCGTCATGCCTTTAACATTTTGAACGATATGGATACCGCAGAAGATCTGGTTCAGGAGTTTTTCTACCAATTCTGGAAGAACAGGGCGGCCCTGACGGTTCGGTTATCGCTCAATGCATACCTGTATCAGTCAATCCGCAACAACGCCTTCCGTCAACTCGAACACCTTGCAGTAAGGAAAAATTACGCCGAAAAGGTTTTCAACGGGAATCAGGATACCGCAACGGAACCGGCGCCGACGGATGCCGAATTGCATGATCTGACACGGGTGATCGAAACCACCCTGAACCAGATGCCGGAGCGGTGCTCCCGGATTTTCCGCATGAACCGTTTTGACGGTAAAAAGTATCGTGAAATTGCCGAGATTCTTTCTATCTCGGTTAAGACGGTGGAGGCGGAGATGGGAAAGGCGCTTCAGATCTTCAGGAAATCCCTGAAGGATTATTCGGACGGAGCGGAGCGAATGCCTGCAGGGAACAGGTTATAACGTAATGATGATCCTGAAATTAAAAGAGAAACGAAATGGAAACCAGGCACGATCAACGGGAATATGACAAAAGACTGGCAAGGTACCTGAGCGGTGAGATGGAAGGGGAGGAGTTGAAGACTTTTCAGAAGGAGATTTCAGTTTCGGAAGAATCATTAAGGAGGATAAAGACGATGGAAAAACAGTGGAAGGCGTTGGAAAAAATGAGCATGGCACCGGACCCCGATGCCCGGAAAGCCTGGGAGAAACTGCACCACCGCCTTCAGGGCGAAGGACTGATTCCTGCGGTGAACATGCGGTCAAAAAGTGTTACGATACCATTGGTATGGCGCGTAGCTGCCTCTATCCTGGCATTGGTTGCACTGGCGGCGGTCGTTTTTTACCTTATCGACCGCAAACCCGCCCCCCGCATGGTTCAGCTCAGTACTGCCACCGAAAACAATACGCTGATCAAAACCCTGACCGACGGCTCAGTAGTATATCTTGACCGGAACTCCCTCTTCTCTTTTCCCGAACAATTTAATACCGGTTCCCGAACCGTAGAACTACAAGGCAAAGCCTTTTTCGACATCACCCCAGATCCTGCCAAACCCTTCATCATCGAAACCGGCAAGACCCAGATCCGCGTTCTTGGTACGGCCTTTCATGTAAAAACAGGGGATGGCGGGCAATTTGAACTTATGGTCGAACGGGGCAAGGTGAAGGTTACCCTCAAGGATGATCCTGCCGTTGCTATGCTTGCGGAGATCGGCGAAAAGATCACGGTGTCGCAGAACCGGCTGATAAAATCGAAAATAACTGAAAATGAAGACACTGCCTGGTATAAACAGCGGATACATTTCAAGGATGAAATGCTTGGGAATATCATTCCTGTGCTGAACCGGAATTTCAATACTAACTTTGCACCGGCGGATGAGGAGGTCAGCAGGTTGAGACTTACGGTCACCTTCGACCGGGATGCAGCCGAAACAGTTGCGGAACTTCTTTGTGCGACGCTGAACCTGAAAAGCCAGGCAATAAATGGAACGATTGTCTTTTCAAAGAACAGGGAAGGAGGAATGCGGCATTAATGGAGACCGGGGCAACTTTTTAATGGTCTCCGGCCGGGCCTGCATCGTTTTTGCAGGCTTGTTCTTTTTATGGATCAGCGCGGCATCGGCACAGAATCAGCTGCTTGAGCAGGAGATCAGGGTTACCGGTCAACGCACCACCTTGTATGAAGCGCTGAACCTGATTTCGCAACAAGCCAGCTGTTTTTTTGTCTATAACAGTGAGGCAGTAAAAAACGACAAAAGAGTCAGACTTAAGCCTGGCCGTCAGTCGCTCCGTCAGCTTCTTGACAACCTGTTAGCCGACCCGGAACTCGATTACCGGGTGATGGGGCGCTATATCCTGATCCGTAAAAAAGAACCATTACCTGAACCCCTTCAGCAAGCGCAGATTCCAGATACCCTGCAGCATATCGTCATCCGCGGGCATGTTTATGACCGGCAGAGCAGGGCCGCCATACCCTATGCCACGGTGGGTATTGTTGAGGAGAACACGGGTACCGTCACCAACCAGGATGGTTTTTTCATGATCAGAATTCCGGCTTCGAGGGCGGGATCCTTGCTTACCGTATCGCATTTAGGGTACCTGAGTGAAAAGATTCCCGTCGGGCTGCTGAGCGAACAACGGGTCGATATGTTCCTGGAACGGAGGGTGATTTCGATCCAGGAAGTGATCATCCGGTATGTGGATCCGGAACGTGTGATTGAAAAGGCGCTGGATCAGCGCAAGTCGAATTATTCCGCCAACCCCGTTTATCTGACCGCATTTTACCGGGAAGGGGTAATGAAGAACCATGCCTGTATCAGCTATGCTGAAGCGGTTTTTAAAGTTTTCAAATCTCCATGGGATGCCGGCATGCTTTCGGACCAGGTAAAGCTGATGAAATCGAGAAAAATTCAAAACTCCGATCTCCGCGATACCGTATTCCTGAAACTCAAGGCCGGAATCCAGTCGGCCCTGCAGCTGGATCTGGTCAAAGAGATCCCGGGGTTTCTCGATCTGAGACCGCCTGCAGAATACAAATATCGTTATGCAGGGCTTACCTCCTATGATGCGAAGGATGCTTATGCCATCCATTTTACGCAAAAGGAGGGTATCAGGGAGGCGTTGTACACCGGGACCCTCTACATCGGCAAAGATGATTATACGTTGTTGGGAGCCGATTTCGAGATCAATCCCGAATTCCTTGACTTAGCGGCTGAAAATCTGGTGCTCAGGAAGAGCCAGAATCTGACCGTCAAACTCGAAAAGATCAGCTACTCTGTTAGCTATATGCCCTATAACGGAAGGTACTATCTGAGACATGTACGTTGTGATATCGGGCTAAAGACCCGGTTACGAAGGCGGATTGCGACCGACCGGTTCGATACCTTTCTTGAATTTGCCACCTGTCGAATCGATACCTCCGGCGTGATCAAATTCCCCCGGCAGGAGGCTTTGAAGCCCTCTGTGATCTTTTCCGACCAGCCCTACACCCCTGATGAGGCTTTCTGGGGCGAATTCAACATAATTACTCCGGAAGCCAGACTGAGTGAAACGCTCTCAAAAATCAACGGAAAAATCGAAGAGATCCGCTAACCATTTTTTTATTTTGATAACTTTGGCGCTCCTGAACCAATGCGTCTGACTAACTTTATTCCGATATGAGAGCCAATTTTCTACTCTTGATTTTTATTCTTTTAGCACATTTTGCCTTCACACAGCAGGTCACCATTACCGGGAAAGTGACCTCGGAGGAGGAAAACAACGGCATTCCCGGGGTGACTATCATGATCAAGGGAACTGTGCGGGGAACCGTCACAGATATCGACGGAAACTATACCCTGACGGGGGTTTCGCCCAGTGACACGTTGCGGTTCAGCTACATCGGCTATGAGACGCGGGAGATCCTGGTAGGAAGTCAGTCCCGGATCGATGTGGTACTTTTGGTTACGACCCAGGATCTTCAGGAGTACGTTGTGACTGCATTTGGTGTGAAGCGGCAAGAACGCGAGATCGGATATTCAACCCAAAAGATTGAGGCCAACCTGGTGCAGCAGTCGAATGCGCCCAACATCCTCAACGGGATGATCGGCCGTGCTGCCGGGGTACAGATTTCACAGAATGACGGATTGGAAGGGGGTTCCACGCGTATTGTCATCCGGGGGAACAATACACTGAGCGGGAAAAACCAACCCCTGATCGTGGTTGACAATGTGCCGTTGGAGAACATCCCCGGACAGGAGAATGTGGGAAGGGGTGTTGACTGGGGGAATCCGATTTCCGACATCAATCCCCTTGATATTGAAACTTACAATGTCCTGAAAGGAGGCGCCGCATCGGCATTGTACGGCTCGCGGGGGGCCAACGGGGTCATCCTGATTACCACCAAGCGGGGTAAAAAACAGGAAGGGTTGGGTGTGACATTCAATTACAGCTATAAATGGAACCATCCTTACCGTTTCAGGGAAATGCAGAACACCTATGGCGCCGGCGGACCGATCTCATTCACCCCTCCGACCTTCCCGAAAAACGGCGACACCTTACTCTATCCGGGTATTTACGGAACCGACAACCTGATCATCAACCAGCAGGGTGATACCCGTTCCACGACGGAGGAGTTCGGTTATTACGGTTCCGCGGTTTCGTGGGGACCGAAGATGAACGGCGAAATGGTAAAGTGGTGGGATGGGAAGATGCGGGCCTATGAACCGATGCCCGATAACTATAAATCGGCCTTCCGTGACGGCTCGACCCAAACCTATAATATTTCGGCACAGGGAGGGAATGATAAGGGAAGCATACGGGTATCCATCACCCGACAGGACAATCAGGCGATCATCAGCAACAGCAATTATAACCGGACCACCATCAACCTGGGGGCCGGGTTAAAGATATCCTCGAAGGTTTTTGCCGACCTGACCCTCTCGTACGTCAACTTCAACCGCAAAAACAGTCCGATGCTCGGTGAATCGCAGGAGTCATTCAGCAAAGGATTTCTCTATTCCTGGCCCCGGAGTTACAAGGGCATCGACCGGGAGTACTACGCCAATCCCGACGGGTCGCGGAATCCACAGGAGGGTTACCCGTTCCTTTACATTAATCCCTATCTCTGGTGGGATTATTACAACAACAACACCTCGCTGAAACGCGACAAATACATCGGGGCGCTGACCTTGACCTATCAAATAACCCCTTGGCTCAGCTTGACGGCCAGAGCCGGTCGGGATTTCAACCTCGATCAGTATACCACCCAGAATAAGCCGACTGATGCGCTGGGGATCAAAGATGGTTATTATGCCAACAGTCTGAACCGTACCTATTCCGACATATTTGAAGGGTTGATCACGGCGAGTAAAGAGGGATTCCTTCACGAAAAACTGGATGTAAAGTTCACTTTAGGGGCCAACCGGTGGAATTATTATCTCTATGAGATCCGGGGTCATTCGGGCACCTGGTACTTTCCAAACCGGTACACTTTCGACAATTACACTTCGCCAACTTATTACACCAACGAACAGGGTGAGGTGGTTGTGACGATTCCCGGCAACTCGCCGAGCGATATGGTTCCCGGCGAGTCGGTGATGCGCGAACGGACCAATTCGGTCTTTTCCTTTCTCAATGTTGCATGGGATGATTACCTCTTCCTGGAGCTGACCGGAAGGAATGACTGGTCCTCAACCCTCCCCAGTTCCAGCAACTCCTATTTTTATCCCTCCGTATCCCTGAGTTTTATTGCCACCGAGGCGTTCAACATCAAGGAGCGGGCGAAATGGATCAGCATGCTCAAGATCCGGGGCGCCTTTGCCAATTCGGCCACCGACACCGATCCCTACATGCTCGATTTCAACTATTCTTCGGGAATTTTTGGCGGGGAACAAACAGCCTCCTTTCCCACGACCATTCCCCCGTACCAGTTGATGCCGCAGCGCGTAAATACCTGGGAAGTCGGGTTGAATGTCGGAGTGCTTGACAGCCGAATCGATCTTGACTTCACTTACTACAACAAGTACTGTTACTCGCAGATCCTGAGCAACCTTCCGGTGCCGGTAAGCTCAGGCGCATCGGGGATTACTATCAATGAAGGGGTGATCACCAATTCCGGTTTTGAGATCATCCTGAACACCATCCCGGTGCAGACCCGGAATTTCGCCATCCGGTCGTCATTGAATTTTTCCCGGAATCGCAATGTGGTCAAAAGTCTGGGCGATTACGCAGAAATCTATCCCCTGGCCGATATCTGGGGGCTCAACGGGCCGGCCATGGCGCTGCGTGAAGGCGATGAGTACGGAACCATCTATGGATACGATTACGTGTATCATGAAAACGGTCAACCCATTCTCAATGATGAAGGGACAAAATACCAGATCACCGACACCCGGGTGCCGATTGGCAACGCCTCACCCGATTTCTTAGCCGGGTGGCAAACCGAGTTCCTGTACAAGGGCTTCCGGCTGGCCTGCCTGATTGACTGCAAATGGGGTGGCGACATCTATTGTGGTTCGTACGTGATCTCCCTGCAGACCGGTCAGAGTCCCGAAACCCTGCTCGAACGGGAAGGTGGCGGATTGCCCTACACCGACCCGGCGGGGAACACCTCGAACATCGGAGTCATCCTTCCCGGTGTCTATGCCGACGGAACCCCGAACGACAAGGTGGTTCACTACTACTACAAGTACCTGCCCAACGCCGGCGGATGGGGAAAACTACTGTCAACCCCGGGAATATTGGAAAATTCATGGATCAAGATGCGCGAGATATCGCTTTCGTACAGCTTTCAGGGTAAAGTCATGGAAAAGCTAAAGATCTTTAAAAACCTGACCCTTTCGGTCGTCGGTCGTGACCTCTTCTACATTTACTCCAGTCTGCCCGATAAGATCAACCCCGAAGGCATCATGGGATCGGGAAATGCGCAGGGATTCGAGTGGGCGTCGTTGCCCGGAACGATGTCGCTGACGTTTGGGATTACGGCCGCGTTTTAAATGCAAAATGCAAAATGCAAAATGCAAAATAAAAAATAAAGAATGAGGAAGGATTGTGGATTGAAAAATTCATTTACTAAACGGAATATTTAGCATGGTAGTGATGAATAAATTTTATGATGAATTATCAGATCGGTTTATGATCATGGCTGTAAACGTCATCAATCTGGAGAAAAGACTTTGTAAAACCTATGCTGGTCGGCACATATACAACCAGTTGTTTCGGGCAGTTACTTCTGTCGGAGCCAATTATGAGGAAGCAAGGGCCGGTGAAAGCAGGGCGGATTTTGTGCACAAAATGCAGATCGTTCTTAAGGAACTCAGAGAAACACAGTTCTGGCTAAAGCTCATTAAGACTGCAAAACTGACTCTTCCTGACGATGAAAACCTTACAGATCTTTTGAGGGAAACGAATGAATTGACCGGAATTACTGCAAAATCTGTAGTAACTGCAAAATCTAACAATCCTACAGACATTACTAAAAAATAAGATAAAAATATCTTCGTCACTGATGAAAAACACACTCACTTCTCAGCGCTCAAACATATTATGCATTTTGCACCTTGCATTTTTCATTTTACATTTTTTCTGACTTTAAATTTTGAATTATTTCTCATTGATATTTTATTGATCATGACAACAAAAATACCAGCGCTCTTATCAACCCTCTTCCTGATCGTGTTTTTCTCTTCCTGCAAAAAGGATTTCACGGAAATAAACACCGACCCAAGTTCTTTCACCACGGCCAGCGACGGGTCGTTGTTCAACGCGGTAATCTCCACGCTTCAACTTGGATGGAACGAGCAGTTTTACATCAACAACGAGATCCTGTACAAGCAGTCGCAGTTGGCGGCGCTGACCAAGGAAGGGTGGGGGAATTTTACGCTGGGCACCGAAGAGATCTGGAGCGACTATTACGGATCGCTGCCTGAAATCAGGGAACTTGAGAAGCGGTTCAGCAACTATACGGAGTCACCCGGGGTGTTAAATATGAAGGCGATGCTAAAGATCCTCCTGGCCATGAAGACCTTCCGCGTGACCGATCTTTTCGGCGACATTCCATTCAGTCAGGCGGGATACGGATTCCAAAACCTGGAGTATCTGAGACCCAAATTTGATAAACAACGGGATATTTACCTTGCGTTGCTGGAACAACTGAAATGGGCGGATGAGACACTTGATGAGTCGGCTCCCCAGGTGGAGCCTTACAAGTCGTTCATTATTTTCGACAAGCTTTTCAACGGCGACATGAAAAAGTGGCGGAAACTCGCCAACTCCCTCCGTCTGCGCCATGCCATGCGGATGTCGGAAAAGGAGCCGGTCATCGCGGGGCAGATCATAAAAGAGATCATCGAAGAGAACCGTCCGGTATTCGTGGGATACGATTTTGCAGCTTCCAAACTGGAAAGCGCATGCCTTTGGCCGGCTGCGGTCGGTTTTAAAAATGAAAGCCTGAGTTGGTCGTTCCGGGAACATAAGAACCTGCGGATGGGAACCAACATCTGGCACCGGTTATCGGAAAATGACAACCCCGACGGAAGCGGCATCTTCGATCCCAGGGCCTATATTTTCTTCGAGACCAATAATGCGAACCAATGGAAGCCCTTCCCGCAGAATCCAGATGCCAGTACCCCCAGCGAAGGCGGAATCCCTTACGACAGCCATCGCGATCAAACGGGATCCTTCAACATCAAGGGAGAGACGTGTAAATATGCTCCTTTCAACTATTTCATCATCGACGATGAGAATTACATGCCCATCATTATCATCACCGGCGCCGAAGTTCACTTTATCAAGGCGGAAGCTTTCTTCAGGGGTATCGGTGTCGGGGTTGACAAGGATATGGCCGACAATGAATACATGAACGGAATAAATGCATCGGTTGAATGGTGGATGTCGGTGGCGAAGAATTCAAAATTACCTGTCTCGGGGATGACTTTCCCGGAGATGATCCCCATTCCTGAAGGGCTTAACGCTTCGACGGTTTTAAACCATTATGGAAGCTGGATGGCGAAAACAGAGGAGGAGAAACTTGAATTTATCTATACCCAGTGGATGGTCGATGCCTTCAGACAACCGTGGGAAGCTTACGCCCTGGCGCGACGAACGGGCAAAACACCCCGTGAAGGATTGCCGATTGCACATTTCCGGTTGCCTTATCCGCCTTCGGAGGTCGAATATAACGCGGCTAATACTGCCGAAGCAATTGCCCGCCAGGGAGGAGATACGCCGGGAAATAAGATTTGGTGGACACCCTGAGAGAATTCAAAATGCAAAATACAAAATGCAAATTCTTTTTTCCTTAATGCCCAATTCCTAATTCCCAATGCCTGTTTTTCGATTTTGAACTTTTGAATTCATTACATTTGTGAATCTATAAAAACCTTTCCCATGAAAAAACTCTTTACCTTCTTTGGATTTTTCCTGGTTTCGGTCATGCTTTTTGCACAGTCGAACCAGTATCTTCATTTCGACATGGTCGATGATTTCACACAGCTACCGAACGGGTCACAGTATGTTTCGGGAACCTCCCAGCTTTCGATGACCGGTTGGTTCTATTGCGATGCCCTTGCCTACGGACAGGGTTATATGGGATTCCGCGCCGGTTCAGGCACAGCCGAGTTTTACCTGATCCAGCTTAGCAACGGGGTACTTGAATGCAGGCTGGTGACCACGGCAGGCTTCTTTGAATACGTGGCGCCCGCCAACACCGTAATTCCTCAGGTATGGCAACATATTGCATGGATTTACGATGGTACCGCCATCAAATTGTATGTGAACGGGGTGCTGAAGGGAAGTAAACCCGCTTCGGGAACTTTTCAGGGGCCCTCGGTGAACTTTGCCATCGGAAAGAGCCTGCTGGGAGGCTTTAATTTTGTTTACGGAGGCCGGGTCGATGAAGTTTCGGTATGGAACAAAGGTCTTTCCCAGACGGAAATTCAGGATATCATGGCCAATGAACTTACGGGAACAGAGCCCAACCTGCAGCTGTATTACAAATTTAACCAGGGGGTTCCGGGAGGCAATAATACTTCCATCACCAAGCTGGAGTGTGAGATCGGAAGCGGAGAACGCGATATGGACCTGCTGAATTTTGCCATGAACGGGCCGACGTCGAACTTCAATGGTACCCTCGATCCCGGTTACCAGGCCATTTCATTCCCGCAAATACCCGACCATCTTACCACCGATCCTCCTTTTACCATCGAGGCAACAGCAACCTCGGGATTACCGGTCAACTTCGAGATCCTTTCGGGGCCAGCCACCATCAGTGGCAACACTATCACCCTCACCGGAGCGCAAGGACTGGTGACTGTCAGGGCGACACAACCCGGCAACGGTACCTTCAATCCGGCCGAACCGGTTATCAATACCTTCATGGCGCTCGATCCTATGTTACATGTTCCTGATATCGAACTGCGTCACCCGTTAGCCGGTGATGTCCATGTTCCCGTACTGTCGAAAATCCTTCTTTCAACCTATTCGACCATTACCTACCCGCAACTGTTCAACGTTGTAGCGGTAAGGTTTATGATCGACGGAGAGACCATCCCGGCTGAGACTTTCCAGAACGGCCATTACATTGCCTGGTGGACGCCACCGTCGTACGGAAATTATGACCTTACGGTTGTTTCAATCAATAATTTCGGGGCATCGGCGCAGGAAACCATAGGCATCAACATCGTCCCGACTGCTGCCAACACGGAAGTGGTGGCTGCCGAGAATGTCTGGCTAAATCCCAACAATGTTACGCAGGTCGTCACTGCCGACCTTCCTTCCTACCTTGGGGCGTTTAACAAAATAATGGCTACACTCACGGTATCCTGTCCACCGGGCGGATGCGGCGAATATGACCGCATTGCCAGTGTAGATGTGAAAGGACATGATGGCGCGTGGTATGAGATCATCCGGTACATCACCCCATACAGCGTAGCCTGTTCGCATACCATCGACCTTACCGACTATATGTCGCTGCTGCTTGGCAGGACCGAATTCAGGCTTAATTGTGCCACCCTCGATAATGGCTACTATTATAAGCTTGCTCTGAATTATACCGTCGGTACCCCGGAACATCTCTACAGTAAGGTTCACGAAATCTGGAAGGGAGACTATCCTTTCGGCGATTACGCCAATTTGCAACCGGTGGAACCCCGTACCTACTCCTTCCCCCCGGATGCAACAGCGGCTACCCTGAAGATGGTATCGACCGGACATGGCTGGGGAGACCTGAACACCGGAAATGCAGCGGAGTTCTACGAGGCAACCCATCATATCTGGGTTAACGGGGAGGCTGTCTTTGAACTGCATAACTGGGCCGATTGCAGTCCCAATCCCGATGCCTGTCAGCCGCAGAACGGAACCTGGTATTACAACCGGGCCGGATGGTGCCCCGGTTCCATCGCGCCTTGGTTCAATTTCAATATGACTCCCTATGTGACGGGTTCCGGTGTTGAACTCAAATATATCCTTTATGAAAACTACGTCGATCTGTGCCATCCCCATCACCCCGACTGCGTGACCGGCGTTACCTGCAGCGACTGCAGCGATACCTTTAATCCCTACCTGGATGTTGCATGCAATATGGTCGTATTCTCCGAAAATCCGATCTTGGTCGGAACCGGTACCAAGAAATCGACTTCTTCGGAAATCAGCATCAGACCCAATCCCACAACAGGATTGCTCACGGTAATCTCAACAGGGAATCGTAGCTGCGAGAACAATCTCATTCAGTTGATGACCCTTACCGGGAAAGTTTTGGACCGCTTCGACTGGAACGGGAAATCGGCGCAGATTGATCTGTCGGCCTATTCCCGGGGCATCTATTTCCTGAAGATCCAAACCTGCGACAAGTCCGAGATCCGGAAGGTAGTACTTCAATAACGGTACCTCCGCCGTTTCATCCGTGGGTAAGAATTTTTAGTTTACAGTAAAAAACACTGAAAACAAACACAGTATGAGCCTTGTAGTGACCGAATACCGCGATCAGATTGGCTGGATCACCATGGACAACGACGCCAAACGGAACGCCCTGAGTTTTGAAATGCTGTGCAACCTGATCGATGCCCTTGAGGAAATGGCATTGCGGAAGGCGCGGGTGGTGATCATCCGCGCCAATAAAGGAACCAAAGTCTGGTCGTCTGGATTTAACATCGAGGAGCTTCCCCGCGACGGGAGCGATCCGCTTGCATACGATAATCCCCTTCAGATGGTGATCCGGAGCATTATGGATTTTCCCGCCCCCGTTATTGCCATGGCCGAAGGGAGTATCTGGGGCGGAGCCTGCAACATTGCCTTCGTCTGCGACATGGTGATCGGTACTCCCAGAACTTCCCTGGCCATCACGCCGGCCAAGATCGGGGTTCCCTACAACACCTCGGGGATCCTTCAGTTTATCGATATCATCGGCTCGCACACGGCCAAGGAGATGTTCTTCACGGCCGAGCCGATCTCTGCCGAAAAAGCCCTGACCCTGGGAATCCTCAACCATGTCGTTCCTCCCGAGGAACTGGAAGCGTTCACGATCAGGGTGGCGGAGAAGATCCTCGAAAATTCACCCCTCAGCATCCGCGTGATCAAACAACAATTGAATATCCTGGGGAATGCCTTACCACTGTCGCCACAAACTTTCGAACATATCGATATGTTACGCAGGGTAGCCGGGAACAGCAAAGACTACCGTGAGGGACTTGATGCCTTTTTCGAAAAGCGAAAGCCTCATTTTAAGGGTGAATGAAGTTGTTGCCGGCCGGAACAGACACAGTACAGAATCTTCATCTTCAGGAAATATGAAACGATTTCTCTTCCCGGCGGTTGCGACCTCCGTAGTTGTCATCCTCATTGTGTTGCTTTTTTTTATAGGCCGGAAAAAAGAGCGCGAAGGCCGGCAGGACCTTCTCAGCAATGTACCTGTGAGTGTCATGAGAATCAAAACGCAGGCGCTTACTGATCAGGTCAGCATGGTGGGAGTGATCAATCCGGTAAACGAGGTGGATATCATCTCCGAAGCCCAGGGTGTTGTAAGAGCGGTCCATTTCGATGTTGGCGACCGGGTGAAGAAGGGAACTGTGCTCGTTGAAATTGACGACCTGGTGCGCAGATCAGATCTGGCCCGGTCCGAGATTAACTTTTTCAAAGCAAAACGCGATTTTGAGCGCAACAAGACTTTGTACGAGCAGAATTCGATCTCCGCGGCACAGCTTGATCTATCGCGGCTCGATATGCAGTCGGCCGAGAACGACATGACCCGGTCGCAGAAAGCGCTGGATGATACCCGGGTGAAGGCTACCATTAACGGAACGGTGAACACCCGAAAAGTAAACGAAGGTTCTTATGTCCAGCTCAATTCGACGCTGGGAAGCATTGTCGATATTGCCACCCTGAAGGTAAAGGTGAATCTTTCGGAAAAAGATGCCTTTATGCTTCAAGTGGACGATTCGGTGGTGATCACAACCGATGTCTATCCCGGTCACAAATTTTATGGTCATGTGGCAACCATGGCATCGAAAGCCGATGACGATCATACCTTTCCGGTCGAGATCAGGCTTTCGAATCCGCCTTCGTTCCCGCTGAAAGGGGGGATGTTTGCCCGAGTCAACTTTACCTCTGTCACCACACGGAGCACGCTGGCAATTCCCCGCGAGGCACTTACCGGAAGTGTTAGACAGGCCCAGGTTTTCGTCGTAACGGGAAATCTTGCCACGTTGCGTAGCATCACCATCGGTCGTGAATCGGCCCAGATGCTCGAAGTGTTGAACGGCCTCGAAACAGGGGATCTCGTAGTGATCAGCGGGCAGAATAACCTTTCGGACGAGAGCCGCGTGACAATCGTGACAAAAGAAGAATGAGAACTGTTAAACCCAACGCCGGATCGGAACCCTGTTAAGAGCGTGTCGTAAATAGTACAGATGTCACTCACCGAATTAGCAATCAAACGGCCCTCCTTCATCATCGTGGTGTTTTTAGCGATGGGACTGCTAGCGGTTTTTGGATATTTTCAGTTAGGTTATGAGCTGTTGCCAAAGATCGACGCGCCTTATGTGACGGTTCAAACCATTTATCCGGGAGCCTCACCCGGCGAGGTGGAGAATAATGTAACCAGGCTCGTGGAGGATGCCGTTTCCGGAATTGAAAAGGTCAAAAACATCACTTCGGTCTCGTATGAGGGATTGTCGATCGTTTTCCTTGAGTTTTACCGGTCGGCTAAGATCAATTTCGCCGTTCAGGATGTACAGCGTAAGGTGAATGAAATCCTTTCCACCCTTCCGAAAGATGCCAAAACGCCTTCTTTGTTCACCTATTCGGCCAGCCAGATGCCGGTGCTCCGTCTCTCACTCACCTCAAAAATACCTTCAGCCAGATTTTATACCCTGGTGGATGACCAGATTAAACCTTCCCTGTCGCGGGTGCCGGGAGTGGGTAATATCACCATCACCGGTGGACAAAAGCGCGAGATCCGTGTCAATGTGGATGCTCAGAAGGCGCGGGCTTACGGACTGCCCCTCAGCCAGATTGCCAATGCCCTGTACACAGCCAACCTCGATTTTCCCACTGGCAAGCTCATCGATCCCTCACGCCAGTTTGTGGTCCGCGTTGCCGGCAAGTTCACCTCGCTGGAAGAGATGAACAACCTGGTGGTGGGTTTTTCGGCCGGTGGTGGCGAGGTCAGGCTCCGCGATGTTGCCGAGGTGCAGGACGGAACCGTTGATCCCGTGCGGATCAGCCGCTTCAATGGCATCAATGCGCTGGGCCTCGAAATACAAAAACAGAACGACGCCAACATGGTGAAGGTGTGCGAACTGGTTCGGAAAGAACTTACCCGTCTGGAAAACGATTATCAGGATATCGGCCTGCATTTTGATATCGCCGACGATCAAAGCGTTTACACCATGAAGGCAGCCCACGCGGTGATGGAGGATCTCGGGCTTGCCATCCTCCTGGTTGCCGCCGTGATGTTTCTCTTCCTGCATTCGGTACGAACCTCCCTGATCGTCATGGTGTCGATCCCCTGTTCGCTCACCACGGCATTCGTAGTCATGTGGATTTTCGGGATGAGCCTGAATCTCTTTACCCTGCTGGCCCTTTCGCTCGTTATCGGCATCCTGGTCGACGATTCCATCGTGGTGCTTGAAAATATCTACCATCATCTGGAACAGGGCGAAAACCGGTTTGTCGCGGCGCTCAGGGGCCGGAACGAGATCGGATTTGCAGCCGTATCCATCACCTTTGTTGATATCGTGGTGTTTGTGCCCCTGGCGCTCACCACCGGATTGATCGGCGACATCGTCCGGGGCTTTTCGATCATCATCCTGGTATCGACGCTCACCTCCCTGATGGTCTCCTTTACAGTCACCCCGATCCTTGCCTCCCGCTTTGCACGGCTTGAAGCATACGATTCCCAATCACTGCTGAACCGCTTCGGAAAAGGCTTTGAGCGGACATTCAAGTTTCTGACAGTTCAGTATGCACGGTTGTTAGACTGGAGCCTGCGTCATCCGGGAAAGGTGATCACCATCGTGGCAGCCGCTTTACTGATCACCCTCCTGATACCTGTGGCAGGACTCACCGGTTTTGAATTCATGAAACAGACCGACCGGAGCCAGTTTTCAGTGGCGCTCGAATTCGCCCCGGGAACTACCCTCGAACAAAACAACCGGATCACCCGCCAGATCGAAAAACGGATCGCGGCCTTTCCCGAGGTGGTCAGCATCCTGACCAATGTCGGAAAGGGAACCGACGGGATTTCCAGCGACAATCAAACCGAGGTGGTCGTCACACTCTGTCCTGCCGAAGAACGATCGTTATCCACGACCCTGGTAGGAAAAAAGGTAAAAGAACGCATTTCCGACATTCCCGGTGTGAAGGTCTTCATCAATCAGATCGACTTTACCGGCGGAACCAGCGGCGCTCCGGTAAATGTGGAGATCACCGGCATCAATTACGACAGCATCATGAAGACGGCCGGTATTGTTGCCCGGAACCTGATCCTGACACCCGGTGTGACCTATCTGAAATTTTCGGCCACGAGGGGAAATCCTGAAACCCGCGTGGAAATTGACCGACAGAAAATGGCTGCATTGGGACTTACGGTGACCGATGTGGGTTCGACGTTGCAGATCGCGCTTACCGGCAACAACGAGTCAAAATACCGGGAGGGGTCGAACCAGTACGACATCCGCGTATCGCTCGACAAGTTTGACCGTACCAATCCAGATGACCTGGCCCACCTGACATTCGTCAACCTGAAAAAAGAGACCGTCGAACTTCAGCAGTTTGCAACCATATATCAGTCATCGGGACCGACTAAGCTGGAGCGTAAGAACCGCAATGCGTTGACTACCGTGAGCGCTTATACCGACGGGTCGCCCAGTGGTTCTGTGATCCAGTCATTCGCGACCCGGATTGGCGACCAGAAAGCAGCAGGGACACGCATCGGCTTTGGCGGCGACCAGGCTGAAATGCTGACCTCATTTCTGAGCTTATTCGTGGCTCTGATTGCGGGAATTATCTTTGTTTATTTCATCATGGTCATCCTCTACGATTCATTCGCTTATCCCTTTGTAGTTCTTTTTTCGATACCCGTCGCCCTGATCGGAGCCATCCTTGCACTTGCGTTCACAGGAAACACCATCAATGTTTTTTCCATCCTTGGGTTGATCATGATGGTGGGGCTCGTCGCCAAGAACGCGATCCTCATCGTTGACCGGGCGAATGAGCGGCATGCCGCGGGTGAAACCATCCGAGCGGCGCTCATCGATGCCGGAACCATGCGAATCCGCCCGATTTTCATGACTACCTTCGCCATGATCTTTGGCATGCTCCCCATAGCAACGGCTACCGGAGCGGGCGCCGAATGGAAGAACGGACTGGCCTGGGTGCTGATCGGCGGACTCACCAGCTCAATGTTCCTGACCCTGATCGTGGTGCCTATCGTGTATGAAAAAATGTCGCTGTTCCTTGAAAGGCAGGCGAACAGAAAGGAGAAATCAACCGGTACCTCAGGGGGTAAAAGCGAAAAGTCAACGGGCTCCGCCGTAAAGAACCTGGGGACCCTGATCCTGACCGGAATTTTGCTGGGTCTGGCGCCGGGCGCAGCTGCTCAACAGGCAATAAATTTCGAAACCGGCAGGATCCGGGTGGCTGTTGTTTACGATGGCAAATCGGAGGTCAACGAAACCATGCAAACATACGTGGTGCAGGAAGTCCGGAACCTCATGGCCGGTCAGGTACAGGTCGACTTCGCCGATGTTCAGCAAACCACGGGGTCGTGGACGGCCGAAAGTGTACGCACGATCAACTCCCGGTTGCTTTCGGATCCTTCAGTCGACCTCATCATTTCAATGGGTGTGCTGGCCTCTCACGACCTGGCGTCACGGAAAAGTCTTTCAAAGCCGGTTGTAGCCGCCATGGTCATCAACCATGAACTGCAACGCCTGCCCTGGACCAACGGATGCAGCGGAATGCAAAACCTTTCTTACATCCAGCTTAAACCATCGATCAGCAACGAGATTGCAGAATTGAAAAAGGTTGTTCCCTTCAATAATATTTCACTGGTGATCAGCCGGGATTACTATGAGGTGATCAATCCCGAACGCCGGCCGCCAGCGCAATATGATACGGTCGACGGTGTCAGGCTGAACCTGATCCTGGCCGACACTTCGGCCGACGCCATCCTCCAGGAGATCCCCTCCGATGGCGGAGCCCTGTATCTCGATGCCCTCTTCCGGCTGCCGTTTTCCGAATTATCGGTTCTTATCGATTCGCTGGTTGCCCGGAAGATTCCCGTTTTCGGGTTTGACGAATCCCTGGTCGAAGCAGGCGCCCTCGCATCGGTTTATCCCCGTATCATCAGCCGGATATCCAAGCGGATTGCCCTGAATATACAACAGATCCTGCTGGGACAGAACGCCTCGACCCTGCCAGTGGAACTGATGACAGGCAAGGGATTTTTCCTCAACCTGGGAACTTTTGCAAAACTGGGATTGAAAGTGATCTCATGGGATCTCTTTACCGAAGCCACCGTCGTTGATCTGAAGAAACAGGACACTTCGGTGCGGTATCTTTCGTTGCCCCAGGTAATCAACGTGGCGCTCGACAGCAACCGCGATCTGGTAGCCGGCAGGTTCGGGGTCCTGTCGGGTTCCGAAGATATTAACATAGCCCGGTCGGCATTGCTTCCGTATGTGAGTGTGAATGCCACGGGAACCCTTAATGATCCGGTAAATTATCTCCCGCCGCAATCGGTAACTGCAACTGCCGGCGCTTCCCAAACTCTCTATTCCGAACCGCTCTGGTCCGACCTGAAAGTGAACAAGTCAAGACAGGCGGCCCGCGAAGAGGGTTTCAACGACCGGAAACTTGCAACCGCAAACCAGGTTGCCCAGGCCTATCTCGACATTCTGGAAAGCCGTACCAATTTTTACCTTCTGATCAATAACCTGATGATCACCCGGTCGAATCTCGAGGTTTCAAAGATGAAAAAAGAGACCGGTTCGGCGGGTGAAGATGAGGTGCTTCGCTGGCAGATTGAAGTGGCCCAATCCAAACGAAACGTGATCTCATCCTATGCTTCCATCACCCAGGCCTCCTACCGGCTTCTCCGGTTGATCCATGTCAAAAGCCTGACCTCCTACGATCTGGCTGAATTCAGGCTGGAAAAATCGGGACTCCTGATCGCAGATTCGGCATTCTTACGGATACTCGACGATCCCATCAGGTTACAGCGGCTCGGACAGTTTCTGGTGAAGGAGGGTATCGCGAATGCACCCGTTATCCATCAGTACCGCTTTTTAATCGAAGCCCAGCAGCGCACTTACCGGTCGGGCAGCATTTCAAGATATATTCCTACGGCCACTGCTTACGGGAATTATTCCAACCGGTTGTATCAGCCGGCGTATGAGATGCCGGGAGGATTTATGGTTACTTACCCCGGTTATTCATGGAGTGTGAGCGCCAAAGTGGAGATCCCGCTCTTCACAGGTTTGAAAAATGATGCGGTCACCCGGAAAGCACGGCTGACCCTGGCACAACTAAAAAGCGAACAACAATCAGCCATCGACCAGCTCGAAGCATCGATCCAATCCAACCTGTCGGCCCTGATGGCCGCCCACTACGACCTGAAGCAGATGAAAGTGGCGGAAACCGCCGCCTCGAAGAATTTTGAGATCGTGAACAACCAGTATCTCCTCGGGAAAAAGAGCATCCTCGATGTACTGGATGCACAACAACAAAACCTTTCAACCAGTATATCGGTCAATACTTCATTCCATACCTTCGTAAAGCGCTATTTCGACTTGCAGCAGTCAATCGGAAGACTCGATTACCTGATGACCCCGGCCGAACAGTCGGAGTACCTCATCCGCCTGAAGGAGTATATGAACCGGTAAAGGTCAGTGTTTATCGACCGTACAGGTGATTCCCAGCTTTTTACTGACCATTAGAATGGTCTCCACGGCCTGATCGGTCGCTTTTTTCTGCTGCTCCTCCTGATGTGGCGCCAGTACGGTGATCTGACACAGTTTTGTTTCCAGTGAATCGACCTTCAGGGTGATTTTGCTTTTCCCGTTGTTAAAAACCACGGTACGTTTCACGGGGTCCTTGGTGAGGTCTTTGATCACCTTGCTGCTGCTGAGCGTGTCGACCACTGCCTGGTAAACCCTGAAGGTGTGTGCATCGAGGATCACGGTGGCCACGTCGTTGTCGCCGCCGTGCATCCCTTTGATTTTCCGCGCCAGCGTGATGAACTGCGCATTCATCGGAATCGAAAAAGAGACCAACAGGATGGTCAGGAGGAGGTAGGTAACGGTAGATCGTTTCATGGAAGCGGTTTTAACAGCTGTTTGAAAACGGGTGAAAATTTTCCGCAAAAGTACTAAATCGGTGACTTATCCTATGCATCATCCCGACTGAAGCACTGGTTCGTCTTAAATACGATCCTGGTGGTAGCGGGATATTATTTCCGGAGTTGTCTTTTAAATCAGATTTGTTATTGGGTATATTTGCGTGAACGCTTTAAACAGTAGATGCCACGAAATAGCGTATTAAAACGATCAGTGAATCTGATCACTATATAAAATCTATTTACCCATGAAAAGGATAATTTTTTTCCTGATTACCGCGATCCTGTTCGGATCCATAACGGTTACAGCCGGCAGGGTCGCATCGGTGAATACTGAAATAACCCTGCAGAAACCCAAAACCCCGCCTAAACCGCCAAAGGCCCCGAAGGTGAAAAAGCCGCCCAAGGCGCCCAAACCCAAACCAGCGCCCAAGCCCAAACCGGCGCCTAAACCAAAAACCCCTTCCAAGCCACCTACTCCCCCGAAACCCGGGATCTAAATCTTCTGACCATGTATCGTTTCTGTTTTTTTGTTTTTCTCTTTGGCCTGGCCTGGCAATGTGCTTTTCCACAGAGCAATAATTTTATTCAGGCCTACGATTCCATGCATGCCAAAATCTCAAACGAGTACCCGATGGGTAAATGGAAAGGTATCGACTGGGATGATCTGAATTCCACTATCCGGCCGAAAATTGAAACCGCCGCCGCAACAGGCGACTCGATCGGGTTTTACATAGCACTTCAGGAATATATCACCTGCATCCACGACGGGCACGTGAACATCCGCAGGGGGTGGCAGCAAATCCGTTCATCGGCCATGTATCGCAGTATTGGCGGCAGTTATGGATTCTCAACCACATTGCTCGACGACGGCCGCCTCGTTGCCACCCTGATCAACCCCGGGTCGCCGGCTTCCCTTGCCGGGATGAAGTTCGGCGCCACTATCTTAGAAGTCAATGATCGCATTGCTGCCAGTGTTCTCGACACCGTCAAGGTTCTCTGGTCGGAGATCATTCCTGCCACCGGCGAAGGGAAGCTCATGAACCAGTGCCGCTTTATTGGTCGTGCTCCTGTCGGCGCCACCATGAAGATCACCTACCGGAACCGGGATGATAGCGCCCCGGTCACGGCAGTGCTCAATGCCGTTGATGACCAGTACGCCACTTACAATCAAACCAGCATGTGGGTTTATGACCCGGGGCCTGTCGTTACCTCTGCGATCCTGCAGCCGGAAGGTTACGGATACATCAAACTGACCGGTGAAACCGCCGGTAACGATTCAGCCGTTACGAAACAGGTGTATGCCGATTTCCGGGATGCCCTTCTCACTATCAGGAACAGCGGATCGCACGGACTTATCCTCGACATGCGCGTTAATTCCGGGGGAATGGATGCACTTTCGGCTGCCCTGGCCGGATTTTTTTACAACGACACTGCGCTTTATGAGATGCTGACCTGGTTTAATACAGATACAAAGATGCTGGAACCCATTCCATTGCCGATTGCGACGTTCGACCCGGTAACCCTTCAACCCAGGTATAACCCCGCGTACCCAAACGGGGCCCAGTACATCGAATCTCAGTCTTTTAATTTTCCCCATCCGGTAATAGTCCTTGTCAGTCCACGTGCCATCAGTTCGGGCGAAGGGTTACCGATGGCGCTCCAAAAACTGCCGCAATGCAAAGTGCTGGGATTTCACGGCACAAACGGATCCTTCGCCCTGGTCGGTACTTTTTACAATATTATCGGACCACCCGACAGCCTGAACCTACGCTTTCCCTTCGGTTGTAGTACCGGCAGGAGCCTGAATATCCAGCTCGACAGCGACTCTACTATGACTGGCGGCGTGATTCCCGATATCAGGGTTCCCATGAACGATACGGTCATCGATCAACTTTACTGTGACAGTCTCGATGTGGAGTTGCTCTATGCCATCAAAATGCTGAACTCGATTCTGGCAACAGAAGAACCATCCGATTGGGAAACCTCCGTTACCCTGGAACAGAATGTCCCCAACCCGTTCAATGCTTTTACAGATATCAGCTGCTTTCTACCCCTGGAAATGAATGTCACCCTTGATGTTCTTGATTTATCGGGCAGAAAGTTAAGGACGCTGATTGATGAAAAATTAACGGCGGGATGGCATACTACCCGATTCAAAACCGGGAACTTGCCACCGGGAGTTTATCTATACCGGCTCAAGGGCGGAAATGCCATGCTGACCCGGAAGTGCCTCATCCGGTGATAACTTTGGTTACCGGTTGTCAACCTGCTTTTCCGGCAGGTATTGCCAGAAACGTTTCGGCAGCAATTGCCGGTGGAGTTTCGGATTTTTCCGGTTTTCAATGCAGATAGAATGGTAATAATCCTTCCACAATTTACGGAACTGCTTCTCATCCGGATGGAGGAACCGGTCATCAAGATTCCCGGTCAGGATGCTGGCCGGTAATGTTTCGAAGCTGATGCGTTCGATTTCGCCGTTGAGATGGTGAAAACCGAAATTGCGTTTCAGGTCATAAACCACCCACTCCTGATCGGCAAAACGATCCCTGAAATGGGCGATGCTCACCGGAAGTACGTTGTATCTCGGGGCAAAAGAGGCATAATAGCTGTTTGCAGTGGTCTGCTGAAACCGTGTGAACATCTGGATCCGGTGCGCCTCGCGCATTACCTTCCGGTGGATATTCAGCACATCGACGACCGCCGGGTGGGCAAAATCGGTCTCGATGTTGTGACTGCTGGCGACCATGTGACGGATGTACTGGTAAATCAATTCCGGCGCCCGGGGCATCTCCGACAGGAAGACCATGTACAACCGGTATGCCCCTTCGTTGGAGGTTCGTTCTTTGACCCTTTTCCAGACCCGTTCGGCCTTTTCGGCCTCAGCCGGGATAAAAACCGGGGCATCGAACAGCGTAACCCCTTGATCTCCGCTGCTGACGATCATTTCAGGGAATACCTTCAGCCTAAAACTCTCGTACACGAGGGTCAGCAAACCATCAAAAGTGCCGTCGAAACTGAGAATCGTCATCTTTGGAATCAGGCATTGGGAATTAGGCAATAGGCAATAGGCATTAGGAAATAGGCATTGGGCAATAGGCATTGGGCAATAGGCAATAGGAAATAGGAAATAGGCAATAGGCATTAGGCATTAATTCGAAATTTAATTCACTCATTCACTCAATCACTCATTCACTCAATCAAAATTTCAGCCTGAGTTGCGCTCCTTCCATCGCCTTTGGTCCATGGAGGATCAGTTGTCGCACCTTCTCCGGCTTCAGTTCCTGGACCGACATGGGTGGGCCGATCTCATGACAGGTGATGAAATACCGGGCCCGTTTCATTACGACCCCGATCTTTTTCAGGTGCGCCGAATTGAGCCGGCTGTGACTGCGGGCTGCCACGATCATCCGGGCCGATTTCTGGCCGATGCCGGGCACCCGGAGCAGGGTGGCATAGTCGGCCTTGTTGATGTCGACAGGATATAACCAGGGATTTCGCAGGGCATACACCGTCTTGGGGTCGAGCGAAAGGTCGAGGTCAGGCTCTTTTTCATTAACCAGCTCATTGACGCTGAAGCCGTAGAATCGCAGCAGCCAGTCGGCCTGGTAAAGCCGGTGTTCGCGTTGCAGCGGGGGTGAAATCAACGCCGGTAACCGGTTGTCGTAAGCATTCACCGGGATGAACCCGGAATAATAGACACGCTTGAGGTTTCGCTGCCGGTACAGCCTGCCGGCAAGGTCCAGGATGGTCCGGTCGCTGTCGTCGGTGGCGCCGATGATTAGTTGCGTACTCTGGCCCGCGGGACTGAATCGGGGTGCGTGCTTTAATTTCCGGCGTTCCTCCTTGTTTTCAAGAATATGATCGGTGATGGTATGGATCGGTACCAGGATTGATTCGTGATTCTTTTCCGGCGCAAGCAGCTTCAGGTTGTTTTCCGAGGGGATCTCCATGTTCACACTGAGCCGGTCGGCCCATAGACCTGCCTCCAGGATCAGCTCCCGGCTTGCTCCCGGGATTACCTTCATGTGAATATACCCGTTGAACCGGTGATGGACCCTGAGATCCCTGACCGTCCTGATCATCTGCTCCATCGTGTAATCCCGGTTACGGATCACGCCGGAACTCAGGAAGAGGCCTTCAATGTAATTACGACGGTAAAAGCCAATGGTCAACTCAATCAGTTCACTGGGGGTAAAAGTCGTACGGGGAAGGTCGTTGCTGCGCCGGTTGATACAGTAAGCGCAGTCGTAAATGCAGTGGTTGCTCATCATGATCTTCAGCAACGAAATGCAACGACCATCTTCTGCGAAGCTGTGGCAGATCCCCCAGGCAGCTGCGCTGCCGATACCACCCGGAACATTGGACCGGTTGGTACCGCTCGACGCGCATGAAACGTCGTATTTGGCCGACTCGGCCAGGATCTTCAACTTCCCGAATACCTTTTCACTGATCATTGCTGCATTGATCTGAAATACCCTTATCGTTCTCGCTCATCCATGCTACACTTCGGCTCATTGAGTTTCCGAAAAAACGCAATCTCACGCGTTCAGTATACCTGGCCCGGTGTGATTAGATTTTAGTCAACCCGGGCCTTTCTAATATAGGAAAAATCGACAAACAAAAAATTATTTAAAGTCAATATTTAAAAGTGGAACTGGTTACCCGTGAAGTTTTTATCTAATTTTACTGTTGAAAATATAATCACATTACCATGAGTAATCGTCGCATTTTCATACTTCTGGCAATTCCGCTGGTTGTCATCTCCTGCCTGTTCCAATTCGCCTGCAAAAAGGGAGAAACCGAATACAAGCTATGTGAACTGGACGTTAAATTGCCGAAACTAACGCTGAAAAACGGCGTATTTTATCCCATCAATACCCGGGAGCCGTCGGTTGAAATGGAATTCAGCCAGGCAATCGATCCCGCAACTGTTGATGGGAGTATCATTTTTTCGGATGTAACGAAGAAGCTTGATACGGCCTGTACCCTGATCACTGCCGGACGCAGCGTCGTTGTGAAATTCAAGCCCGGATTTAAATTGGATGAAGGTGCTAACTATTATATCACCCTCACCACAAAGCTGAAATCGTTGTCAGGAGCGGCGTTCACGAAAACCCGGGTACTGGAATTCAGGACCAGTTCGTTGTACGACGGTAGCGGTACTACCGGCCGTGACGCCATCCTTTGTATCAGCGATATTCACATGGGGGAAGCGCGGGGAGTAGCTCAGAAATATTGCTGGTTCAGCGAAAACCAGAAAGCTTTGACGGCCTTGTTAGAGGATGTGATCGACTCAAAGCAGGTAAGAGAAGTGGTGATCTTGGGCGATCTTTTCGATGAATGGACCATTCCTTACCGGGATATACCGTTCGATACCGCCTCCGGTATCCGTGATTCACGTGATTTTTTCAAGTCGGTCGCCACCGCCCCTGTGAATAAGCCGGTAATCGACCGGTTGAGGACCATCGCATCCGACGGAGCCATGAAACTGGTTTATATTCCCGGAAATCACGACATGCTGCTTGACCGTCAAACGCTGGAGGAGATCATCCCGGGCGTGATCTGGCAGGCCGACTCCAAAGGGCTGGGGAGGTATTCACCGGTACCGGAAATGGCGATGGAACATGGGCACCGGTACGATTTCTTCTGTTGTCCGCAGCCCCTGATCAATCCGGGACAAATCCTTCCTCCGGGTTTTTTCATATCACGGCTTAATGCCCAGGGATTGAAAGACCGGATTGCCACTGACCGGATTGCGGAAAACGATGCGGCAAACGGATTGGAATTTCTTCTTGCCTGGACCCTGGCTTACGAATACCTCGTGGTTCAATATAAAATGACCGTTCATCCCGATTCGGCAAATATCCTGATGACCGGAATCGACAGGTATCCGGGCCCCTGCTCCTTCAACGGCATTCGCGACATGTACAACGCCTCCATCGAAGAACTCTGGCCGTCAACCCTGACGATGAATGGCATGCCGGTCCCCATTCCGGTCGCCATGGCGATTTTAAACAGCAGGAGTGACCTTTTCCTGACTGCAGTGTATGAGTACATGTCGGCGCTGGCGCCGGTGAAATACCGGGTGGTGGTTTTCGGACATACCCACAACCCCGAGGTGAAAGTTTGTTCATCCGGGTCGGAGCCGCAAGGAATCTATGCCAATTCCGGTTCATGGGTCAATCAGGGACTGACGTCAAAGCCTGTTCGAACCTACTTGCTGATCTGGCCGGGATCGTTTACGGGTACCGGAAACGACCGGGTTGGGCTCTATCAGTTTAATGCCGATCAGAGTGGCGGAACTCCGGATTTTTTTGCTCCTAAACTTCTGGCTTCCCAACAAATTCCGGTAAGTAACAAACGCTGAGGCTAATTGCCCTGTGCTTTCCCGGTCTTGCCAGGCAGTTTTTATTTCGTTGTCACAGGGTTTTCGGGGTGTGTGGTGGGCAGGCAAAGTTTTACGGTGGTGCCGACATTCACCTCCGAATAAATTTCGATGGTACCGTGATGTTTCTCGATCATGTCGTTGCAGAGAATGATTCCCAACCCGGTCCCCTTTTCTCCTTCCGTACCTTTTTTCGTAAAGATGGTCTCCAACTGAAACAGCTTGTCGAGCTCCTCTTCGCTGATGCCAACGCCGGTATCGTTGATGGCAATCTCAACCATGTCATGGTCCCTCAGGGCGTCGAGGGTTATCTTCCCGTTTTTATGGGTGAATTTCACGGAATTGGAGATCAGGTTCAGAAAGACCGAACGGATCATCTCCTGATCGGCACAAATCTCCAGGCTTGTGTCAATGTTGTTGATGATCGTAAGTTCCTTCCTCAGAATATTCCCCATTAACAGATCGACAGCCTTTGAGGCGACCTGGTAAAGATTTACCTTAACCGGATTTAATTCCATACGTCCTTGCTGCAATCGCGACCATTCCAGAAGGTTTTGAAGGAAGTCGAACTGGGAGTTGAGCAGTTTGTTCACGCGACCCGCTATCTGACGGGTCTCTTCCAACGAGAGATTTTCCTCAGGATTTGCTATCAGTTGGGTCAGGCCTAACAAGGCATTGAAAGGACTTCGCAAGTCGTGCGCGATGATGGAGAAAAATTTATCCTTCGTAGCATTCGACTCAGCCAGCTCGACATTCATCCTTTTGATCTCGAGTTCGGCATGCTTGCGTTCGGTGATATCGATCAGAGTCCCGATGATTCTGACAATCTTTCCCCCCTCATAGACGGGAGTGCCGGAGGTCTTTACCCAGAGTTGTTTTTTCTGAGCATTGATGAACCTGACCTCCACGTCATAGGGTTCTCCCTTTTGCAACGCCTTTTGAAATGATTCCTGAACCAAAAGCCGGTGATCGGGATAAAAATATTGAAAAGCCTCCTCGTGACTCCGTATGCGGGTACCTAAGATATCATAGACTTCATTGGTAAAGGTCGAATTTCCGGTTCGTACATCGTATTCCCATCCCCCGACCTTGGAAATTTTCTGCACCTCAGCCAACAGATAGGCATTGTCGCGGAGCCTCATTTCCATCTTTTTCCGATCGGTTATATCCTCGACCATGGCAATCATGTTCAAGGTTTTCCGATCGGTATCCTCGACAACAGAGATACGAATTGCGCCCCAGATTACCTGTCCATCTTTTCTGATATACCGCTTCTCCGTCTGATAAACCTGGATTTCGCCATGTAACAATTGATGCGCAGCTTCCAGGTCGGCAGCCAGATGGTCGGGATGTGTGATATCGGAAAACCGCAACAGCATAAGTTCCGGTTCGGAATACCCCATCAGGGAACAATATGCCTCATTGACCTTCACATAGTAAAAGTCAGGATTGATAAACGCCATTCCCAGGAGACTTGTTTCAAAAATCTTCCTGAAAATGCGATCATCCGGATCATACTCAAACTCTGCCATATCTGATTCAATAACCGGCGGGAGGATCGTCATCAAACGATCGGAACAGGATCAAAAGCCCATTGGCATCTAAAAAGAACAAAGGCAGGAAAATATCGAGCCGGTATCAATATATCACAAATGTACAAAAAGAGACGATTAAAAAAAAATTCACACTCTTTTCAGTCTTCAGGAAGTTGGAAAAGATCGATTAATTTTGTCAGGGTACATCCCTGAACAAAATCTTGTACCATGAAGTCAAAGTCCTTGTTCCTTCTTTTTCTTGTTGTTGTAGTACCGGCATTTTCACGAAACCGCTATCAGGAACCATCCTTGAAGGAAATTATGGCTGATGCACGACAGGTAAGGGAACCAGGGCAGAAGCGGCTTCAGGCTCTGATAGTCCTTGTGAATACCGGCCATAACCTGTTTCCGCCCGATTCAACTATCGACCTGCTCCGCGAACTGCTCACCCTCAACGATCGGTTCCGGGCAGTCGATCCGCAACCATACCGTTACCTGTTAGCTGGACAGGAATTCTTAAATGGAAACCGTCCCGACTCGGCGCTGCAGCTTTTCATACAGGCCATTGATGAACTTGATAATGGGTCGTATCGCTTCGGATTCAACAGTTATCTGACCTCCGTGGCGGCACTGTTCGACCGGATTGGCCGGCAGGAACAGAAGTTGAATTTTTACCGTTCAAAGCTGGTCGATTACACGCTCACCGGACCAAAAGAGAATATGGCGGGCTGTTTTCACGGACTGGCGGGGTATTTCAGCATGAAGGGTGATTATGAACAGGCATTTACCTACTATTTCAAAGCGCTGGAGATCTATGAAACCTTTTCCCCCTCCGGATATGCCGATGAATTGTCGGTGATTGGTTACAACTATGCAAAATGGGGGAACCTAAGGCGTGCCTCTATGTACCTGAAAATGGCCGATTCAGCCGGCCGTGCAGCCCCCGACCCGTTCCGGTCGCAATTTTGTTATCTGACCCGGGCGCTGATCGCCAAGGAGGAAGACAAACCGAAAGATGCCCTGAACTATTTGGACAGCGCACTTTCAAAAGGAATCCAGTCATTCAGGATCGATTATACCGCCGTTCTGTTAGCCTTATCAATAGAGCTCAGGTTACAAATGGATGATGCTCCGGCCGCCTATGAGCAGCTGCAAAAGATGAAAAAGCTCTGCGACAGCGTCGATCTGCCGGTCGAAGGTGGGATCGGCAGAATGGAGGTGGATTACCTCTTTTACAAATATTACCTGATCCGGAATGACCGGGAATCGGCGGGCAGCTACCTTCTCAGGGCCTATCATGAAGCTGTTGAAGTAGGCTCTGCGCCGCTTCAACAGAAATATCTGATCGATCTGTTCACTTTTTACAAGGGTACGGGAAACATTGCCCGTTCAGTTATTTTCGCAGAAGCATATTTTCACCTGAACGATTCCCTGCAACGGTTCCGCAATGAGAACAACATTTCCCGGTATGAAAGAGAGGATTCGGAACGAAGAAAAGAGTTTGCCCTCCGCGACCTTCAGCAGAAGAAGGAACGCCAGCGACAGAACTTTTTAGCCGGGGTACTCATCCTGCTGCTGCTGACACTTGGCGTCCTATTGCGGTCGTGGTACATCCGTAAAACCAAAAAGCAATTGGAAGAGAAGAACCGGCTTATAGCGGCAGAAAAAGAGGTGGCGGAGCAGATGCGCCGGAAAGCGGAGGCATCGGAACGATTCAAACAACAATTTTTAGCCAACATGAGCCATGAGATCCGTACCCCGATGAATGCCGTAGTCGGAATGACCAATCTGTTGATCGGGAAAAACCCAAGGGAGGATCAAATGACCTATCTGAACGGTATCAGGCAATCCTCGGCCGTTTTACTTCATCTTATCAACGATATACTGGATCTGGCCAAGATCGAAGCGGGAAAAACCGAACTCGAAACCATCGACTTTTCCTTGCACGACTTACTGGACCAGATAATACAGACCATGCGCTATAAAGCCGCTGAAAAGGGATTGGAGCTTTCGGGCAGCGTACATCCTGACGTTAACGACATCGTCATAGGCGATCCCGTCAGGCTCAACCAGATCCTGATCAATCTGGCCGGGAATGCTGTCAAATTTACGGAACGCGGTTCGGTGATGATCTTTGTCGGACCGGGGAATCCGGGGCCGGAAGGAATGATCTCGGTAAGGTTTTCCGTCGCCGATACCGGAATCGGGATCCCCTCCGACAAGCTGAAGACCGTGTTTGAGGAGTTTTCGCAGGCAAGCAGTTCCGATACCCGCAGATTCGGCGGAACCGGGCTGGGACTGACCATCTCGAAAAATCTTGTCACCCTGATGGGAGGAGTCATCCACGTCGAAAGCCGGCCGGGTGAAGGGACGACCTTCTCATTCGACCTGTGTTTCCCGCAGGGATCACCTGAAAGACTGCAGGAACGAAAAAATTCGGAAGAGAACATCGACGGTACGATCCTCAACGGACACTCCCTCCTCATTGCCGATGACCATGAGTACAACCTGATCGTGGCCGGTGACACGCTGAGGGCAGGAGCCGATGTGAACATCACGACCGCCCTGAACGGCCGCGAGGTCATTGACCTGGCCTTAAAAAATACGTACGATGCCATCTTGATGGATGTCCAGATGCCGGTCATGGACGGGTTGGAGGCAACCCGCTATCTTCGTCAGAATTTGCCCCCACAGCGAAGGGATATTCCAATCATTGCCCTTACTGCCAGTGTTTTGAAGTCGGACCTGGATCGGTGTCGCGAAGCCGGGATGAACTCTTTTATTCCAAAGCCCTTTACCCCTTCGCAATTGATCGGGAGTATTGCCGAAGCTCTCCATATCCCCGTCCGGTACAGATCAAAGGAACCTGAACCGGCCCATTCCCGGCAGTCGCAGGGAGCAGATTCAGCCACCAACCTCGCCTACCTTGAAAAGTTTTGTGAAGGGAACCGGGATCAGATGCGGAAATATATCATGATGTTTCTCGATTCGGCTCCCCATCTGATCGATCAGATCCGAAATGCGTTCACGAAGGGTGATGCGGCGGAGATTGCCACTCAGGTGCATGGTTTTAAAACAAGGTGGGTGATGATGGGGATGGAGGAAGCCAAAAAGAGGGCTGCCGACCTGGAACAGTTGTGCAGGCAGGATCCCGGAGCTGAAAATATTGCAAATGAATCGGAACAACTGATCCTTCTCGTCGAAAAAGCCATTGGGGAACTGAATGAATGGCGTGTCACGCCATCCGTTTGAGCCGAAACAGGGGTCCGGAAAAATCATGCTGGAGAAGATTTTCATTATTTGCTGACATATTTTTTTACACAGAACCACAGAGAGAAAATTCATGAATTTTCCGGGTGAGATTGTTATCTTTACGAAAAATTTGTACCCATGGATTTCACCAAACCTAAAAAGATTTTCATTGTCGATGATGATCCGATGCTCACGGAAGCATTAAAAGACTACCTGACCCGCAAGATCCTGCACGAAGTTCAGATTTTCCATACCGGCGAAGCATGTCTGAAGCAGCTTGGTTCGGGACCCGATTTGGTCATCCTCGATTTTTATATGAATACGGTTCAGAAGGATGCAGCCAACGGGTTGGAAATCCTTCAGGTGATCAAGAAACATTATCCCGCCATACGCGTCGTCATGCTTTCAAGCCAGGAACGGTATGCCGTTGCGCTTCAGACCATCCAGAAAGGAGCAGAACAGTATGTGGTGAAAGATGAACATGCCTTTGAGAAAATCGCGCAGATCCTTGCGGAACTCTGATTAATACAGGCCCTGTTCAAGACTTTTCCCCCGATCTTTCTTTCCTTAATAACCGGTGAAAGATAATGAGATAGACGACTGCAGTCGAATAAAGGTTTACCGCAAGAATAGTGATAAAGGCGGTTCCGTAGAAAAAAATTACCGTAAACAGAAGCAGTGCAGTGTTGAGGGTAAACGCACTCATCCAGGCCTTTAGCCTCAAAACCACATAACGGCGTTTCTCATGTTTCTCTTCCGCCAAGACCATAAACGAAAGTCCGCACAACAAGGCGATCATGAGCAGTTCATCGGTCAGGTTGGTGGTGGTCACCGTAAATGCCCGGGTCTCTAGAAAAGATGACAGGATGGCCCATACGGGTGCCGTGATCCTGAAATCGAACCAGACATAACCGGCAAGCATAACCAAACCTGCCATCGTCAATCCGACCCCGTAATACTTGAACCGGTATGGCAGCAAATCTATCTTCCTTGACATAATATTCAGTTTTTAGAGTCTGTTTAAATTTAGTTTACCAGGTTAAAACCTATCTATTTACGATTGACATGATTTACGATTTACGAATGAAAACAAATGACGTATGGATACCAGATCGACGAATTTTACTTTCAAATTTTGGGCGCCGGTTAATTTCAACACTAAAGATATAAGATCATTCCATAGGAAAATAACTGTTAATCCGAAATCGAATTTCTTCAATCGTCAATCGTAAATCATGTCAATCGTAAATTTTAACAGTCTCTTTATGTACTCATGTTTATTTTTTGGGCCACCTGCATTGGGTGACCCCTGTTTTAGTCCGGTACTTTTCTGGCAGCGTCCTGGGAGAGAAGAAACTTCAGGAAGAGCCTGATCTTCCTCTTTTCACGGGCAGGAACCCTGCTGAAAAGATCGTCGGCTACGGGTTTCCATTCATCAGCAACACGACGGGTCTTCGCTACAATCTCGTCGGGTGATTCGGGATGTCCCAAATGGGTAGAGTGCACCCCGGGAATTTGAGTGATCTGCAGCAGGGCTTCAGGGACATCCATTACCGGACAGGGACGCATCACATTTCCTGAGAAAGGCATCAACTTCCTGAATTTCCTGAAGAAGGGAGAAGCGAGCGCTTCGGGTAATGGTTTATCATGGATGTTTACATCGGAGTAATGGTTAAATGCACAGGGTTCCACATCACCGCCGGAGGTGATATGGACGAATCCAATGCCGGCACCCACACACCCCATCGCCTTATGTCCCATGTTGGCAAAGTCGATGATCATGAACCGGTGCCGGGCTGAATAAGCTTCGAGTTTTTCGTTGACATAGGCCCGCTGTTGGGCATTACAACACAACGACGGGTCGGCATCGCTGCCCACCGGCATGTAATTGAACATCCATCCGATCCAGGCCCCTTTTTCACGCAGGAAATCTAAGAATGCATCGCCCGTGACCTCTTTATAGTTTTGGGAATGGTAGCATACCGAAAAGCCAAATCCGATATCGTTGCTCCGGAGTACTTCCATGGCCCTGACAACTCTGTCGAAAGTACCAGTTCCACGCCTGAAGTCGTTCATCTCCCTGAAACCCTCGATGCTGATAAACGCGTTCAGGTTCCCTAAACGAGCCATCTGGCCGGCAAAGTCGCTGTCGATGAGCGTCCCGTTGGTGAACATGGCAAAAGGCATACGGTTGTGTTTTCCGGCTAACCGCACGATGTCGTTTTTCCGCATCATGGGCTCACCGCCACTCATCACGATGCTGTTAACCCCTAACTTCCGGGCATCGGTGATGATTTCGTCCAGTTTTTCGTACGAAAGTTCCCGCTTTTTGTCATAATCCGAAGCCCAGCATCCCGTGCATCGAAGGTTACAGGCGCTGGTCGGGTCGATGAGCAGATTCAGTGGGATGGCATACCTGTACCGCAACCGGCGGTACCACTGTAACAGGGCTTGTGATACACCATTTATAACTACCAGCGTCCAGAAACTTTTCGCGGAGAAAAACTGGTAGGCCCGATAGACATAATCCTTATGATGAGGGTAAGGGGGGATGTTTTTTTTCTCTCCCAGAATAGTAAGGTACCTGTGCATCAGTCTAACAGAAATTCAACATCAATTATTTTCGGTACTCGTATAGAGCGGAAACTTGGTTGTACTCCCGTCGCTTAAAGCAAATTCAACCCCGACCAGTCCAAACCGGTGGTTGGCCCAGTAAGTGATTTTACTCAGGCCTGTAACACTCTTTAATGCGCCGGTGACGGGTTCCTCGATTTGAGATACTTTGATGAGCATAAACCCGTATGGATAGTCGTTGTCGGTCGACTTGCTGGTGACGGTTCGCTGGTCGGAACTTCCTTCAATGGACCAGGATTCTCCGACGCCAGCGCCGTAGATCACCAGGATTCCGGGACGCAATCCCGAGAGAACCTCGATGCCTTCAGTAGTTGACTTAGCCTGGATGTCCTTCGCAAATACCGTGTCGCCTTTGAAGGTAAGCTGCGGTACGTTGGCTAACACGTTTTTCAGAATGGGATTGGTTACCACGGCAGAACCATTGTAAGAGGAAACACCATTGTTCAGGGCGACAACCGTTCCGGTGAAATCACTAACTCCCGCTATGGCAATGGAAGAAGAGCTGATGGTGGTCCCGACCTGCCCCATAGGCGACTGATCGCCTTCAAGCGCCGGGGATTCATCCTCCGATTTTTTACACGACATGCTGATGATGATCAGCAGCGCCATTGATAAACTAAAGATCACTTTTTTCATAGGTGAAGAATTTTAATGTTAATGGTTACGGGAATATCCATTTTTAATCTTTTATCAATCTGATCCGGATCAACATGAATACAAATTCAAATATATATCTTTTTATTAAAGATGCAAAACATTTTTATCGAAAGTGATTGATGCACCTGGTCCCTGAATGCAATGGAAAAATGGATAGCATTTCTCCCTCATCCTTACGCTTTCAATTTTCCAAAATCAGCGGGTATTTTCGATTTAATAGCGTCGCTATCTAAAATCTGTTAAAATAAAATATAAATTTGCTATAAGAGTTTATCTTTACAGAAGTTTTAACGCTCCGGTTATGACTAATGCCGAAGATAATTATCAGCCCGGTCATCAGGATCCTTTTGATCCGGAGGCAATTGATCAGTCGCGATGTGTCTTTTTCGGGATGAGCCCCGACATGCTGTGTGTGGCATCGATCCAGGGGATTTTTTTACAGCTTAATCCGGCTTGGGAATCAGTACTCGGTTACTCTCTTGAGGAGATGACGGGACGGCCTTTCACCGATTTTCTCCATCCGGATGATTTGAAGCCGACCCTTGAAACTTTCGGAGAGCAGCTTCGGGGGAAGGATATCTTAAAATTCACCAACCGGTATCTTTGTAAGGATGGTTCCGTCAAATGGCTTGAATGGACGGGCAGAGCCTGTGATGACCAAAAATTCATCTATTCCATTGCCCGGGACGTGACCGAATCGAGAAGGATCGATCTCACGCTGCGCAGCATGTTGCGCGCCGTCGGTCAAAGCCCGGTCAGCATTATCATCACGAACCTGGCCGGCGACATTGAATTCGCCAATCCTAAAGTTTTTGAGCTCACCGGCTATTCTCCGGATGAATTATTAGGTAAAAACCCCCGGATTCTTCAATCGGGTGAGACCCCAAAAAGTGTTTATGAAGAGCTCTGGAATTCAATAACCAATGGGGAACAATGGCACGGCACCTTTCATAATAAAAAGAAAAACGGGGAACTTTACTGGGAATCAGTCGTCATTTCTCCGATAACCGACCAGGCGGGGGCTATCACCAACTTTCTTGCAGTGAAGGAGGATATTACCCTCCGAAAAGAGATCGAAGAGGCCATTCAACGGAACTGGATCCTGCTCCGAACGGTAATCGATAACCTTCCCGATGCCATCTATTTCAAAGATGCGGAGGGTCGGAAGGTAATCGCCAACAAGGCTGACTGGACCCTCATGGGATACCGTTCGGAACAAGAGGTATTGGGAAAGACCGATCTCGAACTTTTTAACGAGGAGATCGGGATGCGCGGATACCGCGATGACATGGCCATCCTGAAAGAAAACCAGCCTGTCATCAACCACGAAGAAGCCTTTACCGACCCCCATGGCAATGAATGTTTGCTCTTTACCACGAAAGTACCGCTAAAAAATGATGAGGGACAAATCCTGGGATTGGTCGGGATTGGCCGCGATATCACCGATCGAAAGAAAAACGAGGTACAACTTGCCACACAGGCCGACAAGCTCAGAGAGCTGAATGCCACCAAGGACAAGTTCTTTTCTATCATTGCCCATGATTTGAAGAATCCGTTCAACGCCATTATCGGGATCACCGATGTGACCCTTGCTGATTTACCTATGCTGGATAAAAGGGATATTCAGGACCGGTTAAAAATGATGAAATCAACAGCCGACCAGGCTCATACCCTTCTCGAAAATCTGTTGATCTGGTCGCGGACCCAGAGAGGACAAATCGATTTTGAACCTGAAATGATCGATTTAAAAGCAGTTGTCAGTGCAATCGTAGAGCTGGTGGAGGGTTTGGTACTGAAGAAAGCCATCATCCTCGATCTCCATATCAGCAGTGAACCCCGGGTATGGGCCGATCAGAACATGGTTGAGACCATTCTGCGCAACCTGGTCACCAATGCCATTAAGTTCACTCCCAAAGGTGGAAGAATCGACGTCACTGCAATTGAAAAGGAAGGCTTTTTATATATTTCCGTGAAGGATTCCGGAGTAGGAATGACCAAAGAAGCCCTTGGGAACCTGTTCCGAATCGAGACCAGCTTTACCACCCGTGGAACCGAAAATGAGAAAGGTACCGGTCTCGGTTTAATCCTATGTAAGGAATTTGCAGAGAAACAAGGCGGACAGATCGGAGTGGAAAGTGAACCCGGTAAGGGCTCTACCTTCTGGTTCACCCTTCCCGTTACCCCGCCGGAACCGTAATATATCGAAATTTTTCCTGATCCAAATGCCCACCCAAATTAAATTATCATATTCACCATGCCATTTCTAAAGAAACCAGGGATTTTCCGGTCGCTGCGCGCCAGCCGGTATATCCTGTCCATCCTGTTGATATTGCCATCGATGGCTGCCTTTGCGCAGGAGAAGGCGCGAAGCGATACCTTCGACATTACCGCTAACAGCCTGCGATATCCGCATCAGGTCAAAAAGTGGAAGTTTTCTATCGGGGCAGGCCTTCAGATCGTGAAGCCGCCGGCCGATCTTCTGGAAGGTGCGATCCAGGCACCGCTGGTCAACATTCATATGACCTACGGCCTTCCCTGGAGGCTCTCGTTGGAAGCCGATGTGGCATCCATCCTCGTATCGAACCAGATCTCGTTAGGACCCCGCATCGGATACGGCTTCCGAAATTTTTATTTTAACGCGGGATGGGATGTGGCTTTCGTTTACGGACAGTTGCGTCAGGCCGGATTTGACAACCGTTCAACCGTATGGATGCACTACCCCAACCTGTCGCTGGGATATAAACTGAAGACGATGGCCTTTACCCTGAAAGGGGAGGCGGTACTGGTATCACGCCTGTCACAGATGACCGGCGAGAAGGTGCTGACCCGTACAAGCGACTTCTTCAACGGGGTCACAGTGGCATTCTATCTTGAACAACGTTTGTGGAAAGACCATGTCTTCATCTTCGGTATCCGTGATAACTACGAGAAATATTACTGGCCGACGTGGATGCTCTTTACCACTTTTAACCGATATTACCATATTCCTGAACTTTCATTCATGTGGATCCTATGAAGATAAAGATATATGCAGCCCTGATGCTGGCGTTAGCGCTGTACGGGTGTAAAAAGGATTACACCCTTCCCATTCCGGGCGCCGGTCCCAATTCGATTCTCAGCGAGACCCATCCGCTGAAGCAAACTTCAAAGATACTCCTCGAAGGGGTTTACCAGGTTACAGACCCTTCGGGCCGGTTTGGTGACCAGGTGATCGTGAAAAATACACGTACCCATATCCTGGTTGCCAACGAAAACGGACACTATCTTGTTTTGCAGACCGGCTATCTGGACTCGGTTGTTTTTCTCCAGGGTTACTGGCGCGATGGTTACTCCGAGGCGACAGGTCTCGTTACGTTGATGATCGGCCGCGACGATGGCGGAACCATGCTGGTGACCGGCGCCGGGAATCAACAGATCATCATGCAGGGCGCCACAGGCGAAGAGAATAACCTCCCCGACCAACCATTGGTACTCACCCGGCTCAGATCTTTTTCAGAAACGGCTCAGAACAACGCTTACTATATTCTGGCCCACCGCGGAGGCGGACGGACATCGGATCTCCTTCCGGTATCGGAAAATACCCTTGCCATGATCGGATTCACCGAACGGCTTGGATCGACGGGCATTGAAATCGATGTACGCTTGTCGAAAGACGGTATCCCGTTCCTTTACCACGATCCCGACCTGAATATCCGGCTTACGCAAAAAGGACCGTTGGCCGGACCGCCTGAGAATTTTACCTTGTCTCAGTTGAAAACTTTTGTCAGACTCATCCACGGCGAGACGATTCCGTCACTGGAAGAGGCGCTTACCTATACCATCGACAGCACCCTGCTGCGTTTTGTGTACCTCGACATGAAAAGCGATCCCGGGTTGGTTCAGGTAGTTGCTCCCATCCAGAAAAGAATGCTGGAACGCGCCGCCGCAAAGGGACGCGATATCATCATCGTGATCGGCATTCCCAACGACGACGTTCTGAATAACCTGATGGAGTACCCCAACTACCAGTCGGTTCCCTCACTATGCGAACTTTCGGTAGATGATGTGCGAAAGGTCAACTCGCTGGTCTGGTCGCCCCGCTGGACTCTTGGTACTCAGAACGACCTGGTTGACCAGATGCATGCCGAGGGCCGGCTTGCCGTGACCTGGACCATCGACCAGCCGCCCTGGATAAGGGATTTCATAAACGAAGGACATTTCGACGGATTGCTGACAAACTTTCCTTATGTAGTGGCCTATTATCATTATATCCGCTGATTACCCTGCATCACAACATAACAGGAACAGATCCCGACCTCATAACCATTTTTCACAACCGATTGCCGTCAAACATACAGAGACCATGATCCCGAAACAAATTCCCTTTATTTTACTGATTTTTTTAATGATTCCCGGTGTTCAGGCCGCCCGGAAAGATTCTTCAAAAGTATCGCTGAACCATTATTCGCTGTCGGTCGGGGCAGGCTGGGTGCACTACATCAACACCCTCGAGATCGGGAAGGATCAGGCACAAACCAATTCGGCCGGGGTTTCATTGAAGTTTTTCTGGGAACCTGAGCATCGGCTCAGTCTGGGACTGGAATCGGGGTTCTACCGGATTTATTCAGTGAAAGCCGACACCGGCGCAAAGGTTGTCATGTCGGCCATGCCTCTTCTCCTGAATGTAAGGATGCGCATTATCGATCACTTTTATCTCAGCGCCGGAGCAGGATTGGCGCTGATGTTCAATAACATCTCGGGTAAAGAAGAAAAGATCAGCAGCACCATCCTTTCGCTGTCGAACTATCAGTTTTCAGCCTCCTATATTTACCCGCTCGACAATCACTGGAATATCGGAGGGGAGTTCAAATTTCTCAACTTCGGGAAATCGGCCGACTGGATCTATACCTTACAGGTCGTTTGCGCTGTAAAGCTTTAGATGCTCCTGATCCGCAGGTCGTTCAAACCTTGTCGGCCGCTGATTTTAGGGAGGAACATTCCTTCGTATGAAATCCTGAAGAAGAGGAAACTTCAATAGTTTAACCGGTTAGGACTGCGAAGGCATAGTAACGATGAAAGCGCTGCCTTTCCCTTCCTCGCTTTCGACCCGGATGGCGCCTCCCTGACGCTGTACATATTCCTTTACAATCAATAATCCTAAACCCGTACTGGCTTCCCCGTCGGTGCCTTTGCGCGAAACCTGCTCCGTGATGTGAAAGAGCCGGCTTTTCAGGGTTGCATTCATCCCGATACCCGTATCGCTGACGGTGATTTCGATCATCCCGGATGCCGGAACGCTTGCTGAAACCCTCACCCTGCCTCCGTCAGGGGTGAATTTCAAGGCATTGGTTACCAGATTGCGCAGGATGGTATCGAACATATTACGGTCGGCAATAACCATGAGATTACCGGGAATATCGGTTGTGAGCATAATGTTTTTCCGGGTGAATGGTTCCTGCATCAGATCCAGGGTCGGAATGATCAGCTCCCGGAGGTTCAGCGATTCCGGAGTGTACGGGATCATTCCCCGTTTCGCCCGGGACCACTCGAGGAGATTTTCCAGCAAAGCAAACAGATTTCGTGCTGATGCGCTGAGCCTAATGGCGATCTGGCGAATTTCTTCCACCGTCATGTTAGGCAGTTCTTTGACAATGATATCGGTAAGTCCCAAAAAACCATTGAATGGACTTCGTAGATCATGTGCCAGGATGGAGAAAAACTTATCTTTTTCAGCATTGATCCGCGTCAGTTCTTCATTCTGATCTCTGATCTTCTGTTCCGACTGAAGTCGTTCAGAGATGTCATGCAGGATGATCACGATGCCGGTCGGATCTCCCTGTGGATTGCGAATCAGATCAGGATTTGCTTCAAAGGTAAAGAGTGATCCGTCGCTCCGTTTTCCCCTGTATTGGTCCAGGCCTACATGCCCGCCGTCGAGCATGGTACGAAGCAGGGCCGTAACCTTATTCCAATCCTCTTCCAGCATCAGCATCCCCAGGCTCTTGCCTAAAAGTTCCCCTTCATGGTTATAGTCAAACATGGTCAGGGTGGAGGGGGAGACCATCCGGATATAACCCTCCAGGTCGGTAAGCAGGATCCCATCGGGAGAGGAGTGCAGAATGCTCCGGAACAGGTTATTGCTGTGGCTAAGCTGTTGCTCGATGAGCAAACGGTTCTTCATCACTTTTTTAAGTCTTCTTGAGGACCGGTAAAAAAAGAATGCATTACCTCCCACTAACGCAATTACCGCCGAAAAGATCAGGATCAGCCGCCATGGGATTTCACGGCCGGTATGCAGGTAATCGGTGTAAAGCAATCCGTCGGTAGTCATGGAAGAGTCGATGAACCTGAGTTGCTGATAAATTGACAGGATCTGTTGCCACCGGTCGGGATTGGAGTAGCCGATCTCCACCACATTGCGCATAATCAGCCGTTTCATTTGTTCGGCCTCGAATTCAAGATGTTCCCGGGAATGACGCTGTGAATATTTTTCCAGGATGATATCGATGATCTCACCGGGATGGTCGAGGGCATAGTTCCATCCTTTCAAAGCGGCTGTCCGGAATTTCATCACGAGTTGTGGATCTTTCCTGAGAAGCCGCTCTGTGGTGAAAAGAACATCCCCGTAAAAATCAATGCCGCCCATGGTAGGATTCAGCAAGGTGTATTCAAAACCGGCTTGCCGAAGAGCAAAGACTTCGTCGGTCGAGTAAGCCGACAATGCATCAATGGCGCCGCCGATCAGTCTTTCGACACCGAAATCATGGGGATAGGCATTGTATTTCACCGGTGTGACCCCCTCATCGCTCAGGTAGGCAATCAGATCTGCCTCGTTGGGTTCGATGGCGATTCTTTTACCTGCAAGATCCTGAACGTGCTCGATCCCCGCTTTTTTTGAAGCAAGCAGCACCGAAGGCGAATGCTGAAAAATGGATGCCACGACGACGGCCTGCTTTTGCTGGGCCCGTAGCAATAGGATATCCGACATGCAGATACCGAATTCGGCTTTTCCTTCCAGGACCGCATCAACCGGATTTTTATTCTCCGTGGCTTCAAGCAAGGTCACATCCAACCCGGCTGCCCGGAAATACCCCTTTTCAATGGCCGCATAATATCCGGCAAACTGGAATTGGTGTTTCCATTTGAGCTGAAGCGTCACCGGCCGGAGCGTTGGTTCGGACTTTTCCGCGAAGATGATCGCCGGAATCAACAGGAGCATCAGGAAAAGCCCTGTCTTTTTCATCGTTCCGGTCAGAAGCGATGGGATTCGGGCAGAATTTGTTGCATTGATGCTGCAACCCGTGCATTCCTTCATAATCAAGAGTCAATTTACTGCATAAAGATCGAAAAAATTCCAATATTACAAACCAGCCGGTACTAACCTACCTGTTACCGGAATGCCATCGAAATCCTGCACGCGAATTTTCCCGACAGGAGATCCATTACACCTTTAGAGCAGGTAAGATGGAATTCTGGCAGGGGCGTCATTTAACTCACATCAGCCGTGCACTCTGAATTAAAATATGGCTCACCTGGAGTCTGGTAATACGGAATGCTGACTGGTTCAGTTCAAAACGAACCCGGTTGTTTTCAATAAAAAAATTTATTAAAACTCCCCGCTGGCAAAATCCTTCCGTATCACCAATGGTGATGATCGGTTTGCTTCGTGTGTACTGCAGGATAAAATTCAGGTTTCGCGCAAATGAACCGTCAATGAAAATCAGGTGGAAACATTGCGTTGTATCGATTTTAGATGCATATTTTATGGTGACTTTACGGCCGTTGACGCGGTTATTTGCAAATACCCTGTTGAGATTATCACCGAATTGATTTTTTCCCAGCACGAGGATAATGAACGGTTTGGTGGTATCGGTTTGCAGCGAATCGCCCGGCCACTTTATAAACCGTATAAAACGATCGATAAAACTGGCTTTAACTAAATATTCAGAAGTCTGGGCATTACACATTTCCAATCCGGAAACCAGGTTTATCAGAATAATTCCCACTGCCAGCAATGCATTGGTAAACATCCTGCGTTTCCCATTTTGCTGGAGTAGAAAGGGTTTTACCGGAAGACGGGTTCGGATCTGTACCACGTCCGGGAATGATCGTTCGCACTGACACTTGCAGGAGTTACGAATTTCAGGCATTGGATATCCGGTTGAATTTGAACTTCCAGGTCACTTTTAACTGGATCGAACGCTGGGACTGACGATACCGGTCGGGTTGTTGATTTGAGGGGTGGTAATATTCCGTATTCAGAATGTTGTTCATGATAAGCTGAATGTCAAGTCCATGCAGGTCATACCATCCGAGGACGCCGTTCAATATAAAAGCATCCTGGATAACATTGGTTCCTGTTGATACGATCACCTTGGGATTGATACGTGGCCCGTAATAATTACATCCAAAATGTATGGTGAGTCCTTTAAAAATATTAACTGAAATTCCTGCGTTTGCAACGTGTTTCGATATCTCCGGCGTGAAATCACCGTTTTGGTCCCGCGAATCGGTATAGGTATAAAATCCGTAAAATCCGAACCGGTCTTTTTTAAAATTACATCCGGCTTCAATCCCGGTAGCGACCAATTCGTCCTTATTGATCCACCTCCAATTTCCCAGCGTATCGTAATAATCCGTGACCAGAACCCGCGACATCCGGTTGTGAAATACCGAGGTTTCGATCATGAAATATTTTGAAGGTGACCAGGAAAGGTAAACTTCACCCGATTTTATTTGTTCCGGTTTCAGATCCGGATTCCCGGAGCCTGCGGTATAATCCCACGGACGCGGAGCACGGTAGGCTTCACTGTACATGGCTTTTGCCGTAAAGTTTCTGTAATTGAACACCAACGCAAAGCGGGGAGTCAACACATGGCTGTAATAACTGCTGAAATCCTGCCGGGCGCTTACCAGAATCTGGAAGTATTTCAGAAAATAAAACTGCCCTTGCAGATAAACACTCAGCAGGTCATTTTCAATTTTGGCAGGAGCGCCGGGTTTCGGTGGGTTGACATCCTGATTATAACTGTGCGACAGCGAGAAGGTCTCAGCGATCGATTCGTGTTCGTAATTGACACCTCCAATGAGATAGAGATTCCGGATTGGATAAAAATTGAACTGATCTTCCACGCCGATCAGCCAGTTGGGTCGGTAATATCCGACCTGATCACCCGAAGAAACGCTGTCGGCTCTGAGAATATATCCAATCGAACTGTTGAGGACATTGGAATGCCTGGTATATATCCGCGACGTATTTGACCAGGTTCGCTTTTTATCAAATTTGTATTCGGCAAAACCGTTTAAGAACCACATGTTCCATAAGGTTCCACAGTCCAGATAGCTCCCGCCGATCGTTTTGTAATTGGTGGTTCGTGACGATTGCTTTAATTGTGTGGTAATCCCGGCTGAAAAATTTCTGAATTTGAAATATCCATTCAGGGAATAATCATCCTCAAAATTCTCCATGTTGTCTGTCCAGTTATAATCACCCTTCGCTTCCCGCAGATCTGCCTTTTCTGAAGTCTTGTACATCCCGGAAATCCTGAAACCTGCATCTTCTGACCGGTTCAGATATTCGTAACCGAAATCAAGACTGCTGGTGCGAAAATTTCCCACCGAACCGCTTATTTGGCCCGTATTGGATGTTTTGGGCTTGCGGGTAATAATGTTGATGATACCAGAAACCGCATTTGTTCCATAAAGCGCTGAAGAAGGCCCGTATACGACCTCAATCCGTTCCGTATTGGCCAGGTCGAACTGTGCGCCGCCATAAAATCCACCTGAATTCAGCTCATTGATCTGGATTCCGTCAACCAGCAGCAGGATCAGGTTATTCTGGTTCGGAATGCCTCTCAGAAAGCTGTAGGTGTTGAATCCGTTGATGTTTCTGAACTGGAATCCCGGAAGGTCTGCCAGCGCCTGTTCGAGGGTGAAATATCCCCGTTCCCTGATTTGTTCGGCCGATATGACCCTGACCGTGGTTGGTGTCTCTCGCAGGTTCTGTGAAATTTTTGCCGCGGTAGTGACCTTAACATCCATGAGCTCCGTCAATGACAGTTTCAACAAATCATCAACCACGATCGAATCTTTATTCTGGGATACGGCACTGAAAATATTTACAAAAATCAGAAAAGTAAACAGCGCTGATCTGCTGTAACTTGGTTTATTCTGATTGTTCCATATGACATCCATGAGTGGGAAGGTATGTAAAATAAATGATATTTTGCTTATATTTGTTTGTGGTGACAGTTACAAACAATCAAATATAGGTAAAATGAGGGAATATTTTACTCAGAACCTAAAAATTAAATCAGTATGAATATAAAAATTATCATCCTTATCGGAATGATCTTTATGTTTGGGACGACCCCCGATTTCGCCCAGGATACGATTAACCAAAAACCGGTCGACGAACTCTTCAAGATGGATCTTGAATCGTTTATGAATGTCGTAATCACTCCATCGAAGTTGCCGCAGTCGGGGAGCAATGTAACGCAAAAAGTCGACCTGGTCACTTCCCGGGCGATCGAAACAAGCGTTTTGGGAAACCGGAACCTGTGCGAACTGATAGCGGTTCTTCCGGGCTCTTCCGTGACCGTTCTCTCACGCAACGATGCCAACTGGGGAACCTATGGCGGGATCGGCCCCAAGTACAGCACCTATATGCTCCAGGGTCTTCCGGTTGATGCTTTTATTGATCCCATGTCGCTTGACCTGAATATCATCGACCGTGTCGAGGTTCAGCGGGGTCCGGCCTCGGTGATCTATCCCAACTACCTTTCTCAGGATTTTGCCGGGATTCAAAGCCCCCTGACCGGGACTGTAAACCTCATCCTGAAGGACCGGATCGAGAAACCGCAGACCTCCTTCAGTACCTCATTTGGATCGTATAACACTCTGAACGGACAGATTCTCCATCAAAACCGGATCGGTCGATTCAACTATTTTGCCGGCGTCACTTACGAAATGTCTGATTATACCAATTACGGAACCGAGGGCTCCTGGCTGAATATGCACAAAGATCCGGCGTATAAAAAAACAAAGATTTATGGTGGTATCACCCTTTTCGCCGGGAAGGATGAGACCCAGAAAGTGACGATCTTTTTTCAGAAGACCTTTCATACGGGAGACGCGGGAAGGGTGTACCGCGGATATGATAATGATTACGGGACACTGAACGCGGGGTACGATGTTACGTTGAACCGCAAACTTCACCTGCAGTCTCATATCGGGTTGCGATCCTACGACCGCACCTGGCAGGAAAGCGTTTACGGTGTAATCGATACGTTGAAATCAGATAACGGGGTGACACAGCTCATCGTCCCTGCCGATCTGTCGCTGACCTGGATGCACGGGAGGCAGAGCGCACTGAGTGTAGGCGCCGATTACCAGGGCGCCGATTACACTACCTGGACCGACCCGTTGGTTGGTTACAGAATTTACGGCACCCGGGCAACCTCCTCCCAGGTTGGCGTATATGCCCAGGAGGAGTGGCGACCGGTAAAAGGGCTCCTGCTCAGAGGAGGTCTGCGGTATGCCTGGGTACAGAACCTCATTGCCCTGGTAAACTGCCAGTCACCGGAGCAGTCAAAAAGAACCTGGAACCGGCTTCTCTGGAGCGCCGGAATCCGTTACACCATCAGCAAAATGTTTGCAGTATATGCCAACGCCGGGAGCAGCTTTGCGCCACCGGGCCTCAAATCAACCAGTGGGACGATCTCCATGAGCGATTTCAAAGTGCCCGGCCGCAACGGCCAACTTCCCAATCCCGGACTGAAGCCGGAAAGCGGCCTCGGTATCGATGCCGGACTGGAAGGCAGTTTTACCCCCACCCTGAAAGCAGGACTGAGACTGTTCTATACGCTGGTTAACGATGCCATTGTGGATAATGTCGTAAGCCAGAACCCTTCGCAATCCCAATCGATCAACACCCGGTCGGCTTCCATGGGAGGGGAAGTGGAAATTTCGCAAAAAATCGGGTCTTCGCTTTCGTGGTTCGCCAATGCCACCTATATGATGACCGACATTAAAAACGATTCCAATCCTGATCAGAACAACGTCGAAATTCCGTTTGCGCCCTCCGTCGTGGTCAACTGCGGGCTCGATTACCATGCCCCGTTCGGACTCTCCATCGTTCCGACACTTGGGTACAACGGTGGCTTTTACGACGGTACATCAAAATCCTCAAGGACAAAGTACATTCCCGGAATTTTGATCAATGCCTACCTGGCCCAACGTATTGCCAGGGGCGAATCATACGAACTGGAATGTTTTGCCCAGTGTTACAACCTGACCAATAACCGGTATACCATGCCATGGCAGTTCATCAACACGGGTTTCTCCTTTATGGCAGGCCTGAAATTGACGTTCAGATAAAGCGCTTTGGCTGCAACCGGATCTACGAAAAATGATCAACGATTATCGGAAAAATGACTCTCAGAATGGTTAAAATACAGGCGATTTGGTATCTGATCCTGTTCTTCAGCGTGACTGGATATACACAAACTACCGAATTTGAATTAAAAGCTGTGGCGCTCGAAAAGATCGCGCTCTTCATCGACTGGCCCGGGAATAATACTGCGGCTTCGACCAGTCCGTTTGTCATCGCGGTTCTTGATGACCCGGAGTTCGGGGATGTAATCCGCGATGTTTACCGGAATCATAAGATCAAAGAACGGGTGGTTAAGGTGGTAAACCTTAGTGATATCAGTCAGTTGACCGAGTGTCAGATGCTCTATCTGCCACAAATGAAAAAATCTATCCTGGAGAAGATACTCGACCGGGTAAAAAAACTACCTGTGCTGACAGTCGGAGATACGGATGGGTATGCCAGCGCCGGATGTTTCATCAATTTTTTTAACCTGGACGGGAAACTCCGGTTTGAGATCAACCAGAAAGCCATGAAATCGACTGGGTTTAACATTGATTATCGACTCCTGCGTGTTGCCCGGATAGTTGATCCGGTGAATATCTGAGAATTTTTTACGGTTCGTGTGCAAAAAGCCAGTTTTCTGATTACTTTTATGCTGCTAAAACAATTCAGCATAGGGTAATCATCTATTAACCGGGTTATGATCAGGATCAGCAAAGGGTTCATTTCAAGGCTCTCGATAAAACACAAATTGATCTTTCTGGTTCTGGTGGTTTTGCTTCTTGTGATCCTCATTGCATTTTCACTGCTGATCACCTGGGGCATCCGGGACTATAAGGGCGATCTCGAAAACAGCATGCACCTCCACGCACGGCTGATCGGTGAATACTGTATATCGCCCCTTGCCTTTTCTGATCCTGAAGGCGCTTCTGATGTGCTTCGCAAGGTCAAATCGGTTCCGGAGGTTTCAGCAGCGCTCCTCTTCAATGAGAAGGATTCTCTTGTTGCACGGTTCGACCCAATAAAGACTACTTTTCCCGGGGTGATCGATCCCCAAAAGATTGTATCGGGTTATACCGGGAGGTACCTTTTCGTGGTGGAGCCCATCCATTACCAGTCGCGGAATTTCGGAACCATCCTCCTGATTGCCTCGACCGACCTGCTCGATCGTCAGATAAGGGAGTATGTTGGGTTACTGCTGTTGGTGATGGTTATCTTGGTCATCCTGAGCTACTTTCTGACCAGTTACCTGCAGGGATTTATTTCGAAACCGATTTTAACGCTTGCTGAATTCACGGATGTGATCTCCCGGAGCGGAGATTATTCACTCCGGATTACCCGCGAGGGAGACGATGAGATCGGAGTTCTGTACGACCGGTTCAATGAGATGCTGGAGAAGATCCGGCTGCGCGAGCTGGAATCGGTCAATGCCTCCCGTGAAGTTCAAATCTCCAACGAGAAATTGAACCTGATCCTCGACAACGCACCATTCGGATTCATTCATTACGGACCGGACGGTACGATATCCACAGTAAACAAAGGGCATGAGGAAATATTCAGCCTTCACAAGGAGGAAATCCTCGGGAAAAACCTGTACAACACGATCCGCGACAAGGAGATGCTGAAGGCCTTTGACCAGTCGTTGCATGGAAAGCCCGCAACCTTCACGGGCAACTACACCTCCACCACCAGCGGGGTAACTACATACATACGGGCCATATACACACCATTATTCTCGGAAAAGAACCGGATTATCGGCGGCATCGGGATCTTTGAAGATATCTCTGAACAAAAACGGATCGAAAAACTCCAGGTTGAAAAAGAGGCAGCGGTATTTGCCAACAAGGCGAAAAGTATATTCCTTGCCAATATGTCGCACGAAATAAGGACGCCGCTGAACGCCATCCTGGGCTTCTCGCAACTGATGGAAAAGGATCTGACGCTTTCGGAGGATCAACGCGAAAATATTGCCATCATTAATTCAAGCGGAGAGCACCTGCTTGCCCTGATCAACAACATCCTTGAGATGTCGAAAATCGAAGCGGGCAGGATCCAGCTTAACAGCATCACCTTTAACCTGCCCGGCCTGCTTGAAGAGGTCGGCACCCTCTTCCGCACAAAAACCGATGAGAAGAAACTGTACCTGATGCTCGAAATAGCGGAAACTGTTCCCAAGATTGTCGATGCAGATGAAGGGAAAATCAGACAGATAATCATCAACCTGTTGAGCAACGCGGTCAAGTTTACCACCGAGGGAGGCATTATCCTCAGAGCCTGGACTGTCGCAACGCCACCCGGGAAATACCTGTTATACGTGGAGGTTGAAGATACCGGTGCCGGGATCGCGGAAGAGGAGATCGGTAAGGTGTTCCAGCATTTCGAACAAACCCGAAGCGGCCAGCAGATCCAATCGGGCACCGGGTTGGGGCTGGCCATCTGCAAGGAATATATACACATGATGCGGGGTGACATATCAGTGAAAAGCAGGGTGGGACAGGGTTCCCTTTTCCGGTTTTACATCGAGATCAGCGAGGGCGATCAGAAAAATGTGGTGTTCCGGGAGCGGAAAAACAAGGTCATCGGACTTGAACCGGGGCAGAAAGAGCTCCGCATTCTTGTGGTGGATGATAAGGAAGCCAACCGGAAACTCCTGACCAAAATGCTCTCCAAAGTGGGATTTGCTATTGAATCGGCAGGAGATGGGCTCGAAGCCATCGATCTTTACAAATCCTGGAATCCCGACCTCATCCTGATGGATATGTTCATGCCCGTCATGGATGGTTTTGAAGCAATACGGAATATACGGGAACTCCCGGGCGGGAAGGAGGTTCATATTATTGCCGTGACGGCGAGCGTTTTCGAGGAGGACAAACAGAACATCCTGGAATCGGGCGCCGACGAATTCATCAAGAAGCCTTTCAGAGAGTACGAAATATTTGAGAAAATTGCAGAACGGCTGGATGTGAAGTTCATCAGCCTGGAAGAGGAAGAGGTTCCCGCCACCCGGGAGCGATCGGAACCGCTCAACGCAGAGGATATTTACGCAATTCCCAGCGCTGTCGCGGAGCAGATCAAAGATGCGCTGATCGATGGCGATATCGCGGCACTCGAGGAAAAAATAGGGTTGATCGATCCCTTTGATGCCAACCTGGCATCCCGGCTCCGGGCCCTCGTAAAATCATTCAACCTGGAAACGCTGAACCAACTCTTTGATCTTAAATAAAATAAAAATTATGGAAGCCGATCAAAACAAAGAGACCATTCTCATCGTGGATGACACACCGGCTAACCTCGAAGTCCTCATCCACCTGTTTCAGAAAGAGGGGTATAAGGTAAGGGCAGTCACGAGCGGCCCAATGGGTATCCGTTCGGCCGAACACGATCCTCCCGACATCATCCTCCTCGACGTGAACATGCCCGAAATGAACGGTTTCGAGGTGTGCAGGATCCTCAAACAAAATCAGACCCTGAGCGGAATCCCGGTCATCTTCATCAGCGCCCTCACCGATACCTTCGACAAGGTGACCGCCTTTGAAACCGGTGGCGTTGACTTTATCACAAAACCTTTCCAGATTGCCGAAGCCCTGGCGCGGGTACGTACCCACTTAGCGTTACGAAGGTACCAGCACCTGCTTGAAATCAGGAATTATGACCTTAAGCAGGCCCTGGATCAACTCCAGGATGCCCAAAGCCAACTGATCAACTCCGAAAAATTGGCGTCCCTGGGGGTTCTTACCGCCGGGATTGCCCACGAGATCAACAACCCCATTTCATTTATCTATTCTTCTTCGTTGGGGATCTCGAAAAATATCGATTTCTTTGTCAAACTGCAGGAGAAATACGAAGAACTGTTTAAACAATGCAATGGAACACTAATCCAGGAATTGAAAGAATTCAAAGATCAAAATGACTTCCGGGAAAGGATGGACGAACTATCGGTTCTTACCGGAAATATCGTAAATGGCGCCAAAAGGATCACAGGAATCGTGCAAAGCCTCCGCCACTTTGCCCGTATCGATGAAGCGGATATGAAAGAGATCGACATCCATGAAAACATCGACTCCACCCTGTTGCTGCTGCAGCACAAAATTGGCAACCGGATCCGGGTGGTTAAGAATTACGGGCCGATTCCTCCGGTTCCCTGTTATCCTGCCCGGCTCAGCCAGGTTTTAATGAACATTATCTCCAACGGCATCGACGCCATCGAGGCAAAGGAGAAAATGACCGACCGCGAGCAGATTACCATCGCCACCAACGTGATCGAAAAAAACGGATCCCACTGGGTTACGATTGAGATGACCGATACCGGGAAAGGGATTCCCGAAACCATCATCCAAAAAGTTTTCGATCCCTTTTTTACAACCAAACCTATCGGAAAAGGGATGGGACTCGGACTGTCGATCAGCAGCAACATCATCCGGGAACATGGCGGGATAATCGAAGCGAAAAACCTTGAACAATCAGGAGCATCTTTCCTAATAACCTTACCTGTACAAAAACAAATATATGCCTAACGAAACAAAAAGCAAAATCCTTTACATCGATGATGAAGAGGCAAGTTTGATCGGATTCAAAAGTATCTTTCGAGATAAATACGAAGTTTACACCGCAAAGTCGGCCGAGGAAGGCTATAGCATCATGCATAAAATGCCCATCGATCTGGTCATCTCCGACCAGCGGATGCCGGGAATTACCGGGGTGGAATTCTTGCAGAAAATCCGGGTCGAATATCCTGAAACTGTACGCATGCTGATTACCGGTTATTCCGACATCGATGCCGTGATCAAATCGATCAACGGCAGCATGATCACCTACTATTTCACCAAGCCCTATGAGGAGAATGACATGCGCCTCATACTTGACAATTCACTCGAAAAGAAGAAGTTGATCAGACAGAATCAGGAACTGTACGATAAATTGCAACAGTTGGTACTGGATCTGGAGAAGAAACAGGAAGTTCTTAAGGCAGAGATTGTCAGAAGGCAGGAAGTAGAACAGGAACTCCTGTTATCCCGCGATAAGGCTGAGGAATCTTCACGACTGAAATCGTCTTTACTCTCGAATCTGAACCACGAGTTCCGCACACCCATGAACAGCATCCTCGGATTTTCAGAGTTGATGAAGGTCACCGAATCGATAGAGGCGGTAAGATCCATGGCCGGTATGATCAACACCTCCGGAAAAAGATTGTTGAAAACGCTGAATAGCATAGTGGATCTGGCCATCTTCGAGGCCGATAAAAAACCGCCCGATATGGAATGGATCAACCTTAGCGAAATGGCCGAGCAGATCATCCATGATTTCAGGGATTTGGCATTAAAAAAAGAGCTGAAATTAGAACTCTCCACACCATCAGGAGTCATGACCAATTTCAACCGGTCGTTCGCAAACCTGATCATCACCAACCTGATCGACAACGCGATCAAATTTACCCACAAGGGCTCCGTTCGGGTAGAGATCAGCAAGGAGACCGAAGGTGGTTCCGAATTTACGTTTCTCCGTGTGAGCGATACGGGAATTGGGATTGCTCCCGAATTTCACACCCAGGTATTTGATGATTTCAGGCAGGTCAGCGAGGGGCAGGGACGTTATTACGAGGGGTTGGGGATCGGGCTCTCCCTGTGTAAACGGATCCTGACCCGGCTCCAGGGCGAAATATTATTACAGAGTGAACCGGATCGGGGAACTACATTTACGGTCCGTTTTCCCGCAGCCACAACCACGGTATCACGGACTGAACCAACCGTGCATGATAAACAGCAGATGATGGAACCCGTTCCTGCCGTCGTCACTCAGGAGGAACAAAAACCCATTACCACAGCCCTCGTCGTGGAAGATAACGAATACAATGTGGAGCTGATAGAGATGTACCTGGATGGCGCCTTCAGGATTGAGAAGGCCTACAGCGGGGAATCTGCAGTCAGGATGGCCCAGGAAAAATACTACGATGTAATCCTGATGGATATCAACCTGGGAGCTGGTATCGACGGGGTGGAGACGCTGAAACGGATACGGGCGTTCGAAATCAATGCCACTATCCCCGTCATTGCCGTAACGGGGTATACCAGTATGGAGGACAAAAAACGACTCTTCGCGGAAGGATTCAACGCGTTTCTCCCGAAACCGTTTACCCGAACCGTCTTATTATCGTCGATCAAAAAAGTGATGGACAAATAAAGCCCTCCGCTGATTAACAGGCAATGTATGGACGAACTGGTGAACACCACCATCCGGCGCTTTACCGAAGCGATACTCGATACCGACCGGGAACACGCACTTGAGGCAGTAAAAATTGCAGTTGATCAGGGGTTATTGCCCGAAGATGTGGTCTTCAGGGTGGTTATCCCGACCATCGACAGGATGATCCGGTCAATCAGCGAAAATTTCGGCGCCAGCCTGGCACAGCACTTCATAACCTCACAGATTGCCGCCGAGGTCACCGAACAAATGATCCCTCAATTTAAACAAGAGAAGCAGGTAATCGGCCATGTGGTAATTGGAACCTCCCAGGGCGACTTTCACGGTCTCGGAAAGCGGATCGTGACGGGTTGTCTGAAAGCCCTTACAATCGATGTTACCGATCTGGGACTGAACGTCGTCTCTCAACGGTTTGTAGAAGCTGCCATTGACCGGAATGCCCAGGTGATCGGGATTTCATCGATGATGGTCCATACGGCCCGGGGAGAGAACGGATGTTTAGGTGTCCGGCGGATCTTACAGGAGGCCGGAATGGAACACAAAATAAAAATCATTGTGGGTGGAGCTCCGTACCGGTACGATCACGAACTCTTTAAGGTGGTGCAGGCCGATGCCTGGGCCGACAACGGAATTGAAGCGGGAGAGGTGATCTCTAAACTTATCAGGGAGGTAACGCCATGATCACGGGAATGGACCGCTTAAACGCCGCCGTCAACGGAACCACTTCAGACCGGATCCCGGTATTCTGCAACCTCATCGACCAGGGAGCGAAAGAACTTGGAATGCCGTTGAAACAATATTTTTCGAAAGGTGAATATGTCGCGGAAGCCCAGCTCAGAATGCGCGAAAAGTACGGGTATGATAACGTCTGGAGCCTCTTCTACGTGGGAAAGGAAGCAGAAATGCTGGGATGCCGGAAGATCATCTATGCTGCCGAGGGATCTCCCAACGTGGGCGAAATGATCTTGAAAAACTACGATGATATTCATAAATTGCAGGTTCCCGACGATCTGACCGGTCATCCGGCTTTTCAGGAACCCTTGAAATGTCTTAAAATTCTCAGGGAAGAAGTGGGCGGCAGGTATCCGATCTGTGCCTATGTTACAGCTTCCATGACCCTCCCGGCCATGCTGATCGGGATGGAAAAATGGATGGAACTGTTCCTCTTCGGCCCAACCGCAGTACGCGATGAGTTACTGACCAAATGCTCCGATTTTTTCCGGAAAGAAATTGAAGCCTACCGGGTTGCCGGCGCCGATATTCTGGTCTATGCCAACGCGTTCGGATCGACCGATTTCATTCCCATGAACCTGTTTCGCGAACGGTCGCTGTACTGGATGAAGAAAGACCTGGAACCCGGAGGGATCAGCGGCGTGGTCTATTATTGCGGCGGAGCCAGGATGAATCCCGTGATCGACCAGGTGATTGAAGAATTGGGAATAAAGACCTTTTACCTCAGTCCGCTCGATGACCTTGCCGAAGGCAAAAAAATCATCAACGGCCGGGCATTGACCTGCGGTGTGATCAACGATATTAAACTGATCGATTGGTCGAAGGAGGAGATCAGAACGGAGGTCAAACGGATGCTCGCGGCCGGTATGCCGGGCGGGAAGTTTCTGTTCGGAACGCTGGTCATGCCCCTGGCCATCCCAGAAGAGAATATCAGAACCATGCTCGAAGAAGTTTATGAAACAGGCGGTCAATGAAACCTGAAAACACGACCCAAAACGATAAACTGGTTCTGATCAGTTGCGGGATCCTGAAAAAAGAGATCGCCTTCCTGATCCGGAAAAACAACTGGCCGGTCGAATCCCACTTCCTGAACTCATTCCTCCATATCGATTTTGAAAAACTGTCAGGATCTCTGAATGCCGCCCTCAGCAAATATAAAACCCGCGAAACGATCGTCTTTTACGGCGCCTGCCACCCCCTGATGGAACGGATTCTGGAGAATTCAAAAACTATCCGGTCGCAGGGACAGAATTGCGCCGAAATGCTTTTAGGAAAAACCCTTTTTAACGAAGAACTTTCAAAAGGAGCTTACTTTTTACTTGAAGACTGGGCGCGCCGCTGGGATGAGATCCTCGAAAAAACTTTCGGCTCCAACCCCGGGGTGATAAAAGAGATTTTCAGAGGCGACCGTACCTACCTTCTCGCGCTGCGAACACCCTGCTCCGGGAATTTTGAATCCGGGGCACAGCACGCGGCGGAAACTGTCGGATTACCGCTCCGATGGAGGGATGTTTCATTGGATCACCTTGAATCGATTTTAAAACAAACCATTTTTTTAAAGCTCGGGAACCGATGAACACGGAAATGGTTACAATCGAAAGAGAAGAACTCGATAATCTGAGGAAACGCGTTGAAAAACTTGCCCTCGAGAAATCGTACCTCCAGTTGATCGCCGACCTCGTGACCCGGATCAGTTCGGGTACAGGGCTCGAAAACACCATCGATAACATTCTTTTGACCGTAATGAATAACATCGGCGGCTCCAACGTGACCATTTATTATACCCTCGACCAGGAATACTTTTACGCCGACGTTTTCGGGAAACGATTACGGTTAGCCGAAATCGATGACCCCGACGTGCGAAAGGTCATGGAAACCCGCGAACCGGTCGAATCAAAGGATGATATCAGTAAAACCCACATGACCACACCGGGGCTGAAAAATGCCATCACCTGGATCTTTCCGTTGCTGGCCGCCAAGGAGATCATCGGGGTCTTCAAAATTGAGAATATCGTGATTTCGGTTTCTGAAGTTCAAAAGCTGTTAAACCTTTTCTTCAATTACGTTGCGCTGATCCTGCATAATGAAATAAACAGCTTCTCAAAACTCAAAGATACACACGAACAACTCAGGATCAGTCATGAACAATTGCGGTTGTCAGAAGAACGCTTCCGTTCAACGCTCGACACGATGCTGGAAGGGTGTGTCCTGGTCGGATATGATTGGACCTTTTTGTATTTGAATGATGCAAATGCGCTCCAGGCGAGGATGAACAAGGAAGAGATGACTGGTAGAAAAATTCAGGATCTGTTCCCCGGAATCGAAGATACCTCCTTCTTTATAGTCTATAAAAAATGTATGGAGGAGCGCACTCCCGGTCGCATTGAATCCTCCTATGCTTTTCCTGATGGTTCCATCGCCTGGTTTGAAGTACACGTCGAACCGGTTCCCGAGGGGATCTTTCTGCTGACCCTTGAAACCACCGACCATAAGAAGGCGGAACTCGATCTGAAGGAGAGCCAGGAGAAGTTCCTTCAATTGCTTAATTCCGCAGCCGAAGGGATATATGGCATCGACAGAGATGGAAATTGTACCTTCTGCAATAATTCCGCGGGAAAGATATTGGGCTATCCGAACTATCACGATGTCATCGGGAAAAATATGCACCGTCTTATCCACCATACAAGAAAGGACGGCACCCCGTTTCCGGTCGATGCATGCGAGATTTTTAAAGCATTTCAGGTAGGGGTCGGAACGCATGTTACCGATGAGGTTCTCTGGCGGGCCGACGGAAGCAGCTTCCCGGCCGAATACTGGTCGTATCCCATTGTTCATGAGGGTAAGATCACAGGCGCCGTGGTCACCTTTTTTGATATCACCGAACGGCTGAAATCGGAAGAACAACTTCGGAGAAGCGAAGAAAAATACCGGCTGATCACTGAAAATACGGCCGATGTGATCTGGATCTTAAACCTGTCGCGCGAACGGTTTACCTATATCAGCCCCTCGATCATCCACCTCCGCGGCTATACCCCGGAAGAGGCGATGGCCCAGTCGATGGATGAATCACTGGAACCGGAATCGCTGGAGCTGGTCAGGCGCGGACTTGAGATTGGCATCCCGGAATTTCTCAAACACCGGGATACGAACCTGACCCGTCAGTTGAACGAAGTCAGGCAATCCTGTAAAGATGGTTCGGTCATCTGGGTTGAAGTTGCCACACAAATACAATTCAATGCCACCGGTGAAATTGAAGTACTGGGTGTCAGCAGGAATATCGACAATCGGAAGAAAATGGAGTTCGAAATGAAAAAGAATGCCGAGGAACTCCGCGAACTGGTTGCCACACGCGATAAGTTCTTCTCGATCATTGCCCACGACCTGAAGAGTCCGTTCAACTCCATTTTCGGATTTACCGACTTCCTGATTCAGGAATTCGGGACGATGGACCAGCATCAGGTTACCACATTGCTGATGAAAATTGCCTCCTCATCGAAGCAAGCCTATGCATTGCTTGAAAACCTGCTCATCTGGGCCAATTTACAGACCAGCAGGATCACCTTTCAGCCCGCGGTGATGAATTTGAAGGAGCAGTTGATGGAGACGCTCCCTGTTGTCGAAGGACAGGCGACGCGAAAAGATATTGCCATCACGGTGGAGATTCCCGACGGCCTCCGGGTGGTTGCGGATCAAAATATGGTTGATACCATCGTGCGGAACCTGGTATCCAACGCCATAAAGTTTACCCCGCGGGGCGGAAGCATTTTTGTTAAAGCATCCAGACAAAACGAAATGGTGGAGGTTGCCATCCGCGATACCGGAATCGGGATCCCAGCCGAGAGACGATCTCAGATTTTCTCCATTGATAATAAAATCAGCACACCCGGCACCGACAAGGAGAAAGGAACCGGTTTGGGCTTGATATTATGTAAGGAATTCGTTGTTAAACAGGGCGGGGAGATCCGCGTCGAAAGTGAAGAGGGAAAGGGAAGCACCTTCAGGTTTACCCTCCCGTCAGGTACCTAACAAATTTGGATATGAGCGAGCCAAAAAAGAGACAACATCCGTCGAAGGAGGTGATCGAAACGGGAAACTCCGGTCAAATATCCGCTGAACATAAATTCTGTGAGGAGGCGCTTGAACGGATGTATGAACTTTTGCAAACGACCCAGCAACTGGCCAAAATAGGAGGATGGGAGTGGAATATCAACACGGAGTTGTTGATTTGGACTCCCGAAACCTACCGGATCCATGACTTTGACCCTGATACTTACACGGTGCAGGGAAAAGAACTCATTGAGGCGAGTCTCCAATGTTACCTGCCCTCCGACCGGGAAACAATCCTGACCGCATTCAAAAAGTGCTGTGAACAGGGGATTCCATACGACCTGGAATTCCCCTTCATTACAACGACGGGACGCCATATCTGGATCCGGACCATCGGTCGCCCGGTTTTTGAGAGCGGATCGGTTGCAAGAGTTTCGGGAAATATCATCGATATTACCGAACAGAAACGCAAGGATGAAGCGTTGCAGTTATCGGAGATGAAGTACCGAGCTATAATGGATCAGGCGGTCGAGATGATCTTCCTCCACGACATGAAAGGCGATATCATCGAAGTCAATCAGGCTGCTGTCACCCGTACCGGATATTCAGCCGAAGAACTCCTGAAAATGTCATTCCGCGACCTGGAGCCCGGAGCCCGGGAACGAATGAAGGATCGATCCGTCGAGGAGGTGCTGGAAAAAATCAAACATGAAACGCTGGAAGTTGTTCACCGACATAAAGATGGAACCCTTTATCCGGTCGAAGTCAGCGCCGGAAAAATAGAACTGGGCGACACAGCGTACATTTTGGCGCTGATCAGGGATATTTCGGCGCGAAAGAAAACAGAAGAGGCGCTTCGCGAAAGTGAACAGCATGCCAGGGCGCTGATAGCGGCGATCCCCGACATGATATTTCAGGTGAATGCCGACGGCGTTTTCCTGAGTTATAAAGCGGCTTCCGAGGATCTTTACCTGAAACCGGAAATGTTTATCGGACACAGCATTTCGGAAGTCATGCCGGCATGGTTTGCAGAACTGACCATGGGAAAGATCCGGGAAACCCTGAAGGGCAAATCCATCCAGATTTATGAATATGAACTTCCCATTCCCGGTAAGGAGATCGAACAGTTTGAATGCCGCATGGTGCCCTATTCTGAGAACGAGATTGTAGCGATTATCCGAAACATCACTGATAAGAAAATCATACTACGAAAACTCAGGGAAAGCGAGACCAATGCCCGGGCCATCATGGAATCGACCGACGATTTTATAATCCTGCTCAACCGGGAAGGAACTGTCCTCGATACCAATGAGGCCCATGCCCGCCGGATGCACATGACCCGGGAAGAAATGCTGGGGAAGAATCTCTTTGATTTCTTACCGGCCGCAATTGCCGAAAAGCGTTTAACCCTTATCCATCAGTCGCTGGATACCGGAAAGATAATCCACGGAGAGGATGTACGAGATGGAATATACAACGAATATGTGATTTACCCGATCCATTACCAAAATGAGACCACCGACAAGGTGGGCGTTTTTTCGAGGGATGTCACCCGGCAACGTCAAACCCTGGAAGCCCTCAGCCTCAGCGAAACCCGTTACAGGGAACTCAATATGATGAAGGATAAATTTCTCTCGATTATCGCCCACGACCTCAAGAATCCCTTCAATGCCATCATCGGTTTCAGTGATGTTATAAAGGAACGAATCGAAGAGAAAGATTACCAGGAGGTGGGCAGGTACGCGGGTATCATCCACGAATCATCGAACCGTATCCTTGATCTGCTGACCAACCTCCTCGAGTGGTCCCGATCCCAGACTGGCAAAATGGAATTCAATCCGGAGTACCTGGATTTAACGCGGCTGATTGGTGATGTGGCTTCACTGCTGGAGGATTCGGCGCACCAGAAATCGATAACCATCGTGAATAACATTTCCCGGAAATACATCGTCAGTGCGGATAGACCTATGATCAGCACCGTGGTGCGCAACCTGATTTCCAATGCCATCAAATTTACGAAACCGGGAGGCGCCGTCACCATAACTGCTGAGCAAACACCGGCTGACGTTATCGTTACAATCCGGGATACGGGTGTGGGAATCGACCAGGCATCACTGGGAAAACTTTTCCGAATCGATGAAAGTTATTCTACCTATGGAACCGCGAAGGAAAAAGGAACCGGCCTCGGACTGATTCTTTGCAAGGAATTTATCGATAAACACGACGGAAAGATTTGGGCCGAAAGCGAAGCCGGAAGTGGAAGCGCTTTCAGTTTTTCCCTGCCCGTTCAATGATCAATCCCCGGTCAGTCGAGTTGTTTCCGTTTTTTTAATTTTCCACTGCCGGAGTAAGGATCTTTTTTCCTTGAAATCCAATCGGAAAAAGCGTTAAATTTGTAACAACCGGTCCCCAACCAATCAGGCGCCGGAAGTGGTTTTTCTTTTAGATTAAAATACGCTTACTGAACTCAATATGGCTATCAGAATAGGAATAAACGGACTGGGAAGGATCGGGAGGCTGGTTTTCAGACTTGCCGCTGCAACACCGGAGATTGAAATTGTTCACCTCAACGATGCGATGGATGTGCCGCTGTTGGCGCATCTTATAAAATATGACAGTGTTCATGGCAGGATTTTGGGAACGATTGAACCGGGCCGGGGATTTTTACTGGTCGATGGCAGGAAAATCCCCGTCACCTCGGGCATGCATCCATCGGCCATTCCCTGGGATATCTCCGGGGCAGAGGTGATCGTGGAATCGAGCGGCCTCTTTAAAACCCGTCAGGAACTTGAACAGCATTTCAGGGGAAGTGTCCGCAACGTGATCCTTTCCTGTCCCCCCGGCGACGAGCTGATCGACCGTACCGTTGTCATGGGGATCAACCACCACCAGCTCCTTCCCACCGACCGGATCATTTCGAATACATCGTGCACAACCAACTGCGTTGCGCTGATGCTCAAGGTCCTGCATGACTCCTTTGGCGTGAAAAAGGCTTTCATGAATACCGTACATCCCTATACCAACAACCAATCAACCCTCGACGGGCCGCATGATGATTTCCGGCGTGCCCGGGCCGCAGCGGTGAACCTTATTCCTACCACGACAAGCGCGGTACGCTCGGTAGCATTGGTCATGCCTGAGATGACCAACGTGTTCGACGGCTTCGCGACACGTGTTCCCGTGCCCGACGGTTCCTTCGTCGAACTGACTGCCCTTTTGAACAATCCTGTAACCGCTCCCATGATCCGTGAAGCCTTTTTAAATCAGGCCCGGATGCAGCTTAAAGGATACCTGGAATATTGTAGCGATCCCATCGTTTCAAGCGATATCATCAACAATCCGCATTCGGCCATTTTCGATGCCCTGAGCGTTAAAGTCCTCGGCGGCGATTTCGTTCAGGTGCTGGCCTGGTACGACAACGAAAGCGGTTACTCCAACCGGATCATCGACCTTTTAAAGCATATCGCGACCCTGTAATCAAACTAAACGACCATGAACCCCGGATTACAATCGACCGCACTGGAAATAAACCTGGCACATACCAGGGATTTGATAATCGACATACCAGAGGAGCATCAATGGTTTATCAGCCTTTCTGACAATTACTATGGAATTCATAAGCGCTCAGAAGATTTTTTCAACGAGTTCCATCATCCCTATTCCAATCACGCTGATGTCGTAGGACAAATTCCGGCAATTTTCATTGGCGACTTATGGTTCTACCGGGCGCTTCCCGAAGCGGTCAGAGCGCTTGATGCGGAATGCAATATCATTTCCACCCTGCTCCGGGAAGAATTGGAGCCACGGCTCAAGGAACAACTGGTTTACACACTCCTGAAACTGATCGAAAACCTTTCGACTGACCCCATCCTCTTCAAACAGACGATCGAACACGCAATCAGTGTGTTAGAAGAAAACATCGGCGCCAGCACGGAAAGTTGCATTGCCAACCTGGGAATTTTCTTTACAAGCCTTGATAAACTTTCTGAAGATCCTGCGGTTTCGTCCCGAATCCTGACAATGGTCCGTGAAATCGCTATAAAAAATCTCGATTTCTGGGAGTCTTCCACAAAAATAGAAGCATGGTACGGATCAAAGCAGAAAATATTCGGTGATCAGTACTCCAATCAAATCCTGCAATTGGGAAAACCTTTTTTCGATGTTCAGCGACAAAAGCTTGCTGATGCCGGAAATTGGAATGAAGTAGTGAAGGTTTCGCTTACCTACACCGATATCGCCACGGCATTCAGGAAATTTACAGGGAATTTTGAAAAAGCAATCGAAAAACTTCACTATCTGTTTTTCCTTCTTCACCTCCCGGGAATGGTGCATCAACGGGATTACCTGCTCTGGGACCTGAACCGTGTGATTCGCGATATCGGTAAGGAACTTACGGAAGATCAGATACTCGTATCAATCGACAACCTTTTTCAGCTCTTTGAAGAATTTCGACAGCACCACGTAGGTACCGTACTCGATTCGGTATTGACCCTGGGTAAAGAGATCATGAACAGCGACAACCTTTCCCTGATCCGCTATTTTGAGAACAAGCTCATCAGGATGGGATTCGTTACTCCGGGCGTGGTGTACCTTACCGACAACTGGCAGCTTCATGTCGACCGCAACCACATCAAGAATATCCGTGTATGGCTCGAACTGATCGAGTATTCCCCCGAGGTAATGAAAAGACTGCTGTCGGCGCTTATCATCAACCTGAGGATGGGCGGAATCTTTATCTTCGATACCGATCTGTTCCAGCGCGATGTGACCCGGTTGCTCAACTCCGACATTGCGCCTATCTTTAAAAGGATCAAACAGCTCACACGGATTTTCCCGGTTTATTTTAACGAGATCGGAGCCGAAGGTGAACTCCGCGAGGTGACCACCACGCTGGATGAAATATCCCAGCGGGCCGACAAGCTGATCCATTTCCTGCGAAAACAGATCCATACCGAAGGCAATAATTCGCACATTCTGATATGCCTGGAGATCCTTAACTTCTGGAAAGATCCGAACCTCGATCTTTTGAAACCATTGGTGCCGGCCGATGTGATCGAGAGTATCGATCTGTCAGGCGAGTGGGTGCAGGGAGTTCATGAGATTGTAAGCGCCCTGTGTGAAAAAGGCAACCTCTCGGTAAAACAACTTTCGGAACTTGAATCCGAAGCGGTTGAGACGATGCTCAACGAACTGGGCAGCGCAAAAGACCAGGACATCCGGAGGGTCCGCCTCCTGATCAGGCTTTACAAGCTGCTGAAAGAAAAGTACTCCTTCGAGACTATCAACATAGCGGCGATCCTCAACCGGTACAATTTTTTCAGCCCTGCCGAAGTGGACGATCTGACCCGATACCTCGATCAGTCGGACGATGAGCAGGCGCTCCGCCTGATTTTCCGCTTCATGGACCGGCTCAACCAGATCATCTTCGACCCGGTGCCCAGTCAGGGATGGGAAAACATCTACCACAAGCGGCATATCGCATTCGGGATCCCATCGATGTACGGCGAATACCACGAAAAAAAATTCGAAGCACTCGGGGTGACCTTTCGCCTCGAAGGCATCGCCACCGTACTGATGGAACGCATCATTGCCAAGCTCAACACCGATTATATTACCGCGAAAACTCTCAAAAGCATCTATTCGACCCTCGAATTATTGCGCCAGGGGCTGGAACTCGACGGGATTCCCGATCAGGGCTTCAATTCAAACCTTCAGATGCTGCAGTACAGCCTGACCTCGGGCAGTTTCACAATCGGTCAGTATCTCAACATATTCCAGTTCATGGGCGAAAGCGTGAAAGAGATCATCAGCCACTACTTCATGAGTTCGTACGATGAACTTCTGAAGGTGATCATCCCGCAAATCTTTCCCGATGAAACAAATCTGGACCAGAAATCGGTAAGCAAATTCATCCATAAAAAATCGGAAGCATTCTTCCGCGATCTGCTCTCATCTGCCTTCCTCATTCAATCGCTCGACAACTTCATTGGCAAAGTGCTCAACAGCCTGCGTAACATGGCTGATCATTTTACGCCGGAGGATATACGCAGCATCATGTCGTACGATCCCGATGTGGTAATCAGCCCTTTCAACATAGCCGATCCGCGAATCGACAGCCAGATTTTCCTGGGGTCAAAGGGCTTTTTCCTGAAGAAACTCTATCTTCAGGGCTATTCCGTACCTCCCGGTTTTATCATTACTACCGAGGTCTTTCGCCGGAAGGATTCCATCACCAAACATCCCTCGCTGCATGCCGAAGTCGATAACATGATCGACAGGTATATACGGGAAATAGAGATCCTGTCGCACCGGGAGTACGCCAACCCGCTGAACCCGCTCTTGTTGTCGGTACGGTCGGGATCAGCCATCTCTATGCCCGGAGCCATGAATACCTTTCTGAATGTAGGGCTTAATGATGAGATCACGGAGGTTCTCAGCCAACAGCATAACTTTGGCTGGACCTCGTGGGATTGTTACCGGCGATTGCTTCAGACCTGGGGTATGTCGTTCGGAATTGACCGGGATGTATTTGATCAGATCATGATCGATTACAAGCAAAAGTACGACATCAGCCGCAAGATCGACTTTCCGCCGCCCATCATGCGCGAGATCACTTACGCATACAAGGATGTACTGAAGGAAAGAAACGTTCCCTTCGAGCAGGATCCCTGGTTACAGGCAAGGCAGGCGATCATCGCGGTATTCAATTCATGGGACAACACGCGGGCAAAGGTGTACCGCAACCACCTTCAGATCGCCCACGAGTGGGGGACTGCCGTGATCGTGCAGCAGATGGTTTTCGGAAATATTCACCGCGAATCGGGATCGGGCGTGGTATTTACCTGCGATGTGATGCAAAATTCACCCGGGATCCATCTGAACGGCGATTTTTCTTTTCTGAGCCAGGGTGAAGATATCGTTGCAGGACTGGTTAATACCCTTCCCGTAAGTGAAGCCCAGCGGAATAAATACTACCAGAAAAGCCCATTCTCTCTTGAAAGCGCCTTTCCGAAGATCTTTGAGAAACTGAATAACTTTGCCCACGAACTGCTCGAAAAACACGATTTCGGCCATCAGGAGATCGAGTTCACCTTTGAGACCGCAAAGCCCGAGGATCTGTACATTTTACAAGTGAGGGATCAGTCGGTGAAAAAACCCGAGCAAAAAGTGGTGTTCGCCGTTCCGCCTCAAAAAATGAAACAGGTTGGCACCGGTATCGGGATCGGCAACCGGGTCGTGAATGGATTTCTTGCTTTTGACCTGGAAGATATCCGGGCAATAAAAGCTAAATTTGAAGATGGTCAATGCATCCTTGCCCGTCCCGACACGGTTCCCGACGATATCGAGATGATCTTTGAATGCGACGGACTACTTACCGGCAAAGGCGGGGCCACCTCTCATGCCGCGGTTACCGCCTCAAGCCTGGGTAAAGTTTGCGTGGTCAATTGCACGGAACTCAGGGTGAACGAAAAAGAAAAGACATGCCACATCAACGATACCGTGTTCAGGGCATTCGACAAAATCGCGCTGGACGGGCCGCTTGGCATCATTTACCAGGGTAATTATCCGATCCGGAAACAGGAATTCTGAACCTAACCAAAACAATCGATATCATGGAAATTTCACTAAAAGAGAAAAAACTGTTGGGCATCAACGGTTTGGGTCGCATCGGAAAACTGACATTATGGTACCATCTGCAGTCGCGCTGCTTCGAAGGTATCGTGATCAACGTAGGCCGGGAAGTCGGTAAAAGCCTCGATGATGTGATTCATACCATCAGTACGGACTCAACCTATGGCACACTCGATCATTTCCTTCACGGATTTTCCGGAAAGAAATGCCCGATTACAGTGATTGATGCCTCTGATGGTATGCTGGATGTGGATGGATTCCCGGTAAAAATTTTAAGAAAAGAACGGTTGCCCCGCAATATCGGATGGGCCCGCGAAGGCGTTCAAACGGTAGTCGATTGCACGGGAAAATTTCTGGATCCGACCATTCCGGCCGATGATCCAAAAGGAAGCCTCCGGGGCCACCTCGAAGCCGGCGCGCGAAATGTGATCGCCAGCGCCCCGTTTAAGATCAAAGATAAATCCTACAAGGATTCCGGCGAATATCCAACCCTGATTTATGGCATTAACCACCTCGACTTCCGGCCGCACCTGCACCATGTGGTTTCAGCGGCAAGCTGTACCACCACAGGGCTGGCCCATATGATGAAACCCCTGCTCGAAGACGTAGAAACCAAGCGAATCCTCACCGCATCCATGTCGACGGTTCATGCTGCAACCAACACCCAGAGTGTGCTAGATGCGGTTCCCTCAACCGGAACTTCCGATCTGAGGAAAAACAGGTCGGTATTCAACAACATCATTTTATCTTCCACAGGAGCGGGAAAAGCGCTGGAAATGGTGCTGCCGCAAATAGCAAACATCGGATTCATGGCCGATTCGGTGCGCATCCCGACCAATACCGTTTCCCTGATTTCCCTCAATATTACCTTCGATTCGCGGGTGGATGAGCGCGGTGAACCGATAATCAGTGGCGCATACATCAACGACCTATACCGCCGTGCTACCCGGGGATCCCAGCAGGGATTGCTTCACTTCAGCGAAAAACAGAATGTATCGTCTGACCTGATGGGATTTCCCGCCGCAGTGGTCATCGAAGGACACGAAACCCATACCCGGACCGGATTTCTTCCGTTGCCTGCCGCATTGCTTCACTCCCTGGGAATTAAAGAAGACCGTGACGTTAACCTTCCGGTAACCCATGCCAAGATCTTCGGATGGTACGACAACGAATTCGGAAGCTATGTACGGTGCCTGGGAAAGCTGACTGAACATATAGAAACCACGACCCGTTGACCCGGAGGATTTGCTGACGTGTGACGGGGCCGGTAAATATTTTGTAATCCCAAAACCCAAAACAATGAAAACAAAATTGACATTTTTATGGAGTCTTGCAGGACTCCTGATGTTGCTCTGTTCAGGCCTGGCGTCAGCTCAGTGGAATACCAATACCAATGTGAACATGCTGATTTCGGGATTGCCAACCGCCGATTTGCAGTCGGTTCCCACATCCGACGGAAAGACATGGATCGCATATTACCACGAGAATTCCGGCAATTACGACATGCGGGCCCAACTCATTGATGCCGACGGCTATAAGCTCCTTGGAGCCGATGGCGTACTGGTGAGCAACCTGGCATCGGGATCGGCGACTTTTGTTTTTAATGTCTGTGTCGACGCCTCCAACAACCTGGTCATCGGATTTCAACATGAAGGAACCGGAATCATGAACGCCGTAGTTCATAAAATCTCCCAAACCGGAGCGCAACTCTGGGGCGCGGGAGGTATCATCCTCGGCAGCGGTATGGTTCCCTATCCCGCCTTGCTTTCAACAGGCGAGATTGTTGTTACCTGGAATTCCGATAACGGAAACACCCTGAACATCCAAAAGATAACCAACAGCGGATCACTGGCATGGACCGCCCCTGTTGTAGTCACAGTAGGTACATCCACCACCACCCGCGGTCAGTTGATCGGTAACCTGGCAGGTAAATTTACCATGGTGTATCAGAAGATGGGTTACGGCGTGTCGACCACACTCTATGCGCAAATGTTCAATCCGAACGGAACCGCCGTCTATGCCCCGCTTCAGATCTGCAATCAGACTACCAGCGCAGCCCGTTATTATTCTATCGCCGCCGATGGCGATGTTACCTACGTCGGATATTACAGCTCAAACGGTTTCAGATTCAACTCCTTCCTCCAACGAATCGAACCGGGAGGTACCATCCCCTGGGGAATGAACGGTTCGGCCTTCAACACGAATGTGAATACTTACGACGATTATCAGGGTTTTACATCGATCAATTTGTCGGCCACCTCCAATTACGTTTGGTCGGTATGTAACTTCAGCGATTATAACCAGACCCAGTACGGAGTTTATGTACAGAAATACCTGAAAACGACCGGAGCCCGGCAGTTTACCGACAATGCCAAGGTGGTTTATGCCATTGGCCCGAACAGTTATCAACATGCAGGTAAGGTTGCACTGGTCAGCGATAACCCGATGTTTTTGTTTTACGACGCCAACGATAAAATCTATGCAACCCGGCTCGATGCCAACGGAAATTTTGTCTGGACCGGTAATCAGGTGGAACTTAGTTCAACCTCAGCTCCTCCGGGAACTCCCAAGATGCGGTTCGGTTTCACCCCCGACGGCCCTAACCGTTGCGCAGGCATCTGGACCGAAAACCGCACCGGCTCATACATGGGTTATGCCCAGGGTATATCAGTCGGAGGACTGATCGGTCTGGTGGTCACCACCCAGGGAGGCGCGCCTCCCACGATCACCACAAGCGGAGGTACGTTGCAGGTGGTCGCAACCGTATTCCCGGCTTCAGCCAATCAGAATGTGACCTGGAGTCTGGTTTCCGGAACAGGTAATGCCACGATCAGCACGGCCGGACTGGTAACTGCCACCGGTAACGGAACCGTATATGCCAAAGCGGTTTCGGTGCAGGATTTAACCGTAAAGGATTCCCTGATGATCACCATCAGTGGACAGATCATCGTGAATCCCGTCGTGGTGACCAATGCCGCCTCCAATATCTTACTGACCAGCGCCACCCTCAACGGATCGGTAACCGCCAACCTCTATCCGACCACGGTAACCTTCGACTGGGGCCTGAATACGAGTTACGGCAATTCCCTGGCTGCAAACCCACCCACAGTGACCGGGTACTCGCCCGTTGCCGTCACAGCCAACCTTTCCGGACTCACTTCCAATATTACCTATCACTACCGCTGTGTCGGAGTAAGCACAGCCGGTACTTTTTACGGGGCCGATAAGACCTTTACACCCGGCTGCCCGACCATAGCTGCCGCCGGACCGATTACGGGTTCCGCGAACGTTTGTAACGGAGCTACAGGAAAGACCTATACTGTAGCGCCAATCACAAACGCCACCGGCTATACATGGTCTGTTCCTGCTGGCGCTACCATTGTGAGCGGACAGAATACCACCAGCATCGTGGTAAATTTCGGTACCTCAAGCGGTAATGTTGCGGTTTACGGAACAAATTTCTGTTCCACTGGCGCCCCTTCCACACTGCCGGTCACTGTGGGTCCTCCGCCGGTTCCGACAATTTCGGGAACCACTTCGGCATGCCAGGGCGGTGCGAATGCCACGTATACCACCGAGTCGGGAATGACCTCCTATACCTGGAGTGTGTCGTCGGGCGGCTCCATCGTAATTGGGACAGGGACTAACCAAATACAGGTTGCATGGAATACCTCCGGGTCACAGTGGGTGTCGGTTAACTACACCGGTACGGCCGGATGTATGGCCGCCTCCCCGACGACCTTCAGTGTCACCGTTGAACCCCTTCCATCGGCAGCAGGAACCATCACAGGAACAGCAGCAGTCTGCGGCGGTACAACCGGTGTGGTATTTTCGGTAGCTCCCGTCACCAACGCTATTTCCTACGTTTGGACGCTTCCCGTGGGAGCCACCATCACAGGTGGTTATAATACCAACGCGATTACCGTCAGCTTTGCCGGAAATGCTTCTTCCGGAGTAATCACGGTACAAGGCAACAACCTGTGTGGATCAGGACCGGCATCACCTTCCTTCGCGGTTACGGTGACCCCGTTGCCTTCCGATCCGGGAGCCATCGCAGGTCCCGATCAGGTGTGCGAATACGCTTCCGGGATCATCTATTCAATAAACCCGATCCCGGAGGTTACAACTTACCAATGGACCGTACCTGCCGGTGCCTTCATCGTCAACGGGGCCAACACCAATGCCATCACCGTTGATTTCGGACCCACCGCAACGTCCGGAAATGTTACCGTTTACGGAAGCAACAGCTGCGGCGACGGACCTGTTGCAACGCTGGCCGTATCCCTGAATCCGATACCTCCTGCTCCCGTGATCACGCTATCCGGGCCGGTGCTTTCAAGCAATGCAACCGACGGAAACCAGTGGTTTTTCAACGGATCACTGATCCCGGGAGCCACCGGGCAGAATTATACCGTCACCGCTATCGGCTGGTATTGGGATGTGGTTAATATAAACGGATGCAGCTCCGATACCTCCAACAACATTTACATAACCTTGCCCGGAATGGATGAACCAACCGATCAAAGGATCCGGATCTACCCGGTTCCGACAAGTGGAATCTTCACCGTGTCGTTGGCCGGCCAGGTTGATGAAACCTGTGAGATCGAAGTCAGGGATGCCCGGGGAATCACAGTATACCGACAAACCATTGGGCAATCCGTTCCGAAACGCGACATTCAGATCGATATCACCGGAGTATCACCCGGAATCTACTTCGTTACCATTCGGACCAGTCAGGAACATTTTGTCAGGCCACTGCTTGTCGCCACAAAGTGATGGGTATCCCGGAAGTGGCAATAAGTAACATCAACGTATTTGCAATTATCCGCCGCACATAATCATATTGACATATTACATTTTATTTTTTTTGTCGGTTGATTTGTGCCTCGAATGATTGTATATTTACGGAACCGATCCGATCGAAATGAAATTCAAATTGCCCGAATATTTTCCGGACTGGAAATACATCACCGTTTTCATTCTGTATTCCCTGTTGGTTATTTTCTTGGGAATCCTGAATCTGAAGGTACAGCGTGCCAATTTGATCCGCACGACCGCTGAGCGCCTGGAGAGTATTTCAAGATACAAAACCGACGAGATCAGCAATTGGATAAAGGAGCGTAGGAGCGACGCGGCCTTTGTGAACAGCGCCGGAAACTTCCAGGAGGAGTTGAACCGGTTTCTCAATCATCCGGAGCGTGAGGAACTTCGTCAGAAAATCCTCAGGTACATAGCACCATTAATTGAGCATTACGGTTATGAAGATATTTTGCTGACAGATTCGACAGGGAAAATTTTCATCAGTGTTTCGGCCGACGGGGATTCGCTTAGTGACGATTCAAAGAAGATCCTTCTGAATTCGTTTCGATCATCGGACACCCGCTTCAGCAGTTTCTATTATTGCAGACACCATAACAGGATCCACATCGATTTTTATTCACCGGTTTACCGTGTGCCCGGTGATTCGTCTACGCTGAGAGCCATATTACTGCTCCGCATGGATCCCTCCCGGTTCATCTATCCACTGATGCAATCCTGGCCCATCAATAGCCCGACATCGGAGACCCTGCTCGTGGAGGTGAAAAACGATAGTGTGATCTATTTGAATGAAGTTCGTCATTTACCGGGAAGCGCCTTACAATTGAAAATGCCGCTTAAAAATGAAATGCTTCCCGCGGCCCGGGCAGCAAAAGGTTACTCTGGATTTACCGTGGGAATTGATTACCGCAGAGTAGAAGTGTTAGCTTATACCCGGCCTGTAACAGGGACCCCCTGGTTCATGGTAAGTAAAACCGATCTGAATGAAGCGCTGGAACCCCTTTCATATTGGTGGATAAGGACCCTGCCAGCCGTTATGATCATGATCCTGCTTGGATTTCTTGTACTGTTTATGATAGTTCTGCAGCGGAAAAAAGATTATTTCAGCAACCTTTATAAACTTGAATCACAGCGCCTGGTACTCACCCAGCATTACGAGATGGTCATGCAACGCGCCAACGACGTCATCCTGCTGCTGGATGAAAAGGGAACCATTACCGATTGTAACGAAAGGGCGCTGAGCCTGTATGGCTATACCCGGGAAGAACTGGTGGGATCCAATGCCTCAAAAATAATTGACCCTCATGCACAGGGCCCTTACCGGCAACACCTTACCGTTGATCCTCCTGAAGAAGGATTCCTGTATGAGTCGATGCACGTTAAAAAGGACGGGACCAGATTCCCGGTCGAAGTCAGCGCACAGGTCATCTACATCCGCGGGAAAAAATACTTTAACGGAATTGTCCGCGACTTCTCTGAACGAGCCCGATACCAGCATATGCTGATCCAGGAACGTAACCGGGCTCAAAACTACCTGAATATAGCCGGATCGGTAATTATCGTTTTAGATCATGCCGGAAATGTTGAACTTATCAATAAAAAAGGATCGGAACTGTTCGGATACCGGCAGGAGGAGATCACCGGAAAAAACTGGTTCGATAACTTTATCACCGACGAAATGAGGGAAGTGGTCAGAGGGGTCTTCGCAAAGCTGATGAGCGGGGAGGTGGAAGGGCCTGAATTTTTCGAGAATACCGTGGTCACTGCCTCTGGCCAGCTACTGATCATGTATTGGCACAACGCCCTGATCAGGGACGATAACGGGAAGGTTACAGGCACCATCAGTTCCGGTGAAGATGTTACAGCCCTCAGGGCAAATGAACGGGAGCTGTCACGATTAAACATGGAACTCGAAGAACGGGTCAAAATGAGAACCGAACAGCTCGAAACAGCAAACAAGGAACTTGAAAGCTTCAGCTATTCCGTCTCACACGACCTCCGGGCGCCATTGAGAAGCATCGACGGCTTCAGCCTCGCTTTACTGGAAGATCAGGCCGAAAAGATCGACGACAAAGGAAGAGATTACCTGATGCGGATACGTAACGCCAGCCAGCGTATGGCGCAGTTGATCGATGATCTTCTCCGGTTGTCGAGAATAACCCGGCAGCCGATGAACCTGCAGGAGGTTAACATTTCACAACTTGCAGTTCAAATATGCGATGAATTGGCCGAAACTCCCGAATATTCAAAACATAAGGTGAAAATCAAAGAAGGAATTACGGTCAGGGCCGACAACGGACTGATGAAGATCGCCCTCTATAATCTGATTCAAAATGCATTTAAATTCAGTTCCGGGATCCCTGACCCGACAGTAATTATCGATTCGGTAATCCGCAACGGAGCTACCGAAATCGTGGTCCGCGATAATGGAGCCGGATTCGATATGCGATATGCCGGGAAATTGTTCGGGGTTTTCCAGCGACTCCATACCCCACAGGAGTTTCCGGGTACCGGAATCGGTCTGACCATTGTCAATCGGATCATTCAACGGCATGGGGGTACGATTTCAGCCGAAGGAGAACCCGGAAAGGGCGCCTCCTTTTATTTCAGACTTCCCTGAATACTAAATGAAAAGAGCAAATCCTCAAAATCAGTCAAAATATGGAACGAAAAACAATACTGCTGGTCGAGGACAATCCCGATGATGTGGAATTGACCCGGCGCGCCTTCCAAAAGGCCAATCTGACCAACCCCATCATCGTCGTCAGCGACGGGGCCATGGCAGTCGATTACCTGAAAGGCACTGGTGATTTCACCGACAACGATGGTCATGTGCTCCCCGCCATAATCCTTCTGGATCTGAAGTTGCCCAAACTCGACGGATTAGAGGTTCTGAAAGAGATCAGAAGCTATCCTCCGACCCGATTGACGCCGGTCATTATTCTTACATCCTCGCTTGAGGAACAGGATCTCGTGAACAGCTACCTGGGAGGAGCCAACAGCTATATCCGCAAACCAGTCGATTTCAACAAATTCACAAAGGCCGTCCAGCAACTGGGTATGTATTGGTTATTGCTCAATGAATTGCCACCAAATCCTGAATCATGATGGAAAAGTTACGCCTGCTGCTCATCGAAGATCATGATGATGATGCCGCGTTGCTCCTGCGCCACTTGGAGAAAGAAGGTTTCGATATCGATTCCGACCGGGTTGAAACCGCCGACGGAATGATCGAAATGTTAAACACACACGGTTATGACCTCATCATCAGTGATTTCAGACTGCCTAAATTCAGCGGCGAACATGCCCTTGAAATATATAAAACGTCGGGACTCGATATCCCCTTCATCCTGGTATCCGGAACCATTGGCGAGGAGGTGGCGGTGAGCATGATGAAATCGGGCGCTCACGATTACATCATGAAGGATCATATTGTGAGAATCGGCCCCGCTGTGACCCGCGAACTGAGGGAAGCTGCAATACGGCACCATCGGCGGCAGACGCTCGAAGAATTAAAGCAGGCCAAAGAAAAAGCAGAACAATCAGACCACCTCAAAACCACCCTGCTTTCCAATATGAGCCACGAATTCCGGACCCCGCTCACCGGAATCCTTGGATTTGCCCAGGTTATCCAGAATGCAACCAACGATCCCGATATCAGGCAAAGCGCCATCCGGATTCATAAAAGCGGAATGCGACTGATGAAAACCCTCGACTCGATCGTATGGCTTTCCCAGTTGGAATCGGGCATCAATCCGACCTACCGCGAGTTCGACCTGTACCAGATGATCTCTCAGGTTGTCATGAAACACCGGGAATTCCTGACCTATAAAAAGCTCGATTGTACGGTTTCTTCCGACGAAGGCCATATCCCTGTTACATCCGACGAGGAATTGATCGCCCGGGCCTTTGCATCGGTTCTCGACAATGCCATCAAATACACCCGCGAAGGAGGAGTCACCATCACACCCAGTGTTGAAACCGCCAACGACCGGAAGATCATTAGAATTACCGTGACCGATACCGGGATCGGTATCAACCCCAATGACCTGACCGTGATCTTCGATGCTTTCAAGCAGGTAAGCGAAGGATTTTCACGTCATTATGAGGGTATCGGCCTGGGGCTTACCATCGCGCGTAAAATCATGCATCTGATTGGCGGAAACATTCACGTGGAAAGTATTCCCGAAAGGGGTTCCTCCTTTTCACTCGAATTTCCGGTCCAGTCACCGACTGGAAAACAGGAGGCAAAACCGGCCCACCTCCGGGATGAAGAAACGGGGAAGACTCCGGTTACCGAACGATTGCAGAAGCGGATTCTGGTGGTGGAGGATAATGAAACCAACGCCGAACTGGTAAGGCTTTTTCTCCGCCACAAATACCAGATTATCATTGCCTCCGATGGCCCCCGTGCTCTGGCCCTCTGTGAATCGGTCCCATTTGACCTGATCATGATGGATATCAACTTAGGTCAGGTGATGAGCGGTATTGAGGCTGTAAAACTTATCCGCCACCTTCCGGGATATCAATCAATACCGGTACTTGCCATAACCGGTTATACCCAATATGGCGACCGATCACGATTACTGGCACATGGTTGCACACACTATCTGGCAAAACCTTTTACCAAAGAACAGCTCTTGAAAATGGTTGAGTCAATCTGAAAATCCGCCCATTTATCGGTTTATAAACCCGGTTGATCGAAAAAATATTCATCATATTTAATTAGTTTCAATCTTTACAGTCCCGGTGGATGCCACCAAGACTTAATGGCATCGATCCGGAGAATTCTTAAAGATCAGTTAAACTCCAAAATTCCATGATTATGCGCAAGATTACGCTGTTTTTGCTCCTGCTCCTTACCGGATACTTCTCATCTGGCCAATCCCTTATCAAACCTGATCTCGCTGAAGCTGCAACAGCTTTTTTACAGTCGGAACATCAGAAATTCAATCTGACCTTCCAGGAATGGCTCACGGATGAAAAGGGTGATTCCTTAGCCTGTATCTGTCATTTTGCTCCCACAGGATTTGTTATCATCGCCGCTTCCGATCGTATCAGTCCAATCTATGCCTGGTCGGCCACCGATCGTTTTGATCCGCCTGTTGAAGCGGTAACCCTGATCAAAACAATCATATCACGCGACATCAGGGTGCGGATAAATGAATCGTGGAGGTTTGAATCGGCCGAGAGACACCTTATTGCAGAAAAGTGGAATGCATTCCTTACGGCAACCCTGCGATCTCCCGGTTTTGAGCAGTGGCCTCCCGAAGGATCTACCTCGACGGGAGGTTGGCTCGAGACCAACTGGACCCAGAGCGCCCCCTACAACAACATGTGCCCGATCGATCTGAATGCCGGCTCACACAGCGTGGCCGGTTGCCCTGCCATCGCGATGGCACAGATTATCAACCACCATAAAGAGATCAACCAGACCCGGTTTACCGACGGTGATGATTATTACCACAACTATGGATCGGGAAACCAGTACTGGATCGACAATGACTACCAAACCCGGGGTTTTCCATCCTTCGACACCTTAAACCTTTACCTCGACACCCTGGAATCAACATATGCTTTCGGGGGCGCACTCACAAAATCCCTGAAAGCGGCTATCTGCTTTGCATGCGGCGTGGCAGCACAACAGGTTTACAGCGCTTCGGTTTCTGGAACCTTTGGATTGGAACAGGCGCTGACGGCCTGGCAACGGTTTGGATTTGAAGAATCACGGATTGTCTATCCCGACGATACCACCCTGAATGCCCTCATTGCCGAAAATGTCAAGGTCGCTTTACCCGTGCAGCTCGGATTGTTGGTTTCGACCGGTTCAGGCGGTCACAACGTAGTAGTTGATGGCTATAATACCGATGAATATTATCATTTCAATTTCGGATGGGGCGGATCTGCCAATGGCTGGTACACCCTCCCGCCGGAATCCATTCCTTATAACCTGACCATCATCGAAAGCGCCGTGATCGATATTAAATCATCACTGTATACAGGAATAGCAGTCAACAGAGAACCCGCCCAGACGATCAAACCATTCCCGAATCCGTTCTCGGATCAACTGACTCTGTCCGGACTCACCGGACCAGCAACTCTTATCCTCTACAACAGTTCCGGGAAGGAAGTACTCCGGCAAGTTGTGGCCGGAGGTTGGCAAACAGTGACCACCAATGACCTGACTCCCGGAATGTACCTTTATCGGATCGTGAAGGAATCCGGTAATAGCATGTCAGGTAAACTCATAAAGAATTGATCCTTAAGAACTGTTTTGCCGCATCTTCTGATTTTCTAAATTTGTCAAGGAAGAAATCCTGACCTGTCAACCTTTATGAAACGTACCCTTTATCTGTGGATGATGTTCCTCATCCCGGTTGCGCTCACAGCACAGAAAATGCCCGACAGCGCAATCCTGAAGGTCAAAGCGCCTTCAACCTTTATGGCAAAGTTCACCACCACCAAAGGTTCCTTTACCATTGAAGCAATCCGCTCCTGGTCGCCCGATGGGGTCGATCGGCTGTATCAGCTTGTTCAATCAGGATTCTACGACAACAACAGCCTTTTCAGGGTACAGGAAGCCTATGTGGTTCAATTTGGCATATCTGATCTTCCGGAGGTTAACAGGTTCTGGGATAAGCGTCCCATCGCGGATGAACCGGTCATTGAGCATAACCTGAAGGGCACCCTGTCGTATGCCCGCGACGGAGCCAATTCACGCACCAGTCAATTGTTCATTAATAAAAAAGACAACTTCAAACTCGATACAGTTACCTACAACGGACTGAAAGGATTTCCGCCGGTAGCCCGGATTGTTGAGGGATTTGAAGTGGTCGATTCTTTCTATGGAGCCTATGGTTTCGAGCCGGCCAACCACCAGGATTCGATCATGCAGCAGGGCAACGCCTATGTTCGAAAACATTTCCCGGAACTGGACTACATCATTTCGGCTAAGCTGATCCCCGACTCCAAATAAGAACATCGGCCGGCAAAAGAAAAAATAACCGGAAAGCCCGGATTGCCCGGAATAAACTCCTGAAAGTGGTCAGGGATGTGCTTAACCTTGATGGATCACTTCATCAATTCTCTGACGGCTTGCTCGATCTGTTGATCCCTGCCCGAAGCCATAATTCCGGGATCGTTGGCAACCTTGATGTCGGGCTCCATCTGGTTGTTTTCACAGAACTTTCCGTCAGGTGTCCGCCAGCCCCCCATCGGAATGCCGAAGACAAGCGTCGGATCGATCTGGGTCTCCCACCAGACAAAGGTACCTGTTCCGGGAACGGGCATTCCTAAGGTTTTTCCCGTGTTCTTGAGTTTATAGGCTACCGGGAACAGATGTGCATCGGAGTAATTACTTTCTCCGATCAGTACGATGGAGGGTTTCACCCACTTGTCTAAAGGTTCCGAGCCAACATATTGCCCGTGCGGAACAATGTCGATATACTTTTTACCGCTCAGAAAATCGGAAAGTTGTTCATGGATGTTGCCGCCCCCGTTGAACCGGGTATCGACAATCAGGGCCTTCTTTTCAAAGTTACGTCCCAAAGCCTCTTCGAAAACGGTTCGCATGCTCGCATCGTCCATCGACCGTACATGCACGTACCCGATGACCCCGCCCGAAAGCCGTTCCACTTCGTCCCTGCGATTCTTTACCCATCGGCGATACAACAGCTCGTTAGCGGTTCCTGAAGCAATAGGTTTAACACTTTCATCCCAGCGCTCCGAAGTCACAGGATTGTATAAGGAAAGCAGGGTGATCTTACCGCTCTTCCGGTTTAATAGCGCATAAAAATCAACGGTATCAGGAATCGCCTCTCCGTCGATCTTTTCGAGAATACAACCTGTTTTGACCCGTGATGCAGCCCTGTCTAACGGTCCTCCCTCTACAATGCCCGCGATCTTCAGGCCAGGTCCCCCGTATTCATAATCGTAAAACAAGCCCAGATCGGCAGTCTGATCTGCATTGCTCCGGCCGGCACGGTAACCACACCCGGTGTGCGAAGCGTTCATCTCACCTAACATTTCACTGAGCATTTCGGCAAAATCATAATTATTGCTGATATAGGGGAGAAATCTTTTATAAGCCTGTTTATAAAAATCCCAATCAACACCGTGCAGGTCCTCAACATAGAATTTTTCCTTGAACTGTCTCCAGGCATGCTCGAAAATATAACCCCGTTCTTCAGCCGGTTTTACCAACATCTCACCCGAGGTCTTTAGAGGCTCCGATTTTCCTCCTTCAACCTCCACTTTCATGGGCTTCCCGTCGGCTAATACCAAAATGAACTTGCCATCCGATGAAAGCTCCATCGAGGGATTTTTGACTCCTAACTTGGCTAACACCTTTGTCTCTTTCGTCCTTAACTCAGTGACCCAAAGATCATTGTCCTTCTCAAAACTGGTGAGGTAGAAAAGCTTTTCGCCATCCTTCGAGAGCACCCAGTCGCGTACCTTCGAGGTGTGCGTGGTCAGCTTGACTTTACGGTCGGTAAGATTATCCCAGTCGATAACCACCTTTAGCGAATCTTTCTTTTCACCGGCTGTCGCCTCCTTCCCATCGGAAGAATCACTGCCTTTTTCCCCCTTTTTTCCACTTTTCCCCTCTTTCTCCTTCTCTTTCTCTTTCTTTACCTGCTCCTCCTGATCCTTAACCAGCGCAAGCTCTTCCTTCGAAAGATTAAACCGGTCGAATGCCTCCTTACTGAAAAACATCTCATAAACATCGGCCGTTGGAATGTACCCTCCCTGGGCGTGATCACCGTTACGGTTGCACCCCCAGATCATCGATTTCGCGTCGGACGACCATTTCCCGCCAAAATCATCATACCCGCTCAAAGTCAGATTGATGATCTTCCCGGAACCATCCGAGGCGACCAGGCCGACTTCGGGACTAAAGATTCGGTCGGGGAAGGCGTAATTTACCAGGAACCATTTCCCGTCGGGCGACCACTGGTAATATTGATCTCCGTCGGCATAGGAGTAGTTGACCTCTGCGGGCAGGATCATGCGGGTTTTCCGGCTTTCAAGGTTGATGACCTTCAGGACAACCCGGTTTTCAAGGTAGGCAACCTCCTTCCCGCTGGGCGCGTACTCCGGCTGAAACTCCTCCGCCTCCGTGGCGATTACCGGTTCGGTTTTCAGAACCGTGCTGGCATAAAAATAGGGCTCCTCCTTCCGGATAATGGAAGTAGTATAAACATTCCAACTGTTGTTCACCTCGGCGGCATAGAGCAACGAACGTCCGTCGGGGCTGAAGCTCACACTCCGTTCCTGATAAGGAGTGTTGGTGATTCTCTTGGTAAACCCGCCATCCACGCTGCTCACGAAAATCTCTCCCCTGAAAACATAGGCGTATTCCTTTCCGTTTGAAGATAATCTCGCTTCCGTGAAACCCTCATTGACCGGTGTAATACGATCCAGTATGGAACGTCCGTCGGCAAATACCGACACGGATACCTTTTTAGGGTCGCTCCGCGGATTCATGGTGTAGATTTCGCCATTGAAACTGAAGCATAACAGGTTGTTGCCGGCCCGGCTGAGGAATCTCACGGGATGTTTTTCAAACTTTGTTAGCATCGTCGATACAGAAGGATTATCAATGGAACTCTTGAATATATTGAACGACCCTTTTTGCTCGCTCAGGTAATAAAAGTCCCGGTCATTGGCCTCAAAAACCGGATTGCGGTCCTCGCCGCTGAATCCGGTGAGCTTTGTATGCTGTTTCGTGTTGAAGTCGTACAACCAGATGTCGCGGGCAATCGCGGAGGTGTGGTGTTTACGCCACTCATCCTCGTACCCTTTAATATCCTCATACAGGATTTTATCGCCGGTGGAGGTGGGGCAAACATGGAGGGCGGGACTGGGTAGTAATTGCGATACCTTTCCCCCGGCTACAGGAACCGTATAAAGTTCGCTCATCAGCGATATGGGAAACTGGGCATTGGTTACAACGTCCTGCCTGTAGGCCGAGAAAATGACATCTTTATTGTTGGCGGTGAAATTCCAGGGAATTTCCCGGTTTGAATTCCAGGTCAGACGCTTCGCTTCACCACCTGTGGCAGGCATTACAAAGACATCGAAATTACCGGTCCGGTCTGATGCGAATGCAATCATCTTACCGTCATGACTCCACACCGGCATATATTCGTACGAATCGGTAAGGGTCATGGGAATGGCTGTCCCTCCTGATGAGGGAACTGACCAGATATCGCCTTTATAACAAAACAAAATCGTCTTTCCGTCGGGCGAAATAACGGGATAACGCAACCAGAGCGGATTCTCCTGAGCGTAAGATAGCATGGCCGCCATGAACAGCAGCATTAGGAATAGCAGTTTTTTCATTGTCGGATTGTTTAGATAAATAGACTTAAAAAATTCAACATGGTTACAACATAATTGTTAAATAAATCCGGCTTAACCGGCCCTACCACGGCCTGATTTTTCAGGTGTCAATGACTTCTCCCGGGAACAGAACAGGTAAACAGAGGTAGTGGTACAGGTCATACTTCATTTTGGAGACCTCAAAGATAACTAATGATTTGGCTCAGATGACATGGATGAATTCAGCTCAGGCCTGCCTTTTCCCGGCATACGCTGCAAAGGTGTGCCTCTTTCTGATCGATACTGAAAATCCTGCACGGAAAACCAAGCAGGAACAGACCGAATACGAACGAAATCGTTGATTTCATGGCGTGATCTATTATTTTTCTGTGTTCCAATTGATTTACAACTTCCATAAAATTGAATAAACCAATTCAAATGCAATCCAAAAGTTTACAGATGGCATGAAAAAAAATAGATGGCATGAACACCTGGGCAAGCCCTGGACTCAGATTCCGCTCCAAGGGGCGTGGAATTGACCCGATATGATTAAATATACAATTGGCCACAGTGTTTTTTTTTATGGATTTCAATATATCCGCATGTTTTTTTGTAATTTTAAACATCTTTTATGCCCGCCCACGGTGAACTTACGGATTTTATTACTTGTTTTTCCCGGAATCGCGGCATCGGATCAGTGAATCGATGTTTTTGATCATAATATAATAAACGAAAGCCCGACCTCTTACCTGTCCCTTAAATATCACAACCATGAAAAAAAGGATTATTTTACTGTTCCTGCTCCTGATACCAGGAGGATTCTTATGGAGCCAGAATCCAAGAAATACGCTCATTGAGAGAAGTTCATCCACCTGGTGTGATGAATGTATCTGTATCGATTCGCTGATGCAGCATTGCGTGCAGCCTGTACACCAAAATGCGATCGTGTTGATTTACCACACCAATTTCTCTGCTTTGAAATGTTCAATGTGCGACACGCTTGTCTGCCGCGTTTTTAAAGATCATTCGGAAATCCGTACCAACCGTGACGGACAAAAATATATGGAATACACCTGGGGTGATTATCACCGGTATTGTGACTCGGTCAATGCAACCATCGAACGGCAAACCGATGCGCCGCTCAGGATCGTGGTTGAATCAAAGAGCTACAACCCGCAGTTTAAGGAAGTCGAGGTTTCCGTGCGAATGCAACCTTATCTGGAGTCACTTACAGGGACTTTTATGATCAATGCAGTATTAATCGAAAACAACATTCTCGTTGATCAAAGTATGGATTCGAATTGTTATAATTATTCAGGCCGACGTCCGTGTTATCATCATGATGTGGTTAGAGACATGGCCAATCAGTTCGGTCAGAAAATAAAAGAAAATTCATGGCCGGTTGGAGAGGAGGTCACTCAGACTTTCAGTTTTACGATCGAAAGTAACTATGATCCTCAGAATTGTTTTGTAGTCGTTTATGTTTATCGCCAGGAGGAGTCGCTCGTGAATTCTTCGGTTCAACAGGCCGTAATCCAATCGGTAACAGGTCCCCTGGGCGATCGTGAAGGAGGTTCACAGCAGCTCGAAATCATGAATCTCTTCCCCAACCCTGCTCTGGATAAGACAACTGTGAATATCAGGGTACTTGAGAAAGGATATGGTACTCTGACCCTGGTGGATATTTACGGGAAAGTGGTGCGCACCATCGGCTCAACCATTTGGATGCCTGGGATCTATTCCTTGACGGTTAACACTTCATCCCTGCCATCGGGAACCTATTTTCTGAGGGCTTCTTTTGAGGGAAAAACGTATCAGAAGGCGCTGACCATAATCCGGGAATAGGTATCTTTCTTTACTGCCGGATCAGCGGTTGATCATCAGCTTTCTTACTGCTCCTTTTGAACCATTCATCTGCAGAAAATAAAAATAGATTCCGTTGGGAAGTCCCGAACTGTTGAAGGTTACTTCAGAATGACCGGCGTTTATGGGTATGCTGATAAGCTCCTGTCCGACCAGATTGACCAGGGTAAGGGCGCCGCTGAAACGATCGGGAATTCCCAGGAAACGGATCAGATTTGACGCAGGATTTGGCGTGGCGACGACGGTTTTGGTTATCCAGTCAGCCTCTTCGATGCCTACAGGCTGGATCACATAAAGAATTTGCATGAATCCGCTGTCGGCCAGGTGTGAACGGTCGAAGAAACTGTAAGAGATCAGGGTATTACCGGGTTTGGATCCGGGCCTGAAATGAATATCAAACTGGTTGACGATCAGCTTTCCCGGTTCCATAGACAGATATTTGTACGATAGTGAATCATACGATTGCATGCAACCGTTCCAGCAATAACTGTCGTTCGCTTCAGGGGTCATATAGCGACGCTGTTTTCGGGCCCATACCAACCGGGTGTCGGAGGCAATGTTTTTGACTCCGAAAAATTCATCAACCCCGTCGGAATTTACAGTACAGGTGCGGGTAAGCATCGTTCCGTTCGGTATCTTTACCCAGTTGCCCGACTGATTTTCATAGAATTCATATTCCTGCGAAAACAGAAGGGAAACAGGAAGAAACAAAAGGATAAGAAAGGCGATCCACTTTTTCATTTGGAATTGTTTTTATAGTTCGGTTTAGGGTTAGCCAAAGATATAAAAGAAATTCCTATTTGTTCTATATTTTACGTTTCAACTGTATGAGTTTACGAAAAAATAAACCCTCAAACTCCGTATTCTAAAAATCATGTATCTTTGCAAACAATAACATATGTTAAACCCTACTTAAATGTAATTATTATGAAAAAGATGAATTGGGTTCTATCCCTTATGATGATGGTTGCAGTGATTTTTGCAACCTCCTGTACGAAAGATTCAGAAGATCCCATCGTTGATCAGAAGCCTACGATAACCTTGCAGGTTGGGACGGATTATGTTTACCAGAATACTACAGTCACAGTTGGAACTCCCATGAAAATCGGAATCCGGGCTCTTTCAAATACCAATTCCGGTTCGAAATTGGTTGATTTTACCTTTACCCGTACCATTAATGGGAACACGCAGACTTTCGATTCTACTTTCAGCGCTTCCTCTTTTACTGTTGACCTGATGACCAATGCCAACGCACAAGTTGGTAATGAGACTTTCATTTTCACCGTTAAGGATAAGAATGGCCAGATGAGCGCGGTGACCATTATCATCACCACCACAGCGGTAAGCGGTGAGATCAATGCTTTTACGATGAAAATTTTGGGTGCACAAGGCAGCACAACAGGTAGTTCTTTTGCTTCCATCGACGGAACCGTTTACAATCTTGCCGATGCCAAGGCCAATGCAAACAAGGTCGATTGGCTCTATTATTACGGCGACAGCGATTTTGCGTCGATAGCCGCTCCGAATGACGCCCATGCCGCCGCAGTTTACACCCATCCCACCAATGGATTACAGAAATGGGCCGTTAGGAATGCCACGAAATTCAAGGTAATTACCGATGCCATCGATTTTGATGCTATTGCAAATGATGCAATAATCGTTGCCCAGACTGCTACCGGTGTCGATCAGAGCCGGTGTACCGCGCTGCAGGCCGGGAAACTGCTGGCCTTCATAACGGCCGGAGGGAAGAAGGGCATCATGAAAGTGGAATCCATCACTGGAACGAACGACGGAACCATGACCATATCGGTCAAGGTCCAGAAATAAGTTTTCCGCTTACAGGTAATACGGGGTATGAGTCGCATTTGCGGCAGTACCCCGTTTCCTTTTCTTGGAAGACATAGATTATAGGAAACTGTTGATAATACCGGTGAAGAGAGTCTTGGATTTAAATCGTCAATCATAAATCTTGTTCAATCGTAAATTTTAAACCTTCTCTTAACCAATAAAACTTCCCCATGAAAAGAATATTCAGCCTCCGTAAAATAGCATTCATCCTTGGGATTGTACTTATGATTTCCTGTTCCAAAGGCGATGAATCCGTTCCGATCACTATCTTCTCAGTCAGTGACGACATCTCTTTAGGTGCCGAAATGGATGCCCAGATTATGAGTACCCCGGGCGAATATCCGGTGTTGGATTCAGCAACCAATACCTCCGCGTACAACTTCCTCTATTCAGTGCGCAACACCATCCTCGCATCGGGAAAGGTCAAATATGCCACCCGGTTCGGATGGAGATTCAGGATTATTAAAGACGACAATGTAGTCAACGCTTTCTGTGTTCCCGGGGGAAATATCTATGTTTACACCGGGTTGATCAAACTCTTGGACAATTCGGCACAATTTGCCGGAGTGATTGCCCACGAAATGGCACACGCAGATCTACGGCATACCTCGGAGCAATTGACCCTGATCTATGGGGAGACCTTTCTGCTAAACCTGATCCTGGGAAGCAATCCGTCACAACTCGCAAATATCTTAGCCGATTGGGCGCAGGGCTTGGGAAATCTGGCCTACAGCCGTTCCAACGAATATGAAGCCGACGCCTATGCCGTGAAATATCTCTATCCGACAAAATACGATGCCGCTTCGCTCGGCGATTTCTTTACCAAACTCGAAAGCCAGTCGAATGTGCCGGTGTTTTTAAGCACCCACCCCTCTCCGTCCGACCGACTTGCCAAGATCAACGAGGCGTTCCAGTCGTTAGGCGGTGTGCACGGACAGGTGTATGCAGATGAATATCTTCAGTTCAAGAATTCACTCCCCTGATAACGGTCAGATGTTTTTACTTACTGTCGCCCAAACATCTTGAATCCTTTCAGGATAATCGGGTATCAAACCCGATGAAATATTTCAAATCTACCATACAAATCAACCATCCCTGACTCATAGGCGATGGATTATTATATTATTTATCTTTGAAGGGGAAAGAATTACCCTTACGGGTGCCATTTTGAGATGTCCGGAACGTTCACGGCGATCAGGATACCTGAATTATTACCCGAAGCGGAATTGATGAATTTCATCCCGGGAACCATGACCTTTCTGATCGAAATACAGAGGGAAATAAAGAATTTGACAAATCAGGTAACCTCTCCGGAAAGATATCGTATAATATTTTTAATAATATAATGGTAACGGTGATTATGATACTGGTGGGTACAATGACCGTTTAACCCTTGAAATATTTCAGGTATGAAGACTCAAAACCGGCGATTGAATCCCAGATTCATTTCAGGTCTATTTCTGATATTATTTGTTTTTTTCCTGATCCCCATCACGGGGTTAGCGCAGATTTCCATAACGGCGGGCCCCGATCATGTTTGTACGGCTGAAACCGGTGTTGTTTATTCGGCAACGCCCGGCACTTCAACCTATACCTGGACGATCACACCCGGATCAGGAGGAACTATCACGGCAGGGCAGGGAACCAATGCTGTTACCATTGATTGGGGCGCAACACCGCAAACGGTGATCATTACAGTGAATGCAGCCGGCGGAACCCCTTCCGGAACAGCATCGATGACGGTTACCGTAAATGCAAGACCGACACCGGAGATTACGGGTACTAACTCAATTTGCCAGGGAACCACCAGTATTGTCTATTTTACGGAACCGGGAATGACCGGTTATTCCTGGAGCATCACCCCTTCAACGCCATTTGCTTCTGGTCCGGTACCAAATGCAATCACCGTTGACTGGCCGGTCGGGGGCACCTATACGATTACGGTCAACTATACCAATTCATCGGGGTGCACCGCTTCTCCAACCGCGACAAGTAGCATTACGGTAAACCAGGCCGCTGTTCCGGTAATAGGTCCGGTTGGCAATACAGCCTGCACGGGTACCATTATGACATACACCACTGCCCCTTCAAAGAATAACTATGTCTGGACCCTGACATCGGGTGGTACCATCGTTTCGGGCAACGGAACCAATTCCATCAGGGTTAACTGGAATATTGTGGGAACTTATACCATCACAGTCACCTATACGGAACCGGGTACCAATTGTTGGGCCCTTACCCCGGGAATAAAGGCAGTTACCGTAAGCCAATCACCGGATCCGGTGATTAACGGCCCCGATACTGTTTGTTCGAATGGCACTTATACATACTCGACAGATCCCGGGAAATCGATGTATACCTGGACTGTCGGAACAGGAGGCATCATTATGTCGGGCGGCGGGACCAGAACCGTTACGGTAAGATTCACACAGGCCGGAAATACGAATGTATCGGTTAACTACACCGACCCCTCCAACGGATGCCCGGGATTGGCAGCCGCCACAAAAAATGTGAAGGTCATTCAGTCTCCGACGGTGGAAGCAATAAGCAATCAGTACCATTGTCCCGGAGACCAGGTTCCGGCGACCCCTGTAACAGGTCCGGTACCAGGTACCACCTTTTTCTGGTCAAACTCCCAACCTATGATCGGATTACCGGAAAGCGGAACCGGAAATGTATCGGCTTTTACGGCAAGCAACACGACCACGCTCCCGGTCATGGGCGTCATTACAATTCAACCGGTTGCCAATGGCTGCACGGGATCAACAAAGACCTACACGGTGACGGTAAATCCGACGCCTGATGTGGATACTGAAGAGAGTCAAGTGGTCTGTAACGGGTCCAGGACCGATGCCGTCGTGTTTTCAGGGACCGTGACCGGAACGGTTTATCAATGGACAAATAGTCAACCTTCGGTAGGGCTCGAACCGGAGGGTTCTGATTCCATACCCTCTTTCACCGCCGTGAATACAGGCACGGTTACGGTCACGGCTGTCATTACCGTGACACCGGAATTCTCGAACGGAGATACCAAATGTAGTGGAACCCCCATGACTTTTACCATTACCGTAAAGCCTTCTCCATCGGTAACCCCGATCAGCAACCAGGTATATTGTCATAACGCTGAGGTACCGGCCACACCGGTAAGCGGGCCTGTTCCCGGAACCACTTTTGAGTGGACCAATGACAATCCGCTGATCGGACTGGCAGGAAGCGGTACAGGCGATATCCTGCCCTTTACCGCGAGCAACACCACGACGGCCCCGGTTCAGGGAGTGGTTACCATTACACCGGAGGCCAACGGATGTCCGGGGGCAACGAGAACCTACACGGTGACGGTAAATCCGACGCCTGATGTAGACCCTGAAGAAAATCAGGTAATCTGTCACGGGTATCCGACAACTGCCGTCATGTTCTCAGGAACTGTTACCGGAACAGTTTATCAATGGACAAATAGTCAGCCTTCGATAGGGCTCGAACCGGAGGGTTCTGATTCCATACCCTCTTTCGCCGCCATGAATACAGGCACGGTTACGGTCACGGCTGTCATTACCGTGACACCGGTTTATTCGAACGCGGGCATCCCTTGCAATGGAAACCCCATGACATTTACCATTACCGTAACGCCGAAGTTGCAGGCCGGGTCGTTAACGGCAAGCCAGACGGTTTGTTACGGGATGGCGCCGGAATTGCTGACCACAACCGCTTTGAGCGGCGGGGTTCCGCCATACCTGTACGATTGGGAAATATCAACCAACGGAACTGAATTTACCGCTATTGGTGGCGCATCATCCATGACCTATCAACCGGGACCGGTGACTGCTGACCAGTGGTACCGGGTCAGACAATCGTCATCAGGCGGCTGTGGATTGGTTTACACCAATCCGGTAAAGATATCGGTAAGTGCACTGCCGGTCATTGGCATTGGTGGCCAGGCTGCCGCCTGTTACAATTCGACCAACAATGTTTACAGTACCGAAGTAGGAATGACCAACTATCAATGGGGCGTTGTCGGAGGAATCATTACAGCGGGAGGAACATACACAAGCACTACCGTCACGGTGACCTGGAATACGCTGGGATCGCAGCAGGTGAGTTTGAATTATACCACCCCTGACGGTTGTACTGCGCTGACCCCTGCGACTAAGACTGTAACCGTTCAAAATATTATCATCCCGACCATCGATGGTCCTGATCCGGCGTGCACATCCGGTCAATCGGAATACACGACCGAAAGCGGCATGCTCAATTATATCTGGGAGTTGCCGCTGGGAGGCGGTACCATCGTTTCCGGACAGGGAACAAGCCGGATTAACGTAAACTGGAGCACACCGGGAAACCGGAGTGTGAGCGTGATCTATAATGATGCGTCAGAGTGTACAACCAAGACTCCAACAGTAATGCCCATTACAGTACATACTGCTCCGAATCCACACATCACGGGAACAACCCCTATCTGTCAGGGGAGCGCCGGAGTGGTTTATTTTACAGAGGAGGGAATGACCGGATACACCTGGAGTGTTACGGGGGGAGCAATTACGGGAGGAGGCAACACCAGTGCGATTTCCGTTACATGGAATTCGGCCGGAACGCAAACCGTTACGGTTAACTACACCAATCCGGCCGGATGTCGGGCGTCGGAAGCAACAATTAAAACTGTTACGGTACAACCGGCCGCGGCTCCAACCATCACGGGACCAACTATTGGCTGTACCGGAACCACGAACTATTATACGACCCAGACAGGGATGACCAATTATGTCTGGAACCTGGGATCGGGTGGAACGATCACTTCGGGAGCCGGGACATACTCCATTGGTATTACCTGGACGGTGACCGGCTCTCATACCGTCACCGTGACCTACCTGAACGCTCAGGGTTGTCCGACCCTTTCAGCCGGCGCTTTTGGAGTGACTGTAAACCAGTCGCCGCAACCCACTATTTCGGGGGCCGATACAGTATGCCTTAACGGAACGGTTACTTACACGACGGAATCCGGAATGGCTTTATACACCTGGACAGTCGGAGCAGGGGGGACCATTCTTTCGGGTGCCGGTACCAGCAATATCACGGTGAAGTGGACACAGGCAGGATTAAGGACTGTTTCGGTCAATTATACAAACCCGTCGGGCGGATGCCAGGCGGTGGCTGCAAAGGTGAAAGATATTACGATATATTCCCTACCGGTGCCTGTAATCAGCGGACCGGCATTTGGATGCACACAAGGGAGTGGATATACCTTTTCAACGGAACCGGGAATGACCAATTATACGTGGGGTGTTTCGACTGGAGGTACTGTAACCCCTGTTAGCGGTACCAGCACCGTGACGGCAACCTGGAGCGCCGCGGGATTACAGACAATTTATGTGAGCTACACCGATTTACACGGATGCAGTTCATCGTCGCCATCCTCTTACAACATCACCATCAATGCCCGGCCGGCAAACCCGATGATCAGCGGTCCGGCCGGTGCGTGTGCGGGATCGGTTGTTGCCTACAGCACACTTGCAGGAATGACCACCTATAGTTGGAGTGTCTCTTCCGGAGGAACGATCCTGACCAACCCCTCGAACCATGCCAGCACGATCCAGGTACAGTGGAATCAACCCGGAACGCAAACTGTGACCGTTAACTACACGACCGTTTCAGGATGTACCTCACTCACAGCCGGGACCCTGACGACAACGGTTTATCCGTTGCCGGTGGTTAACCCGGTTGAAAATCAAACGGTGTGCAGCGAAGCACCGACTACAGCCATAACGTTTTCAGGGACAGGTAACAGTTATGACTGGACTAATAATCAGCCTTCGATCGGATTACCAGAGACCGGAACAGGCAACATAGGTACCTTTACTGCGACCAATACAGGAAGTTCGCCGGTCATTGCAACCCTTTCAGTCACTCCCATATCAATTACCGATGGACTTAGCTGTTCCGGATCAACGGTAACGTTTACCCTGACCATTAGTCCAAAGCCTGTCGTCGATGATATCGCCAATCAAACGACGTGTAACGGTTCAGTAACGACAGCCCTGCCTTTCACCAGTGATGTTCCCGGTACAGTGTTCAATTGGACCAATACCAATCTGAACATTGGCATCCCCGGGAGTGGTACCGGGAATATCGGGACCTTCACGGCAACCAATACCGGGACCACACCCATGACGGCAACTATCACAGTGACTCCCTCAATTTCTGCGGGACCCATGATAACCTGTACCGGCCTTTCAAAAAGTTTTACCTATACCGTCTATCCCTCACCTGTTGTCAATGCGGTAATCAGTCAGGAAATTTGTGACAGGGGAACAACGCAGATCGTAACCTTTACGGGAACAGGCACATCCTACAACTGGACCAACTCCAATCCGACCATCGGGCTACCGATTTCGGGCAGCGGCAATATCATGCCATTTACAGCGCTCAATGCAGGAACAACCACAGTGACTTCCGTGATTACAGTGACTCCTGTGTCAGTTAACGGAGAAAATACCTGTTCGGGACAACCCATCACCTTTAACTTTACCGTTTTACCGCGGTTGGTTGCCGGAGCAACGACTTCAAGCCAGACTGTTTGCTATGGTTCCACTCCATCCGGAATTTCGGCAACGGAGCCCCGGGGAGGCGTTCCACCTTACAGTTTTTTATGGCAGTCATCGGTTGATAATGACGTTTTCGTTGATATACCCGGATCAACCGGGATGTCGTACCAGCCAGGCCCCATTACAGTAAATACCTGGTTCCGGCAAAAACAAATATCTTCCGATGGATGCGGAACGGTATACACCAACGCAGTGAAAATAAGTCTTCATCCGTTGCCTGTTCCAACAATTTCCGGAGCCGGGGCGGCTTGTATCAATTCGACCAACAATATCTACTCAACTCAAACAGGCATGAGCGGTTATAACTGGTCGGTGACCGGAGGCGTGATCGCGGGTCCTGTTAATAACAGTTCTGTCAATGTCACCTGGAATACTGCCGGGATACAGACCGTTTCGGTGACCTATACCGACCAAAATAATTGTGTCGCCGCGGCGCCCGGAACGAAGACCGTCTCGGTACAAAGCACCATTGTGCCTTCGATTACCGGGCCTGATCCTGCCTGTATATCGATTCCATGCACTTATTCGACCGAAAGCGGAATGCTCAATTATGTGTGGACCTTGCCTTTGGGTGGCGGAACGATCGTATCAGGTCAGGGTTCCAACCAGATCACGGTGCTGTGGAACACGGCCGGAAGCCGGAATGTGGGTGTGATTTACAACGATGCCCTAGGATGTACAGTGACCATACCAACCGTTAAACCGGTTACCGTCAATGCTTCGCCGGCGCCAACTATTACAGGCCTGGGATCAATCTGCCAGGGAAGCGCCGGAGTGGTCTATTTTACGGAGACCGGAATGGCAGAATATACCTGGATTGTGCAGGGTGGAACGATCACCGGTGGTCAGGGCACCAGTGCGATAGCAGTCACTTGGACGACAGCAGGAACCCAGAGTGTGACAGTTAATTATACCAACCTGTCGGGTTGTCACGCACCCCAGCCTGCCGTAAAGCAGGTTACCGTACAACCCGCTGCCGTACCGGTTATTTCAGGACAAACACCGGTTTGCACCGGCACGACTACCTATTACTCCACAGCTACCGGAATGACGAATTATATTTGGAATCTGGATGCGGGAGGAACCATAATTTCCGGATCGGGAACCAATACGATTGGCATACGGTGGTCCTCGGTCGGTACCTTTAACATATCCGTCACCTATCTCAACGCCCAGGGTTGTCCGACGCTGGTGCCCGGCAGTAAAATGATCCAGGTCTACCAATCTCCGCTTCCGGTCATTACGGGAGCCGATACGGTGTGCCTGAATGGAACGGTTGTTTTTTCAACTGATCCCGGAATGGCGATGTATGACTGGACGGTGAGTTCAGGGGGATTGATCACATCCGGGCAGGGAACCAATAGTGTCGCAGTTAAATGGATCCAGTCGGGACCAGGTACAGTTTCGGTGAACTATGTCAATCCGATGGGAGGATGTCAGGCCGTAACACCTACCGTGAAAAATATTACGGTGTATGCCCCGCCGGTACCGGTGATCAGCGGTCCGCAGTATGGATGTACCGGAGGCCCGGGATCTGAATTTTACACCGCAACCGGAATGTCGGATTATATCTGGAGCGCCTCGGCCGATGGCGTGATAACTACCGGTTCGGGGACCAACAGTGTCACTGTATATTGGAATACTGCAGGATTGCAGTCGGTATCTGTCATCTACACCGATCAACATGGATGTACTGCCGCGACTCCGTCACAGTTCAACCTGGCCATCAATGCCCGTCCGCCCACTCCGATCATCACCGGTACTGCCGGTACTTGTCCCGGAACCCGGGCGACATACACCACGCAACCGGGCATGATACAATATCAATGGACCATTTCAAAAGGCGGTACGATCATCACGACTCCTTCAGCCTATTCCAATACTATTGAGGTGTTATGGCATACTCCGGGCTCGCAATGGGTTAGCGTAAATTACCAGAACACTGCCGGTTGTCTTGCGACGCTCCCGGCTACTTACTCCGTGACCGTTCATTCGTTGCCGGTGCCGACCCTCAGCGGTCCTACGACAACCTGCCAGGGAGCGGACGGTAATACCTTTGTCACGCAGGCTGGGCAGAATAACTACACCTGGACTGTATCGCCCGATGGAACTGTGACCGGCGGAGGAACTGCTGAAAGTGATTTTATTACGGTGACCTGGAATACAACCGGTCTGAAGCAGGTCGGGATCAATTACACCACCACAAACGGATGCACCGCAGCAGTAGCAACCACCCACACCATGACAGTCAACTCCCTGCCGGTACCGGTTATCACGGGAGCTTCATCAGGATGTCAGAATACCACAGGTAATGTATATTTCACCGAACCGGGAATGACCTCCTATTTCTGGACGGTAACATCCGAGGGTATCATAACCTCTGGACAGGGAACCCGATCAGTTACCATTACCTGGCTGAACCCCGGGAATCCGATCATCACGGTAAATTATCTGAACGAAAACGGTTGTCAGGCATCGGTTGCGACACCACTTATGGTGGCAGTACACCCGGCGCCCACACCGTCGATCACAAGTTTTTCTGATCCAACCGATCTGGTATGTCAGAATACCGGCGGGCATATATATTTTACAGAACCCGGAATGTCATCCTATTCCTGGACGGTAACCGGACCCTCTGGTACACAAATCCTTTCCGGCGGGGCACAGTCAACCTGTAACATTTTCTGGGGGGGGCCGGGACCGGCACAGGGAACGCTCCGGGTCTTGGTGACCAATGGCTACGGATGCAGCGCCTCCAGCCCCTTGAAAACGGTCAATATAACCCAGCCCGTTGTTGTCGGGGCGTCGATCGTGGTATCCCAAAATCCGGTGTTGACCGGAAATGCCGTAACATTTACTGCGTCCACGGTGAACGGGGGCACCAATCCTGTTTACCAATGGCGGGTGAATGGAATCATTGCCGGAACCAACAGTCCAACTTTCACCTATGTCCCTTCAGAAAATGATTCCATCGTCTGTACTGTGACTTCGAATTTTTATTGTGTTGTCAATCCTCAGGCGACCTCGAATCTAATTGTTATGGGTATCCTATATGGCGTTCCCTGTCAGGGCATTCCTACAGTCACGTATATGGGAAAAACTTATCATACTGTGCAAATCGGCAACCAGTGCTGGTTTAAGGAGAACCTGGATGCCGGAACACGTATCAATGGCAATCAGGAGCAGACCAGCAACGGGATCATTGAAAAATATTGTTACCTGGACCTGGAATCCAATTGTTCAGTTTATGGCGGATTGTATCAATGGAATGAATTGATGCAATATGTTGCTTTACCTGGAGTTCAGGGGATCTGTCCATCGGGATGGCATATACCCACCGACGAAGAGTGGTCGGTGCTGACCTCCTATCTTGGCGGAGAAAGTGTTGCCGGAGGAAAGATGAAGGAAGTGGGAACCACCCACTGGTCATCGCCCAATGCAGGGGCCGTCAACACCAGTGGATTCACGGGTTTAGGAGCCGGCTTGCGGTTTACCGACGGCACTTTCGGAAACCTTAAGGAGTTCGGATATTTTTATTCTTCAACTCAGAACAGTACCACCAATGCCTGGACAAGATTTTTAGCCGGCTCGCTAACCGGAGCTGGCCGGAATCCCAACAATAAGTCGCTTGGGTTGGCGGTACGATGTCTGAAGGATACCTGCTCCAATTATCCGCCGGTAAGCGTAAGCATTACCCCTTCAACCAATATGATCTGTGCCGGGACCCTGGTAACGTTTACTGCACATCCTGTCAACGGAGGTACGAATCCGGCTTATCAATGGAGGGTCAACGGATCGGATGTTGGAACGAACCAGGCTGTATTCAGTTATGTTCCGGCAGCAAACGATGTGGTGACCTGTGTGCTTACTTCGAGCCTGCCTTCTCCCTGTCTCTCCGGAAATCCTGCAACATCGGGACCCGTTGCTATGGTGGTATATCCATTGCCGGTACCGCTTCTGACCGGTCCGGTTAACGTTTGTCCGGGTGTGGGAGGGATGGTTTATAACACCGATCCGGGCATGACGGGATATACCTGGTCGGTTTCTACCGGTGGTACCATCACCGGGGGGCAGAATACCAATTCCATTTTAGTTACCTGGAACACCCCGGGAGTCCAGACAGTAACGGTCACCTATCTCAATCAACATGGATGTGCTCCCGCCACACCAACGATGAAAACCGTCTATGTCAATCCACTTGTGATTCCTACGATTTCTGGGTCTTCACAGGTTTGTCTGGATCAGACCGCGACGTACGCTACGCAAGCCGGGATGTCGCTTTATAACTGGAGTGTCGGTAGTGGTGGCACGATTACATCGGGGATAGGCACTGCTACAATTCAGGTGAGATGGAACCAACCCGGATTCAGAATGGTAATGGTGAATTATGCCAACCCTCAAACCGGTTGTCAGGCACTGACCCCGGCCGCATTTCCGGTTACGGTTTCCCCGCTGCCCGCACCTGTGATCACAGGGCCTTCGTCGGTTTGTGAAGGATCTTCGGGAGTGGTTTATTATACCGATCCGGGCATGACGAACTACAATTGGATTATCTCTTCGGGAGGTACCATCACGGCAGGAAATGGAACACAAACTGTTACGGTATCTTGGATCACTTCGGGAACACAAACCCTGACGGTAAATTATACCAATACTCTGGGATGTCAGGCGGCCAATCAAACCGTTAAAAATGTAGCGGTAAATCCATTGCCCGTTCCTTCCATCAACGGCTCTTTGAATCCCTGTACAGGAGGTGTATTCAATTATACTACCGAAGCCGGAATGAGTCAGTACAGTTGGTCGGTCACCCAGGGCGGAACCATCCTTTCGGGTGAAAATACCAATTCGGTTTTCGTCAGGTGGAATACAACAGGATCCCAATCGGTTGCAGTTGGCTACCGCGATGTTCAGGGATGCCCGACAGCAGTTCCCACGGTATTGCCGGTTTCAGTGTCGACACCTCCGGTACCCACCATCGCGGGACCCTCATCACCCTGTGCCTCTTCGGCTGTGATGTATAGTACCGAGGCGGGAATGAGCAATTACCAATGGACCATCTTACCGGGGGGCATCATAACAGGAGGACAGGGAACCAGCGCCATCACGGTGGTATGGCAAACTCCGGGCTTCTCAGGTTTAACGGTTAATTATACGACTCCGGGAGGATGCAGGGCTGAATTTCCGACACCAAAAACGGTAACGGTTCTACCTACTCCGGCACCTGTTATATCAGGACCTTCAATAATTACAGTCGGAAGTACGGTACTTTATACGGCTGACGCCGGAATGATCTCCTATAACTGGTCGGTATCAGCTGGAGGTATCATTATTGGCGGCGCAGGTACCCAGGCAATCCAGGTGAGCTGGGGTGCAACCGGAAACCAGAATGTCAGCCTGGAGGTTGTGAACGCCTCGGGATGTCGTACGGTTGCGCCGGTCATATATGCTGTTAAAGTATTGCCGCCGGCTGTGGTGACAGTACAGAATATCCAGATCGGACCAGGTCAGAACGAATGTTATGATGCGGTACAAACCATCACAGTAGCCGGCTACGGTACTTACTTTATAGTGCATTCCGGTGGTGCTGCCACGTTTATCGCCGGTAAGAATATTCTTTTTTTACCGGGAACTACGGTAGAACAGGGAGGTTCACTACATGGATATATAACTACCAATGGCATCTATTGTGGAATGAGTGCGCCCACGATGGTCACGGTACCTACTGCCGTTGAACCTCCGTTGACAGAAATTCCGGTGTCGAAGTTTAAGATATACCCCAATCCCACAACAGGAATTTTCAATATTGAATATTCGGGAAACGACCTTGACGAAGGATCACGGATTGAGATCTATTCCATGAGAGGTGAACGGATTCAATCAGAAAAACTAAGCAATAGTCGCGATTTTAAAGTTTCAATCGGGGGTTACCCCGGGGGAATTTATATCCTCCGCATCCTGTCGGGTGAAGAGGTACATATTTTCAGGATCGTGAAACAGTAAGATCGGCTCCTCGAAATTTATGTTAATTTAGCTTCGGGAAACAGGAGTTGACCCATTAATATCAAACCATTTACCGATGAAAACATTTACGGGTAAATTGAATGGATACAGTCTGGTAATGCTTATTGCGTTCCAGATTTTGTTATCGGGATTCTCAAACAGCATATCGGCTCAGGTTACCATCAACGGGCCTGCAAGCGTTTGTGCCAGTGCAGGCGTTAATGTCTATACAGCCGTGGGTGGAACCTTTCCGTACTCCTGGACTATCACCTCGACAGGTGCTGCTCCGATAACGGTAATCGGCAATACACCCGTGATAACGGTTGACTGGGGATCATTACCCGGTACGGGTTCCATCAACGTGGTAACCGGTTCCGGACCGGCATCACTCACTGTCCTGGTAGGTGTGACAACTCCTGCGATCCTGGGGGTATTCACGGTTTGTACCAATTCCAGTTATCCTTACTCGGTGGCCTACCCTTTATCGGGTGAAGATTATGATTGGGTAGTGACAGGAGGATCGCCACCGGTATGGTCGGGAACCATGGGCATTGTTACCTGGCCCGGCACTCCCGGCACCTATTCCATTACACTCCGGGCATCCAGACCCGGTGAGGGATCAGCGATATGTTATTCTGATCCGGTGGTCCAAAATGTTACAGTTCTTGCCCCTCCTGCCAATGGAAGCGCGATCACCGGCGGATCAGGGCAGTTATGTTCCGGCGCTTCATTTATTCTGAACGCACCGGTTCCTCCACCCGGAACGAACTACTACAACTATGTATGGAATGTTACCGGATCGGCGCCCAATGTTGTTTCGTTTACCGGTCAGGGAACCTCCTCGATAACCCTTTTTGGGGGAACCGTCGCCGGTACTGCTTCTGTCACCGTTAGTTATTCGAACGTTCAGGACGGATCGTGTACTGCAACCAGCGCCACCCGGAATATTACGGTAATTGCTGCGCCCACCCCATCTATTAGCGGATCTTTGCTGACCTGTCCCGAAGAATCCACATCCTATTCTGCCTCCGGCGCTCCTGGATCTTCTTTCGCATGGTCGCTGACACCGGTCACCGGCTTGTGGTACGGTACTTTTAACGGTGGATCGACTGGTTCGCCCGTCAATGTGATCTGGACCAATAATACCTCAGTGAATCAGACGGTTACACTGACGGTCATGGAAACAGCGACAGAAGGCTGTTCGGGTTCAACCAGTGTATTAGTAACGATTAAACCCAAACCAACAGTTGTTGCTATCGCAGATCAGATTTATTGTAACGGAGTGACAGTCCCTGCCACCCAACTGAACGGGACTGTTGCGGGGACTACCTTCACCTGGACTAATAGCAATACGGCAATAGGACTTGCCGTTTCCGGATCCGGGACTTCAGTGCCATCGTTTACTGCCACCAATGCATCGTCTGTGCCAATCAATGCTGTCATTTCCGTCACGCCGGTAGCAAACGGTTGCACAGGGCCGGTTTCCACTTACAACATCACCGTTTATCCTCAGTTCATAGCCGGCACTGCATCAGCGAATCAATCGATTTGTGCCACCCAGTCTCCACTGATCCTTTCTGCAACCATGCCAACCGGTGGTGTAACACCTTACTTCTTCAATTGGGAACAATCGACCGATAACCTGAACTTTACCCCGATATCTGGCGCTACCCAAATGACCTATCAACCGGGAATCCTTACCGTATCAACCTGGTACAGACAGGCACAGACAAGCTCTGGTTCATGCGGAACCCTTTATACCAACGCGGTTAAAATAACGGTTAATCCCTTGCCGGTACCCACCATTTCGGGATCTGCCATGGCTTGTGTCAGCACCTCAGGAAATATCTATACCACCGAGACCGGAATGACTGGTTATGCCTGGTCGGTTACTGGCGGAACTATAGACGGACCGGCCAATTCCAATTCGATATCTGTCACCTGGAATTCAACAGGAAATCAGCAAATAACCGTCAATTATACCAATGCAAACGGATGTACGGCTTTGGCGCCTACGGTTAAAACCGTCACGGTGCAATCCACCGTCATTCCCACAATTAACGGCCCTGATCCCTCCTGCACGGGATTTACCGAAGTGTACAGTACCGAAACAGGGATGTCGGGATATATCTGGACCGTTTCGTCGGGGGGTACTATTATCGGACCGGCCAATTCCAGTACCGTTTCCATAAGGTGGAATTCAGCAGGGGCCCAGTATGTAACGGTAAGATATAGCGATCCGGGCGGATGTAGCGCTACAACGCCGACTCAGAAAAATATTCAGGTTTATATGGCGCCTGTTCCAACCATTACCGGCACAACCTCCATTTGTCCGTCCAGTTCCGGTGTCATCTATTTTACCGAGCAGGGGATGGCCGATTATGTCTGGACCATAACTTCGGGAGGGATCATTACATCGGGACAGGGAACCTATTTTATCAGCGTTGACTGGGTCAGTTCAGGCACGCAAACCATCACCGTGAATTACAGAAATTCGTCGGGGTGTATTGCAGCAACACCGACCTCTAAAATCATCACCGTTTTTCCATCTCCCCAGCCGGTAATCACCGGCTCCTCCATTGCCTGTACAGGTACTACGGTATTTTACAGCACCGAAGCGGGAATGACCAATTATGTCTGGACCTTATCCGAGGGCGGAACCATAGTCTCCGGATCTGGCAGCAATTCCATTTCAGTGGTCTGGAATACTTCCGGGGCGAAGACTGTAAGCGTAAGCTATCTGAATACCTTCGGGTGTCCTACCCTGATCCCCACAGTGAAAAATGTGACGGTAAATTCTACGCCCTTAGCCACCATAACAGGAAGTGACACCATATGTTTGAACGGGACCTTGGTCTTTTCAACGGAATCGGGAATGGCGCTTTATCAATGGACTGTTACCGGCGGGATTATCACTTCGGGACAGGGAACCAGCAGCATATCGGTGAAATGGACCCAAGCCGGCAACGGGAAGGTGACCGTAAGCTATACTACCACCTACATATGTCCTTCATATGCCGACAAGATCATCAGGGTACTTGCCCCGCCTGTACCGGTGATAACAGGACCTACCTTTGCCTGTTCCGGCGGGGAAGGGAGTATCTTTTCAACGGCATCGGGAATGACAGGTTACAACTGGTCGGTCTCATCAGGAGGAACCATTTCAACTGGTGGCGGAACTTCGACCATAACCGTTGACTGGACCTCAACCGGTTTGCAGTATGTCAGGGTCAGTTATACGGATCCATATGGTTGTACCGCAGCATCGCCCAGCCAGTATAATATTTCGATCAACGAACGACCGTCAAATCCTGTGATTTCAGGTGCCACAACCGCTTGCAACGGGTCGGTGAACAACAACTACAGTACCCAGACCGGAATGGGTACCTATTCCTGGACAGTATCCCCGGGCGGAACAATCCTTACCAATCCTTCACTTCACGAAAGCACTATCACAGTTCAATGGAATGCCACCGGACCACAGTGGGTTGGTGTGAACTATACCAGTGTAGCTGGTTGCCAGGCTCTGACGCCGGCTGTATTTGCCGTGACTGTCAATGTCAGACCGGTTCCGACTCTATCAGGTCCCGATTCGGTTTGTCAAAACACCTCCGGTAATGTTTATGTTACCGAAAGCGGGAAAAGCAACTATTCGTGGGTCGTATCACCGGGTGGAACCGTCACCTCCGGGGGAACCCCGACAAGCAATATGATCACTGTCACCTGGACGGGATCCGGAACAAAGCAGGTTTCGGTTAATTATGCTAATGAATTCGGATGTCAGGCTGCAGCTTCGGCTGTAGTCACGGTGACGGTTCATCCGCTTCCGGCCCCCGTCATCACCGGACCGGCCGCCCCTTGCCAGGGAATGCCGGGCAATATCTATTTGACAGAACCAGGAATGACAGATTATATCTGGGATGTCGGATCCGGCGGCACCATTGATTCAGGTCAGGGAACGGAATCCATTTCGGTGACATGGATTGCCTCTGGTACTAAAACCTTGTCGGTAACCTATACCAATCTGAAAGGTTGCCATCCTGCTGTACCGGCGGTCAGGACGATAACGGTGCTCCCAGCCCCCGTACCGGTGATCCAGGGGCCTTCAATAGCATGCAATGGTAGTCAGTCTGTTTTTCAGACCACCCCGGGCATGAATGGTTATCAGTGGAGTGTGACGCCGGGCGGCACCATCATTTCCGGCTCAAACGCTGATGCAGCCACCATCGCCTGGACTTCTGCAGGTAATCACACTGTTTCGGTCGTATTTACAAATGGAAGCGGATGTATCACCCTGGTTCCTTCGACCAAACCGGTTACGGTACAAAATAATAGTGTGGCTACCATTACCGGTCCGGCACAATCCTGCACGGGTCATCATGAGATTTATTTTACTGAAGCCGGGATGCAAAACTATAACTGGTCTGTTTCATCAGGTGGAACCATCGACGGACCTATTAATACGCGCACGGTTACGGTCACATGGAACAGCGTAGGAAACAGAACTGTCAGCGTGGTCTACACCGATCCGATCGGTTGCACGCAGGCCAATCCGACGGTAAAACAAGTTACTGTCTCGGGTTCACCCGTGCCTACTGTCACAGGTACGACTCCGATCTGTCAAAATAGCACCGGAGTCGTGTATTTTACCGAACCGGCTATGACGGGATACACCTGGACGGTTACATCAGGCGGAATTCTTACCGGAGGTCAGGGGACAAACGCCATCAGCGTGGACTGGATCGGCGCGGGCACCCAAACCATCACAGTTAATTACCTGAATGCGGCGGGATGCAGTTCCCCGGGTCCGACAATCAAGGCAATAAATGTCCTTCCATTACCGCTTCCTGTAATTATAGGACCGGAAATCATGTGTAATAGTAATATATCGGTATATACTACCACTCCGGGAATGGTCAATTATGAATGGACCCTCTCCGGAGGAGGAACCATAATTTCGGGTGCGAATACGAATTCAGTAAGTGTCAAATGGAATAATGTCGGGATTCATACTCTTACCGTCACTTACATCAACGGCTCTTCAGGGTGTCCTACCCAAGTGCCGGGCTCAAAGCAAATCACGGTTTATCCTTCTCCCGAACCAACGATTACCGGTGCTGATACCATTTGTATCGACGGTACTGTAGTCTTTACAACCGAAGCGGGTATGGCATTGTATCAATGGTCTGTTGGTCCTGGCGGTATCATCACATCGGGTCTGGGAACCCATATCATCACTGTCAAATGGACGCAGGCGGGAAACAATACTGTTTCGGTCAATTATACCAATACCAGCAACTGTTCGGCTCCTGTTCCAACCACCAAATCCATCCTGGTATATCCCGCCCCAGTTCCCGTCATTACTGGTCCTAGCTATGCATGTGCCGGCGGAACGGGATTTGACTATTCCACCGATCCCGGGATGACCGGTTATACCTGGTCGGTTTCTCCAGGTGGCGCCATCACCGGAGGAGCAGGTACAAACAGTATCACCGTTTCATGGAGCGTTGCCGGTTTACAGTATGTCACAGTGGTCTATACCGATCAGCACGGCTGTTCAACAACGATACCAACAAATTTCGATGTTTCTGTTAATGTACGGCCGGTGCCGACGCTTGCCGGAACCGGCTCGGCATGTGTGGGTTCAGCCGACAATACTTACGCGACCGAGGCAGGAATGATGCTTTATGAATGGTCTGTCTCACCGGGAGGGACGATTCTTACCAATCCATCGGACCATACCAACACGATCACGGTAGCCTGGAATACCACCGGGAATCATTGGGTGAAGGTCAATTATATCAACCTGTCGGGATGTGATGCACTCACCCCTGCCACGGTATTTTGTACGGTTCACCCACTTCCTGTGCCGACACTCACCGGACCTGTTTCAGTTTGTCGTAATTCAACCGGCAATCTTTACCGGACCGAGTCCGGAAAAACACACTATACCTGGATTGTTCCACCAGGCGGGATTATCACGGCCGGCGGCACAAGTACCAGCGATACTGTGCAGGTGACCTGGAACACTCCGGGAATAAAGACCGTAACAGTGAACTATACCAATTCCGATCTGTGCACCGCCACACAACCTTCTACCCTTACGGTTACCGTCCATGAACTCCCGGTTCCGGTGATTACGGGGCCTGCGACAGGATGTCCAGGCACTGCGGGAAATATATTCGCGACCGATACGGGGATGAGCGGGTACAGTTGGAATATCTCTTCCGGCGGTATTATCGAATCGGGGCAGGGAACCTCGGCAATTTCCGTTTCCTGGCTATTGGCCGGCACACAGAGCATTACCGTCAACTACCAGGACGGTAACGGATGCTCAGCCTCTTCATCGACGGTGAAAACCATTATCGTAAATCCGCTTCCCGTACCCCTGATCAACGGAGGTTCCAATGCCTGTGTGACCTTTGACGCATCTTACAGCACAGAGGCCGGGATGACTAACTACCAATGGAATGTAACGCCGGGCGGAACCATCGTTTCTGGAGCCAATTCACCAACGGTAACTGTCAATTGGACCGCGACGGGCCTTCAGACCGTATATGTTTCCTATACCAATTCAAACGGATGTACTGCCGTACCATCGACCAAAACAGTCACCGTTAATGACTTGGTTATTCCTACCATAACCGGTCCAGGACAGGGCTGTACCCTGATACCGGTGAATTATTACACCGAAACAGGAATGACCGGTTATACCTGGAGCGTTTCGACAACAGGCGTGATCATTGCCGGTGCCGGAACGAATTCGGTGACGGTGATCTGGTACAGTGCAGGCAATCATGCCATCGAAGTTAATTATATCAATCAGAAAGGGTGCACCGCATCGGGACCGACCAGTAAAAATGTAACTATAACCACCTCGCCGGTCCCTTGGATTGACGGCCCTGCACAGAGTTGTCAATCAGCAGCCGGTGTGGTTTATGCCACTACACCCGGTATGCAGAATTACCTCTGGTCGATCTCCACGGGAGGAATCATCACCTCAGGATTGGGTACGGCCACGATCACCGTTACCTGGTCGGTACCGGGAAGTCAATGGGTTTCGGTAAATTATACCGATCCCGCAGGATGTCCGGCCGCCTCGCCCACGGTCAGGAATGTAGTCGTTGCACCAGCACCGGTACCGGTGATTACAGGCTTGTCGCAGATATGCAACGGTACTACTGCCGTTTATTACTGCGAAGCAGGGATGAACGGTTATTCCTGGACCATCACACCCGGTGGGATCATCACCTCAGGGGCCGGGACCAATGCGATAACCGTTGACTGGGTAGCAGCCGGAGTACAGTCAATCACGGTTACTTATTCCGATCTCAACGGATGTCCCGCTCTTACGCCTTCCCAGAAGACCGTGACAGTGTATCCATTGCCAATTCCGACTATCACGAACAGCCCCGTTGCTTGTGTTAACGGCATCACAACCTGTAACACTGAACCGGGGATGAATTCATACCAATGGACGGTCAGTCAGGGCGGCACCATCATTGCAGGGGCCGGAACCCATTCTATCGTTATATCCTGGTCGTCGGCCGGTACCAAGACTGTTACCGTGAGTTACATGGATTCTAACGGATGTTATCCGCTGCAGGTTACTTCCAAGGCCATAACAGTTTCCGACTTGCCGGTTCCGACTATTACCGGAAGCGGTAACGCTTGTTTAGGATCAACCGGCAATCTTTATTTTACAGAACCGGGAATGACCAATTACCTTTGGACCGTTTCGTCGGGAGGAGTCATAACCTCAGGGGCCGGAACCCGAACCATCACGGTGACCTGGAATACCCTGACCCCACAAGTGGTTTCGGTGAATTATACCAATCCTGCAGGATGTATGGCATCGGCGCCGACGCAGTTCGGTGTAACGATTAATCCGCTCCCAGTTCCGACGCTTACCGGAAATGCCGTGGCCTGCGCCGGATCAATCAACAACATTTATGTTACCGAACCGGGGATGACCAACTATATATGGAATGTATCACCCGGGGGAACAATACTGACCTCAACCACCACCAATACGAGCAGCATCACCGTTGCATGGAATACGGCAGGTGCCCAATGGGTCAGCGTGAATTATACCAACGCCCTGGGTTGCACCGCTGCCGCACCCACGCTGAAATCGGTGGTCGTCCAAACCTCCCCGAATCCCACAATCATTGGGATATCTTCGGTCTGTGCCGGAACGACGGGTGTTGCATATAGCACCGATCCCGGGTTTTTGAATTATATATGGAACATTTCACCCGGAGGAACCATTACAGCCGGGGCAGGTACCAACATTATCACCGTAACCTGGATTACCGCCGGAACACAGAGTGTCACAGTGAATTACACCAACAGTAATGGTTGTTCCGCCGGTCAACCGACATCGAAAACTGTTACAGTCAATGCTTTGCCTGTCCCCACTATAACAGGAAACAGCCTATCATGTTTAGGAGGGACCACCAATCATACCACGGAGACCGGGATGACGGGGTACCAATGGACGGTGTCGGCCGGAGGAACCATCCTTTCGGGAAGCGGAAGCAATGCCATCCAGGTTCAGTGGACCACTGCCGGACCAAAAACGGTAACGGTTAACTATACCAATTCCAACGGTTGTACGGCGGCCACTCCATCCACTCATACGGTCACAGTCTATTCCCAGCCGGTACCCATTATTTCGGGACAGACTTCACTGTGTGCGGGAACCATGGGGGTTGTATATTCAACCGAAGGCGGTATGATCAACTACCAATGGAGTGTTACGGCTGGCGGTGTGATCGTCTCCGGGGCCGGAACCAACATGATCACCGTGAATTGGAATACCGCCGGAGTACAGGGAGTTTCGGTCAATTATACCGATGCCCACGGATGTACCGCTGCCATTCCCACCAATCTGCCTGTAACCGTCAATGCGGTTCCGGTTCCGACCATCACAGGTAATAACAATCCCTGTATGACATCAGGAAATTATACCTATCTGACCGAGCAGGGCATGGTGAACTACCTTTGGACCGTTACTTCGGGGGGAATTATTGTCGGGGGACAAGGGACCCGGAGTATTCAGATCTACTGGACGGCGCCAGGCGCGCAGACAGTCACGGTGACCTATAACACACCGGCAGGCTGTAACTCGCAGCTTTCATCAATGGCGGTACTGGTGCGGTCTATTCCCGGAACACCCAGTGCGATTGCAGGCGACACCCTGATCTGTAAGCCGCTGACGGGAGTGATCTATTCGGTTGCCCTGATACCGGATGCCATCGGATATGACTGGGCTGTGCCGGCAGGAGCCGTCATAACCGGAGGGGCCAACACCAATATCATAACAGTTAGCTTTGGCGAAAATGCCCAGTCGGGAAATATCTCCGTTTTCGGGATCAACACCTGCGGAAACGGGCCTTACTCGCCGGTACTGCATATTTCGGTACATCCATATCCTGAAGCCCCCATCGTAACGGTAATTGACCCCGACACCCTGGTTTCCAGTGCACCTGAAGGAAACCAGTGGTACCGCGACAATCAGCCCATCCCCGGCGCCACAGCTCAGCAATATGTGGCATACATACCCGGACATTATTTCGTGATTGCCAGTCCGTTCGGATGTGTATCCGACCCCTCCAATGTCGTTGTTATTTATCCGGTGGGAATTGGGACTCAGGATGACACAGGAGTTAAAATTTATCCCAATCCGGCCGACAACCGGATCACTGTTGAATGGAATAATACCGGTTCCGGGGAGCCCCTCGATATCTGGCTGGCCGATAATCTCGGGCACCTGAAACAAATTGTAAAACAATCGGAGTTTCAGGGAACCAGGACCCTGACAATCGAATTGGGAAACCCGCCGGCCGGATTGTATCAGTTGATCCTCCAGCGGGGTCAGACCAGGATTATCAAGAAACTGATCATTCTGAACGAAGAAAAATAGAGTATATCCACGGATTATGATCTATGGTCAGGAAACTTAGATTCGGGTTTCTGATAATATTCCTTCTTTTAGCCCTGAATCTTGGGCTGCGACCTGATATTGTTGCCCTGCCAGGGGTGAACCTACGATCGGGACTGATGATTTCGATGCTTTCGGTGAGAGGTTCGCCTGTGTATGACCCCTCAGGAATTCTATTAGGTGTTTCGATCCCCTTGAAACGGGCGGGAAGGCTCTTGCTGGTTGAAGGAGTCATCGACCAGATCACAGGTAATCTGATCCTCGATACAGGGTCGGAGGAACTGGTTCTCAATAAAACCTATTTCCGGAATTATGCCACCACCGTATCAAGGGAGGCCGGTGGCATCACCGGAACAGCCGGAAAGATTGAAAAGACAAGGATCGGCCGACTTCAGTTCTCGGGAATAACCATCAACGGGATCATGACCGATATCGCGCCACTGGGTCATCTGGAAAACCGAAGGGGAGTGAAGATTTTAGGACTTCTGGGCATGGCTATCCTCAAGGATTATGAAATTGTGCTCAATGCAGGAGGAAACGAACTTCAGATTTACCGGACCGACCGGAATGGCAACCGGTTGACCGCTAACAGTCAGGTGATGAAATTCGATCAGATTCAGAAAATGGAGCGCCATGGGAATATCATGTTCATGACTGCGAACATCGCCGGACGCCCGCTCTATTTCTGTCTTGATACAGGAGCTGAATCGAATGTAATTAATCTCACGGTATCGAAAAAGGTAATGAATTCGGTGACCATTACACGCAGGTCGAGCCTGCGCGGCGTGGGTTCCGGAGAAAAGGAGGTTCTGTACGGGATACTGAACGATTTTACCGTCGGCAACCGGAAGATCAGTCCGATGGAGACCATCCTGACCGATCTTTCTTCGATGTCGGACTTTTACGGAACCCAGATTGACGGTATGCTGGGTTTCGATTTTTTTATTAAAGGCACTTTCTCCTTTAATCTGGTCAAGAAGGAAATAGGAATTTGTTTTAACAAGGAACAACCGAAATGAGCAAGGTGCGGATATTATTTATCATGGTTTTGACGGTGATCCTTAGTCCCGGACTCCGTGCGCAGTACGACCCTGCCAGGGTCTGCCGCCTTGATGACGGAAAGCTGATCTTTACCATCGATAAACAGTGGAGCGCTTCGCAGTTAAAAGAGGTATCGACTATTTTCGACCTCGACAGTGCACTGATTGCCGGCGCCTTCTCTGGAAAAACAAGCCTGGTCAGCAGGGGGGTCGTCTGGACTATCAGAAAAACGGGAACAACCCGATATGAACTGGTAAAATCGACCCTTACTGCCGGACAGCAATATGACCAGAATGAGGTCATCCTGGTTGACGATATCATGATAAAGATAGCGGCTTCCGTCCTCAGAGAATCCCAACCTTACGGAATCAACCGGTTGACTTTTAATTCGGTCATCCAGGCCGGCAACAACCGGATCCGGTTTTTTTTACCGGGAAGGCAAAATGCCCGAAGCATCTATCTTTCAGGATCCTTCAATAACTGGAGCACCATGCAGACCCCGATGCAAAAATCCGATTCGGGTTGGAGCGTGACACTTCGGCTTGCCCCGGGAAAATACACCTACAAATATATTGTTGACGGAAAATGGAGTACCGATCCCTATAACAAACTTACCGAAAATGATACCTACGGAAATTTTAACTCCGTGTTCTTTTGTTACAATTACAGATTTGTGCTGAAGGGCCATTCCACTGCCCGGAATGTAGTGGTTGCAGGCAGTTTTAACAACTGGAGGACCAATGAATTGAACATGATCCCTTTCCGGGGGGCCTGGGTGCTGTCGGCCTATATCCGTGAAGGTACCCATGCCTATAAGTTCATCGTTGATAACAACTGGATCAATGATCCTGCCTGTAAAGTAAACCGACCGGACGGCCGCGGGAACGTGAACTCCTACATGAGTATCGGGGATACAATGATTTTTAGGCTGAACGGTTATCAGGATGCCGAAAAAATTATTCTGTCGGGTAATTTTAATGGCTGGAACCAGGAAGAACTGTTTATGACCCGCATCAGGAACGGATGGGAACTCCCGTACGTGCTCGGCCCGGGAAATTATGAGTATAAGTATATTGTGGACGGAACATGGATGATTGATCCCACCAATCCCAGTACTATCGGTTCAGGCAACTTCACCAATTCATTCCTGGCGGTGAAACCGAACCACACATTTACCCTTAAAGGATTTTCGGAAGCCCGCGAAATATGCGTCTCCGGAAATTTCAACGGATGGAGTCGTTCCGGATACCGGATGGCCCACCGCGACGGCATCTGGTCCTTTTCCCTCTGTCTACAACCCGGGAAGTACACCTACAAATTTGTGGTTGATGGCAAATGGATCATGGATCCGGCGAATGAGCTGTGGGAAGATAATGAATTCGGCACAGGAAACTCGGTCCTTTGGATAGAACCCTGATCCTAAAAATTAAAAAGCAACCAGGCTACCACAAAGGTGATCACGATATTGAATGACTGAACCAGTATCGTTGACATCTCCGGATCAACCTTCAGCTTCCGGGCGATCCAGAAAGCTAAATACCAAACGGAGACAACTACCACCAGCGCCTTGACCGACGTGTGCGTCGAGATCACAAATTCATGGGGGATAAATTTTTAAAACAAAAATTATTGCTTAACTTTAGCCGGAAAATCGGGTTATTCCTAAACAGGTATCATTATGAAAATAAAGAACCTTTTTCCAGTTGTATTTTTATGGATCACAGGATGTTTGCTTTACAGCGCCGAATTGCAGGCACAAGCGCCCTCTCTTCCAGGAAGCCCTTTATCCTGGTCTATTGTAGCCTCTTATTCGATCCCGGGAAAGGCTTCGGGACTGGCGTGGGACGGCTCGTATATCTATTTCGGAATTTATGGAGTCGATGGTGATAAGGTTTATCGGTTCGATCCCTCAAGCGGCACCAATACCCTTCTTTGTTCCGGACCGTTTGACGATGCTTACGGATTGACTTACAAAACTCCCAATCTGGTGACGATCAACCAGCCCTCAGGTTCATCGCAACCCTCAACTGCGCTTGAGTTCACTCTTGCCGGAGCTACGGTTTCAAATCTGACCCTCCCGAACCATTATATGTCGGGAATCGCTTACGACAACGGAAGTTATTGGGTGTGTACCTATTATCCCGATCCGGGAACCGTGTATCACATCAACTCCTCAGGGACGGTCCTTTCGCAGTTCACCCCACCGGCCAACCAACCCTGGGATATTTGCATGCACGGCAGCAACCTCTGGATTGCCGATTACAATGCCAATATGCTCTACAAAGTATCGTCAACCGGAACTGTACTGGAGAGCCATGCCTCACAAGGCTCAAAACCATCGGGCATCGTGTATGACGGAACCTATTTGTGGTACTGCGACGGTCCGTTGGGAGGTGGAAGTACACTTTACAAGGTTGACCTGTTGGGCACCGGAACCCCGGCGATCAGTGTCCCTGTCACCGCTCACAATTATGGTACCGTTACCATCGGCAGCTCGGCAACATGGAATTGCCAGGTTCAAAATACGGGAACCGCCAACCTGTCTATCACCAGTATCGATATTCTTACGGGAGATCCGATTTCCACGACGCTTTCGATGCCGGCCACCGTTACCCCGGGGGGCTCGATCAATGTTCCTCTGATTTATCAGCCGGTTGCAGCCGGACCCCTCAATACCACGATCAATATCAACTCAAACGACCCCATCCATCCCTCGGTGACCGTTTCGCTGACCGGGGATGCTGTTTATTCAGGGCCCCATCTTAATATACAGGAGACCTCCCACGATTGGGGACAACGCCGGAAGGGAGCTTACAGCCGTTGGTATCTGCCCGTTACCAACGACGGGAACCAGAACCTGGTGATCTCTTCCCTGCCAATAAACGATCCCCACTTTATCATCGACCAGGACCTTGTACTGCCGATCTCACTAACGCCGCTTCAAACCTTCCTGATCGGAATCTGGTTCCATCCCGAAGCCGGTGACCTCTATTCGGGCATTCTGAATATCGAATCAAACGACCCCACACAAAATCCGTTTCCGGTCAACCTGACGGGGAGCGGTGTCGATACCTATTATCCGCTCGGAACCCCTTTGTGGAGTTATCTGATCACCACAGGTTTTGATAATAGCCCCAAAGCCATTCACCCGATCGGCGACATTACCGGCGATGGCGTTGATGATGTGATCATTTGCTCGGAGGATAATTATGTACGGTGTCTGAACGGAAATTCCTCAGGAGAAGCCGATGTCATGTGGGCTACTGAGATCTATTCGGGAAATGTGTATAACCAGAACTCGCTATCGGTTATCCAGGATATCAACAACGACGGGTATCAGGATGTGGTGATCGGAACTACGGGGGGTGATCGCTCTATCAGGATATTATCGGGGAAAACCGGTGCGCCGCTGTGGAGGTACGACACCCATGCAATCGGCGATGGCGGCTGGGTTTACCAGGTTGACAACAAGTATGACTATAACAACGACGGCGTTAATGACGTGCTTGGCTGCGCAGGCAACGATGGAAACGATACCGGTCCCCGCTGTGTATTTTGTCTGAATGGTATTACCGGTTTGCCGTTGTGGATTTGCCCGACCGGCGGCCCGGTATTTTCAGTGATCGGGGTCGATGATTTCACTAACGACGGAAAACCCGATGTGATTGCGGGCGCCTCGAATGCTAACGAAACTCAGTCGAAGGTGTATGGTATCAACGGAGCCACCGGATCCATACTTTGGACCTCTTACCCGCAGGGTACATCCGTGTGGGCATTGATCCAGATCGACGATGTAACGGGCGACGGGATCCGTGATGTGGCCTCCGGTAATTTTGAAGGATTGGTTCATTTTCACAACGCCGTTTCGGGCAATCAGGTCAGTACCTGCGTGATCCAGAGCAACACCCTTCTGCTTCGTTTTGAAGACATGGGCGATGTTAACAAGGATACCCATCCCGATTTTATCGTCGGCTTCAGCGGAGCCAAAGGGGTGATTGTTGACGGATATACCAATACCATGATCTGGCAGCAACCCCTGTCGGATAAATCGTGGAATGTTACCAATATGGGCGACATCACCTTCGACGGATATAATGACGCCTGCATAGGTACACTGTACGTTGATAACAGGGTCTATTTCCTGAACGGGCCTAATGGAGCAATTCTCAAAGAGTCGGGTAGCAGCACTCCCATCGATGCTCTGGATGCCATCCCGGATATTGTGGGCGACAGCACGATGGAAGCCGTAGTTGGCGGTCGTAACGGAGCAGTAATTTGCCTCTCGGGAGGCTACGATTCGACCATCATCTCCGTCAGACCTGGATTAACGGGACATTCGCAGAAAATAAAGGTATTTCCCAATCCCTGCTCCGAATTTCTGAATATCACATACCAGGTACAGCAGGTTTCGGCAACTACCATCGAGATCACCGATATCACAGGAAAGAGACTGTTTTCAAGGACCCTGGAAGGCGAAAGGCCCGGAATATATACCCTTACTTTAGACCGCAGTCAGCTGTTCGGTGATTCTGAGACAGAAACTTTGTGTTTCGTGAATTTCAGCTCAAATGATACTACCGAACATGTCAAGGTGATTTTTCTTAAACGGTGAACTTTTTGAGCCTGTGTTTCAGGATCACGCCATTGGCAGGGTGAAGTGAAAAGAACTTCCGACACCCAGTTCGCTCTCAACCCATATCCGGCCATGGTTAAGGATGATGAAGTCATGACAGAGGATCAGCCCCAGGCCGGTTCCTGATTCATTGTTGGTTCCTTTTGTGGAAACCTGTTCATCCAGTTTGAACAACTTTCCGGAAACCTGGTCTGTCATACCACACCCATTATCGGCGACGGTCGTGAGAATCTCGTTATGATTCTGACTGATCATAATCCGGATATTACCCCCGGGAAAGGTGAACTTGATGGCATTGGAGATGAGATTGCGGATTACCGTGTTGATCATGTTCCGATCGGCAAAAACACTGAACGACTCCTTAACGGTCATATTCAAAACGATATTTTTATTTTTTGCCACGGGTTCTAATAATCGCATATTTTCCTGAACCAATGCAGTCAGGTCAAAGGTTTCACGATTCAGTGTGATCTCCTTTCGTTGGGTACGCGACCAGGCTAAAAGATTTTCCAGTAAATCGGCCGTATGGGTGGCAGCTTTTTTAGTGTTCCCCAGGATTCGTTCCTGGTCCTGCTTGGTAAGGAGGTAATTCTTATCAGTAAGGATATCCAAAAAACCAAGTATAGCGTTGAACGGACTTTTCAGGTCATGCGCGATGATTGAAAAAAACCGGTCTTTGGCCTGGTTACTCTGCTGAAGCTTCTGTTCCGATAACCTGAGCTCATTAGTCCGCTCCGCGACAGTTTGTTCCAGCCGGAGATTGTACCGTGTCATCAGAAAATACCGCACAATCGCATAGACCATCAATCCGATAAAGATCAGGGCAAGTATAATAAACCAGATTTGAAAATAGATAGGTTGACTGATTTTAATGACCCCCGAACTTACGGGTTCACTCCAGATGCCCAATGCGTTGCGGGCTTTCACGTGAAACCGGTAGGTACCCGGACGCAGATTGTGATACCGGTACTCATTGTCGGCAAGATGGAACTCTGCCGACCAGTCGGAATCATAGCCTTCTAAAAAGGTTTTGTAAAAGACCTGTTTTTCATCAATAAAAGATACCGCCCTGAATGTGAAGTCGAGGGTGTTCTGATCCGACGACAGGGTTATATTATCCGATACCGGTATAGTGTCGGTTTTGATCAACATCGATATTAGTTGCACACGGGGAGGCGGAACCTGACGAAGATCATAATCATAAGCCGGTTGATAGATCGTCACCCCGTTTATCGTTCCGAACCAGATATTGTTTTGCGAATCAATGAAACCGGCATCCCGGTTTACTTCCAGTCCAGTCAGGCCGTCATTGACCATGAAGTGATCGAGCCTGCCGCCGTCCCAGCGATAGATGCCGACATTGGTACCGAACCAGAGCCGGCCCAATCCATCTTCAAGGATCAGATATACTGCATCGTCAATACGAAAGTTCCCCTTTATATACTTTGTAAGTTTGTCATCCTCGATCCGGTATAACCCATCGGCCGTGCCTACCCAGTACCGGTCCTGCGAGTCAATAAAAAACGAAAAAATGCTGTTACCGGCTTTATCCGGAGCCGTGTAAGTCTTAATGGAGCCGTTGAGATTGAGTTCAACCAACCCCGAACTTAAAGAGCCCAGGAAAATACTGTTACCGTTGCCCCTGAACAACTTCCTAATATAGAAATGGGTATCGATTGGCAGATTCACCGGGTAGAAATGATTGTTCAGAAACCGGTATAACCCTTTTTGGGTAGAGGCATAAAGCGTCCCGTCACCGGCCATGAGAATAGAACTGAAATATTCCTTGTCAGACCGGTCGGGATGAAACCAGGTGATTTTTCTGTTTTTATCAATTCTTGCAACACCTAATGATGACGCTGCAGCCCAGAGATTTCCAGACCGGTCCAGATCCAAATCTATGATGCGGGTCTCATGGATCCCGCTCGAACCTGTGTAATCCAGATTCAGATAATCAAACTTCCCATTTTTTAAATAGGATAGAACCCCGTTATGGCCAAATACAAAGGATCCCGGACTAAGTTCCAGCGCAGCCGAAACTTCGCTGTCATAAAGGCCTTCATTATTGGTATAATGTACAAACCGGGGCGAAGGTATGCGTGTAATGCCCCGATATCCGGTAAACCAGGTGTTGCGTTCCCGGTCAACGAAAACATCGGTTGCACCTTCTGAAATCAGGCTGTTTTTATGATTAAAAACCAATAATTTATCCTGGGAGACGAGATAATTATAAACATAATACGGACTTCCGAAGAAAATATTCCCTGCCTCATCAGCAGTAATGAATGAGTTTTCCCATTGTTGCCGGAGGCTGAATTTGTAATTCGGGGTAATCTGTACAAACCGATTTTCCTCGATATATCCAATCCATTTTTCACCCATGAGCCACACCCGGACCCGGGGATTTGAAGGAGCCGGATTTTTAACGGCCAGGACGGTAACAATATCCTTTGATGGCAGTTTGACCTGCGGTGAAAAAGGGTACCATTTGTCCTTTTTGATGACATACAGGCCCTGATCGGTAGCGCAATAGATCTGGCCGGCATAGATGCTCAGTCCGTTGAAGACTTTCGCCGGAACATTATTTCCGGGATTTAAACGACGCCACTCCCGGTTCCTGCACAGGTAGATTCCGGAGTCGAAAGCTGCTGCAACCAGCACGGGGGCTCCGTCCTCGTAAAATACTCCGAAATCACCATAGAAAATGGTATGGGTGGGTTGATTGGAAACCGGATATCGGTTCCAGACCTTGCCGTCAAAGCTTTCGGCGATGAGTTCACCGTTATTCGGAAATGCCCAGATCGTTCCCTTTTCATCGCAATATATCCAGGAATAACCGTATGATGAAAGTCCTTCTTTCCGGGTGTAATTCTTCCATACAGTCCCGTCGTAGCTTGAAATTCCCGACCGTGTGGCAAACCACATCACCCCTGACGTGTCCTGGGTAAGGCTATATACCGGCGTCGCAGGAAGTCCGTCGGCAATCGTATAGGTCCGGGTGAAATAGTGCTGTGCCACAACCGGCCCTGCCGTCAGGAAAAATAGCAGTATCAGACCTTTCAGGCGCTTCATGTTCGGTCGTTGGGAGTAATGCTCTTTTCAGTCTCCTCTATCTTTTTAACAGTACGAAGGACAAAGGAAAAATAGATCAGTACCAAACCAAACAAGGTTGACATCACGGCAATCAGTTTGATCAGAAAAACACCCCACAGGAAAGGATTAAAGAGCAGGGCAATCCCAAGCCCGACCGTCAGCAATCCGTTTATAAAAAGGATATTCTTGTTGTTGAGCATGCGTTTGATGTTGACCAGGATGACCATTTGGATGATCCCAACGATGATAATCCAGATGCCGGTCATGATCAGGAACAGGGCAAGAGAGGCCTGAGGGTAGAAAATTAATGCCAGCCCAATTGCGATGGCGGCAATTGACTCAATCAGGATCACCGTGCCTGATTTGTCACGCCTCAGATTGTTGATGCCAAACAGCAAAAGGATTGCACCGATTACCAGGACGATAATACCGAAATAGTGGATTAACTGCTTGATCTGTTCCTGGTCGAAAAAGAGAACCAGCAATCCGAAAGCCATGAGCACCAGCCCGTTCAGGGCTAAAAACCACCAGTTTTTAAATCCTTTTGATTCCATAGATCTGATTTTTTAAATAATGAGAGAGCTGTTACATCATTCCGCATCATTCCTGTCCGTCAGGTCGCATGACCACCTGGACTTCATTGGTTTTGGTCAGCGTTTTGGCGGCAAAGTCATGAATCGATTTCAAATTCAGGCCTAACACCATTTTCTCATAACCGGTCAGGTAATTCAGTCCATTAAAGTATTGATCAAACAGGATATTCGACCACCAACCGTTCTCCTTCATGTCCTCCGGCCTTTGTTTTAGCAGGTATTCGCGTGCTTTTTGAAGATCCAGATCGGTTGGGCCCCGTTCCACGATTTTGGTAATCTCCCGGTGCACGATTTCGATCAGCTTGTCGGCTTTTGCTGGGTCGGTGTCAAAACTGATATTCAGCATGAATCCCGGTTCGGGATATCTTTCGAGGTTCCAGGAGGCTCTGACGCTGTAAGTTCCTCCTTCATCTTCACGTATCGACTGAACGTACCTGAGCTCCAGAATATGACGCAGGGCCGCGCCTAAAAGTTTGTTTGCCGGAGTATATTCGACCGGGCCGTTGAAGTTCACAAATATGGAAGTGCGCGGAGTTTTATTCTCCCGTTTAAAGTCATTGACCACTTTGCCGGTTGGCGGCCTAACCCCGTCGTCCTTCCACTTCTTATCGCGCTTCTCGGTGGGTAGTGATCCCAGGTATTTTTCGATCAGGGCTTTCTGTGCGGTCGGATCTATTTTACCGACAAACAGGAAGGTGAAGGATCCGGCATCGGCAAACGATTTCTTGTAAATGGTTTTCAGCTTATCGAGGGTGATATCGTCGAGGGTTTTATAGGAGATGGGAACAGCACGCGGGTGATGGTTGCTCATCATCACCGCGATGGTATCGCTAAAGGCCGTCCGTGGTTCGGACGCAGCATTGATATAGTTTGATTTCAACCGGTCAAGCCATGTTTTGAAATCGGTTTCATCCCAGCGTGGATTGGTGAAAAAGACATAGATCAGTTGAAGTGCAGTTTCCAGGTCTTTCGGCGAGGTACGGGCATTGATCATTTCCTGTTCGCTCGACAATCCCGGCTGGAGGCTGGCGCGCTTGCCGGCAAGAAGCTTGGTCAGTTCGGTCCGTGAAAAGGGACCGAGTCCCATCTGGTTTACGGCACTCGAAAACAGCTCGGCCGGATGGACCAGATCATCACGAAGCAGACTGATTCCGCCGGGAGAGAAACCGCGGATGATCAACTCATCTTCTTTGTTGTCGGTGGGCTTGAAAACCACCCGGATACCATTCGATAAGGTCCATTCGGTAGCTCCAAAGACCTCATTATCGGCCGATTTGACAACCGTGCCGGGGACCGGCTCCCGGTTGATCAGTGTTTTTGATGACAAGGCATCAACATAGGGTTCGATTTTCATCTTCGCGCAGGTTCCGATCACACCTACGATCTCATCTGTTGAGGGGAGGGTCACCCCGGGTTTATCGGGACCGGTTACCGTCACGATCTGATTGTCGTTGCGCAGGTATTTTTTTACTTCCGCGTTGGTTTCATCCAGAGTGATCCCGGGCAGTTCGGCCATGGTAAAATCGTATTCGAATTCAAGTCCGGGATTGGGTGTGCGGTTCATAAACCAGGCTATGTTGGGATACACCAGTTCCCGGTTCTTGCGTCTGTCGCGGTCGAGATAACGCGATTCGTACTGCCGGTTCAGTTCGGCTTTGGCGCGGTCGAACTCCCCGGGAGTAAAACCATATTGTCCCGCTCTGTTCATCTCGGTAAGCAAAGCAGTAAGGGCTTGAAGCGATTGGTTGTTTGATGCCTGGGCCATCGCGGTGAATGCATCCCTGGTCTGGGTAAAGGATCCGTAATAACTACGGGCAAAGAGGAAGGGTGGATTTTCCTTGTTGGCTAATTCGATCATACGCTGTCCGAACATCGAATTGATCAGCGACCGGATCAGTTGAAGCCGCATGTATCCCAGATTTTTCTCATTGTCGGGAATGGCCTTGTGTTTGAAGCTTACATTCACCACCGTCGCGGTCGCTTCCTTGTCGGAAGCTACGCCAATCAACGGATCGGTGTTGTCGGGAAGGTCGTAATCCTCTTTGGGCGCAGGATTTTCGACTTTCGGAATGGTGTTGAACAGTTTTTTAATCTTGGCCTCAACGATATCCACGTCAAAATCGCCCACCACTATGATGGCCTGCAGATCGGTCCGGTACCATTTTTTATAGAAGTTCCGGATGGTCTCATGTTTGAAATGGTTGATGACGGCGGTATCGCCGATGATATTCCGTTTGGCATATTTCGATCCCTTGTAGATGATCGGGGCCAGTTCATTGTTCATACGCTCTCCCGCCGAACCGTACATGCGCCATTCTTCCCTGATCACGCCGCGCTCAAGGTCAATCTCGGCAGACTCAAAGGATATATAATTCGACCAGTCGTGCAGAATCAGCAGGGCCGTATCGATGATGCCTTCGCGCGGTAGGGGAACATTCGACAGATTATAAATGGTTCGTTCCAGTCCGGTGCCTGCATTGACATTCGTGCCAAATTTCACACCGATGGTAGCAAGGTAATCAAGAAGATTCTTTCCGGGGAAATTCTTGGTTCCGTTGAATGCCATATGCTCGGTGAAGTGGGCCAGTCCGTTCTGATCATCATCCTCCTGGATGGCGCCTACATTGTGCGCGATGTAGAATTCACCCCGGTTGGCAGGCAGTTTATTGGCCCTGATGAAATAGCGCATACCGTTATCAAGGATGCCGGTCCTGACCAGCGGATCGAAGGGCGGCGTTTGTGAAAGATCGTATTTCTGAGCAACTGAAAGTGACCCGGTGATGAACAACAGCATCAACAGGGTGCAGGTTAACAAGTAATTTTTCATGGTCTGGTTTTATAAGAAAACCCATAAAATTAGGAAAAAAACCAATGATTGGGAGAAAAACGCGAATAAAACGACCTGGCAGAAGGTCGTCGACGGTAAAAGTCAGTCCTCTTTCCTACTTGTACAGGAACCTTTTAATGCTTTTCTTGGGAGTCTTTTCAAATTCATTGGGGACGATCTCGAAGTCGACCACCCGGATATATTTCGGTAACCGGTGGTTGAGATCGTGAAGGTATTCCTTGAATATCACGGGAAGATCTTCGTGTTTGTGGCCGGCCTTTTCCACGGCATCGAAGTCGGGATAGATCAGTGCAATGAGCCGTTCATCACGGTCGATTACCAACGATTCCTGAACCATAAAGCGGTTGTTGAGCATCGCTTCGATCTCTTCGGGATAGATGTTTTTTCCCGATGCCCCCAGGATCATGCTCTTGCTGCGGCCTTTAATATAGATGTTGCCCTTTTGGTCTATCACCCCGAGATCGCCTGTATGGAGCCACCCTGTATCATCGATGACGGCTTTGGTAGCTTCTTCATTTTTGTAATAACCTAACATCACATGATTTCCGCGAACCTGGATCTCCCCTGATTTACGGGCGGAATCGTCTGAATCGATCCGGATTTCCAACTCATCGACAACCCTTCCCGAAGCGCCTAATTCAGTGGTTTTCCACGATGTGTAGGAAATCAGCGGGCCGCACTCAGTCATGCCGTACCCGACGGTGAATGGGAACCGCATCTTTCTGAAAAACCGTTCTGCTTCCGGATTGAAGGGGGCGCCGCCGATGACCAGCTCCCTGAAATTACCCCCGAAAACCCCGTACATTTTATCACGGATCTTTTTGTAAATGATTTTGTTAAGCAGCGGGATGTGGATCATGAAAGCAATGGTGGGCTTTCGCAGGGCCGGAATCAGTTGCGACTTGTAGATCTTTTCGATGACCAGCGGAACCGACAGGATCAGGGAGGGCCTGATCTCCTGGAAGGCTTGCATGATGATCTTGGGTGACGGGGTTTTGGTCAGGAAGGTGATATCGCAGCCAAGGGTAAACGGAAAGAGAAATTCAAATGCGCAACCATAGGTGTGGGCCAGGGGTAAGAAGGAGAGGAGCTTGTCACGCGGGTTGAGCGGCATATTCCTTTGTGCATACAGGATATTCCCTAATAAACTCTTGTGCTGGAGGACAACTCCTTTTGAAAATCCCGTAGTTCCGGATGTATAGGAAATCACCGCGACATCTTCTCCCTGTGATGGAGGAAAGACGATATGTTCCGGAGTGATCCGGCTGATATCGATATTACTGCGCTCAACCTGCGCTCCCCGTTCAGCTAAAACCGTCAGATCCTGAATTTTCAGGGATGCCCGAAGCAGGGGCATCGCTTCAAAATCCAAATCCCTGAAAATGGTGTCCTCAACGAAGAGCAGCACCGAATCGGAGTGGGTTATGATATAGTGGAGGTCGGCCGGCTTGAAATCGGGAAGGATCGGTATGATCACGGCACCGTAAGTCACTGTGGCCAGATAGATGATCCCCCAGGATGCGGAGTTTTTCCCCAGCAGGGCGATGTGATCTCCTTTCCGGATTCCGTAATCCCTGAAAATGGATTGTATTCCGGCAATCCTTTGTCCCACTTCCCGGTAGGTGTTCGCCTCTCCACCGTAATCCGAAAGCGCCATGAGCTCCCAGTTTTTACGGATGGTAGATTCAAAAACGGAGTTGAGATTCGTAGACTTGGAATCCATGCGGTAGGATTTTGAAACTTGCGAATTTCAGAAATAATTTTGATTCACAAAATGATTTCTGAAAAAATGCAAAAGATTATTAAAGCTCGCTTCAAGTTCGTATGTTTGTAAAAACCCAAATTCCTGCTGTTATGAGAAAATTTTTAATCTGGTTTATCTCGGCAGTGGTCATTATTGGAGCCATTTTTATCTATTGGAAATTTTATTTCACCTATTCAGAAGGACACCGGGCAGGACTACTGCAAAAATTCTCTTACCGCGGCGTTATTTTCAAGACTTATGAGGGTGAACTTATAATGAGCAGTGTTCAGAGTAATAAAAATGTGACCCTGGCATCCGAAAAGTTTTATTTCTCAGTGGCTGATGAGAAAGTCGCCAAGCAATTGGAGCAATTTGAAGGGTATTTCCTGACGCTTCATTACCGGGAGAAAAACGGTTCGCTCTGGTGGCGAGGCGATACAAAGTACCTGGTCGATAGCGTGACGGTAAATCCGTGAGAAGAGATTAGCGAGCAGTGAATAGCGAATAGTGAATAGTGAATAGTGAATAGCGATTAGATAATAGCGATTAGGGAAAATTTCGTTTTCCATTTTCATCTGTATATTTATAACGTTAGCTAATCCGAAAAACATAATGG
>CAZGIM010000011.1:0-151881 GCA_964525995.1 uncultured Prolixibacteraceae bacterium | reverse complement strand
TTCGGCAAATTAGCCGCGGCACTGATTTATTTGATTTTTAACCCTTGATTCACATAATTATGTTTACTATAAGCGTGGTGACATCCAGATCGGTTGCCCAGAACAAGGGGAAGAGCGCCGTATAAAAAGGATGCCGCACAACACCTAATATCCCAGTGGAATCAAGTTTTCCTGTGGCGTTTATGAGGTTATGGCCTACTGTTTTTCTGATTTGTTTGATTCCTAAAAACGTGGACATATCGTACTGTCGGGCACCTGCATAGAATAAGAGTAAGCCAACAGCCAGCATTAGGTAACGAACGGCAAGCAGATAGCCATCCCAAATAAAGAATGGCGTTTGTCGTATTGAATTAGTATAGAGAACTACAGGAATTATTGAAACGAGTGCAAAAATGTTATAAGATAATCGGTAGAACCTGTATGATTCACCCAGTTTATTTTTCAGGAAGTCGGTGACTTTGGGAGTTATCAAGGCACTGTGGAGTACAAAATAGGAAATCCATAATATAGTTAGGATAAAATATTTCATAAGACGAAGGTAAGCATTTTCAAATTATCCACTGGTTTTCTTCGCCAACCTCACAATGTCCATCGCTTCCAATATTTTCTTTTCAAAGCCATATAACACGCTGTTGACCATCGCCAGCCCCAGTTCCTTCAGGGTAATAAAGTAACTGGGGAACAATGGGCGACAGACAGGATATAGCCACGTCACATATTTGTAATAAGGCAGTGCATTTTTCAGTCCTTTGGTCGGCAGCATAAACGGTGGGCGGAAATTATATGCTGCCCTGAATGGCAGCTTCATCAGGTCATTCTCCGTTTTGCCCTTCACCCGCGCCCACATCATCCTGCCTTTTTCGGTGCCGTCCGTTCCAGTGCCGGAAACGTAGCAGAAGGTCATATCAGGGTTAAGCTTGCTCAGGGTCTTGGCAAAGCTCAATGTCAGATCATAGGTTACCTTAGTGTATTCTGGTTCCTTCATTCCAACCGATGATACGCCAGCGCAGAAAAAACAGGCGTTGTAGCCCGAAAGCTGGGAATCGATGGTTGAGAGGTCAAAGAAATCGGAATGGATGATCTCCGTCAGCTTCGGATGTGATACGCCACAGGACTTGCGGTTCATGACAAGGATGGATTCAACGGCTGGGTGAAGCAGGCATTCGTGCAATACACCTTCACCGACCATACCGGTGGCTCCAGTGATGACGGCTTTGATTTTAATATCCATACAAAGATTTAGATTTCGAACACCTTTATTTTCTTCATTTTTTCGATTATCCGCTGTCTGTCAACTTTGAAATATCGCTGCATCACTGCCCATGAATTCTGACCGACCATCTTTAGTAGTGAAGGTACATCAACATCTGGGTTAATCGCAATCGTGTTGGACGTTGCTTCATTCTAAAATCTTATTCACATCATCATTGTCAAGAAGCGAATCTTCTTTCTTAACCAATGGGTCGTACCAATCAACTTTATTGGTTGCCCAGTCAATCCAATTCTGAAGGTCTTCAGAAAGTTCCTTTCGTTCAATAGCACAGTCTTTAACCGCTTTGATGTAATCACGCATAAATCTGGCTCGTTGCCATCGTTTCGCTTGTTCGAAAAGGTTGTAGAAATCGGATTTCTCCTTCTCTATGCGCTGCTGCTGTTGCCGGATGATGCGCTCCTTTTCTGCTCGTTCCCGCTTGCGTTCTGCATTTTGGCGCCAACATTCCAACATTTCATTGACATCTGATTCAATCTTTGCCAGTATAACAGCCAACCTTTCTTCAATTAGCACTTTGCCGTCAATCCAAATTCTGCCGCCGAATCCTTTGATTTCAAAGTACAGTTGCCCAGTACTTTCATATTTCACAGACCCCCATTTTGTTTCTTGGGTGGCTTTCTTTGTCTTTTCCATCAGTTTGAAGTCAAAGGATACCTCATCAATGTGAATTGAATAAGTGGTTTCTGTTGTGAGAATGTGCCCCCTTGCCCTGAGCAACTTAATCAAGGTATCCATAAACCGTACTGCTCGTCCGATATTGCCACGTGACACCCTTATGGTAAAGCAACCATTGTAACGAGCCATTCCAGTATCGTCATATTTGCTGTATTTGTACTCCGTTAATGCTTTCTGTGCAGGTAAAATCAGTTCATCAGGATTGGTAAGCGTTTTAGGAACCTTCAAGGTTAAAGATGTATCCTCTTTGATTAAGTCTGCCGCAGTTTTTTTATGGAAGGTCAAAATATTTGGCTTACCAACTTCATTTTGGCTGGGATACAATTTTATTTCATTTACCCCAGTATAATCCTGTGTCAACTCAATGATTTCAGCTTGTTTACCGAACTTTAGTTTTGACCAGTGACCGTTTGGTGGCACAGGTACCTGCATTTGGTTGCAAATTTTACGCAGATGTGAATAGGGTATTTTGAGCCTTCTCGAAATGGCGGTTAGTGATTCCTTCCAAACCATATCATAAAGCTCTTGACGTGTGATTGTGGTCTTGTTTTCCATTGGCTAACAGTTTAGCCAAAGATAATTAATAACTAAGTAAAGGAATGCTTTGTAATGTGGATATTATCTTATGGATGATGGCTATACCTACGTTCTTGTCGACAGCCCCGGTTCTTTCAAGGTAATAAAGTAACTGGGGAATACTGGACGACAGACAGGATAAAGCCATGTCACATATTTGTAGTATAACAACTCGTTTTTCAGCCTTTTCGTCGACAGTATAAACGGCGGGCGGAAATTATATGCTGTCCTGAACGGCAGCTTCATCAGGTCATTCTCCGTTTTGCCCTTTACACGCGCCCACATCATCGTGCCTTTTTCGGTGCCGTCCGTTCTTACCCCATTGACATAACAGATAGTTATATCAGAGTCAAGATAGTACTGCGGCAACATTTTCAGATTTGCTTGTTATAACTCTTTATTATCCAAAAAGATTAAACAATTCATCTATGCGAAAAAGGTCAAGGTCAATCTTTATGGAAGCGAAAAAGTGAAAAGCGGTAAAAGTGACTTGATAATCCATTAATCCAGAAAACTAAAGTATGCTGAAACCCTGCCTCAAATAATACCTACGGGAATTTTACCCTTAAAAATCCCATCATCCCCCCTGAATTTAGAAACCCAGATAAACATACGGTTATTTGGATTAATTCTTATTTTTACCCACAAGATAATACTACTATATGAGTATCATTATAACGTTCATTCTCCATAACCAAGCCTTTATGTTTTCAGAAGGTAGATTAACGACTACAACTGAATGGAAAAGCGACACATTTGACAAAACATTATCTATCTTCAATGGGAAGACTATATGCGCTTTCTGCGGGTTTGTAATCTTGGATAAAATTGGGAAAAGGGATACAACGGATGTACGTATGTTGCTTGAAAAAATTGCGAAAACCCGCCCGAAAATGAAATTTCACCGTTTTTTGAAATCTATGAATATAATTATTGAACGTCATCTGAAAAATACACACCCGCATACTGAGCGAAAAATTGACTTACATCTTGTGCGAAGGCTTAAATCTGGGATATTTGAATTTCGTCGTTATTCTTTTAGTTGTAATCGACATCAACGGTATCGGGTAAATAAGTTTATTTGTAAAACAATGAACTTTTACAGGACTGATGGTGATGATGGCGCCTTGACAGCCGTCAACGCTTTTCTGGGTAGTGGTATCAATATACAGAATAGTGAACAAGCTATCATCGCGCACAATGAAACTGCAATTAATAATGGGATAAATGTATCTGGGCATAATGAAACAGCTATTGCTTTGTGCGGTGGAACTTTATATCATACCAAACTAAGATAACCAAAGTATTTAGCTATTAGAGGCTTGCTGTGATGTATTTCATCATTGTTCAGGTAACAAGTTGAAGGAAGAATCAATCAAACCGTACTTGAAGTCAAATTTTTACTACTTTTGTCAGCCCAAAAGAAATCTGCCGCTTTTTGATTACAATTGGTGGATTTTTCGTATATTTGAGTGTTATTACAACAACGTATCCGATAACGTAGCCACTTTTGTAAAACATTAGTATTGTGTTAGAAAAGGAATTCAAATATTATTTAGCCCATCAGGATGAATTAGTAAAAAAGTACAAGGGCAAGTACTTGGTCATTAAAAATGAACAGGTTATCGGCGTTTATGATTCCCAGTCAGAAGCATATAATATCACTCAGAAGGAACATGAAGTTGGTACTTTCTTGATTCAGTTTTGCGATTCGGGGAATGATAGCTATACACAAACATACCACTCTCGTGTAACCTTCCGACGTGCCTATGCCGAGTAAGACCCCACCCCCAAACGCTTTTACACTCAAAGCTAACGCAGGGAACAGACTGCGAACACTTGTCACTCCTGTCGAGTTCACCTTACCCTCTGATATTACCAATAAGAAAAGGGTTCAAGGCATTTGGGATACAGGCGCCACAAACACGGTTATTTCCCAGAACGTAGTGGGTGCATTAAATCTGAAGCCAATTACATTCACTTACGTTAACACAGCCAGCCAACAGAAGATACTTACACCTGTGTTCCTTGTAGACGTCCATTTATATGATGGAAGACTTTGTATCAAAGATGTCAATGTTACACTTGGTGATTTAAGCGGTGGCGCAGATTGCTTAATCGGAATGGATATTATTACATTAGGTGATTTTTCCATTACCAACGTCAATGGCACGACCTTTTCGTTTCGAATCCCCTCTTTGCAAGAAGTTGACTACGTTCAAGATTTGAACCGCCTTAAACCAAAAATTGGTCGAAATGACCCCTGTTTCTGCGGCAGTGGTAAAAAATACAAGGTATGTCACGGACGGGGTAAGTAGATATTACACGTAATCGGAGTCAGGAATGGAGTCAGGAATAATGCCATAAAATGACCTTGGAGTCAGGATTTTAAATTTTAAGACATTCATTAAAGAACTGAAATTCGATCATGTATAATTACCTCAATGCAGGTTAACCAAAACATCAAATTTCAGAATCAACCCTGATAATTCTGACACGAAAAAATTGCCCTCCTGGTGATGGGGATTATTTTGGCATCAGTTTATTAATGGAACCCGTCAAGCCCTATGAACTCCTATTGTCTTGCTCAATTTATCACAATATTGATGCTTGCAACAGTTTTGTTTCCTGTAACCAGAATTCCAGTTACTGTATAGCTTCCTGCATCAGTAATACGGAACGAGGAAACCATTATGTGTCCATAAGACTGGGCGGCAGGAAAATTCCATGAAGCGTACGACGATCCATCAGATTTATTGACCTGAATCTTCACGGTCGATCCACCCATGTCATCCTTTGATTCCAGCCGGAAATAAATAGTGGTGTTGGCAGAAAACGTAGTCCCAATACCAGTCAGGATGAATGGGTTGGTTTGGTTAACCCCTGTGCCAAGTTCGATCTTGTTTGTGAATTCAGATTCTGATTCTGAGTCGTCCGACTTTTCGCATGCACTAAAGACCATCATTAATGCAAACAATAGAACACCTAAATTTTTCATTGAACTGGTTTTTATTGTTATTATTAAATTGTTGATTTAAATAGTCACCAAGCGCATCTTGTTTTCGTGTTTTAATTCCAACATACTTACAAAGGTAATCACTATTTCAGTTTTATTAATGCACATCTATGAATATTTAATCCTTTTATCCAATAAAGAAATTGTGTCAAACTTCCATGAATAGTTTGTACCTGATTTATTACATTTGATCCTGCCTAAACCCTGGTATTATTTATTCACGGATGTCAAAAGAAGCCTCTATCAAGGATTTAATGCAGATTCCGAGTATTGGGAAGTCCATTGCCAATGACTTATGGAATATAGGCATAACGAGCGCCGACATGCTTAAAGGCAGGAACGCCGAGGATCTGTTTGAACGCTCTAATAAATTTGCAGGCGTAGTCCAGGACAGATGTCTGCTGTATTCATTCCGTTGCGCCATTTATTTCGCAGAGACCAGGCCGGAGAAGCGTGATCCGGAACTGCTAAAATGGTGGAACTGGAAGGATGTAAAGAAACCTGGTCAGGGGGCTTCTGCTCAGTTCGTTTCCTGTGAACAGAAATCACTTCCATGAATGGTCGCTCCTCCGCTGTTACCATCATAGGAAATATTCAAACTGCCGTTTTTTACCGTCCCGGCCGCGGCAATCGAGACATTGGTGGTGGTGGTTACGGCTACGGTCACTTCCCATGGAAGCTGCGGATTGGTTACTGTCACAGTGCCCGTAATGGTAACGTAAGTAAGCGAAGAGATCGTTCCGTCGCCTGTCTGCGTTGCCTTATAGGTTACATTCATATCAACAGGCGGTTGGGTAGGCGCGGTGGTCAGGGAGCAGGTAATCTCGGTTTCTTTCTCTTTTTTGCAGGATGACGAAAGGAACATCAAGGGAATGAGGAAGATTAGCAGAATCGGAAATTTTTTCATATGGATCGGATTTAGTTTATTTTTATGTAAAAATATACATTCACGGCCGGTTTGACAAAAAAATCTATTATTACACAGACCATCTTCGTTCTCTACAGTTAAACAATATTTCGGCCAAATAACGGTACTGATCCAGCGAATTATAGCACTGTGCTGAAATCCGGACCAGGCGTTGAACCGGTGTCAGTCCATACCAGAAGGGAACCTCTACCCCATATTCGCGGTAAACCAATTCCTGAAACGGATCGATACTCTTATAGTCAACCGGTATCCCCGGAGCGCTCTCGGGCAGCAGGATCGTCGCCATGGAGGCGATCATTTCGTCGGGACAGGGTTTCGGAATATTCAGGCGCTTGCAGATCAGGTCACGGGCCTTCAAGCACAGATCGTGGTTTCTTTGCATCACTTCTGTGAAGCCTCCTTCAACCAGCGATGAAAAGAAATCAAGCGTATCAGGCACGCACAGTACCGCAGAAGGATCGTAGGTTCCGGGCCAGTAAAACCGTTCGGCAAAGGAGGAAGCCTTATGACCGGCATGGCTGATCACAACCGGAAAGATGCCTTCCTGTTTATCAGGCCGAACATAAAAGATCGCCGAACTCTTTGGAGCGCAAAGCCATTTATGACAGTTTGCGGTATAGTAAGCCGCCCCCAATTTCTGCAGATCCAGGGGAATGCTCCCAAGGGCATGGGCTCCGTCGATCATCGTATCGATCCCCTGCCGGTTCAGTAATTCAACAATCTCTTCAGCGGGGTGGATCAGTGCGGTGGCAGAAGAGATATGGTCGATCAGCACAATCCTCGTCTTCCGGGTTACCTTTGCGAGGATCGCCTCGGTAATTGTTGTTGAATTTTGGATCGGGAACCCGAAAGATGCCTCCACCAGCACCACTCCGGTGGTTTCTGCCACAAACTCCAGAATCCGTTTGCAGGCCGCATAGATATGGTTGGTATAGATAATCTCATCGCCCCGGTTGAACTTTAGCGACCTGAAGACCGCATTTACCGCGGCAGTGGCATTCTGAACAAAGACCAGATCCGGGTGTGGGGCGTTGACGAAAGCGGCAATTTTTTCACGTGAAGCGTTGAATTGTTCCTCCATCTCCCGGATAAGAAACCTGATCGGCTGCGATTCGAGCCGGCGCCGGTATTCAGCCTGTCGTTCCAGGATGGCCGTGGGACACGCTCCAAAGGATCCATGATTCAAAAAGACTATGGTGGGATCGAGCGACCAATAATCAGCAAATTCACCGGGTTTGGGCAAATCCTTAATCATGATAATAAATGAAAGACAAATATAATCGAATAGCTTCTATTTCGGGTGAAGAAGGGCTCCATCATTCGACCATTAAAATTAATCCTTTGAGGTAGTCGCCTTCGGGGTGGCAGGCATTTACCGGATGATCGGGGCCCTGGGAGAGCTGATGCAACACCGATACCCTGCGACCCGTTTCGATAGCGGCCGACTGGATTGCAGCGCGGAACATCTCGCGCGAAACGGCCTGTGAACAGGAAAAAGTCATCAGCAAACCGCCCCGGTCCAGTCGGTTCATCGCGGCTGCATTGATGTGAATGTAGGCGTGCAAGGCGTTGTTGGAAACCCGGTGACTCTTGGCAAAGGCAGGCGGGTCTAAGATAATCATGTCATAGGCATCCTTTGTGGTGACCAGAAAATCCTTGACATCCGCAACAACCGGCTCATGCAGCGAGGGATCCATGCCGTTCAGCGCAACATGCTCGATGGTCCAATCGATCGCTTTCCTCGAAATATCCACCGATCTGACCTTTTTTGCTCCGCCCCGGAGGGCATAGACTGTGAAGGCGCCGGAGTAACAAAATGCATTCAACACGACCCGGTCCTTCGCGTAAAAATGGGCAAAAAGCCTGTTCAGGCGCTGATCCAAAAAGAAACCGGTTTTCTGACCATTGACAAAATCGACCAGAAAATGGTTGCCGTTTTCAAGAATACGGGCGCGGTCGCTTGATCCGTACAGAAATCTGCTGCCTGAGGTAAACTCCGCCTCTTTGTCGTCGCTTTTATCATAGACGGTTTTTAGATTTTCACTATAGATGTCTGTCAACGCTTCAGTGAAAACGGGTAACAGCCGTCGCATTCCTTTCGATGAAGCCTGGATGACCGCCACCCCGTCGTAATAGTCGATGATCAGTCCGGGCAACCCGTCGCCTTCCGAATAGACCAGCCGATACGCTTGGCCGGGTTCTCCGGTAGCAATTCCCATTGAGCGCCTTTTCAGGAAACATTGCAACAACCGTTGGTGCCAGTAATCACGACTGATATCAACCTCTTCGAATGAAAAGATTTTTACCGCGATATCGCCTTTCAGGTAGTGACCCAGCGCTAAAAAGTTCCGGTTTGAATCGACAATCCTCACCATGTCGCCCGGTTCGGGGTTTCCATCAGCCCGGCTGATTGCTCCTGAGAAGATCCAGGGATGGAACCGGCGGACGGCTGCATCCTTTCCGGGTTTTAACAGTATAACCGAAAGATTTTGCACGTTTTTTTCTGTAAAGATACGGGTTCCCTTCCAGCAAAAGATTTATCACAAATTCTAAATTTCTGCTTAATTTTGCAACAACTTTAAAACCATCAAAATGAAAAAGTATCTTGTACTTTTACTGATTCCGGTATTCATTGCCTGCGGCCGTGAAGCCGAGAAAAAAGCCCAGGAAATGCAGTCAAAGAATGACAGCCTCCTGAGTCAAACCATGCAAAAGGATGAAGCAATTAATGAATTCATCCGCTCTATCAACGAGATCCAGGGAACACTGGATACCATCAAGCAAAAGGAAAACATTATCAACCTGACGACCGATCGTGGAGGCGAATTAAAGTTGTCGGCAAAAGAACAAATCAAGAATGACATTCAGACGATCTACAGTCTGATGCAGAAAAATAAAGAGACCCTGTCGGCCCTCACCAGAAAGCTGAAAAATGCCAACATGAAAGTTGACGAACTCAACAAGATGGTTGAAAGACTTCAAAAGGATATCGCCGCGAAAGCGTCGGAAATAGAGGATCTCCGGACCCGGCTTGCAAAACTGAACAGCGCATTTGAGATGGCCAACCTGAAGATCGACACACTGTCGCGGACGGTCAAAACACAGGGATCTCAGATCAGCAGTCAGAATCAAACCATTGCGGCCCAGGATGAGGCATTAAACACTGCCTACTATGTAATCGGAACCAACAAGGAGCTTAAAAAGAGCGGAATCATCAAGAGCGGTGAAATTTTAGCCGATTTCAATAAAGATTTGTTCACGAAAATCGATATCCGTAAAGTAACTGAGATCTCAATCCTGAGCAAAAAAGCCAAGATCCTGTCGAACCATCCATCCAGTTCCTATAAGTTCTCGGGTGATAAAAAAATCATCCAGGCCTTGCAGATCAATGATTATAAAGCTTTCTGGGGTAATTCCAGGTACCTGGTCATCGTGGTTGACTAATAGGTACCTCACCCTGTCTGGGCTTTCGTGTAGTTATATCCTTAACAATATCGTACCCCGATTAGTATAATGATTGATCCTGCCAGCCTTCCCCTTGAAGGGGAGGGTTGTGGCAGGATCAATTTACGTTGGTTGATCCTTACTCCTGTATGAATTCCTGTCAAATGAAGCCATTATCTATATTCCTGCTAATTCTAACGGTATGTGTTTCGGGTGGTTTTGCGCAGAAACATCATGCCGGTTCCTTTACAATAGCGTTTTACAATACAGAGAACATTTTCGACACTATAGATGATCCCGCCCGGAATGACGAGGATTTCCTGCCCGGATCGAAAGTCGCCTGGACCGGGGAGCGATACCGGTATAAACTTCACCAGACAGCCCGGGTGTTGTCGGCTATCGACAGCATTGATCAGCCAGCGGTAATCGGCCTCGCTGAAATCGAAAACAAAGCGGTTCTGGAAGATCTGATCAGGGTTCCCGAACTTCAGTGCGGCGGATACCGCGCCATTCTTGAGGAGGGCAGCGATCCACGTGGAATCGACGTTGCGGTGCTCTACCGGCCCGGTAAAGTAAATCTTGCAGGTTATAAGTCACTCCCGTCGGCGACCACGTTCCAGACCCGTACAGCGCTCTATATCAAGATATTTGATGCACAAAGCGACACCTTTCATATTTTTATTAACCACTGGAAGTCGCGTGAAGGATCGGCAGAAAAAACGGAATCGAAAAGAGTGGAGAACGCCACCATTCTGAAACATTATGTCGATTCTGTTCAATGCGTTGATCCCGGAGCACGAATCATCCTGATGGGCGATTTCAATGATGAACCTGCGAATAAAAGCATCTCAGAGGTTCTGAAAGCTCAAAGGATTGAAAGAAAGATCAAACCGGACGCCCTGTATAACCTGACTTATGAGAACTACCTGAAGGGCGAAGGAACCTTGTTCTACAAAGACTGGGATCTCTTTGACCAGATCATCGTTACGGGAAATCTGTTAACCGGTAAGCGTCACAACCCTGTAATCCGCCCGCCGTATGCTTCTATTTTAAAGAAGGACTGGATGCTGTATAAAAACAAAAATGGGCAGATGGTTCCGAACCGGACAGCAGGATCGAGGGAATATTATGGCGGATTCAGCGACCATTTGCCGGTTTGCATTCTGGTGGAGTAATCGGTTGACAGGCGGACAAGCGGACAGGCGGACAGGCGGACGAGTGGACCAGTGGACTGGCGGACCAGCGGACTGGAGATTGCTCACACCATATTTCCATTCCACTATTGCACCATTTCACCATGGCACCATGTAACCAGCGGACTGGCGGACGAGTAGACGAGTGGACCAGCGGTGGGTTTACCGGGTTTCTTTCGGGGGGGCTGAGTAATCGATTTCCTGTAAAAGACGTCCTTTGTCGTCAAAAAAGCGCCACTTCCCTACCCGGTTTTCCTCTTTGTAAAATCCTTCATATCGCATGTTGCCGTTTTCGAAATAGGTAACGCGTCGTCCGTCGGATTTACCATTCACAAAGTTCCCTTCGCTCCAAACCTTTCCATTTTCGTACCAGTAGGTCCATTTTCCGTTTCGCTTGTTATTGGCATAGGTACCCTCCATTTGTGGCTGTTTGTTGGGATAATAGGTGGTCTCTTTAATCAGTTCACGGTTTTCGCCGCTTCCTTTGTAAATGCATACCCGCTTGGGTGAACCGTCGTCATATTTCTCCTCCACCTCTTTGTGCTCAAACCGGCAGGAGGCAAGAGCGCAGGCAATGGCAACAAAAAAAAGTAATCTTTGTTTCATTTTGTATATTGATTTTTACAGATTTATTCAATAATCAAACGATATACGCATACCATTCCGGTCAGTGTTGAAGGCACCTTCGTTAAATACCAGCGCTCCATTCACCCAGGTATGAGTGACCCGAGATTTGAAGGTAACTCCTTCGAGGGGCGACCAGCCGCATTTATAGAGAATATTCTCCTGCGATACCGTCCAGGGATCATCCGGGTCAACTAAAACACAATCGGCATAGTAGTTCTGCCGTATGAATCCGCGTTTATGAATGCGGTAACGAACAGCAGGAGCATGACACATCTTTTCAACGATCTTTTCAAGGGTGATCTTACCTGACTGCTTAAAACCGAGCATCGCCACCAGTGCGTGCTGGATCATCGGCCCCCCCGAAGGGCAAGATGTATATTGATGTTCCTTCTCATGGCGGAGGTGCGGCGCATGATCGGTGGCGATCAGATCCAGCCGGTCGTCGAGAAGTCCCTGTAACAGCGCTTCCCGGTCATGTGAGGTTTTGATGGCGGGATTCCACCTGATCCGTGATCCAAGGTCGGAATAATCCCGGTCGTCGAACCACAAGTGATGAATAGTGACCTCACCGGTGACCTTCTTATCCTTCAACGGCTGGTCATTATGGAGCAAATCCAGCTCCCGTGCCGTTGAAACATGCGTAAGGTGAAGCCGGGTATTAAATTTATGCGCGAGGTTCACTGCCTTTTCCGAAGAGGTATAGCAGGCCTCTTCGCTCCGGATCAACGGATGCGCCGAAACGGGAATCTGTGCTCCGTACTGTCCAAGGTAATGTTCCAGATTATGCCGGATGATAGACTCTTCCTCGGCGTGCACCGCGATAATCAAGGGCGATCGTGAAAATATCAGCTCCAGCGCCCGCTCATCATCTACCAGCATATTGCCTGTGGAAGCGCCCATAAACACCTTTAAACCGCAGATCCGGGCAGGGTCGGCCTTTTCTATCTCCCCGATATTATCGTTGGTAGCGCCTAAGAAAAATGAGTAATTGGCAAGCGACCTGTTTCGGGCGATCTCAAATTTCTCTTCCAGTTTATCCAGGGTGGTGGCGTTGGGCACCGTGTTTGGCATCTCGAAATAAGAGGTAACTCCTCCTGCAACAGCGGCGCGGCTTTCGGTACTGATGTCGGCCTTATGAGTCAGCCCGGGTTCTCTGAAATGGACGTGGGCATCGATTACGCCCGGAAAGAGATAGGAGTTGTGTGCATCAACAGAAATAATCCCGGACGACAGGATGAAATCGGCAGGCGGCAATCCCGTAAAGACCTCCTTAAACAAGCCATCCTGAATCAGAACAGATCCGGGAAACTGTTTCCCTTCATTAACAATCAGTGCGTTATGTATAAAATAACCCTCCGGCATGCGATAATAATGGTTTAGGGTAAATTTCAGGATACCCTGACATTCTGAGGTTTTATCTTCCCCATGATACTTCTCCACCTGAGGCTGATTACACCCAGCACCGCCTCTTTAAAGATCCCTTTGCTCATTTTCGACTCTCCCTGGGTACGGTCGGTAAAGATGATGGGCACTTCCAGAATACGGAATCCCAACTTCCAGGCGGTATATTTCATCTCGATCTGAAATGCATAACCGGTAAAGCGGATTTTATCCAGATCGATGGTCTCGAGGACTTTCCTGGTATAACATTTAAAACCGGCGGTTGTATCCATCACATGCATCCGCGTGATGAAACGGACATACGTCGAGGCGAAGTACGACATCAACACTCTTCCCATCGGCCAGTTAACCACATTGACCCCAGTGATATAACGGGATCCGATTACCAGATCGCCTCCCTGATTTTTGGCGGCATCGTACAATCGCAGCAGGTCATCGGGATTATGGGAAAAATCGGCATCCATCTCAAAAATATATTCATAATGCCGTTCCAAAGCCCAACAGAATCCGTGGATGTAAGCGGTGCCCAATCCCAACTTCCCCTTTCTTTCCTCAATGAACAACCGGCCGGAAAATTCATTCATCATGGACTTGACGATACCAGCCGTTCCATCGGGCGAATTATCCTCAACGATCAGCACATCCATGCTCCGGGATAAAGAAAATACCTTCCGGATGATCCGTTCGATATTATCTTTTTCGTTGAAGGTTGGAATGATTACCAGGCAATCAGACACAATCAGATATTTTAAATGTTACTATCAAGTTAACGAAAATTGCCTCAGCGTATTGTATAGTGGTTGCTCCATGCTTTATCTGATCACCAAACGTGCGCCCAAAACGCCTTCGTTGCCACGCAACCTCACAAAATAGACTCCCCTGGAAAGCGATCCGGGAGTGACCGGGATCAGGTTTTTTCCGGGTTGCGACGTTACACTGGTACTCCAGACGGACCTGCCGTCGACAGCGATGATTTCAATGAGAGTCGTTTGTAAACCTTTTGAGTAATACGCGATGGCAACCGGTCCGTTCGTCGGATTCGGGTAGAGCGACAGCGCCGATAGCGTTTCCGGTTGTTCAGTGATACCATCGTGAGGTTTAAATGTAATCCTGACGGTATCGGATTGAATGCCATAGGCATCGGTTACGCGGCAATATATTTTCTTAGTGCCAAAACCGACACCTGATGAATCAACTTTGATTATCTGGGTCAGTTCGCCGGTTGACCAAACATAGGTAGAGAATTGCCCGGCATCCAGGGTCACGGTGTCACCGCCAGAGACGGTCTGGTCGGGACCCAGGTCAAGCACCGGATGATCGCTGATGGGGATAGCCAGATCGAAACGCTCCTTGAACTCCTGGTAAAACAGGTTACACAATCCGGCGTCGTAGATGACGATGGAATTTTCATCGTTGCTCACGTTGGCGGCATCGCTCCAGTTGTGCGATCCCGTCCAGACGAAGGGATCTGACAACGGATCCGACTGGTCAACGATCATGGCTTTACTGTGTAGCAGTCCCTGTTCATGATACTCCTTGAAATTGGTTCCAAGTGCATTCCCCAGATCTGTGACCACCGAGGCATCGGAGGTAGAACGGTTGCTAATGATCATTTTCGCGTTAACTCCCGCGTTCTTACGGGCAATAATGGCATCGCTGATGACTTTCCGGGTGATGAGCATGGTGCCGATTTCGAGATCGCTGTTCGCGGTTGCGATATGGTTGACAATTTGTTGATTAACGCCATCACTGGGACTGAAATAGACCTCAACTTTTTTTCCTCCGATAACCAGGTCGTGCGGGGTATTATCGGTTTTGGAAGGACCGAACTTTGCATTTGCAGTATCGGGAGTGGCGGTGGTCGATCCAAACATCTCGTTGAATTCAAGGGTGTAAACCTTGGCCAGGCTGGCATCCTGGATGAAAAGGACATTGTTGGCATCGGTATTGACATTCTGATCCGTCCAGTTGCAGGAGCCGGTCCAGACGATGGGATCGTTCGGATTGGCAGAATTGACATCGATAACCATAAATTTGTCGTGCATGATCCCCACGGTTACGGGCCGCTCAATTACTCCGATACCCTCGGCAAGTTCACGAATTGCTGAATTATTAGTCCCCTTGTCGGTCACGATCCTAACCACAATCCCCCGGTTGTAGGCGGCATTTAAAGCGCCGGCAATACTGGAAAGTCCTTCAACATTAAAATTATAGATTGCCACGTCGATAGACTGTTTTGCACGGTTAATGTAAGCGATACAAGTATCATCGACGGCACGGTAAATCCGGATGGCTTTTTCGCCGGTAGCAACTGTAGTATCGACCGGCCGGGTAAAATAGGCTTTGATACTTCCCGACGACACCGATTGTGTAATGAAATTCTTCAGTCCCGACCATCCTGTATCCTGACCGGCGACGGAGAAAGCCTGAACATAGATCAGATCGGAGGGATTAAGTCCGGAAAGGTTGATCGTGTGGGTCGAACCCGTTCCTGTGACACTCTGGTGGCCTGATTCGAGTGAGGGAGTCCGCCCGTAAAAAAGTTCCGTTGTACCGTCGATGTTGGTATTCCATGATAAGGTGAACGAAGAAGTATTGATATTAGTGACCTTCAGCGGTGTGGTAAAGGCAATGGCGCTTTCGCTGATAATATCGTTCCGGTCGCGCAGCAGCAACTGATATCCGCCCGTGGGACTTGTGTAGGAAAACTGGGAGCAGAGTCCAATCAGCGTCACCGGGCTGGCAGGGATAATCTGGCCGACAAGATTGGAGTTGGTATTTACACGCACCTGGCAGCTCTGGCCGCTCCCGGTGACATTGTAATTGGTATTCCCCGAGAAAACCCCTCCTGCATTTGAAAATGTAACATCGACCATCGTGACAAGCTGTCCCTCGTACTGTTCGCTCATCTGTCCGGGCTTAAGGGTTTTGGGTGTTGGAAGCGGACGGGGTGCAATTGCCGTGATGGAGGTTACCGGATCGATTTCGAGGAGATAATTATAATTTTTCGTGACGCCCACCACCACGACGGAGTCGCCGCGATCGATGCCGGTCACTTTAGACCCATAGGCCGCGATACCGGCAGTGGCATCCTGGAAATAGCGGATGATGCCGAGTTCGGAACCGTTGGTCACCACGCCGCGGATGGTCACCGTCGAACCTTCGGGCAAGGCTCTCGCTTCGGCAATGGTCATCTGTGAATAAAGGTGATTCCCGGTGAGAATCAGGACGAATAATAAAAAAAAGAATTTTTTCATGGATAGGATATTTTCTGTTAACAAGCGTAAATGTCGTTTATACTGCATTTATCTAAAAGCTGAGGGCTATCGACGCGTTAAAGGTCCTGCCGGTGCCAAAGAAAACGCCGGCTGATGCAGCATCGAAATTTCTGGTTGTGGTAGAATAGGAATCGTTATTCTGGGCATCAGAAATATATTTTCGGTCGAGTAGATTCAGCACAGTTGCTCGAAGATCAAGTTTAAAGTTTTTAAAAGTAAACCGATAACCGGCATTCAAATCAACGAGGAAATAAACTGGTAATTTCCACGAATCACGGGGTTTACCATTTTCATCCAAATATTGATACGATGGATCATCCGGATCGGGACCAAGCGAAATGGGGTCAAATTCGGAATAATTTTTTGCAAACAGGGTGAAACTACCCGAAACATATAAATACTTTATGATTTCCCATCTGATACTTTCCATTAATTGAATCTGTGCGGCATCTCCAACATGGACCCCACGCGCATCGAAATATCTTGTTGCAAGTAACTTGTTGTTATCATCATAAATGTAGACAGAATCGCCAGAAACCCAACGCCAATCCCCAAATGCAAATACCTGATCCCATTGGAGCGAGGGAATTGGCTTCCATCCGAATTCAATTTCAATTCCTTTATGAAAAGCATCAATCCCATTAATATTATAAGAATATTGTTCCTCATCAATTGAAACCTTTGACACCTGGTCCAAAGGCCGGTTTTGCCAATACGTCAGATATCCATTAACATTAATTGCAATGGTCTTGGAATTAAAATGGTATCCGATTTCAAAAGCTTCAATGATCTCATTTTTGATTTCGCGAAACATTTTATTCTGATTATCAAAAACATTAGCAAAACGCGGGGCTTTAGACAAATAACCCAGATTTAAATAGAGATTGTTTCTTTCATTCAAATTATAATTTGCACCACCTTTAACGGTGAATCCGGGCAACCATTTCCATTTTGTCCGTGTGAATCGTGCTTCTGAAGAGTTTATGTCATAAGGAGTTGCATTAGTTATATAGGAAGTATCGGCTCCTGAATGACTGATCACATAGGTTGTATCATGTGAGGTATAATAGGACTCCCCGACGGAATCCGAGTGATACGTAAGGTTTTGCGATCCGTTGGAAAAAAAGACATCTCCGTATCCAATGGCTTCCGTATAGGTAGTTCCATCAATAACAAGATCCTTTTTCAGAAAATAGTCGACACGCTGATACCCTGTCAAAGCTGCTGTCAGGTTTAAAAATGCAGACCATTTTTCCTTTTTAAATTCTATCTGGCCGAAAAGTCCACCCCACCGAACAAGCGCATCATCGTTATAAATGATTTTATCGCCCTCATCAAGATGCTGCTTTTTGTACCTGTTTTTATTTGAATTATCGAGAAAATAATTTCCGCCCAGTAAATCATAGACGGTACGGTAATGCTCCCCTCTGTATGTTCTTAAATCAATTCCGCCTGAAAAAGTCAGATTCTCGTTGATTTCCCAATTAAAGGTTGATAACAATCCGTACCAGTAATGATTGTTATTACTGCTTCGTAAAATGGCAAGAGCGATATTATCCGGATTAAGTCCGAAACGGTTCCGGTTATTATCATATTCTACCTGAAAGTTGACTTGTCCATTGCTGGGGTCAGTAAAAAATGTTGAGCTTCCGGGGGTGCCAAATTTATCCGTTCTCGCAGTGCCAGTTCCTCCTCCCTGTCCAAAAGATGCATATACGATATTGGATAGATAAAATTTATCGCTGATCCGCCAGAAATCTCTTAAGCTGAGCTGCGGCTTAACATAGAAATTCATTGAGGATGAGAGATTTTCAGGATTTTCCTGATAAACTGGATTATCGGAGGCTCCTGTCCAGCGGTTGAGATAGCCCCAATTTGGGTTATACCGGATTCCCCAGGAGGGGCCTGTTTTCGAGGTATCTATTCCCAGTTTTCCCGCATAGTTTTTATCAAACGTTGCGATTGATTTTTGGTAAGACCGCTGTGCATGTTGCTGCGGGGCGCCCATGGCCGAGAAAGTCAGCGTGTGGTTCCCTAACTTTTTATCAATCCTGATGTATCCGAACCACCCTTTGGTCCAGGTGTTATCAACCCAGCCGTTTCCCTGTTTGTACGAGGCCGCAATGGTAATCCCCCAACCATATTTCAGTTGGCCTGTGGTCACTCCCAATGAAGTGCGGAGATAGCCGTCGCTGCCTACATCCTGCTTGAGCATTGCTCCGAACTTTGCATCGATTCCTTTGGTGATAATGTTCATGGTTCCGCCGACTGATGGCAATGCCAGTTTCGAGGCTCCGAGTCCCCGTTGCACCTGAATGCTCCGGGTCACCGCATCAAGCCCAAACCAGTTTGACCAGTAAACCCATCCGTTTTCCATGTCATTTACCGGAATTCCATCTATCATTACAGCAAGATTTCGCTGACTAAATCCTCTGATGTTGATACGGGCATCGCCGTCACCGCCCCCTTGTTGGGTAGCATATACACCCGGTGTTTTATTCAGGATTAAAGGTATATCCCTTGCTGCAAGTTCTTCCTGTAACTTAATGGGTTGAACAGTAGAAAAAGCAATGGGTGTTTCCCGTGTTTTAGCAATATCCCCGATAACTTCGACTTCGCTCAAAGTTGGGGTTTTTAATGCGAAATCATAGGTAACCTCACTCTTCCCGACATTTACATCAACTTCCTGCGGAATATAACCAACGTATGAAACTTTAATATGATAGGTTCCCGGTTCAACTTTCAGATAGTATCGGCCATCCATATCGGTTACCATCCCTTTGTTCTCACCATACAGAACTGTGGCCCCGATAAGTGTTTCTCCTGTATTGGCATCGGTAACGACGCCTCTGATCATGGTTTTCTGCGCATAAATGAATACCGGAAATAACATGGCCAGCACTACGACAGTAAATCTATTTATCATTGATGGAATTATTTGTTTTTTGACACAACATAGGGGCATACTATAATCAGCCGCCCCTATGATACTTAAAGATTAAAAAAGAATTTATTATTGCAATATGATTTTTTTGATTGCAATTTGGTTCTCGGCATTAATCGTTTTTACAAAATAAATTCCCCGGGGCAGGTTGTTGAGTTGAACTTTTACCTCTCTTTGAGAAGAGAGTTTATAGGTGACAACGGGTTGCCCGACAACTGACAGCACCTCAACGGAGTTCAAAGGAATTGCTGATAAAACAATAAAATGATTATTAACAACCGGATTCGGTTGAATGAGAATAGAATTTGAATTCTGATGTTCCGTTATTAATTGTGAAGTTTTGCAGTCACACAGGTGTTGACCAAGACTATCGAAGGTGTTCGCCGGTAAAGAGTCGTACTCAAGTAACGCATAAAAACTATTTGGATCACCACCGGTTGTGCTGTCGCCGTAATGAATCATGGTTTGACGATCCACTCCATGTTTAATGGAAGGTTTGCGGACAAGCGTTTTATTTAATGTCAGATATTTTCCCACTCCCGTCCAATAGGGTTTTGTATCTGTCCAGGCTCCTAAACTACCAGTGCCGCCGGGCTGGGGTTTAACACCTATTTCTCCGAAGATATCAATGTCGGTCCATTTCCCGTTAACCTTCTTTTGAACAGAAATTGCATCATCGCCATTCCAGAATACAACATTTCCTCCCTGAGTCGGCGGGGTTGTACCGTAGGCAAATGGGGCAAGCCAGGTAGCTTTTTTTCTCAAAGCGGCCCACACCATGGTATCCTGACCTTCAGGAACTGTATCCTGAATGATAACCATCACTTTATAAGGATCAATGGCGCCGACTAATGGTAAGACATATTGCATATCCTGATCTGAAGTAGTCGATCCGTTAGACCACCGTATTAACCGGTACAAGTTATCAAGGGTGATTGCAGTATTAGTCGGATTGTAGAGTTCCAACGATTTATTATTATTCCATCCTTCAACATATTCCGAAATAAAAATGTCGGAGCAGTCCTGGGAATAGAGATAGCCCACGGGCATCAAAAGAACAAAAAAAAGTAACAGTCTTTTCATATCATGGAATTAATGGGTTAATACTATTGAACCTGCAAAAATAACAAAAGTAAGACGATTCCGGGGTGCAAATTTTCAACTGTTAGTAACTTTTTGAAGGTGCAAACGTTCCAGTTTCTCCAATGCCTGGCTGATGCCGGCAACATCTCTGAAGATGATGAAGAGGCGGTTTTTTTCCTCTTTCATCTGGAAGGCCTGCGGATGGAACTTGAGATATTCCAGAATTGCGGAGAATTGTGCCGACTGGAAATAGGATGATTCGGGATTGCTGATGAAATAGGCCGTCAGTTTCCCGTTTCTCAACACGATTTTTTCAAAACCCACACTCCGGGCCGCCCACCGCAGCCGGATGGCATGAATGAGCGACTGCGTTTGTCGTGGTACCGGACCGAACCGGTCGATCAGGCGGTCGGTAAAGCCCATCAGGTTTTCTTCGGTCTCAATGGAATCAAGCTCTTTATAAAGATTCAGCCGTTCGGTTATATGCGTCACATAATGGTCTGGGATCAGGATTTCAAGATCGGTTTCAATGACACAATCACGCACATATTCCCGGGGTTCCTCTTTGTCGAACAGCTCTTTGAAATCTGTTTCCTTCAGTTCCGAAAGCGCTTCATCTAAGATCTTCTGGTACATCTCATATCCGATCTCGGAGATAAAACCGCTTTGTTCAGCCCCCAGGATATTCCCTGCCCCGCGGATATCAAGGTCGCGCATGGCGATGTTGAATCCGCTTCCCAATTCCGAGAATTCTTCGATCGCCCTGAGCCGCTTGCGCGCTTCGTCGGTAAGGGTCGACATGGGCGGAGCCAGCAGATAACAAAAGGCTTTCTTGTTCGACCGGCCTACCCTTCCCCGAAGCTGATGGAGGTCGCTGAGCCCGTAATGATGGGCATCATTGATGATGATGGTATTCACGTTGGAGATGTCGAGGCCCGATTCAACGATGGTGGTGGCGATCAGAACATCATAGGCTCCTTCAATGAAATCGGTCATCACCCGCTCCAGCTTGTGTCCCTCCATCTGTCCGTGAGCCACCGCGATTTTGATTCCAGGAACCATCCGCTGGACCATGGTGGCAATATCGATGATATTCAGGATGCGTGTGGTGACGAAAAATACCTGCCCCCCCCGGGAAACCTCAAAAGTGATGGCTTCTCTGATGACCTCTTCTCCAAAAGGATGAATCTCGGTTTGAACGGGATAACGGTTGGGCGGCGGGGTGTTGATCACCGACAGGTCACGGGCTCCCATCAGCGAGAACTGAAGGGTACGAGGAATGGGCGTGGCCGTGAGCGTCAGGGTGTCAACATTGACTTTCAGGTGTTTGATTTTCTCCTTGGCACCCACTCCGAATTTTTGTTCCTCATCGATGATAAACAGCCCCAGATCTTTGAAAATTATATCTTTGCTTAAAAGGCGATGGGTCCCGATCAGGATGTCGATTTTCCCCTCCGCCAGTTCATCTAAAATCCGGCGTTGATCTTTCGCCGACCTGAACCGGTTCAGATAATCAACCCTGCATGGGAAATCCTTCAGCCGTTCCGAAAAAGTTTTGTAATGCTGTAGTGCAAGAATCGTCGTCGGGACCAAAACTACTACCTGTTTACTTTCGGCGACCATTTTAAATGCGGCGCGGATGGCAATTTCCGTCTTCCCGAAACCTACATCCCCGCAAATGAGGCGATCCATCGGGAAGGTTGCTTCCATATCCCGCTTTACATCTGTGGTGGCTTTGATCTGATCGGGGGTGTCCTCGTAAATGAAAGAGGCTTCGAGCTCCGTCTGCAGATAGGTGTCGGGAGTGCATGCGGCTCCCTGTGACGCCCTGCGCTCGGCATACAAACGGATCAGTTCGGCGGCAATATCCTTGACCCGGCTCTTGGTCTTGTGCTTCAGCTTATTCCAGGCATCCGATCCCAGCCGGTTCAGCACCGGAGGAGTACCTTCCTTCCCGATATACTTCGAAATCCGGTGTAGCGAATGAATGCTTACATAGAGCAGATCATCATTTTTATAGATGAGTCGGATCGCCTCTTGCTCCTTGCCATTGTTGACAATCTTCTCTAATCCATCGAACCGCCCGATACCATGATCGATATGAGTCACGAAATCGCCTGGTTTCAGGTCGTATAACTCTCTGAGCGATAACGCTTCTTTAGCAGCGTAACCATCGCGCAAATGAAACCGGTGATAACGTTCAAAAATCTGGTGATCGGTATAAAAGGCAATTTTCAGATCCTTGTCGATAAATCCCTCGTGTAAAGAAAACGGCAGACTGGTGAAGGGCTGCTGCGCTGCTGCCAGTAGAACCGATCCCCCGGCGCTCGACTGATCATCACCAACCGAATCATCCCGGCCCGACTGTGGTGTCTTTGAACGGATATCTTCAAAGATCGTCCGGAGTCGCTCGGCCTGCTTGGGATTATCGGTAAGCAGATAATTCTGATATCCGTTTTTCAGGTTTTGGTCGAGGTTTTCGATCAGCAGACTGAAATTTTTATTGAATGTCGGCTGCGGGATGGTATTGAAAGGCACAGGCTGCCCGGTTTTAAAAAAAGAGTTCTGACCAAACTCGAGGGTCGAGAACCGGAGCATGGTCTTCAGAAATTCGTCGCCTGTCAATAGCAAATCTGAGGCCGGCTGCCGGTTCATCTGATCCGCGATAAATTCTGTGTCATCCAACCAGATCAGCGATTTGGCAGGCAGGAATGAAAACAGTGATTCATACTTGATTTTCCTTACCTCATTCACCCTGATATCAGGAATGATGCTGATTTCGGAGAATTTTTCAATCGAGAGCTGGGTGGCGGGATCAAAGGTGCGTATGGTCGCGACCCGGTCGCCGCCGAATTCAATACGGAAGGGATGGTCGCTGCTGAAAGAATATACGTCAACCAAACCGCCGCGCAAGGCAAACTGTCCCGGCTCAAAGACAAAATCTGCCCGCTCAAATTCAAATTCCACCAGCAGATCCAGAATAAAATCCATATTCACCTGCTCTCCCACCGACAGTTTCAGGGTATTTTTTTCCAGGTACTTTTTGTTGACCACCTTTTCGGAGATGGCTTCGGGATAGCTTACGATAATGTATTTCCTGACCCTGCTGTTCAGGAGGCTGAGCACTTCAGTGCGCGAGAGCAACCCCTGGTTATCTTTGATGCCCGACTGAAGTCCGCGTTTAAAGGAGGAGGGAAAGTAGAAGACCCGGTCGCCCGCCACCTGACGAAGATCATTATAAAAATAGGCCGATTCTTCCTTGTTCGAAAGAAGGACCAGATGGGGCGCGGCAAGTTCGGCGAACACCGACGCAACGGTCAGTGCACGGGAGGATCCGACCAGTCCGCCAAGGTGTAACCTGACATTCCTGACGCCGCACTCCTCCTGATCGGATTCCGCGCCGGTGCGTCCTCCCGAAACATGCGTTGTGATCTTGTGAATGCCCGGGTGATTTCTGAATGCCGGGAATAGGGATGGATGTTCCAAAAAAGTCTAATCGGTTTTAAAATCGGAAGAATAAAGACGCATAAACTCTGTCAGCGTTTTAAACTTCATAATGCAGTTCATTATCGTTGGCACAAAAATAGGCATTTCAGCCGGAACCAGCGGCGTTTTGATTAATTTTGCCGCATGGAGATCAAGATTTTTAAATTTGGGGGCGCCTCGGTTAAACATGCCGAAGGCGTCAAAAACCTGGCCAGGATACTGAAGATTTATGAGAATCAGCCAATGGTAGTAATCCTTTCAGCCATGGGTAAGACGACCAACGCGCTGGAACAATTGCTCGTTCATTACCGGCAAAAAGATCCCGTAGCGCTCGTGGAGTCTTTTGAACAAATAAGAGACTATCATTTTCAGATTCTCCGGGAATTGTTTCCCAATCCTAATCATCCGGTTTATGGAGCGGTCATCTCTTTGTTCGACCAGCTCAAGGGTTACATCCGGCGGGGGCATTTATACCTGAGCAGCGATCCGGGCTATGATTTTGAATACGACCAGATTGTCGGATATGGCGAGCTTATCTCCACGGCTGTTGTTCATCATTACTTGTCGGATGCAGGATTCAAGACCAGGCTGTTTGATGTGAGAGAATTGATCCGTACCGATTCGACATTCCGGGATGCGAAGGTTGACTGGCAGGTTTCGGAAGCAGCCATCACTAAGGCGATTTACGGATATTTTCAGACCTCCGGTACAGGCCGGATTGCGCTAACACAGGGATTTCTGGGAGGCGATCGCGCAGGGAATACTACCACCTTAGGGAGAGAAGGGTCCGATTACAGCGCAGCCATCTTCGCGTATGCCCTGAAAAGCAAGGAAGTGACCATCTGGAAAGATGTTCCCGGAGTCATGAATGCCGATCCAAAATGGAAACAGGATGCTGTAGCGCTCTCCACACTGTCGTATCGTGAGGCGATCGAATTAGCCTATTACGGAGCGAGTGTCATCCATCCTAAAACAATAAAACCACTTGAAAATGCGGGCATCACGCTGAAAGTAAAATCATTTTTAGATCCGGAATCAGAAGGCACTACCATCGAGGGTCTCAGCGAATGGGCCATCCATACCCCCATCATCATCCGGAAACCGGATCAGGTTCTGATCTCCCTGTCGCCTCATGATTTTTCCTTTATTGCGGAAGAGAACCTGAGTGAAATATTCCGGATTCTCACTGAATTCAAGGTACGGGTCAATGTCATGCAAAATTCTGCCGTCAGCTTTTCATTTTGCGTGGATCACGATCCCCGGAAACTACCGCCGCTACTGGATCGCTTGCGGGAGCACTATACCACGCGTTACAATGATGGAGTTGATCTCTGCACCATTCGTCACTATGATTCCGAAACCATCAGTGAACTGATTGCCGGACGTAAAGTGCTGTTGGAGCAGCGGAGCAGGAACACCTTACAAGTAGTAATGAAATAACGCCGGGCCTATTCCGGAAGTACAAACGGAAAATCATACCGAAACTCGCTGTATTCAGGCTTTTCGAGTATGTTTGTAAGAAAATCACGGTAAGCATCCGTGAAGGAGAACCGGCCGATGTCATAGTAATCATCAGAAAGCGGCTTGTTGCCCACGGCTCCCATATCGATCGAAGTGGTGTTGAACTCTTCCAGCTCAACATAGGGAACGATCTTTTTCATGACCGGCATTTGTCCGTACTCTTCCCGTAAGAGCAGATCGACCACCTTATCGGCTAAGGTGGTGGTCAGCCTCCGGTCGTAATGCCGGCAATGACCTGAACGGGGATAATAGCCGGAAATCTGGGCGCGTGAATCGATCCCTAACCGGGCCGATATCTCAGAGGCAATAACGCCGCTCACCCCACCAAAGCGGGGATGGCCGTACTCGTCCAGTTCGGAACTGGCATAGACTACATCCAGCTTGCCGGTTTTTTCATCATACCATCGGATCCCTTCCGAAACCGGGATGATCAGGCATTTTTTACGGGAATGCATGTAGGCTTCTTTGACGGTTTCAAAGAAAACCTCTTTCCGTTCGCGGGTAATCTCGTATTCGGGTACCAGCCCGAGGGTCGCTCCCCCGAAGATGGCCGTTCCCGTAAGCCATCCGGCATCTCTTCCCATGACCTCCATGACAATGATGCGCGAATGCGATTCGGCCGTTGTCTTGAGCGACGCTGTGAATTCCATAATCGACCGGGCGGCCGAAGGAAAGCCGGGGCAGAGAACCGCTTCGATATCCTTTCCCTGGTAGTGGTGGATGGTACGGGTACGCAAATCGTTGTCAATGGTCTTGGGGAACCCGATCACCGGAATGCCTTCCGTTTCGAAAAGCCTTTTTGCGGCGCCGTTGGTATCATCACCACCAATGGTCACAAGCACATCGATTTTATATCGTTCAAAATTCCGGAGAACTTGCGGGACACGGCTTTCCGGGTTCTTTTTCGACGGGAACGGGTTAGTGCGGCTCGACCGCAGGGCAGTGCCTCCATAATAGCCATCGTAGGGCTGGTTCGTCAGATCAACTACATTGCCATCGCCTAACAATCCTTTCCACCCCTGAAGGATTCCGTAAACTTTAAAACCCAACAATGATGCCCGGTTCCGGATTGCTTCAATGCTTGAATTGATGGCGGGCGTATCGCCCCCGCCAGATAAAATCGCAAGGGTTTTCCCTTTGAAAAGCTTGTTTTCCAGTCTCATAGAAAAATAGATAGATTGCCGGCAAAGCTAAAAAAATATGTTGAATTGGTGAAATGTAAGGAAGGGTTACCGTATCTGAATTTGTACTGAACCGGAAACGATTTGCACATGATAATTGCCGTTGCGCCTCGTATCAGTCGCCGGATAATTTTTTCAATTGTTCGCCTTTCTGAATTTTTTCAACCAGAATCCTTGCCAGCTTTTCATTCGACTCCCGGGTCCAGCCGGCAATGTGGGGTGTAAGGATAACCCGGTCGGAAGCTGCTAAATAGTCAAAATCGGAATCCCCTCCGGGCTTCAGACGACCAAAAGAGGAATCTTCATATTCCAGAACGTCCAGCGCTGCACCAAAAACCTTCCCTGTCTCCAGATTTTTAACAAGATCTGCGGTCCTGACAACCTGTCCGCGCGAGGTATTGATCAGCCATATTGGCTTCCGGAATCGCATCAGATAATCCTGATCCACCAGGTAATGGGTCTCGGCCGTGAGCGGTACATGAAGACTGAGGATGTCGGAGTCGGAAAAAATTTGTTCCATGGTTGCTTCGGTGACGTATTCATCGGAAAAGTTCTCTTTATACTTGTCATAAGCAATGACGTTTGCTTCAAAACCCTTAAGTCGCCTGGCAAAGGCGCTCCCCATATTTCCGTACCCAATAATTCCTATGGTTTTTCCCATGATTTCGATTCCACGGTTCTCTTCCCGTTTCCAGACTCCCGACCGTACCTGCCGGTCGGCCCGTGTCATGTTATTCATCAGGGCTAACAGCATCCCGACCGCGTGCTCGCCCACGGCATCACGATTTCCTTCCGGAGCATTGTAACACCTGATGCCTTTTTCACGGGCATATTCTACGTCGATATTTTCCATACCCGCCCCCACTCTGCCAATGAACTGCAGATTTCTTGCGGCCTCTAAAAATTCCCGGTCAACCGTAAATTTGCTCCTTACGATGATCCCGCTGTAGTCACCGGCAATGTTAAGCAGATCGCTCCGTGAATATTCAGGGAAATAATCACATCGATGGCCCAAAGCTTCAAACCGTTCCCGGATCAGTGAGTGGACAGGATCGAGCAACAATATCTTATTCTTCGTGGCAGGGACTTTTTGCATGATTTTCGTACATTTGCACTCCAAAATTACGAAACGTGTGGAATTTTCTGACCAATGCGATTCTGCGAAAAAGAATACCCATTCTTTCCGTGATCCTCGTCCTTACCCTCTTCATGGGGTATATGGCCACAAAGGTCAGGTTACAATACGAAAGTTCCAGTGTACTTCCCGATAAAGATCCGACCAACCGGATCTATAAGAATTTTATCAGGCAGTTCGGTCAGGATGGAACCATCATGTTTATCGGAATCCGTGACACTTCCTTTTTCCAGGTGCGGCATTTCAACAGGATCTATGATCTCACCGATTCACTCCGTAGGATTAAAGGCGTCTCGGAAATTGTCTCCATCACCCGGCTTTACAACCTCGTGAAAAACGATTCGCTCCGGAAATTTGAGTTTATTCCGATCACTCCACATAAACCGGCATCACAAGCTGAGCTGGATTCGATCCGAGAGGTGATCCACTCCCTCCCGTTTTACAGGGGGTTCATCTACAACCCGGAAACGTCGGCTTACCTGATGGCCCTGACCCTTGATAAGAAGCTTGTTCAGTCGAAAGACCGGGTAAGACTGATACGGGAAATCCAGAGCACGGTCGACCGCTTTTCGGTGCGAACCGGAACGGAGGTTCACTATTCCGGGTTGCCTTATATCCGAACGCTTATTGCCAAAAAACTGGAACGCGAACTAATCATGTTCGTGATCCTGGCCCTGATGGTTTCGGCATTTTTCCTCTTTATCTTTTTCAGATCAACCAAGGCGGTGATCTTCCCAATGGTGATCATGATCATGAGCGTGATTTGGGCGCTGGGGATGATGGCGTTGTTCGGGTACAAGATCACCATGCTAACCTCGATCATCCCACCGCTCGTGATCGTCATTGCCGTGGAAAATTGTATTTTTATCCTGAACAAGTACCATTACGAGTACAGCCACCACCACAACCAGGCCAAGGCGTTGTCGCGGGTCATCCACCGGATCGGAGTCGCGAACCTTCTTACCAATGCGGCCACGGCAACGGGGTTTGCAGCCTTTACCATCACCAGCAACAAACTCCTCGTCGAATTTGGTCTGATCGCGGCCATCAGCATCATGGTCATCTACGCACTTTCACTTACCCTGGTGCCGATCTTTTTCAGCTTCCTGCCCCCGCCTAAAGGAAAATATACGCGTCATATCGAAGCCAGCCTCGCGAAGTCACTGATCGATAAAGCCGTATACTGGGTTCAGCATTATCGCAACCCGATTTATCTTGCCATGGGCATTCTGATCCTGATCGGGATCATCGGGGCTTTCCGGCTGCATACCACGGGCACCATTGTTGACGACATTTCAAAGCGGGATCCGATTTACAAGGACCTGCTATTCTTCGAAAAACACTTCAAAGGCATCATGCCCCTTGAAATCACGGTCGACACCAAAAAGAAAAAAGGGGTGATGAACCTGGGCACATTGAACAGGATCGATCGTTTGCAGGACAGCCTGGCCACCTATCCCGAACTCTCGAAACCCTTATCCATCGTTGAAGTTATCAAGTCGGCCAAACAGGCATTTTATTCCGGTGACCCGGAATACTACGCCCTTCCGAATTCCAATGAACTCGCTTTCATGGCCGATTATATCCCGGCCTTCAAAGCCAACAAACGGACAATCCTGAACAATTTTCTGGATACCACCTACCGGGTGACACGCGTCAGCGTACAGATGGCCAATGTCGGAACCCCGAAGATCGACAGCATCCAGAAAAGCCTGAGACCAAAAATCGATTCAGTTTTTAACCCCGCCCGGTACGAGGTCACGATTACAGGCAGCAGTGTGGTCTTTCTGAAAGAAACCAATTTCCTGATCCGGAATCTCTGGGAAAGCATTGCCCTCGCTGTGGTTGTCATTGCGCTGTTACTGGCTTTTCTGTTCACCTCCTGGCGCATGATCCTGATATCGCTCATACCCAATCTGATCCCCCAGCTCATGACAGGAGCGCTCATGGGTTTTGCCGGTATCCCGATTAAACCCTCCACCATCCTCATTTTCAGTATCGCATTAGGAATCTCGGTGGATAATTCCATCCAGTTTCTTTCAAGGTACCGGCTTCAACTGAAGCATACCGGACATAATATCCCCGAATCGGTGATCTCAGCCCTGAAGGAAACAGGCTACAGCATGATATACTCTTCGACCGTTCTGTTTTTCGGATTCGGAATATTTGTCCTATCGACCTTCGGAGGCACTCAGGCCTTGGGGTTCCTGATCTCATTCACCCTGCTGGTGGCTGGATTGCTGAACATGTTCGTGCTCCCTTCCATGCTCCTCACCCTTGATAAATGGAGCACCACCCGGGCATTTGAGACTCCGATCGTCAATATTGATGATGACCAGGCAGACGAATAGGTAGCAAACGCGCTTGTTTTGATCCATTTCAGGAAATTCCTGTTCACCCTGGCGACTGCAAGATTTAGATGTGGGAGGTATTGGTTTGTTTACTACCTTTACCTCTTGAATCACGGGTATCAATCCCCGGCTGGCGTTACCCCGGGTATCGACGGCATGCAGCGGGGTATGATCCTTTCCGCATGAAGCGGGGTGTTCGACTGACAAACTGATCGATTATGAAAGGAATTATCTTGGCCGGAGGAGCAGGAACACGACTGCACCCCCTCACCCTCGCAGTAAGCAAGCAACTGATGCCGGTGTATGACAAACCGATGATCTATTATCCCCTTTCGGTTTTGATGATGGCCGGTATCCATGACATCCTGATCATCTCAACGCCTCACGATCTGCCGCATTTCAGACAGCTTTTAGGCGACGGCGCATTGCTGGGTTGCAGCTTTTCGTATAAAGAACAAGCCGTGCCGAACGGACTTGCCCAGGCATTTGTAATCGGGGAGCAATTCATCGGGAAAGAAAAGGCCGCCCTGATCCTTGGCGACAATATTTTTTACGGAAACGGTTTATCTCAACTGGTCCAGGAAAATAACGATCCCGACGGGGGTGTGGTATTTGCCTACCACGTGCACGATCCCGAGCGTTATGGCGTTGTGGAGTTTGATGATAACTTCAAGGCGCTCTCCATCGAAGAAAAACCTCAGAAACCCAAGTCAAACTATGCGGTCCCGGGCCTTTATTTTTATGACAATACGGTGGTGGAGGTGGCTAAGAATATAAAACCCAGCGCAAGAGGCGAATATGAGATCACCGATGTGAACCGGTGGTATCTCGAAGCCGGGAAGCTGAAAGTAGGCGTCTTAAGCCGCGGAATCGCCTGGCTTGACACAGGCACCTTCGAGTCGTTGCTGCAGGCCTCCCAATTTGTCGAAGTGGTACAAAACCGGCAGGGACTGAAGATCGGCTGCATTGAGGAGATCGCTTACCGGATGAAATTTATCGACCGGGAACAGCTTAACCGGGTGGCCCAACCCCTTCTGAAAAGCGGTTATGGCCAATATCTGCTTAACTTGACCGATTAATCCCTTAACATAAAATAACATCCCCTGGCCGGGTCAGGCTTTCATGATCTCATCCCTATGACGGTTCCCTATCATAAACTCCAGCAACGCATCACCTCCGCCTTTGAATCGAGTACATTTATTTTCCCGCCACAACAATTGTACAAACCAATACATTACACACTGGAACAGGGCGGAAAAAGGATCCGTCCGCTATTGGTTCTGATGGCTACCGACCTTTTTGGCGGTGATGTCGAGAAGTCGCTCTACCCGGCAATGGGACTCGAAATTTTTCACAATTTCACGCTGCTGCACGATGATATCATGGACCAGGCTCCCCTCCGCCGGGGAAAGCCTACGGTTCATTCCCGGTGGGATATCAATACGGCCATTCTTTCGGGCGACACCATGTTCGTGATCGCATACGAATATGTGGCAAAAACAGAGCCGGCATTACTCCCTTCCGTACTCGACCTGTTCAACGACACCGCCCGAAAAGTGTGTGAAGGCCAGCAGTACGACATGAATTATGAAACGATGCAGGTTGTCACCATCGACGATTATTTGATGATGATCAGGTTAAAGACCGCCGTATTGATCGCATGCAGTCTCAAACTTGGCGCCATCATTGCCGGTGCATCGACCATCGATGCCGAAATCATCTATGATGCAGGAATCGAGCTGGGGCTGGCATTCCAGCTTCAGGACGACTACCTGGATGCCTTTGGGGATGTTTCGGTTTTCGGAAAAACCATCGGTGGGGACATCAGTACCAATAAAAAAACCTTCCTCTATCTGAAAGCCCTCGAAGTGGCCCGCGACAACGATCTTGAATCATTCCGGCTTCTGACCGATCCCGCAGAAGCTCCATCCGGCAAGGTTGACCGCACGATTGCCTTGTATCGGAAACTAAACATTGACCGTATTACCGCAATGGAAGTCGAATCGCATCACAACAAGGCTATGGAAATCCTGAAAAGATTATCGGTGGATCCGGAGCAATCTTCCGAACTCATCAAAATCATGAACAAAATGCTTGCACGCGATCATTAATCCTACTCGTTTAAAATCACCTCCCTTTACAGAAGGATCTTATAGCTGCTTAAGGAATTTCAGATGGCGCAGATGTCGATAGGTTATCCAGATCGAAGCTGAGCTCTTCCCACCGCTTCATTTCGTTTTCCAGTGCACGTTTCAGTTCTTCATATTCCCGGTACAAACTGCCATCCCGGATCTGATCCTGATATTTCTCCGGGATCGCCAACATACCTTCCTTAATTTTAATTGCTCCCTCAATTCGTTCGATTTCGGTTTCACACTTCATCACCTGATTCCGGATCCGGCGAAGCTCTTTCTCGTTTTCTTTTCTCCGCTCCCAGTTTTGCTTGTTGACCGATACCTGGTCAGAAATTGCTTCACCTGTGGCAGTTCCACGACCCCGTTCCAGTTCGGCCAACGATTGCAGCCGGCGCTGTTCAAGAAAATCATAGATATCGCCGATGTACTCCCTGATGGCGCCATGGCGGAATTCAAAAACGCGGTTGGTCAATCCCTGTAGAAAATCCCGGTCGTGCGAGACCACGATCAGCGTCCCGTTGTACTGTAACAGGGCATTTTTCAGCACATCCTTCGAACGCATGTCAAGATGGTTGGTGGGCTCGTCGAGTATCAGCAGGTTGGCCGGGGTAAGCAACAGTTTTGCCAGCGAAAGCCGCGACTTTTCGCCGCCCGACAGTACCTTTACCTTCTTTTCAATATCATCACCGCTGAACAGGAATCCTCCCAATATAGCTTTGATCCGGGGCCGGATGTCACCCACCGCTACATCGTCGATGGTCTTGAAAACGGTCTTCTCCGGGTCAAGGAAGTCGCTTTGATCCTGAGCATAATAACCAATGACCACATTATGTCCGAATTTCAGCGCTCCTTCACACGATACCTGTCCGGTGATCACCTTCGACAAGGTGGTCTTTCCCTCGCCGTTTTTTCCCACAAATGCGATCCGGTCGTATCGGATAACCGAGAAGTTCAGATCGTTCAGTACCCTTTTTTGCGGGTAGTCTTTGGTCAGGTGACCGGCTTCCAGAATGATCATTCCGGAGTGCGGGGCAGGCGGAAAACGAAACCGAATCCCCGTGTCATCCATGGCATCAACCTCCACGAGATCGATCTTGTCTAACATTTTGATGCGAGATTGCACCTGTTTGGCCTTGGTGGCTTTTGACCGGAATCGCTCAATAAAGCGTTCAATCTGCCGGATTTGCCGTTGCTGGTTGTTGTGGGTCGCAAGCTGGCTTTCTATCCGTTCTTCACGAAGCAGCACGTAATCTGAGTAATTGGCCTTGTAATCAAAGATCCTTCCTAATGAAATCTCGATCGTTCTTTTGGTTACGTTGTCAAGAAAAGCGCGGTCATGAGATACCAGAACCACGGCCCCCTTAAAGGTTTCGAGGTACCCCTCAAGCCACTGAATCGACTCGATATCGAGGTGATTGGTAGGCTCATCGAGCAGGATCACATGGTGTTGCTGAAGTAACAGTTTGGCTATTTCGACCCGCATCTGCCACCCGGAACTAAAGGTCGAAAGTTCGCGGTCAAATTCTTCACGTTCAAATCCAAGTCCGATTAATACCTTCTCGATGTTGACCTGCACAGCCTGGCCTCCCAGAAGATGGTATCGTTCGATTGCATCCGAATGGCGGTGAATCAGCTCCTGGTAACTGTCCGATTCATAATCGCACCGCATGGCAATCTCTGCTTCAAAATCCTTTAAACGCTGTTCCAGTTCCATGACTTCCGAAAAAGCCGTCAGGGCCTCCTGAAAGACGGTTTTCCGGCTCCGGGGTTCCATCTCCTGAGGCAGATAGCCGACGGTTGCGCCATCCGGAATGATCACTTCGCCTTCATCGGGTTGTTGGAGTCCTTTTATAATCTTTAAAAGAGTAGATTTTCCGGCGCCGTTCTTCCCTACCAGCCCGATACGGTCCTTATCATTAATAATGAACGAAACATGGTCGAAAAGGGATTCGCCTCCATACTGAACCGATAAATTATTTACTGATACCATTGCCGTGCAAAGATAGCCAAAAACAAAAAAGAGGGCGACCTTGTGGGCCGCCCTCTTTTGAGTGATTCCTTTTACGGATTAGTGGGTCACCGTGATTTTGACGGAGCGTACACCTTCGGTGGTTGTAACTTTTACAAAGTACACGCCAGCCTTCAGGGTAGCTACATTGATCTTCATGTTGTTCACATCGATGTTTTTGATGGTGTTAACAGTCTGACCAACATAATTCATGATCTCGATGTTATTGATCCTGTAATCGCTCTTCACGTATACAACTTCGGTTGCCGGGTTCGGGTAAACCATGATCTGACTGTTGTTCAGTTCATTGATACCAACGGCCGGGAATATCACCTGGATTGTATCAGAAATAGATTCACAGAGGGTCTGATTATCTTTAGAATTCTTGTAAATAGTGGTTACATAATACTTAAAGAAACCAGATACTAAGGTTGAAGGATAGGTATCTGTATAGTTGGTAACCGAGAGCGGAGCTGGATTCTGCTTGGTATAAGGCGGAATTCCGGTTTCTGCGGTACGATATACATTGTATCCGAACACGATGCTGCTGTCGGCTGCGTCGGTAACGTTGACGTATGATGACTGGTTGGTCATCAGGAAGTTTGTAGCAGGATAGTTGGATACGCCAGTCTTCGTGGTAGAAGCGGTTGCGTTTGCATTGACATTGATCTTCCTTGGCTGTAACAGTTGCATACCATCATTTATCGGAACTTCAATCCACAGGTTCTGCATGAAGTCGCCGACACCGGAAGTTCCAAATGAGGAATAAGATGGTAATGCACCGTAGACCGAAACGCCATCCGGACCAATATTATCGGCTGAGAAGCAAGGATAAGCATCGGTCGATGAGTTGCTTAACGGCTCAAGTATGATACCGATCTGTTTTCCGCCAACACCGCCGATACTACCTAACGGAATGTTGTTTTCCCACTTGTCATCACCGGTGGTTGTCAACGGGCCAATGGTAGCCAGTTCAGCATAGGTTGTCCAGTCAACGACGTGGATATTATACTGCCAGATACCAGTGGTACCCCATGAAGCATGGTGGAAGTCGATCTTGTTCAAGGATGCGTCGGCATATGGAGCAAGGTCATAAACTACACCATAACCATAGTTATATTGCTGATAGTATGCATTGTCTGGAGTACCTGCCCACTGGAACAGTTTCACAAGTTGGGTCGGAACAATGGTGACACACTCAGGAGCAACCCAGGTAAGGTTGGTGGTGAAGTGCGATTGGGTAGCGGCCAGTGATTTAGCCTTGTTACATACGCCGTAAGCGTGGATGTTGTCAACATACCAGTGGAGGATGTCGGCAGTGTTCTCGCCATTGGCAACGAAACGGATACGGAATGATTTGGCCTTAACAACCGAGATATCGAGATGTTTCGGCAGCCATTCGGTCGAACCATCGTTCTTGTATTCGGCTTTCTGGTGCCATGATCCGTTGTAGAAGATGTCAACAGTCAGTTTTTCCTCGCCTGTGCTGTTGCGGTCAATAAGCTTCAGATCAAAATCGAGGAAGATTGAGGCGCAGTTCCAGGGAGAGGCGTCGATAACCGGGCTTACCAGTGCACTGCTGTAATCAACGGTTGCGGGTAGCCAGGTAAAGTCGGCGCTCGGGGCAGGATTACCGATACCGGTATTCATGGTCCAGTGACCCTGATCGGGTTCGAAGCTCCAGTCGTTGTAAGCAAACTGACCCTGATCCCACGGTTCGAAGAACGGTAACGGACGGCCGCATTCGATCTTAACGGACTGGACTCCGGCTGTGTTGCCTAATGATTCTCCTAACGGAGGCGGCGGGAATCCATAGGTAGTAAGATCATACAGTGCCATTACATCGTAGTTGTAAGTACCCGGATTCAGGTTATAATCATACCAGTAGAGGGTATCTTTTCCACCAACGGTGTGTACTAAATTACCATTGCGGTAAATGTTGTAACCGATAAGTCCGGCAGGTTCGCCACCGCCACCCTGAGGATATTCGATGCGGAAAGGCAGACCTTGCTGATAGGAACCGTCAACCCAGTTATTCCAGGCTGAACCGGTCCACTGAAGACCATTACCGGTTGTAAGGGTTCCGTTGATAACGATCGGGTTGGCCCACGGTCCGGATGATCCTGCACCGGTGGTCTGAACTTCAAGCCAGTATGTACCTGCATTCAGGCTCATGCCGCTGATGTTGCATTCGAGTTTCATGATCGGACGCTGGTTGTCGCCGCCAATTGTGTTAACACGGTAACAGTTGGTCCATGATTCAGTGGTCAGCTTATTGGTGGTAAGGTCACCCCAGATTACGGTACCGCCGGCATTCGGTGGTCCGTCATAGAGGCGGAAATAGCATCCGGTAAAGGTACCTGAAGTGGAAGCGCCGGTTTGATACCCAAAGAAGGTGAATTTGGTCGGGCTCCATCCGCCGGACGGAACGACAAAGTCATCGGCCATGGTATAGCCAAGCGCCTGGTTCATGTTCGATCCATAGAGGGTCATACCGCTCTGGAGTGAACTTTCGTCAGCGCCGCCGACACCAGTACCCGGACTGTTAACAAACGGACCGCTTTCAAACACTGCTCCGGTAGCGTCGGGAACAACACGGTAGTTCATATCGAGTCCGGCATTGGAACCGACACCCATTTCGCTGGCAGGACCGGTTCCGGTAGCAGCCGGACGGCTCTGATCAACGCCCGGGCCATCAGCTGCGGTTTGCGGCTTTTCCCAGGTCAGATAAGCGGAACATTCAACACCTTCACCCGACAGGTTGCGCGCCGGATAGAGGAAATTACAGATGAAGTCGGTACAGACTTCGGTGCTGTATCCACTGCCATAAACGGCCCGTACACAAGCGTGATAATTCTGGCCGTAAACGACCTGGCTTGGCGGAATGTTGTAAGTGGTATCAGGAGTAAAGGCGCTCAGTACACCATTCAGGTAGAAGTTGTAACCCAATACACAGGGGTTACCACCACTTAAAACATCGGTACCGTAAACCTTTACATTATCAACATACCAGTAGTCGAGCAAGGAGCTGCTAGAACCTGCAGCGTGGAAACGAACCTTGAAGTTCGAGTTGGTGAGCGAAGAGATATCAGCCTCATCGGTGGTCCAGGGAATATTGGCTGTGCTGTTGTAAGTCTTCATAACTTGCCAGGTGGTTCCGTTCCATACTTCGACTGCCAGGGTATTATCGCTGGAGCTGCTGTAGTAGTCACAATTAACATCCCACTGTAGTTTCATGTGAGGAGCGTGGATGCCGGCAAGGGTCTTACTGGTAACATACTGGTTGTAGTTTGAAACCGAAGGTGACCAGTTGAACCTGATAGATGGCGCCGGGTTTCCTAAACCGGTATAGAGCGACCAGTTAGCGCCGTCGATAACCCACTGGTTGGCAGTAAGGTTGGTAAACGGCTCATCGATGATGTAAGTCTTCGACTTGGGAGGACTCCAGCTTGCAACGAGAGACTGGTTATTAACCGCAAGGTTGGTAACCGGAGCAGTATTCTGGAGCAGGGTAATATTGAAGGAAGCATCGCCCATGATGGTTACACTCTGCGAAGAAACCGGATAGGAGAATCGAATTGCAGAAAGGGTATAGTTTCCTTTCCATACATTGGTAAAGTGCACACAACCAGAGGTATCAGTTACCTTGGTATAGGCTGTATCGGGATAATCAACATTGACCAGTTGTACCGTGGTTCCTGCTTTCGGGTTGGCAGCACAGGTGAGGGTAACGCAAACATCAACATTGGCGATCCATCCTTTGCCAAGTACATTGGAGAAGGTCGGCGGGGAAGGACGCTGTCCCGGAGGTGAGTAGATGGCTTTAACTGCCCAGCGGTAAGCACCATTCTGCAGAGAAGGCCAGCTGTTGTCAACGGTTGAGTTGGTGGCACCGGTATAGATCGAGGTCCAGGCTGCCTGGTTGCCTTCCTCACCCTGGTGCAGACGCCATACCTGATACGACATATTGGTCGTAATCGGGGTAACGGTTCCGAACAGTTTGAAAGGAACGCCCTGCTGATAGTAAGGAGCGGAGGCGCCTACTTCATAGTTTTCGTAGGTTCCCGTTGATTCAACATAAACCAGCGCATTTCCGGTGGTCGGGGTATTGTTGATTGTAATGGGGCCGCACCAAGGGCCGGAAGCAAGGCTGCCGGTAGCCGAGAACTCGATCCAGTAGCTGCCGGGTTGCAAGGTCAGACCAGGGGTGTTCACAACGATCTTCATGATCGGACGCTGTGTGTTTCCGGTTGTGCTAACACGGTAGATATTGGTGAAAGAGGTGCTGGCCAGAACGTTCGTGGTATTGTCACCCCAAACGGTGGTAACGGTTCCGCCTGGGGTACCCTGGAAGATCCGCACAAAGGCTCCGGTAAAGGTTGAAGTGGTGGGTGAGCCGGTCTGGTAGCCGTAGAATTCGAGTGAGTTGACATTCCACACACCGCCGCTTACGGCAAAGTCATCGGCAATACGATAGGTGCCGTTGACCATGTTCATGCCGTAGCTGTTGATCGGTCCCTGGAGCATGCTTTCGTCAGCACCGCCTGCGCCGGTACCCGGGCTGTTCACCATCGGGCCGTTGTCGTAAAGGGTAGCTGCGGGAGCATCGGGTACAGGAACAACGCCACCTACGAAATTCGGGTTAGGTACGCCTACATCCGATTTCGGAGAAACCGGGCCGGTGTAAGTGGTCAGGTTGGTGGCCATGGGTTTCACGATGTTGTTCAACATGTTCGACCATTCATAAGCCTCAACAGTTGCAACACCTTCATAACCCTGCTGGTTGGCAACCGGGGTTTCGTAATTCAGTCCGGCTGGCATCGAAGCTTCGATCAGATGATTTTCGGTCGAAGCCAGCGAAGCATCCAACGGGCCGCCAATACCCTGAACGATGGCACGAATCTGGAAGTTTCCTGCTGCAGGAATCCAGGGGGTGCCTCCGGCTACAAATTTCGAATAGCTGCGGAGCTGCGGATTAGTAAGGTCAACGCCTAATCCTGCTGCATGGGGAGGAACTCCGCCCTGTTTCATTACGAGGTAGAAGTCACCAGCAGTAATGGTGATGGGAACTGTGAGAGCGAAATCATTCCAGCCAAATCCGCCGGGGATAACTTCAACGCTGTCGATTATGGTTCCCGGTACGCCGCCGGTTCCGTCAGCCTTACAAACATACATCCAGAAAGAAGCGAGCGGAAGGGCATTGGCCGGATAGTTGGCAGCCGTTCCGACGTTCACCTTACCGCCGACCAGTTTCACAGGCCATTGCAGCGGGGTGAATTTCATTGCATTGAGGTTATTGGCTGTTGCCCAGATGGCGAAGTTGTCCTGGATACCATCATCATAAATGAGCTGATAAAGGTTCGACGGGGTTTGCCAGTTCAGGTTAACCGCGGTTGCCGGGTTGCCGTTGAGTGTGGCAATGAAAGGACCGGGTTGTACGGCCGTCGGTAACAGAACTGCATCCTGGGTGAAAGTTTGGTTAGGAACAAGGTTCACTGTCATAGTGAAAGGATCGTAACCGGTTTTTTCGATTTCAAGGGGTTGAGCGCCATATATCGAAAGCAGCGGGGTAAGGTAAGAACCGCCTGCCACACTCAGCGTATAAACGGTGCCGGCAACCTTGATGGTAGCTCCGACAATGGGATTACCATTTGAACCGTCGGTAACCACACCACCCACCTTGGGACCCGGGGACATCAGGATGTCCTGCACGGTGGCCTGGCCATTAACGATGGTGGCGGAAACGGGGCCGGTGATGTAACCAGCAGCAGCGCAGCTGCCTGTAACCTGACCGGCATTGAGGTTATAAATGATATAGAAACCGCTCGAACGGGAGGTATCCCTCTTGGTGCCAATCTCGACGATGGCTCCGGAAATGGGCGCCAGGGTATTGATATCCCTTACATAACCCATGAGAACGCCCGGAGTAACGGGAGGCACGCCAAAACGGATATTGGGTCGCGGGCTGGTTCCACTGGCAGAATTGGTGAAAGTACATCCACCCGTTGCAAGATCTTGATGGTAATGATACAATGCGCCCGATACTGCAGTGCTATAAACTGTGCTGTTGGAGGTGTAACTCGAATTTGCAAAGCATACCTCAACAATAACGTTTGATGTACCATCCCACATGAAGGGGGTGGTCAGTGTAATGTCTTGCCAGCCTGTGGCCGGTACTGAATAGGGCGTGTTGTAGTAGGTAGTCAGACCGCTAACCCAGCTGCTTATGGAAGACAAAGAAGTGTTACCCATTTTAACAGCAAAGTTATTCATGACCTGGGGGTAGCGTGCGGCAACGTTGAAACCAATCGACTGGAGAGGTCCTGCAGATGCGCCGGCAGCGGTAAGTTCGGTAGCTTTATAAAGCATCTGGGTTCTTGATGCATAGTAGAAGGTGTAATACGGCCATCCGGCAGTAGTTGTACCTGTACCAATCGTAACCATAGCCGGAGGAGGAGGAGGACCTGCCGTTACATGGGCAAAGTCAAGTGCGCAGTTGTTGCCGTAGGCCGAGGTGAACAGGAACCCGACATAGAGGGTAGCCTGGTTGCTGGCGCCGCTTGGCAGCATGCAATATTTAACTTTCCAACCTGCAGTGGCGTTGTAACGGAGATACGTGCCTGCAGAATTCCAGGTAGTTCCGTCGGTTGACCATTGCACTTCAACCTGATCCTGGCTGGATGAATAACCTGGATCTTCATACCAGGCAAAATCCACCATGATAAAGGCTTTGTTGGTGGTTGACAAGGCAGTGGTGTTCTTCAGACGTGTCGAGCCGCTTGAGATGCCGTACGAGTTGTATCTAACAAACTTCGTCCCATCAAAAGCAGCGCTGACAGTCGGGCTTGTCGAGTTAGTCACGAATGTGATTCCGAGATCGGAACCTGTAACCTGCTCAATGGCCCAACCAGCCGGAGGGGTAGTTCCATTGCCAGCCTCGAAACTTTCGGTCAGCAGCGTAGTCATTTGCGCGTAACCGAACGAAACGAAGACAAACATTGACACCATGAAGGTAGCCAACATTTTCAGCGTTTTGGTAACATTTCTCATAATTTTGAAATTTTGGTTAATAATGAATGAGTATTTGAAATTATAGGGTATCAATAAACTTATTGATATATATAATGGAAGTAACGTGCAGCATAAAAGCAATTTTCATTAATACAAATAATAATGAGCACAATACCTATTGTGCTGAATTACAGCTATTTAGATAAAAAAACATTCGTATCACTCAGGGCAAAGATAAAAACAATTTTGAACTTCCGGATAAAAAATCAACTTTTTTTTTCATCCTTTTAAAACTTTCCGAAATATTTTCAATTAATACATATTTTTTTAATGACGGATCGATTATCCAACATGATATAAAGGATGTACAATCCTTCCGGTAAATCCTGTAAATCAAGATGATAAATCCTATTTCCATGGGCATCCCAGCTTCGTTCGACCATTCCCGACATAGTGATCACGCTGATGGTTCCGAGGGAGCCCTGACTGCTTATCGTCACCCGGTCGCGGGCAGGGTTGGGAAAAATGTTCAGGGTGGTCGACGGGTGCTCCCCGGTACCGGTAATGACACTCACCTGAATGGTGTCGGAATCGGTGCTTCGTTCGCAGTTCTGGAACACACTGCGTATAAAATAATAGTACTCCCCATAGGGAACATCCCGATCCACAAAAGAGGTATCAACCACCAGGATGTTGTTGATCCGTTCAAAGTTACCAGTTCCGTACTCTTTCCTGTAAATGTCATATCCGGAGAGTCCTTCCTGCTGATCCGTTCCTGAAGGTGACCTGTTGCCGGAGCGATGCAGCAAGGAGGCCGGGTCGAGGTCATCGGCTCCAATCGTGCAATCATCAATGGCCCATGGATACCACAGTCCGTTGCCATCGCCGTCGACCGCTTGCCAGGCCAAATCGACGGTAAGTCCCTGGTAGGTGGAGAGATCGATCTGATAGGGCGTTTCCCAAATGTTCATGCCTGAACCTCCCGGATAAACAGGCAATGCCGACATATCGAGAAGAACGGTCCAGGTAGCTCCCTGATCGGCAGAGATCTTCACATAATAATGATCCAGGTGCAGGGATCCCTGGTAGGCATAACTCCAGAAGGTAAGGTTTCCGTTAATATAAACATTATGTGCTATGAGCCATTCATCCTGGTGGTTGTAATCCCAGTCCAGGCCTGCCGCATAATCGCCGCTGTGAACCCCGGGGGATACGGAAGCGGAGGCATGAAACCAGGTCGCACCTTGATTGGTGGTCACGGCGCTCCATTGCGGAGGCGGGAATCCCGGCTCTTCAAATCCTTCGTTCAGCAGGTTGCCTCCATAACATACCGGAGGACTCCAGGTAAGCAGCACCTGGTTGTCGAAGGCCTCACCGGCCGGATCGACAGCCGGGTAGCAAACCGGATACACGGCAATATTATCGACAAACCAGCTTAGCAGTTCGACCGAATTTTCACCCGCAGCGCGGAACCGGATGCGAAATCCTTTTCCTCTCACTGCTGAAATTTCAAGATGGTGGGATGTCCACTCCAGACTGGAAGTGTTTGTGATGACCGCTTTTTGATTCCATACCTTGTTATAATAGACCTCCACAAATAATTTCTCAGTTCCGGTTGCATTACGCGTATTCAGCTTCACGTCGAAATCGAGCCAGATGGCCGCGCAGTTCAGATCGAGTGCATTAAGGATGGGACTTTCCAGTGCATAGCTGTAGTTCAGGTAAGGCGGTTGCCAGGTAAAACAAGATGTAGGCGCCGGGAATCCTTCTCCGGTAAGAATCGTCCAATTGCCTTGTGATGGGGCGAATCTCCAGTCGTTGAAAGAGAATGTTCCCTCGTCCCACGATTCGTAAAAGGGTAGCACCCGGCCGTAGTTAACGGTCAGATGCAGCGGTCCGTCGGGAAGACTTTCGGCGCTCATCCCCGGAAATCCGTAAGGAGTCAGATCATAAACCGCCGTAACCCCGTATTGATAGTGTCCCGGTTCCAGGTTTTGATCGGTAAAGTGCAGGGTATCAGGATTCCCCAAGGTACCTGTCAGTGTGCCATCGCGATAAATCCGGTATCCGGTGAGCCCCGGTGGCACAACCATTCCGCTGTCGGTGCTGATAACAGGCCGGTCCCACTCGATGAAAGCCTGGTTTTCGAGGGTGCTTCCCCTGATATTTTTCACCGGATAGAGAAATTTTGAAGTAAAGGGCATACACACCTGGTCGGAGTAACCGTTGTTGTAAAGTGCGACCACACATGCCTGGTACGATTGTCCATACTGGACCAGCCCGGCCGGGATGAAGTAGGCATTTTTATCGGTATAGCCGGTGATGACATTCCCCAGGTAGAAGTAATAGCCCAGAATACAATTTGATAATTCCTGAGCCGGCTCGGTGGCTACAACACGGATATTGTCGAGGTTCCACCCGTTGATATCCCAGGAATCTCCGCCATAAGCCCGGAACCGGACTTTGAAACTTTCATCGGAATATTCGGATAGGTCAAGTTCCTCGGAACTCCAGGGGATATCGCCTGTTTTATTGGTATGCACCTTGAGGACATTCCACTCGATCCCGTTCCAGACCTCGACAGCCATGGCATTCATGGTGGTGGTTGCGGCATTGTCAAGATAGATATCGTACTTGAGCTGGAGCAGTTTGGAACGCTGTCCGGTGATGGTTTTCGATAGCAGGGACTGGCTGTACCCAATCTGTCGGGGCGATCGGTTGAAAAATGCCGAAGGGGCCGGATTGCCCGTTCCTGTCGAAATGGCCCAGTTGGCGCCGCCTTCGACTGTCCAGTTGTTCGCGGTGAAGGAGCCGCTGTTCCAGTTTTCAGAGAAGAGGGTCTTACTGTACTTCGGAACATCCCACCGGGCTAACAAGCTGGAGTCGTTGACGGTGAGGTTTTTGGGGGCGATTTTCTTATGCCAGAGAGTCAGATTCATGGCGACGGTCGACATCACCTGAAGGGGTTGAACGATGGAGTCGTAGGCAAATTTAGATACCGTCAGGTTATAGCTTCCCTTCCATACCTTTGGAAAGATCATTTCTCCCGAACTGTCGGCAATGGCGGTATAGGAGGTATCGGGCAACGCCATGTTCTGAAGCTTCAGAATTGCGCCGCCAGGACCCTGTGCGGTGCAAGTCGATGAGAGGACAAATGAGACGGTTGTGGTCCAGCATTTTCCGATCACGTTCGAAAACCGGGCGTTTGAAGAGTAAAATGCCGGGTAATTCGTTTTTACGGCCCAACGGTAAGGGGCGCAGGGCAGTGTCGGCCAGGCCGCGTCCTGAAAAGTAAGGGTTCCGGTCGAAGTAAGAAAGGTCCAGGCGGCAGGATTTTGTTCTTCTCCCTGGCGGAATCTGAAAACGCTGAAATCGGACCAGTTGTTGGGTCCATCACCAGGGATGACGGGACCGCCCGGTCCGGAGCAACGTGCCCTGATCATATAATTTCCGCCGGCGGGGAACCAGGGGCCGCTTCCGCTAACGAAACGCGAATAACTCCGGAACTTCGGGGTTGTCTCATCGATAGCGAGGCCCGCCGCATTGGGTGAATTACCGCCCTGAATCATAACGATAAAAAAGGAACCGGAGGTAATAGAAAGGGGTACCGGTAAAGAAAACACAGTCCATCCTGTGGTTGTGGGAGTAACGCTGAAGGGCCCTGCCAAAACCACTCCCGGAGTTCCACCAGTGCCGGCAGCATCGCAGATCATGATCTGGAAAGGGGTGAACGGATTGCTGCCCGAAGGGTAGTTGCCCGGGTTCCCGATATGAACCATCCCTCCATCCACGGTCAGCGGATAAGCCGGAGGGGTAAATCTGACTGCATTCATATTTCCCTGAAGCGCCCATACGGTAAAATTATCCTGTACGCCGTCGTCGTATATCATTTCGTAAGGCCCCGACGGAACCGGCCAGGACAGGTCAACCGTTTGCTGGGCTGAATCGAAAACCGCGGTCAATGTGGCGGGAGGGATCAGGTTTTCCTGGAGCGAGATATTTTGAATGACGGTGCCGGTGACCGGAAATGACAGACTTCCCGAGGTATAGTCTTCAAATCCGGGTTTGGTGCATTGAACCGGCCATGTTCCAGCCTGGTTCAGCGAGAGGGAATAGATGCCGCCCACGATCGAGTAGGTATAGTTGCCGTTGACTTCGATCCGGGCGCCTATGACCGGCTCGCCTGAAGGGGTCCGTGTGACCACGCCCATCAGTTCAGCAGCCGGCAATCTGACCGAAATTACCATCAGGAAACACAACAGGGGTGCGTATAACAACCCTGTCCTGATCCCGGGTCTTATAGAAGCCGGCAGGTCGATCGTAAAACTCATCTGGGAATTGAACGTTTAAAACCCTGATTATGTTACAAATTTACTGAAAAAGAATATTTTTTTCAGGGGGAGACTTGTAATTAAGAAAAAAATTATAACTTTGCACTCCCAATTTAACGAACATCAATTTATTATCACATGTACGCGATTGTTGAAATAGCCGGACAGCAGTTCAAGGTTGAGCAGAACGACGAAATCTTTGTTCACCGGCTCGAAGGTGAGCCAGGCACGAAAGTGGAGTTCGACCAAGTACTGTTATTGGATCAGGACGGAAAAATATCAGTTGGCAAACCCATGGTTGAAGGAAGCAAGATCAACGGGCAGATTTTAGAGCATGTTCGCGGGGATAAAGTAGTTGTTTTCAAAAAGAAACGCCGCAAAGGATTTCAAAAGGAGACCGGACATCGTCAGGATTTCAGCAAAGTGCGTATCGAAGGCATCACGGTAAAGGGAACCGGAAGGGCCAAAAAAGCCAAGGCTGAAGAAACCGAAGCTCCGGTTGTAACTGAAAAGCCTGAGAATTGACCGCTGACTTTTCGGGAGCATTGATTAGAGTAAAAGTTTGATTCATCATCATATTTCAGATTGTTATGGCACACAAAAAAGGGGCGGGAAGTTCGAGTAATGGCCGCGAATCGCACAGCAAACGGCTGGGTGTCAAGATTTTTGGAGGACAGTTAGCCAAATCAGGCAGTATCATTATCCGGCAACGGGGCACGGTTCATAATCCCGGGCTGAACGTGGGAATGGGAAAAGACCACACCCTCTACGCCCTGGTTGACGGCATTGTCGAATTCAAGAAAGGCAAAAAGGAACGATCCTTTGTTTCTGTCGCCCCGCTCGAAGAGGCGGCCCAATAAGCAGATAACTTGCGATTTTTTCATCGCGATCTGAAAACAAGAGATATCGGTATGGAAAAATCCATGCCGATTTTTTTTTGAATTCACCCGGTAAATTCCGTTCATTTTTATCTATGCATTGGCAATCTGAGAATTCGAATCCTTCATGATCATTAAAAAACAATAATAATATGCTCTCGCTGAATTTTATCCGTGAACACACCGGGGAGGTTATAAGCCGTCTTTCGATTAAAAATTTCGACGCTGCCGAAATCATCCGACAGATCGTCGTGCTGGATGACCGTCGCAGGGAAACGCAGAAGCAGCTTGATGATCTTCAGGCTCAGGGCAATGCCATCGCGAAAGAGATCGGAATCCTGTTAAAATCGGGGAAAGCTGCCGAGGCCAATCAGTTGAAGGAAAAGACCGGCGACATCAAGAACCGGGCAAAAGAGCTCGACACTGCGCTGGAGCAGATCAGGCAGGAGCTGGATTCGCTCCTGGTCAGGGTTCCCAATCTCCCCCACCCCTCCATCCCGGGAGGGAAGTCATCGGACGACAACATTGTGGTGATGCAGGAGGGGACAATCGTTAAGAACCCTGCGGGTTTATTGCCTCACTGGGATTTAGCCGCGAAATATGACCTCATCGATTTCGCCCTTGGCAACAAGATTACCGGTTCAGGATTTCCGCTCTACAAAGGAAAAGGCGCCCGGTTGCAACGGGCCCTGATAAACTTTTTTTTGGAAGAGGCTGTAAATGCCGGTTATCAGGAGGTCCAGCCACCCTACCTGGTCAACGCCGATTCGGCGTATGCCACGGGTCAGCTTCCCGACAAAGACGGACAGATGTACTATGCCGGGATGGATGAGCTGTATTTGATCCCTACCGCTGAAGTACCGGTGACCAACATCTATCGCGATTCCATTCTGAAAGAACGGGATCTTCCTTTTAAAAATGTGGCTTATTCGGCTTGTTTCAGAAGAGAGGCCGGATCGTATGGCAAAGATGTAAGAGGTCTGAACCGCCTCCACCAGTTCGACAAGGTCGAAATCGTACAGGTTGCCCATCCCGACCATTCCTACGAAGCGCTGGAAACAATGCGTGAATATGTCGCGGGACTGCTGCGAAAGCTTGAATTACCCTTCAGAGTCTTAAAGCTCTGCGGAGGCGACATGAGTTTCACCTCCTCCTTTACCTACGACATGGAAGTGTGGTCGTCAGGGCAATCGCGTTGGTTAGAGGTGAGCTCCATCTCCAATTTTGAATCGTTCCAGGCAAACCGGCTGAAACTGAGATTCAAGGACGAATCGGGCAAAATCCATACGGCGCACACCTTGAACGGCAGCGCGTTAGCCCTTCCCCGCATTGTGGCAGCGCTCCTCGAGAACAACCAGACGCCGGAAGGGATCAGAATTCCCAGCGCCCTGGCGCCTTATACCGGCTTCGAAATCATTTCCTGATCCGTACACCGGAGTGATAAAAATCACTTAGTTGACATTCATAAATAATTGTTTATTTTTGCTTAGTACAAAATAAACAATGGTCTATGAAAAAAATATTCCTGCTTGTCATCCTGGTTTTATCGACCGAGCTGATGTTCGGGCAATCCAAATTCACAATTGGTATCAAGGTTGGATATAATGCATCCAAGCTTTCGACCAATATGGACACCATCAAAACCAATTTCAAATCAGGATTTCAATTCGGAGCCTTTGTCCGGTACGGCAAACGCGTTTACGTGCAGCCCGAACTGTACTACACCACCCAGGGTGGGGTGTTTACCAGCAACGTGACAAACTGGAAGCAGAACGTCAAGATCGGGTCGATCGATGTCCCCGTTCTCGTTGGGTTTCAACTTCTCAAGGGTGATTTTATCAATGTCAGAATTCTTGCCGGTCCCGCGGCCTCATTCGTGGTCAACAAAACCATTTCGGAGGGAGGAACCGACACCGGTCCCATCACCAGCGGCGATTTAAGTTCGGTGAACTGGTCGATCCAGGCTGGCGCAGGCGTTGATGTATGGAAGTTTACGCTTGACCTGCGCTACCAGTTCGGGCTAAACCAACTGATCAAAGAGATCGAGGATTATTCATTCGATTCGAAAAATAACGTCTGGGTTGTCAGTTTGGGATTTAAAATATTGTAATACTCCTTCATGAAAGGAAATCCCGTTTTTTTTCTTCTGCCATCGTTATTGCTGGCGTTGATTCTGTTTGGATGTAATAAAATTGAAGAGGAACAGTCTCCTGTACCTGTCTGGGAGGATACCAATGCCGATTCCTGTTCACTCGGAGTGACCGTGCAAACCCAGGAGGGTCTTTTCCTGAACAGTTCCTATGTGAATCTGGCGCTCACCCAGGACAGTCTGAACAAAGGATTACTGGTGCGCCGGTCAGTTACAGATGGCGTTGGCAAGGTGAAATTTTCCAGGCTTTATCCGCGGAGGTACTTCGGAAATTGCTTTGCCAACATGCAGGGGCAAAGTCTGTTCGGAAGTTTCAGAATCACCCTTTCCCCTTCCTCCATAAAGGATACGATAATAATTGTGCACTGATTCGGGGTGAAAGTCAACGGCAAACATTACAGAACAGTATGGATGGAGGGGAACACCGTCCATTACATTGATCAAAACCAACTTCCTTTTTCTTTTTGCGTCAGGCAATCAGCACATTATCAGGAGAGTTGCCAGGCTATTCGTAACATGAATGTTCGTGGAGCCGGAGCCATTGGGGCGCTTGCGGGTTTTGCGATGGCCCAGGCGGCATCGGAGGCGCCTGAATCGGGATACCTCGAATTTCTCTCCGGGGCGCGGGGGGTCATTGAATCGACCCGGCCAACTGCGCGGAATCTTTTTTATGCTGTTGAATGTGTCTTTAATGCCGCTCTTTACTCAAGGAACGAGGCGATCGGTGCAGCCCGGGAGATTGCCGATGCCGATGCCCGCGATTCACGACTCATCGGGGAATTCGGGGCTCAACTTATTCACGATGGGATTAACCTCGAAACGCATTGTAATGCCGGGTGGCTGGCCTTTGTCGATTACGGAACGGCATTATCACCGGTATATAAAGCCCGTGAACAGGGAAAAAATATCTTTGTATATGTCGATGAAACCCGTCCCAGAGGGCAGGGCGGCCGCCTGACCGCCTGGGAGTTGCATCAGGAAGGAATCGCGCATGCCATCATTCCCGATAATGCGGGAGCCTACCTCATGTCGCTTGGGAAGGTGGATTTGATGATCGTAGGAGCCGACCGGGTGGCGGCCAACGGCGATGTGGCCAATAAAATAGGGACCCTCGAAAAAGCAATTGCAGCCGCGGCATACGGAATTCCCTTTTATGTGGCCGCGCCGACCTCGACATTTGACACGGGTTGCGCCGACGGTTCGCAAATCAAGATTGAGTTCCGGAACGAGTCGGAAGTCATTTTCCAGGAAGGCATTACAGACGACGGCCGGAAAGAGACCATCCGGGTGTGTTCACCGGGATCACCGGCCCTGAATCCCGCCTTCGATGTGACACCGGCCCGGTGGATTACCGGAATCATCACCGAAAAAGGCATTATTGCACCAGCACCCGAAAACATTCAATCACTCAAACCATGATAAAAAGATTACTGATACTCTCTGATTGCCGGTATGGAAACGGTGATCCTGGCGCATAACGAACGGAACCGGCCAACAACCGGACCGGGCATTCAGTGATTGTTGAACAACCGTAATGAAAATCAGCTTAAGAAAAATGTAACGATATGCTGGAATATAAGAATGACAAACATCTTTGGAAGTTCATCGTTATAGCCGGATTGGTGCTCCTGACCGATTTTATTTTCGAAAACATCAACCACCGGTTCTGGCTCAACGATTTCAAAGTTTACTATTCAGCAGCCCGGGCGCTTTGGGACGGCGATACCGTTTACGGTGTGGCTTTCGGATTGAGTTCGGGATTCTACAAATATTCCCCCTCCACCCTCATTTTCTTCCTCCCCCACGCGATGTTACCGTATCCGGTTGCATGCATAATCCATTTTTTTACGCTGGCAGCAGTGATGATATATGTGCCCTTTGTGATCAGGGATATTATCAGGGATCATTATTTCGCGAGATGGAACCTGCAGGAAAACCTTCTTTTTTTACTCTCATTTATCTGCGTTCTGATCCATTTCGTTAAGGAACTTCATCTTGGCAATATCACCGTTGTGCTGTTACTGCTGCTTACGCTCTCGCTCCGGTCTCTGTTCCGTTCCCAGCCCCTGAAAGCCGGATTCTTTTTCGCTATCGTCGTATTGGCCAAACCTTTCTTTCTGATCCTGATCCTGCCGCTGATCTTCCGGAAACAATGGAAAGCACTCGCCGGATTTGTGGCAACCCTTGTTATCGCATCCCTGCTCCCGTCCCTTGTGACGGGATGGCAACGCGATGTGCAACTGCATTTACAGTGGTATCATGCCGTGTTTGATCACAATGCAAACTATCCTTCGCATAATTCAATCCTGTACATGATCCAGTATTACATCTGGCCCGCTGTCCCCGCCTATTTCCAATATCTGATCATTGCAGCCGGAGCGGCAGCTTTTTTCATAATCCATTATTTCAACCGGAAAATTGAAACTATACATACATCCCGCTCGCTGACCCGTACTGCCGGCTTCACGGTTGAATGGTTTTTTCTGATTGCGATTCTGCCGGATCTGGTCAAGACTGACTCGGAACATTTTCTCAGCAGCCTCCCGGTCATCATGGTGATCATGGCGTTCCTGATTCAGAACAGGAAGTTTCTTCCATCCATCCTGTTTGTGATCCTGATCTTTTTTTATGGCGCCAATTCGACCGATTTGTTAGGCCGGCCGCTTTCAAATCGCCTTTTCGACATGGCCCTGATCGGGATCAGTAACCTCCTGATCGTTGTCTATTTCCTTGCCGTTCATTATCGTTTTAAGCCGTGGACGAACAGGTGAACGAAGAGTTGGACGAAGAGCGGACGAAGAGCGGACGAAGAGTTGGACGGAGAGCGGACGAAGAGCGGACGAAGAGTTGGACGGAGAGCGGACGGGAAAGGAATGGAAAATGGAAAACGGAAAATGGAAAACGGGGGAATATTGCTTTGTTACTTTCTTGTGAACGGGTTACACGTGGGAGTGGCGGAAGAAGTCGGTGAGTGTTTTTATGATATAGATTATTTGTCTTTTCTTCAATGAATTATAGAACGGAAGCCGGAGGATGGTTTGAGCGAACCGGTCGGTGTTCGGCAAGTCGCGTCCATCGTGAAAAGGCTTAAAGTAGGCGCTGGAATGGAGCGGCAGGTAGTGGAATACTGCGTTGATCCCATGCTTTTTGAGGTAGGTTAACAACGAATCCCTTATTTCGCAGGAGTTAACCGTAATATAGTACATATTACCGTTCACGGTTGAATCAGGAGGGATAGCCGGTCGTTTGATCCATCCGGAAGTCTCTAACGGTTGAAGAAGTTCATGGTAGCAATTCCATACGCGCAATCGCCGGGCTTGTATCCGGTTGTAACGTTGTAATTGGGTAAAGAGGAAGGCTGCGACGGCATCGGATGGCAAAAAGGAGGAGCCAATATCGACCCAGCCGTACCTCTGGATCTCGCCCCTCTGGAAGGCGGCCCGGTTAGTTCCTTTTTCCCATATAATTTCAGCCCGTTTCCTGAACCGGTCATCATTGATGATGAGGAGTCCTCCTTCGCCGGCGATAATGTTTTTTGTTTCATGAAACGAAAAGGTGCCCAGGTGGCCGATGGAGCCTAATGGTTTTCCCCGGTAACATCCACCGATGGAGTGGGCAGCATCTTCAATTACCAATAATCCGTGCCGGTCGGCAATCTCCATGATCCGATCCATTTCGCAAGCCATACCGCTGTAGTGAACAACGACAATCGCTCTGGTGCGGGAGGTAATCAGCCGCTCGATCTGTTCCGGGTCGATATTCGGTATATTGGGAAGGGTATCGGCGAAGGTAATCGACGCCCCCCGGAGAAGAAACGCGTTAGCAGTCGACATATAGGTAAAAGAGGGCATGATCACTTCGTCGCCGGGTCGAATCCCGCTCAGAATGGCGGCCATCTCGAGCGCGTCGGAACAGGAGGTAGTCATGAGAACTTTCCCGAACCCAAACTGCTCTTCAAAGAAACGGTGGCATCGTTTCGTATAGATCCCGTTCCCGGCAATGGTTCCTGAGAGCGCTACGCGGATCAAATGGTGGAACGAGATAAGCGGGATATAGGGTTTATTGAAAGGAATGGAATGCATGCGAAAATAACTTTGAGTTCAGCGGTCACATGGGATGTCCATGTATATCATTCACGGTTGGTATGAACTGGTCTCCCTGGGCATTTCATGATCTGAATCTACGGCTGTGCTGTGACGGGTGCGAAATTACGTAAATCTCTGTTAAGCATGAAGGATATTTTTCATAATGGCGAATTATCTTAATTTTGCCAAAACCTGCGTTTCTTTAGGGCGTACGGGCATCGGTCACTGCAACAAATCAGAACGGATTGGCAAAGCGAACCTATTTCAATGATATCCTGAGTATTTTAGGAAGTAACCTGACGGTCACCATTGCGAATATCCTGGCGGGGATCATCCTTTCGCGCGTTTTGGGTGCTGCTGGTTTCGGGCTCTATTCCTCCATAATTGTGGTACCGGTCATTGTGATCGGTTTCACCCAGCTTGGAGTGCGCCGGAGCGCCATTTATCATATCGGGAACAAAATGTACCCGGAGGAGCAGATTGTTTCGGCATTATTTATTCTTCTGTTGTACACCAGTACACTGAGTATTCTGATCTGCGGTTTTGTATTTTTCTTTTCCGACAGCCAACCCTTTGATCCGTTGATCATTGCCGTTGTCTTGCTGACCATTCCTTTATTGCTGATGAATGTCTTTGCCGGAGGGGTTTTTTTAGGGAAGGAGGATATCCGGCGGGCCAGCATCATGAATGCCGGGCCGACCATTCTTACCCTGCTTTTCACGGTTCTGTTTGTCTGGGCGCTGAAACTTTCGGTTTTGGGGGCTTTTATAGCCATTTCGGTTGCCAATCTGCTGATGCTGATTTATGTTTACCGGATCATCATCGTGAAGTACCGTTACACGATCACCTGGAAATATCACGAAAACATCATTAAGAGCATGGTGAAACTCGGAATTGTCAATGCCCTTGCCATTTTCATCATGCAACTCAACTACCGCCTCGACATCCTGATGCTTAAAAAATTATCCACCCTTGAACAGGTAGGATTTTATTCGCTGGCTATGCAGATTGCGGAACAACTGTGGCACATCCCGTATGCCATCGAGTCGATTGTTCTGAGCCGCAGCGCCAATTCGCAGGATGACCAACTGATGCACCGCACGGTTGCCTCCATTTTCAGGGTATCACTACTCATTGCATTAGGGGCCGGTGTGCTGATCTTCTTCATTGCCCCCCTCCTGATTCCGCTGATTTTCGGCGTTGAGTACCTGTCAAGCGTTGCCATGATCCAGGTGGTTCTCCCGGGAATACTGATCCTGGTAGGGTTCCGGATCTTGAACAGCAGGCTGACGGGAATGGGTAAACCACAGGTGGCAATCTATACCTTTGTGCCAGCCCTGATCATCAATTTCATTCTGAATCTGTTCCTTATTCCGCGGTTCGGAGGCATTGGGGCTGCCTGGGCAACCAATGTAAGTTATGCCCTCGGGTCGATCATCTTTGTTATGATATATTCCCGCCTGGTGAAAATGCCTGTCCGTGAAATTCTCTCCTACCGCCGTAGTGATTTCTACTTCTTCAGGGGAATGAAAAGCAGGATCAAATCCCGGTTGCGCATTCATTATTAGGGTGTTTAAATGGTCTATTTAGTCTGATTATTAATGAATTAATCAAACCGGTAAAATTGAGTTACCATAACATAAATTCATCCGGTTATCGTTTGTACCATCTATTCCGTCGGTAAAAAAAAGGGACTGGTCTATTAATTCCAATCAGGGAACAATGAACATTTATCTTTGTCGCGATAATCTTATCGTTTAAGGGAGTTTTCCAAATATTTATCTGGACAACATACTCGATGACTCAGGAATCATACTGCTAAACACACTGCCCATACATCCACCGACGATTGACCAACCCGGATCCTGTTAAATCAAAAATTTAGAAAACTCCCTTTTTCCCCTTTTTATCTTTCGCGCTAAAACATACTTTAAAAGCCGGCTTGCAGTTCCGGCCGAATACGTATTTTTGCCGATTGAACATGCCGGTCACCGGACAAACTAAAGCAATGAATTCATCCGTTTCCATTCAGCCTCCTATTTTCTTTATTATGGGACGCCCACGATCGGGAACGACCCTGCTGAGCACTCTTTTCGATGCTCATCCACATGTCAAAATTCCACCCGAATTCCCCATCCTGCTTCCCCTCTACCAGCGATTCAGAAACGTAACCCGGTGGGACCGGAAAACCATCCTGGCGTTTGTCGATTTCATTTACCAGCACAATGTGTTCATTCACCGGACCCTTGAAAATCTCAAGTTTAACCGCGAAGAATTCACGGCCGATCTGATGAAACTCGAGGGGCGGGGCACCATCTGCGATTTTCTGAAAACGGTTAACACCCATGGGTTCTCGGTTTTTCCAAAAAAGGAAACCCTGCTGATCGGCGACAAAAATCCAGTTTATTCGATCTATACACGAAGATTTTTGAAAATCTTTCCGGACGCAAAATTCATCTGTATTGTCCGCGATTACCGGGATAATTACCTATCGATGCGTAAGCTTGCCGATCTGAAGCTGGAAGCGCCTATACTCACGCTGCAAATTTACCGCTGGCGCTATGTTGCCCGGATTTTCACCCAATGTAAACAGCAGTATCCCGACAGGTTTTATCTGCTCCGGTATGAAGATCTGGTCACAGAACAGGAGCCAACTCTTCGGGCGATCTGTGATTTTTTAGATTTGCCCTATGACTCTTCGGTTTTCGAGTTTTATAAGAAAAAAGAGGAGCTCGATAAAGCATACAACAATCCATTGGTCGAGAGGTTTCACGGCAGCCTGATGCATCCCGTAAATACCGGGAGAATGGATTTATGGAAGAAGGAGATCTCCCCCGTCGAAGTCAGGATGGCTGACCAGATCGCCGGGAAATATGCCGACCGGTTCGGGTACAACCGGGAACATCGCTCCTTCAATCTGCTGCTATACCTGAAATCAATACCCATGGCCATTTACGGGTATCTCATCTTCAAAATCTATGTCTGGGGTTCTTACCTTCCCTCCAGGATCAGTCTGTGGCTTTCGGTAAAACTGCTGGTACTGGTCAGAACCTATCATCTTTTATTCCGGAAAGGCTGATCTGATTTTAAGATGCTCTTCCCTATTGGACAAGGTTTTTCGTTTTTGTCGGTAAATTAATTAATTTCGTCTAAATCTTTGGGCTACGAGAAGATGACAAGGTAGCTTTGAATGGAACTTGTTTCAAAAATGGCAACACCGGTATTTTTCATCCTGGGACGGCCCAGGTCGGGCACCACGCTGTTAAAGACCCTCTTCGACGCCCATCCGAATGTAAGGATTGCGCCCGAATTGCCGATCCTGCTGCCCCTGTACCAGAAGTACCGGAAGATAAAGGATTGGGATGAGAATACCATCCTGTCGTTTATTGATGATATTTTCAGACCGGCCGTCTTCAACAACCGCCGGATCGAAAATTTCAGGATCGACCGGATCGCATTTACGGACGATCTGCTCCGGTTAGCGCATCGCGGGAGCGTCAACGATTTTCTGATGAAGATGCATGAGCACTCCTATTCGGTTTTCCCGAAAGGTGAAATGATGATTATTGGAGATAAGAATCCAGTCTATTCCGTTTACACACGCCGGTTGGTAAAGATATTCCCGCAGGCCCGCTTCATTTGCATCGTAAGAGATTACCGCGATAATTTTATATCCCTCAGAAATCTGGAAGGAACCCCCATGGAAGCGCCGGTTCTTTCGTTGCAGATCTGCAGATGGCGGTACATTACCAGGCTGTTCATGGAAATGAAACGCCGGTTTCCCGAAAGGGTCCGCGTGATCAGGTATGAAGATCTGGTGCGGGAGCCCGAAACCACCTTTGCGGAGCTGTGTTCGTTTTTAGGGATTCCTTACAACGACAACGTTTTCAGGTTCCACGAGAAAAAAGAGGATATTCTTTCCGCCTTTTCAAATCCGGTCATTGAGAAAATCCATAAAAGCCTATTATCTCCGATCAACACAGGCCGGATGGAACTTTGGACCAGGGAGCTCAACGATAAGGAGATTCGGATCGCAGATCAGTTAGCGAACGACATGGCCCGTGAGATGCAATACCGACGGGTTTACCGGGGTTTTAACTTTCTGGTCTATCTGAAAACCCGTCCCATGGCCCTTTACACCATTCTGCTATTCCGGGTGATGGTGCTGGGAACCTACCTTCCCTACCGCACGAACCGTACAGCGGCCCTGAAACTTACGAAACTCGCCCGGATTTATGGGTCCTGGAATTCGAAAAGAAAAAAAGGAGATCAGGTGAAATAATATATCCTTCCGATCTCTTCTTCTTCGACCCGGATCAGACGGGAACTCTTCGTAACCCTGCGCTCCCAGTCCAAAACGAGACTGTCATGAAATTCATCTTTTTCAATCACGAAGGTTCCCGGACCGGTATCGCTAATCAGGGCCGACATCGCTTTCAGCAGTTTTGGCGCTTTTTTCTCAAACCGCTCACGGGTTACACAATATTGCTGGTTGACCACCTCCTCCTGGCCAGGCATAAGCTCATATCCAAGCATCCTGACATATCCCCCGACGCTGTTATTTTCTTTTAACACGCGTGCAAAGCTGACATTCCAGTCGAACACCGAAAACATGATTTCGGTGGTGATATAGGAGATGATACCCGGCAGAAAGGTTTGGTGGAATTTTGGATTGTGAATAAAAATCCCTCCTTCACAACTCTTTTGCTCCCAGTCGATATTTTTGATGTTGATGACGCCTATTTTTTCCGTCAGGTACTCGATAATCGTGTATAGGTTATAGATGTTGTTGATGGATTTGAACCAGACAGCCTGCATTTCGGGGGTAATGTAATCCCTGAATTCATAATTGTTGGCCACTATTGGATCGTTCCTCCAATTACGAACCATTTCAATGTCGGATTCCTTCAGCAGACGGAAGGTGATCCCATATCGCGAATAAAACATTTCAGATAACTTTTTTTATTGAATAGGGCGGCTTACGGTTTTGAATCTGATAGATCCGACTCAGGTACTCGCCCAAAACGCCGATACTGAAGAGGATGATACTGGTCGAAAAGAGGATGGCCACGATGAGGGAGGTATAACCTAACGGAACATTATAGGCCATTTTTTTGATGATGAATTGCAGTCCGATGATAAAAGTGATCAGGGAGATCAGAAAGCCGCCATAGACCAGAAATTTCAGGGGCAGCATGGTATAGTATAGCACGAGGTTGGCCATTAGTTTTAACAGTTTCGTGAAGGAGTACCCCGACTGTTTGTATTTTCGCGGAAGATGTACCACTTCGACAAACCGGATATCGTTGGTGTACCAGTAAAAAATCTCATCGAGGAAAATGAAATTCTGTTGGTGGAGCAACGCCTGTCTGGCTAATTCACCCTTAATCAGCCGGAAGGAGGATCCTTCGCCGGGGCCGTCGTGTAACGCTTTGGAGCCGGATTTCAGCGATTGGCTGCCGGCATTACGGATCCGTGAATGTTTTTTATTCCGGTACCGTCCATAAACCAGATCGCAATCCGTTTCGCTTTGGGTTTGGATGAGTTTAGGGATTTCAACCGGGTCGATCTGCAGGTCGTCGTCGATGGTCAGGATGAATTCGCCTCTTGCAAACGTCAGTCCGCAAAGGGTGGCATTATGCTGTCCAAAATTCTTACTCAGCCTTATTCCTTTGATTAAATCGGGATACTCCGATTTCAGGGCTGAAACGATTTCCCAACTTGTATCCCGGCTGCAATCATCAATAAAGATCACCTCAAAAGTTGCGTTCATTCCTTCAAAAACATCATGGATTCCGGTGAATAGTTCGCGCAGCGAATCCTGGCTGTTGAAGACCGGAACGACGACAGAATATTTGGGTGGTGCATTCATGGTCTCGGTTTTAATTTGATCTGCGACTTATTCGCCGCCTAATATCAGGGAAGTCCCGCTGATCCATCGGGATGCGTCGGAAAGGAAGAACAGTATGGATCCGGCAACGTCGCCGGGTTTCCCGATCCCAAGCGGATACCGTTTCAGGTATCGTTCAAGGGCTTCCGCCTGCATTTTTTCTTCAGAGGGATTTTCAATCATGGGAGTATCGACCAGTCCTGCCATGATGAAATTTGACCGGATTCCCTTTGTTGTCAATTCCAGCGCCAGGGTACGGGAGTAGGCTTCCAGTGCAGCTTTCGAACCGCTGTACAGGGCGCCGCCAAAGTACGGGTTCCTGGTGGCGATAGTCGACATGAAGACCAGCGAGGCATGGTTGGCGATTTTCTTTTTTCGCAGCATTTTACCGGTCAGGTTTACCGGAACATGGTAATTAATGCTGAACATCCCGTCGATATCGGACTGTGTGATAAATTTGACTGGTAAGGGTCCGACGATTCCGGCACAGTGCACCACTCCGTCAACCGGAGGGATTGCGTCGATGAGCCAGTCCATTTCAGCCTCGACCGTAAGGTCAGCGCGGATCGCCATCCAGGAAGGCACGGAGTTCTCTTCTGACCGACCGGAGATGTCGGTCTGACCTGCAATCTGGTCCCGGGTGGCATTCAGCCGTGCCTCATCGCGTCCGGTCAGGATGACCCGGGCGCCGTAACGATGAATCAACAAGGCGGTCTCTTTGCCAATTCCGGAGGAGGCGCCGGTCACCAATATGGTTTTACCGTTCAGTTTGAATTCATCCATTTCGCTACCTCTCTGATTAAACTTCAATGAGATCAAGAACTGTGATCCGTTCTGTAACGATGATGGCCGAACCCCACGAAAGGCCTACGCCGAAAGCCGAAAGCAGCAGTTGTTGGCGTTCGGTCCTGAGTTGATCGTACAGTTTTGCTACCATGGTCAGAGGGAGGGAACCGCCGCTGGTGTTACCGAATTCCCGGATGGAGTAAGGAACCTTTTCCGGCGGAAGTTTCAGCATTTTACGCAGGGTTTCAAGGATGAGCCGGTTAGCCTGGTGGAATACCACGTGGTCGATCTCCGGAAGACTGATCCCGGTTGAACCCAGGAGTTTCTTGATATTTGGGACCACTTCCCTGAGGGTGAAGTTGAATACCTCGATGCCGTTCATTTCCAAGTTCAATCGGGTGCGGTATATACCCTGATCAATCTTTTTAATATCGAACGATTTCCGGGTCACGATATTCCGTGCACCTCCGTCAGGGATTATCAGGGCCCGGTATCCCGATCCATCGGTTTGAAGGTTGAAATGAATGGCGGGTGCATCGGGGTCATATTCGAGTGCCGTTACGGTTCCCACATCGCCAAAGAGCGGATAGGCACTTTTATCGCGGTAGTGTGTTGTGAGGGTTGAGATATCGCCTACCATCAGCAAGGCTTTCCGAATGACGCCGGTCTGCAACAATCCGGCTACAACCGACAGTCCATAAAGGTAGCCCGAGCATCCCAGCCCAACATCAAAAGCCAGGCAGGAGTGGGGTAATCCCAGACGGTCCTGAACGATGCAGGCAGTGGTAGGTACCAGGTAGTCGCGCGACTGTGAAACAAAAACCAGTAATTCGATCTCGCGGCGATCCCAGTTCAGCTCACGAAGCAAGGGTTCGGCAGCTGCAATGCATAGATCGGAGGTGGTAACACCCTTCGGGGCAACCCGACGGGTTTCGACACCGATATTCTTGATCAGGGATTCCCTCTCTTTTTTCGTAATCCAGCGGTAATCCATGTTGGACTCCAGGTTGCGGGGAACTGCAGCGGAAATACCGCTGACCTTCGTCCCGGAAAGGGAAAAAAGAGCCATTTACTTGCTTATTCTGGTTTCGATTAAGGAGTAGATATCGTTAACAGTCTTTGATTTTATCAAGTCGTCGGCAGTAAGGGTAACATCATATTCGGTTTTCACCATAGCAATCAGGATCAGGGCATTGATAGAATTCCATTCAAAAACTTCACGAAAATGACTTTCAGGCTTCAGAATTCCGGGTTTCAGATCGTCAAACTCGGCTTCAATTTGTTTAATAAACTCTTCCATATTCGGGTTCAGCAAATTTTGGGTGCAAATGTAAGAATTTTTACAGGAATCAAATAAAAACTACCTTTGACCCTGGTTAAGCAGCTATTTCTTCTAACATTATTTAATTCACCTTAAACGCGGTCCGGCCTGATGGTTATTATCAGAAGGGAGGATTGTACTTCATTATAGTATTTGTTGAAATAGCTGTTAATCGGAACCTTAAAGGTATGAGGTCTCTGTTAGTATATCTTATCATTCATCGATGTCAGCTATTGCTCCGCGGTTACTTCTAATCAATCCGGTCAGCAGGTACCGGCTTGGACTTGCCCAAAAGGATCATGATAAATTGCCTCCGTTGTGTCTTGCAGTTATTGCTGCACTGACGCCAAAACATTGGAAAATAAAGATTTTCGATGAGAATTATCGCACATTTCGGTTCAAAGATGCTGATTTGATCGGTATCACCGCGTATACCCCAAATGCACCCAGGGCTTACGAGATTGCTAAAATCTACAAGGATCGGAACATTCCTGTTGTCATGGGCGGAATTCATGCCTCCATGTGCCCCGAAGAAGCGTTGCAGTATGTTGACAGCGTTGTGATCGGTGAAGCAGAAAATGTTTGGAGCCAGGTACTTTCAGATTTTGAGGCGGGGAAACTGCAAAAGATCTATCGGGGTGGATTTCCGGAGATGAGCAATTTACCTATCCCGCGTCATGATCTTCAACATCCCCTCTATTATTGGAGATCCGTTCAAACATCGAGAGGATGCCCGATGAATTGTGACTTTTGTTCCGTCACCTCCTTTAATGGCGGACGGTTTCGTTATCGGCCGGTCGAGGAGGTTCTGGATGAAATTTCAGCCTATCATGGTGATTATCGAAATATTTTTTTCGTTGATGACAATATCGGAGGAACAAATCAGCATCACCGCGACCGGGCAAAGGAACTTTTCAAAGGCATCATTGACCGGAAGCTTAAGTTTAATTGGTTTTCGCAGACATCAATTGATTTTGCCGATGATCCGGAAGCGCTCAGACTTGCTGCAGCCAGCGGATGCAAATTACTATTAATCGGATTTGAAACGGAAAGCAGGGATGCCCTGATGTCGGTGAATAAAAAAAACAACCTGCAAAAAGGGGTTAATAATTACAGAAAGGTTATTAAAAAATACCACCGGGAGGGTATCGGGGTGCTTGGCACCTTTATTTTCGGGATGGAAACGGATCATCCTGACGACATTACCCGCCGGGCCCGATTCATAAACAAACTGAATATCGATGGGATCCAGACCAGCATATTGACGCCCTATCCGGGCACCAGGCTTTGCAAAAGACTTCAGGAGGAGCAAAGGATTGAAGCCTGCAATTTTCCTCACGACTGGAAATATTACAACTGGGAAGACATCGTAATAAAGCACCCGCACATAAAACCTGAAGAACTGGCCAGGCGGATGACCGACGGGTGGAAGCTGATCTATCATCCGGCACGAATCCGAACAAGATTCTTTCAAACCTGGTTCAACACCAGAAATCTGGAAAGCGCCATTTGGTCTTTTGTCATCAACCAGCAGTATCGCAACATCATGTTTGAAAAACCTATTCACTTTTTTTGATTATCCTCCGGTTTTTCTACTTTTTACTGAACATTTACAGGGTTGCAGTTAAAAATCCACCTTTCTTCAGCAATGTCGTGAGGCTGTGTAGCTATTTATTTACAGAACCGAACAGTGGAAATATGCCATTGAATCGCACACCCATGAAGGTTACAGGCCAAATTCAGGTTCATTTATTTAGTAATTTTGCATCGTGGATATTGGAAAGAAAAGGCTATTACTGATCAATCCGGCAAATCAATACCGCAAGGGGTATTTGTTGCGCAGGCAATCGAAGCAGGTACCTTTGGCGCTGGGGATTCTCGCTGCCCTGACCCCGTCTGACTGGTCGGTCAGGATCCTGGATGAAAATTTCAAAGCATTTCGTTACCGGGAAGCTGATCTGGTTGGTATTACAGCAGTCACTGCTTCGGTTAACCGGGCTTATGAGATTGCTACCGTGTACCGGGCAAAAGGTACGCGGGTGATCCTGGGCGGCATTCACGCTTCGGCATTGCCCGACGAAGCGTTACAGTACGTCGATTCCGTGGTGATCGGCGAAGCGGAAGGTTCCTGGAAACAAGTACTCGAGGATTTTTCAAAGGGAGAACTAAAGCAAAGGTACCATGCGCCTTTGGCTGATCTAAAGGAAATTCCGGCTGCCCGTCACGACCTGTTCCATCCCGGTTATATCTTTGCCTCGATCCAGACCTCGCGCGGCTGCCCGATGGATTGTGATTTTTGTTCGGTTCCCTATTTCAACGGACACCAATACCGGTTGCGTGATCCGGAGGCGGTGGTGGATGAAATTGCCTCTGTTCCGAACAAACTGATCTACTTTGTCGATGATAACATTATCGGTTACAGCCGGCCAGCCGAGGAACACGCAACAGCCATTTTTGAAGGGATGATCCGCAGGAAGATGAAAAAAGAGTGGTTCGCACAAACTTCGCTCAATATTGCCGAAAAGCCGGAGATTCTGAAACTGGCCGCCCGGAGCGGATGTCGCATGTTGTTGCTGGGTATAGAAGCTGAAACAAATGAGGCGCTGGAGGATTCCAATAAAAAAGTCAACCTGCGGCTCGGTGTCAAAAACTATAAACAAGCCTTCCGGATCATTCACCAGCACGGCATCGTCGTGTTGGGAGCTTTTATTTTCGGGATGGACAGCGACGACACCGTGGCGATCAAGCATCGTACCGGCTATATCGCCTCGAGTAGTGTAGATGTAACGCAGGCCAGTGTTCTGACTCCGTTGCCGGGCACCAGGCTTTTTAAAAAGTTGCACGAAGAGGATCGCTTGCTTTGCCATGATTTTCCGCATGACTGGCAGCATTTTCACTTTTCCGACGTGGTTTTTCAGCCGGGCAGGATGACGCCCGGAGAGCTGGCCGCTTCGACCGATCATGCCTACCAGAAAATCTGCAGCAACCGTTTTATCCGAAAAAAATTTATCCGGACGCTGTGGAATACCCGCAGTCTGCGCAGCGCCGTCTGGGCATGGAATTCCAATCTCAACTACCAGAGTGTAGGCTTTGAAAAACCTTCCCACTGGAAATACTAGCGGACGAGAACAAGCGGACTGGCGGACTGGCGGACAAGCGGACTGGCGGACAAGTTATTGACAATGGACAATTGAAAATGGAAAATGGAAAACGGAAAATGGAAAACGGAAAACGATTTGAGGATTTGAGAATGTGAGAATGTGAGAATTTTTAATTATTGTTTTTTTGCCTATTGCCTATTGCCCATTGCCTATTGCCTATTGCCCATTGCCTATTGCCTATTGCCCATTGCCTAATTTTGAATTTTGAATTCTAAAAAAAAGACACTCTTGCTGATCAATCCCGCCAATAAAAGCGGGAGCGGATTCATTGTAAACAAGGATACGCGGTATCAGCCGTTGAGCCTGGGGATTATCGCGGCGCTGACTCCTGCCGACTGGAAGGTCAAGATCATCGATGAGAATTTCAGGGATTTCAGGTATTACGAGGCCGATTTTGTCGGCTTCACGGCTTTCAGTTCAACGGTTTCACGCGCTTACGAGTTGGCACAGATCTATCGGGAAAGAGGCATAAAAACCGTCATTGGAGGGATTCACGTGAGCATGTGTCCGGATGAAGCGTCAAGGTTTGTCGACAGTGTGGTAATCGGTGAGGCGGAATCGGTATGGACGCAGGTGATACGCGATTTCGAAGCGGGTACGCTCCGGCCGGTTTATAAGGGAATTCTGACCGATCTTATCCGTTCGCCCCGACCCCGGCGCGACCTCTTTCATCCTGCTTATATTTTCGCCTCCATCCAGACAACAAGAGGATGTCCAATGAACTGCGATTTTTGTTCGGTCACCGCATTCAACGGCAGTCACTACCGGTATCGGCCCATTGACGAAGTGATCGACGAAATGGCTGAGATACCACAAAAAAACATCTTTATCCTCGATGATAATATCGTGGGGAACAATGCTAAAGCCCAGGCACGCGCGATCGAACTGTTCCGGGCGATGATCGACCGGGGGATCCGGAAAGATTGGATCGGTCAGGCCTCACTGAATGTTGCCGATAATGAGGATGTATTGAAATACGCGGCAAAAAGCGGGTGCCGCATGTTGTTTATCGGCATCGAATCGGAGCAGGAAGATCAGTTGTCGGGCGCCAATAAAAGGCTGAACCTGCGGATGGGTGTAAATTCATACGATCATGTGTTCGATAAAATGCATAAATATGGCATTGCCGTCATCGCGGGATTTATCTTCGGTTGGGAGAACGACACCCCGGAGCGGATCGACCATCGTGTGGCGTTCACCCGTCGGTGCCATGCCGATTCCATTCAAACAACGTTGCTGACCCCGTTGCCCGGCACCCGGCTTTTTGAACGGATGCAACGGGAAGGGATCCTCGTTCTGAACAATTTTCCCGGTGACTGGAAACATTATGGATATGAGTCGTTGGTATTTAAACCATCCAAGATGGACCGGAAGGAGATGCAGGATTATATTTTTAAAGGTTTTGACAAAGTATATGAACCGGCATTTCTGAAACGGAGGATGCTGAAAAGCTGGTGGCGGACGGGAAGTTTTATCACCGCGTACTGGTCGTACATGAGCAATTGGAATTACCGGAGCATGGCTTTCGGGAATAGCAGGCGACCTAAAAACTGGCTGATGGATTGAGATTGAGGAGATGAAAAGAAAGACCCTTGTGCTCATCAATCCGGCCAATCAACTTCGGCCCGGGTTTCACATCAACCGTGAAACCCGCAACCAGCCATTGGGTCTTGGAATTATCGCAGCCCTGACTCCTTCTGACTGGAAAATCAAGATCCTCGACGAGAATTTCAAAACCTTCCGGTTTTATGAAGCCGACCTGGTGGGGATCACTGCCTTTACCAGTCAGGCCCCGCGTGCTTACGAAATTGCCGCAATTTATCGCCAAAGGGGCATTCCCACTGTCATGGGAGGGATCCACGCCTCAATGGTTCCGGAGGAGAGCATGCGCTATGTCGACTGCGTGGTTCAGGGCGAGGCTGAACCTGTATGGGAGACCGTCATCAGGGATTTTGAGGCCAGCAGCCTGAAAAGGATTTATAAAAGTCCACTGGTCCCAGAGATCCTCCAACCCAAACCGCGGCGCGATCTTTTTCATCCGGGTTATATTTGCGCGGGAATCCAGACCACGCGGGGCTGTCCGATGAATTGTTCCTTTTGCAGCGTTTCAGCTTTCAATGGCCGGCACTACCGGTTCAGGCCTGTTGAAGAGGTGCTGGATGAGCTTGAGGAAATCCCTCAGAAATTTATCTTTTTCATCGACGATAACATCATCGGGCACAACAACGAATCGAAGGAACGGGCCCGGGTCTTGTTTGAAGGTATTCTCCGTCGCGGCATCAAAAAAATATGGCTCTCCCAATCGTCCATCAACTTCGCCGACGATCCTGCACTACTCGATCTTGCTTACCGAAGCGGTTGCCGTATGATATTTCTGGGCATTGAGGCCGAGAGTGAAGGACAATTAATAGAAGCCAACAAAAAGTTGAATCTTACCCGGGGGGTTGATAACTACAAACGGGTTTTCGACGCCATCCAACGTCACGGGATCGGAGTAATCGCCGGCCTGATTTTCGGTTGGGATTCCGACACCCCCGCGTCAATCCGTGATCGGGCCCGGTTTGCCCTGCATTGCGGGGCCGATTCATTTCAGACGTCGGTTCTCACCCCGCTGCCCGGGACCGCACTCTGGGATAAGGTCACTGCTGACAACCGGTTGCTTTTTCCCAACTTTCCCGGCGACTGGGCACATTATGACTATTTTGAACCCACGATCCGCCATCCTGAAATGACTTCGCAGGCGTTGATGTTACATATTGAGAAGGCCAAAAGAAAGATCTTTTCGCCCTTCCGGATTGCCACCGGAGCCCTGAAAACCCTGATCAGAACCCGCAGTATGAGCGCAACCATTATGTTGACTTTGAACTACCGGTATTACAGAAAAATATTTCTCAAGGGAAATCACGGGTAATCGAAATCCGGGGAGACTTCGGATCCGATTCAAAAACAGGCACAAGTATAAAATACCATCTCGTTAATCAATACAGCGATCTGAAGGCATGAAAACCCTGTAAAAAATCTGATTATCGCAGCTTTTCCTAAGTATAAATCTGAAATAATAATCAGACCGGAATTTCCGTTAGAATATAAAGACAAAAATTTAACATGAAGAACGAATCCGGCAATTCAATCAGCAAAAGTATCCGATACGGAATGATGCTGAAAATGACAATTATCATTTTATTCAGCGCGATGGTCACTACCGTCACGGCACAGAAAGGCGGCAACGGCGGACCGCCGCCATCCGGAGGCCAGGGACGCGGGGGGGCCACTCCTGAGATGCGGGCGAAGCGTCAGACCGACCGGATGAAGGAACAGTTGAAGCTTACCTCTGCTCAGGAAACCAAGGTTGAAGCAATCAACCTGAAGTATGCAAAGAAAATAGATGAAGTGCGAAAGAACGCTGATCCCGCAATACAGAAGAAGAATGCACTGGCCATTCAAAGCCAGCGTGAAAATGAGATGAAAGGCGTTCTGAATGCCACACAATACAAGGAATACCTGAAAATGGTGGCAGAAATGAAGGAGCGGATGATGAAAAATGGCTCCGGCCGTTAAAAATCAAACATAATCCCTATGGCTGGCAGGATGGTGCCTGTAGTGTTGGGTATCGTTCGCAGGGCATAACGTTCATTTCCTTCCGGATCGGTATACCGGATCACGGAACCATCGGGCTGGGTATTGACGAGATAATCCTCCTGCTGCGCCTTGAAGTTCAGAATATTCTGGATGTCAAGATAAACCATGAAGGACCACTTTTTAAAGTAAAAACCTTTATCAATCCTGAGATCCAGTTGGTTGAACGATTTCAGTCGAAGCGAATTGAACTCATCATAATTCAGATACCCCCTTTCCTGGGCATCCCAGGCTGTTACCAGACTTGATTTGTTCTCATCCCAGGGCGTGTAAGGAGCGCCTCCCACAAACCGCCATTTCACGCCAATTTCCCAGTTGTATTTGAATTTTCTTCCGACAGTCACCGTAAGGAGATGTTGATTGTCCCAGGAAGATGGAATATAACGGCCATAATAATTGGTGAATTCGCTTCGGACGAAGGTGTACGACAGGATCACGTTGAACTTAAAGAGATTGGCATCCCGGTAATAGAGTTCAAACCCGTATGCTCTTCCGCTCGAGGTTGAGGTGACTGCTTCATCGCCGGTCGCGCCGTAGTTGGACCCTTTGCTGGCCAGTGAAACAGAATCCAACAACGAAAAGGGATAGTCGCTGTACTTTTTATAAAACCCCTCAATTGAAACCTTGGAGTTTTGTCTGGGTAGATATTCAAATCCCAGAACAAAGTGGTCGGCTTTGATATATTTCAGTCCGAGTGAATCGTTGATCAGGGTCCCGTTGTTATCGCGAAAGCCAAGCGTGGTATAAGCCGGGAGCTGATTATACCTGGCAATGTTGCCATTGAGAAACCAGTTCTTTGCAAAATTCCAGGATGCGGAAATCCTGGGTGATAGTTGCTGCAACATGTTGTTCATCTCTGAACTGTAATTATTGGCATCCATGCTCAATCCGACCGAAAGTGTCAATTTGTCATTGAAAAAGGGTTTTGTCACCTGGCCATTGATATTCCACTTAAACAATCCCAGCGACGAATTGTAATCCAGGGTCCGCAAGCTGTCTTTCACAAATATTTTCTGAAAGGTACTGTTTGTGTACTTCGCGTATTCCAGGCCGGCGCCATACATGATCTTCCATTTTCCCAGTTCATTGAAACCCTCGTATCTGAATTTGTTTTCAGACTCCTGTGAACGAAATTTAAAAATCAGGCTGTCAGGAACCTCGATATTGTCGGTGTATTTGGTCTGTTGATTGTCGAGCATATTGCGACTCAACACCCAGGTGCCGTAACCGTTTTTACGGAAGTGCCGGTAAACAACTCCGATCGCGTAGCTCCATTGATCGTATACCCTTAAGGAATTCAACAAGTACCGTTGTTCCTCGGTCGGATTTTGGATTCCGGTATTCAGTTTAGATTTGTCCAGTGCACCGATGGAAACAAATGTCAACTGATTTTTTTGATCAAAGTCAATTTTATATTTGATCTGATAGTCGTTATAAGTCGGTAAAAACGGAAGTTTAAGAACCGAGAACAGCAACTGGAGGTACGATCTTCTGACCGACATGACCAGCGAAGAGTTTTTGGTGACGGGGGTATTAATGGTGAGCGCTATATCGCTGGAGCCGATGGAGAACCTGCCACCGAACTTTTCTTTGTTTCCGTCGATTTGTTTAAGTTCCATTACGGAGCTCAACGCATTTCCGCGGTTGGCAAGGAATGAACTGGAGTAGAGTTGCACATCGCGGATAAAGTCAACGTTGATGATTCCGGTCGGGCCTCCGGAGGCGCCCTGGGTGGCAAAATGGTTGATATATGGTATTTCAATCCCGTCGAGGTAAAAGCGGTTTTCGCCGGGGCCGCCACCGCGGATGAGGATGTCGTTCCGGAAAGCCGGAGTTGAGCTGACTCCCGGAAGCGACTGGATAACCCTTGAAATATCACGGTTCGAGCCCGGACTGCGTTCAATCTCTTGAATGGTCAGCGTTTGCATTGATACCGGACTTTCATCCTTCCGGATGATCACATCGGGCCGCACTTCAACTGCATCCAGACTGATAACGAGCTCATCCAGGCGGATATCGATGTTCACTATGTGGGCCCTTGTCACCAGAAAATCTTCGGTGATATATTTTTTGTATCCAACCGAAGAGGCTACGAGCTTTATATAACCTGGTTCCACATTCTTCAGCGTGAAGTTTCCATCCACATCGCTCATCGTTCCCTGATTGGGTTTCCCATCGATGATGATATTGGTAAAAGGTACCGGCTCATTGTTTTTGTGATTCAGAACCCTCCCCGTGACAGAACCATTCTGGGCCTGCAGAAACAGACTGTTCAAGAGGATGACCCCAAATGTCAGTCGTTTCAGTATTCTACCCGGAACTACCATTGATGACTGCCAAAAATTCAGGTATGTATATAATTTTATTTGTCGGATCCTTATTTTCACGTTACAAATTTTAGGTATCATCTTGCCAATCGGGCCGGGATCAAGGATAAATAACGAGATCCGGACTGTGTCGGCGCCGCATTAAGTCAAAATCTGTACCAGTTGAATGCATGATGCAATAACCGGGTCAGGTCCATCTATTGGTTCTGAGTATGGATCGATCCGGTTATTTAATTAAAGTCGGATAATATGCTCAAATTCACCTTTTTGATAACGATCTGTCAGTTTATACCGTTGTATTTTTCCGCTGCTGGTCCGGGGAATATCCGCTGACCGGATGGGAATGAACAGGTCGGTTGTCAATCCCAGTAATTCAGAGAACCGGTTCTTGATCTTCCGGCAAAGGAGCTTCATTTCATCATTCGGACTACCCACGATGAAGACCAGTACCTGGTCACGTCCTGCCGATTCATCAAAAGAGCCGGTAATGACTATTTTACCCGCTTTCATTTCTTCCATCCTGACGACGATATTTTCCAGATCGTGTGCATAGTAATTACTTCCGTTGATGAAAATAATGTCCTTGGAACGTCCCGTAATGAACAGATCACCCCGGCATATAAATCCCAAGTCGCCTGTTTTCAGCCATTTCCCGGAGAAGAGGTCATGATTGTGTACTTCCTGTCCGAAATAACCGGCAGTTACATTATCCCCGCTGATCCATACCTCCCCTACTCTGTTTTCCTGCCGGATACCGTCCGTACCAGTCATGATCTTAAGTTCACAATGATCGAGTGGTTTCCCTAAATTGACCAGTTCAAGGGTATTGCGATCATCACCTTCAGGTTCCTTGGCAATGCCCTCTTTCAACATCGGTTCCCGAAGAAACGAACGAACCTCAGCCGGTTTGTCGGTTTCGGGAAAGGTGACAGCCAGGGTTGCTTCCGCCAACCCATATGCGGGGAACATAGCCACCGGATTCAGTCCGAAATGACTCAGATGCTCCAAAAATGCGTTCATAGTGGGAACGGATATCGGTTCAGCGCCGTTAAAAATGATCCGCAGTGAGGAGAAGTCCCACTCTGGGTTGCTCCTCCGCGAGAGGTAACGGTTTACGATGGCCTGGCCAAAATTGGGACAGGCGGTGATGGTGCAACGGACACGGTATAGTGCATCGAGCCACAGGGAAGGGTTTTTAACAAAATCAACCGGATCGACATAGTACTGATTGACGCCGACTACGGTAGGAGTAAAATGGAATCCGACGAGGCCCATGTCATGATAGAGCGGCATCCAGTTCACGGAGATGTCACCGGGGTCTAACCGGATGCCTTTAATGATGTCGGCGATATTAGTGAGAATATTCCGGTGCGTCAGCCTGACCCCTTTGGGATCGCCGGTGCTTCCCGATGAGAACTGGATCACCGCCAGATCATCCGGATCGCCCTGATGGAAAACCGCTTGTTGCGGATCACCCGACAAATCAAGGAAATCAATCTGCCGTTCCATGGGTACGCGGCTCACTGACCAACTGCCCGGGCGGCTATTTGAGCGGATCACAAAGGGTTGATTTAAAATCCGGAAAACGATTTCCGTTTTTTCGGCTGCCGGATTGTATTCGGTGAAGGATACAGGTGGTTGGAGCAATGCTGGAATGATGCCGCCCAGCAGGCAGGCCCACAAAACCGGGATGATTTCCTCCCCTTTTTCGAGGGATAGGATCACCAGTTCGCCTGCCCCGATGCCGCGTTGTTGCAAGGCATGAAGCAAACCTGCCGAGGTCTTTAGCAATTCAGGAAACAAAAAAAAGGTCTGCTCCTGCCCCGGACCAATAAACCCGATTCCGTGTCGCGGGAATCTCTCAACAGTCTCCTTGATCTTATCTGGGAGTGTACCGTAAAAATCCTCTTTCATTGTTCCGATTCTGTAGAACTATCCTTAGAGTCTGTGACATTTAGTTAGTCAGGAGGAAAAACCAATCCATTTACGATTGAACATGATTTACGATTTACGAATGAATAACGATGAAAAGATCCGTCATTCCCAGATTTGATCTGAAAAAGAGCTAACCCGTTACCAAAAGTGTGATGCTGGTCGTTTGCCGGGTACCCTAACTCTTGTTCATCGCTGGCTCTGGTTTAAAATCTTCATCCCGAGATCGTAATAATAATTGGCCTTCCCGTGGTCGCCCCGGATCTGATAGAGTGAATTGAGTTGAACGCAAAGTTCGTAGGTGGGGTTTATAGTGGCCGCCTTTTCCCAATAGCTGACTGCCGTAACGGTATCGGTTTTCAGCATATAATAATTTCCGATGTTCACATAGGGCATCTCCAGATTGGGATAGGCTTTCATGACTTCTTCATTCATTTTAACCGCCCGGTTGAAATCACCCAGGTCATTGTAAACATCGGCCAGTGCAAAGACTGCCTTCACTTGGTGGGGATTCATTTTCAGAATATATTCATAACATTCGATAGCTTTCTGGTACTGTGTCTGGTAACGGTAAGCCATCCCAAGGTTGACCCAGGCGGGTTGCAGGGTGGAATCGATCGCAATTGCTTTTTTCAGAAAGTAAACTGCAGAGTCGTAATTTTTTCCAATGAATAGATATACCGTCCCCAAATCATTGTTTGCCAGATAATTATCAGGATAAAGCTCAAGAGCTTTCCGAAAATGGTGGGTGATATAAAAATATTTTAGTTGGTTCACCAGACCTTTACCCAGGAAGTTCGGGTCCCGGTATACGGTACCCATAAGGTAGCCGGCATAGTCGAGGTTTGCTTTGGCTGAATTTTCGAGTGACTTTATATCATGCCGGTAAAGGACGAAGGTATTTCGCCAGGTGCGGTTCCTGGTTATCGATAAAACGGTGCCGGGAATTATCAGCAAAACGATCACAAGCAGGATCTTGAGGCGGGCATCCATTTCGATGGTAAGCCTTCGTGGATCAGTTTTAAATATCATGAAGATCAAATAAACCAGGGTAATGCTAAACGCGAGTGAAGCGTTGAAGGCAAAACGTTCGCCGACGATTCCTACGACCGGTTTCAGGAAGTTGGAATACATAGACAGGGCAATGAAATAATAGAAAATGGAGAAGGAGAGGATGTTTTTTTCACGGAATTTCCGGATGGCAAAGAACAGCAGAGCGCCATTGATGGCTATGGATACCCAGACCCAGAAATTTGCCAGATTGGTAACCGGGATCATATTGTAGCCGTAATAATAGAGGAGCGGCTGTGGATAAAACAGAAGTTTCAGATAGAACCAGAGGGTAATAAATCCGGTACCCAGCCTGAGCCATATACTCTTTTCGAAGAAGAGGGGATTTTCGATATAGTTGGTAGACCTTTGAAAGGGAGCGAGGAACATTTTCGGAACATATTGCGCCAAAAGAACGGCAAACAGAATTATGAGAAAAACCGGCATCAATTTCTTTACCGGCATTTTCGTAAAAAAATAGAGGGCCAGCGGATAGATCAGCAGGAAGGGCAGGATCGATGATTTACTGAGATAACCGGCAATGAAAATCAGGAAGGCGTATAAAAGGTGAATGGTTTTCCGGGTATCGCTGTAGTTGAGGATAAACCACAGGGCGCCAATCCCGGCAGTAAAGGCCAGGAGTTCATCGCGGTTTTTGAGGCTGGCGACCACCTCGGTATGAACCGGGTGGGCCATAAACACCAGGGTAATCAGAAAGGTAAAAAGGATGTTAAAATTTTGAAAGAGGCGGCGAAGTGTGAAAAAGACCAGGACGGAAGCCAGCCAGTAGATCAGGATGTTTACGGCGTGACTGCGACCGGGTTTTTCTCCCCAGAGCTGGTATTCGATTGCGAAAGTCGCTTTGACTACAGGCCGGTAATCGGCAGAAGTTGAGCCAATATTGCCCTGCTGGATGTTATACCGGGTAGCGAAAATTTCGGGGATCGCCTTGAATCCTTTTTTTACCAGTTCGTTATTGGTGACGTTATTATCGTCGATTGCGTATCCGTTAAAGATCGTGTTGCCATAAAGCAACACCGCGAAGATAAAGAATGATAAAACAAAATACCCTTTGGCTTTACGCGAAAGTTGCGGAACCACGGTGGGTTTACTGGCAGCCTGCTTTGTGGGTGCAATCTTTTTTCCCGGTCTCTTTTTACTTTGAGGATTCCTGGTTGGCTTCATCCGCAGACTCAAATTTTTGCAAATTTAGCAATTTCTGTGGCAAGCCTAACGAAATCACCAACCGAAAGTTGTTCGGCTCGTTTATCGAGCAGGTCTGATGTTGACGGTGTTCCGGTGGGAAGGATTCCTCCCGACTCGCCGACAATCGATCGGATCTGGTTTGTATCCAGATTTTTCAAAGCATTTCGCAATGTTTTTCGACGCTGATTGAATGCTGTCCTGACCACGATCCTGAAGATTCGCTCGTCGCAGGAAAGCCGGGTAACTCCATTGTGCCGCAGGCGGATAACCGCCGACTTAACCTTAGGCGGCGGGGTAAATACCGATTCATTAACACTGAAGAGATATTCAATGTCGTAAAATGCCTGCAGCAGGACGCTCAGAATGCCATAGGATTTATTTCCGGGGGGAGAGGCAATCCTTTCGGCCACCTCTTTCTGGAACATACCGATCACCTCGGGAATCCGGGAGCGGAAATCCAGAACGCGAAACAGGATCTGAGAAGAGATATTGTAGGGGAAATTGCCGATGAGTGTGAACCGGTCGGATCGTAAAGGCAGGGTTTTCAGGTCAAACTTCAGAAAGTCGGCTTCGATCAGTCTGTCGTGTAAATCGGGAAAGGTATTCGCGAGATGTTGAACCGATTCCCTGTCGACTTCGAGAAAACAGCATTCCATCCCTTTCAATTCCAGGAGGTACTTTGTCAGCATCCCTGTTCCCGGTCCGACTTCCACCAACGCCGGGATTTCAGGGTTGATCAGGGAGACAATTTTTTTTGCGATATTTTCATCGCGCAGAAAATGCTGTCCCAGGTGTTTTTTCGGTCGTACCATGTCAGGGTATATTATCGCCGCGTAAAATCCGGTACTGCCTGCGCGCTTCCGGGATAAAAATGCTTGCCGGATATTTATCGAGAATCTCCCGGTAGCATTCCATAGCCAGTTCCCGGTTGTTCAACTGTTTCTGATTCAGCTCACCCCGGCGCATCAGCGCCTCATCGGCCAGCACCCCGTCGGGATATTGCCTGAATACCGCAACCAGCAAAGTATCGGCTTCAGAGTACAATCCCTGTTTCATTTTAATCAGCGCTTTTTTATAGTAGACATACTGAAAAATGGGATGATCCGAAAAACCATTCAGGATCGAATCCAGAGAAAGCAGAGCCAGGCCGGGTTTATTCCTGAAATCCAGAAGGTCGGCCCGCGCATAGTGTTCCAATGCGACGGTTCCGCTGTCGGGATCCAGATTCTCACTGATGAGCAGCGATAAGGCCATGGCGTCGTTGGAAATGAATTTGGAGGTGGCCGATTTCAGAATGTCGGCTTGTGCTCCGGCCCACATGAATTCGCCGATATAAAAGGAGAGTTTCGTATTCCTGAATTTGGCTTCCTGACCCAGCACATCGTTTTTAAAGTCGAGATAAACCTGCTGGTAGTGCAGGGTCGCCTCCCATACTTCACCGGTAAACAGCTCAATATCGGCTAATTCCAATTTACAGTATGCCTTTTCTTCCATCGTAGCACCTGGCAGATGCAACGCACGGTTGAGGCGTGCGATGGCTGAATCGGGCCTGTCGTTGTAAAATGCCTCCAAATGGGCAAGATTACGGATAACCACTATGTTTTCTGATGTTTCACCCGATTTGTTCAACTCCCGGACCATCGAACCGGTCAGATCTTCAATATCTTTACCGGAAGGAGAAGGAGTCGACAAGACTTTTCGGTATTTGGTGTTGATCCATTCGCGACGGCTGTAATTATAATAGGGCGAGGAGGCGCCTTTGTCGATCAATGCCTGAAATGCCGACAGGGCTACCTCGAACTGCTGATTCGAGACCGCCAGATTGGCCACTTGCACCAGCTTGTCGCCCTGTTCTTTAAGCCGGCGGTCAAGTGCTTTGGCCTGGATCAGGGCCAGATTAAAATCCTTTTGCTGGATCGAGTACCACCACAGTAATTGTGCATAGACCACCTTTTCCGGGTTTTTCTGGGATCGTGAGAGGAGCACCTTTCGCAGGATTTCGTTTTTTTCGTTGTTGACATCGAAATTCAGTAACATCTGGATCCGGTCCTGAACGGTATTCAAATAGGTATCGTTTGTTTCGAGAAGGTTCAGGTACTCCTCCGTCGCGCTTTTAAAATCGCCCATTCGCTCATAAACGCCGGCTAACTCGAATCCGAAAGGGTAGGAAAAGTTCATCAGTTGCCTTCCCTTGAGGTAAGTACGGATGGTATATTCATTCTCTCCCTTCATCAGGAATGCATTGGCAAGGTCAAACACGCTCTGTTGGGAGGGTGTCAGTTTTTTCAACGCTTCCTCATAGTATTTTCGTGCCCGGTCACCATTGCCGTTCCGGTAACTGATATATCCCAGATCGACCAGGTAGCGCGGGGCATCGGGTTCGGCTCTCAGGTTCTTCCTGACCAGTTTTTCCGCTTTTCCGAACTCCTGAATTTCGATCAGCGACATCAGGTAATACTGGTAAATGTAGTAAGAGGGCCTGGAATCGTTGATACGTTCAAACAGTTCTGCAGCTTTCGCAAAATCACGCGACTGGTAGAATTGGATCGCCAACTGTTCATCGGTCACGTTGGGTTGGGCATCCTGTTGAAATGGCAGGACCGGCCTGGGAGGCAGGTTGACATCCTGGGCCCGGACGGTATCATGCAGGCTGAGACTGAAGAGTAACAGAAAGAGTAATATTCCCGGAACTTTCATGAAGGATATTGTCGCGTCGGTGGTTCCTCGCTGAGAAGATTAATGGCAAACCAGGCCAGCATCTCCATGCCGGTTTTAAGAGCATCTTCATCCACATCGAAGGTTGCTGTATGCAGGTTTGAATTGATTCCCCGGCATTCGTTCCTGGTTCCGAGCCGGAACAGGCATGAAGGTACTTTTTCAGCATAATAGGCAAAGTCCTCGGCCGTCATACGTGGCTCCAGCGTTTTAACTTTATCGCCGCCAAGGTAGTCACCGGCAAGCGTGGTGAGGCGCCGGGTCAGTGCGGGATCGTTACAGAGGTAAGGGTAGCCGGGTGCAATCCTTACGATGCAGCTTCCTCCCATGCTGTTTGCAATTGCTTCGGCAATATTCCTGATGCGATCATGTATCTCTTTACGCCAGTTCTCATCGTATGTTCTGACGGTTCCATCAATCGTTACTTCGTCAGGGATCACGTTGGTACGTCCATTCCCGATGATTCTTCCGAAGGAGATCACAGTGGGCATCACCGGGTTGGCATTCCGGCTTACAATCTGCTGCAGGGCAACGACAATATGTGAAGCGATCAGGACGGGATCGACGATCTGATTCGGAGTAGCAGCGTGACCTCCTTTTCCATGAACTGTAAGATAGATTTCGTCGGTGGATGCCATGTAAGGGCCCGGCTTCAATCCGATCTCCCCGGCGTCGAGGGTGTTGATCACGTGCTGGCCGATCACAAATTCAGGCGCCGGATTTTCCAAAACACCGGCTCCGATCATGGCTATCGCGCCGCCGGGAAAGGTTTCTTCAGAAGGCTGGAATATCAGTTTTATAGTACCTGTAAAGGATGATCTGAGCCGGTTAAGAATTTCAGAGGCGCCGAGGAGACAGGCCATATGTGCATCATGACCACAGGCATGCATGACTCCAGGAACCACAGAAGCATAATCAGCGCCCGTGGTTTCTGTAACCGGAAGGGCATCCATGTCGGCCCGGAGTGCAATACAACGCGCCGCTGGCCGGTCTCCCTCAAGGTATCCTACCACTCCTGTTCCTGCAACCCCTTTTACATGACGGATTCCATACTCATCGAGTTTCCGGCATATGAATTCAGCGGTCTGCTCTTCCCTGCACGACAGTTCGGGATGGCGGTGAAGATGACGCCTGATCCCGATAATTTCAGGGTGGATCGAGGCTGCAATTTCTCCGATTTTAGATTTCAATGATTCGTCCATGTTTCAGGATAAAATTCAGGTCAAAGATAGAAATTGTTTGGAAGAGTTATGAACAAACCAGTGTTTACAAAATTCAATGTTGCAGTTTTGTTTGTTAAGAGAAGCATTCGCTATGGCAATTGATCTGTTTCCGGAATATATCCTTCAAAATTATTAGGTCACTGAAATGGAATTGCTTGTCGCCGGGTTATTCATTGAGACTGTTTTGAACAAGGGGTAAGGATCAATTTTAGCCGATCCTCTCTGGAGATTTCAAAACAGAACCGGAAACATTGCACCCGAACATAAAAGATTATCAAGATACGGGACACTGACGTTAGAAGAAATTCAGCAAATCCCGGTTCAGAAAGTAGCCCATTCGAAAAGCCATTTATATCTAATAGGTTGGCAAACGTACTCAAATCATAGCCAAGCCGGAATATCTGCAAAGGTCGAATCTGTCAAGTAAACTTTAGAATTTCCGGATTTTCTTCTATAAAATTATAACCCGGTTTACCGATGTCGAATGTTCTGAAACGATTTTGACAAGGTAACAACCCGACCTGAGTGCGTCAAGATTCATTTCAAAGCTGCGCGTATCCTTGTTCCATTCGCTTTCTATTGCCTTGACCAGAACGCCTTGCGCGTTATAGACCTCGAATGTTACGATCCCGCTCAATTCGGTCAGCGGAACCAGGGTAATCCGATTGTGGGCCGGATTGGGATAAATAGTGAAGGTACGGCCGGATAAGGACGGTTTCAGACCTGCACAATGCTGAACTTTTATGTACGCTTTCTTGAGTAACGTACGTGTAATAGTCCCATCGCTGACAGTCAGCATCACATCGTAGGTTCCTGATACAGGATAGACTACCACCGGATTCGGATCATCACTTCCCGAAGGCACCCCTCCCGGAAATTCCCAATTCCTAAACTGAACTCCGTCGAAGGAATCGTCGGTAAACCCGACTTCATTATCGTTGCAGATGGAGGTCTGATCCGCGTGAAATAGTGCATGTAGACCGTCCGTTCTGATGCCAAAAAAGTCGAGGTACTTTTTCATCAGCATTTTCCGGGTGGAGTGGTCGTTATTGCCGGTCAGCGCTCCGAATTCGGTAAGGGTTCCGATGGTCCTGTAATCCACTCCATCATAAGCTATACCGAGGCTTTTCGGAGGATCGTCGGCGTTGGCCAGCATGGTTATTGCCGGGGGAAGCGGAGTGAAATTGTAAAAAGCAAAGTTGTTGGTCGAATTGTTTGCAAACGACAGGGAATCGGTAAAGGTACCGGCGACTCCGTTGACTTCAGGCAGGAAATAGACCGGGGCGCTTTCGGAGGAGTACCGGAACCAGGGATGCAGCGTGGTATTGTCGATATTATGCCAGGTATTGTACCCTTCCATGTAAAGATTTCCATTTTTCATCAGGTAAGGTACCAAGGTTGACGCTTCATATGAAGTCAGGGTATGGGATGTTTGGTATGTTCCTAAAATCAGGAAAATACTTTGGTACCGATCGTAATCAAACGGTATTTCACGAAGGGTATCATAGCTGACAGCCAGACTGTCGAGCGCTTCAGCCATGGCCATTCTGGAATCGGCTTTCCGCGACAGATCGGCGATCGCCACCGGGATCAGTCCGACCACGAGATCATCTGCTCTCGACAGATTCAGATCATCATGATTGGTAAGGTTGACTTGTATTTTTGATAGGTGACCGTAATCAGCATTACGGGATGCTTTAATCAGGGTAGTGTAATAGTGGCGGGTGTCCTGATCCATCCGGTCAATATGGAAGGTGGAGGGGGAGCGGAACGTAATCAGGGAATCGGAGCACGAGATGGTCAGATCCATGTTGTTACAGGCCAGGGAGCCTGAATTTTCGAGTGGGATCACCAGTTCTGCAACCTCTCCGGGTTCCAGCCGGTTATCGGTACCATCATTCACCGAGGTTTGTCCGATAACCATCGTATGAGCGGCTATCGTACAGGTCAGGCTTTTTTCCCATGTTCGTTCGCCAGATGAGGCCAGGATCCGGAATAGCGCCGGTTGTCCGTCGGGTTGTGGATTGGTCAGATGAAACGAAAAGGCAGCGGGAACGGTTACGGAAGCTCCCGCATCGATCAGGTCGATTTGGTAATCCGCATCAGTTATGGTTGAGAGTGAGTCGGAAGGACTTAATCTCAATGACAGATTCTGGATCGGGGTGGCCCCAGTATTCCTGATTTCGAGTTGCAGGTTGGCCGGTTCGCCGTAATGATAACGGTCGTTTTCGCCGGATTTCAGTTGATGGACAATCGACAGATCTCTGGAAAGCATCAGGGTTTTAGTCGCTGTAATGTTACAGGCATCCGATACGGTTACCTGAAGATCGAGTACCTGGAGAGTATCGGGATGGTCAACGGTCAGCAAACCACCGGGGGTAAGCGTAAGTCCATTGGGAAGCGGGGCGGGGCGGTAAGTGTAACTTTTCCCCGAAAGTTCATTGGCATTCCACTGGGTATGCAGGTTGTACTGAAAGCCGTCACCCCGTGAAACTCCGCAGTAGGTGGTCTGAAGTACATTCTGATTGTCAATGGTTCCGTAACAGAACTCAAAATGACCGTCAGGATAAAGGATCAGGGCAAAATCATCGACTGTTGTGGTGACATATCCTTCAACCGATACCTTCCAGCGGATCACGGCATGGTCGGCGTCGGCGTAGAACCAGATCCCGTCGTTTTTGTTAGCCTGGTAAGTATAATTTTGGCTGAAGGCAGGGGCAATCAGGGTGAACGACCGCAGCATGTTCAGCTCCTCCGTCACATAGAGTCCGGGCAGGAACCACGGGGCAAAGGCGACAAATCCGTAATGATTTACATAGAGGGTGTCGTACAGGGTTTCGTAGAAAGGAAATTTAAAAGGAAGCGCAACCGGTTCAAACGTTCTGAACTGATAATATTGCCAGATAGAGTTGCCGGTAATGGCGGGCATGGGTTTGGTGACGGCCTGAACCGACCAGGGCCGGTCGCATTGCCATTTGTATGGTTCGGTTCCTCCTCTTGCTTCCAGTTGTACCTGATAGGGTTGTGAAGCGGAGACCGGAGGCAATTCGGCGGTGACGATTGTCACGGGTGATTTTTTCATAACGGCCACGGCCGACACTGCGGTCACCCCATTGTCGGTAACCGGTTGATTTACCGGACCGGCCGGGTAAGAGGCAATTCCGTCGCGGTAATTGATAAAGGTAACATGGTTGATCGACCCGGTTCCGATATGCTCCGGGTCGCGTTCTTCGATCAGGATAAAATAGCGGGCAGCTGCATTCTGAGGTACCAGGTTAAGAAGGGGTGTGATATCAAGTCCGATTTCTATGTTTTTATGTTCGGGAATGGTGTCGATCCCTTGCATATAGTGATCACCGCCCTGAAAGTTGAAGATAGGAAAGTCGATCACCTGTTCCGGCAGGTTATGAAGGGTGTCAAGGCTCACTCCGGCGCGGATCCTGATTCGTTTCCTCAGGTTGTACGTCAGATCTATTTTTGCGGTAAGCAAAGGCCGGTAACCGGTGTCGGCATCCAGCACAAACACCGAATTGTTCCAGACTCCACCATTGTCGTAAGTCATCGCGAAGGAACGGTACATTGCATAAGTATAACCGAGGTTACTCCACCAGTTCCCATAGGAATTGGCGATCTTAAAGGCGCCAAATTCCCAGTCGCAGGCATCCACGATTCCGTCGCCTGTGATGTCGATATCGTTGGTGAACTGACCATCCTGGTTGATATCAAAACGCACCGAATCATTGTACCCCACGATGGTAAGACCATGTGACGGCTCCGCGTACCAACCGGTCACTAAATTCATCCCCTCTTCGGGGGTGCCCGGTGGAAACACCGGCATGTTGTAAAGGACGGAGCTGCTGGTCGAAAAACAGCCAATGCCCCCGGTGGAGGATCCGTCAAGATGGTCAAAAAGGTAATTTCTAAGGGTGTTGATTCCTTCTGCGCTGTTAACCTGGATGGCCGAAACATTTTTCAGGCGGTTGAACATGCCATTGTAATACTTCTCATAACCCGAAGGCCAGCTTACCGTGCTGTGCAGGGTTTCGACGCCGTAGTCGCGTGAAGTCATGTGACCCTGTTGCCTGATCACCTCAAAACTCTGCAGGAATGAAACTCCCTGGACCTGTATCCCGCTGTTCATGAAATTCCAGGTGTAATGCGAAGAGTAGCTGTTTTCCCAATACCATCCATGCTGATCGCGCAGGCGATTTATCTCGAATCCGAAGACATACGCGACACCGGAATATTGCTGGCAACTGAAAAACATGTGCTGATCCTGGATTCCGGGCCAGTAAATAAGCTGAGAATTATCCACGACAGCAGGAAGCGATCGATTGCGGTACTGATCAGGCAATGTAAGCACCGGTATTTTTGTGGCTGCCACAGAATCGCGCATTCTGGCTTCGGCAGGATAAACCATACCGGATTCCCTATCGGCTACGATCTGTCCGGATAAAAAACTCTTACAAGTCAACAATATAATGACCAGTAAAAAACGTGCAACGTTGAGTTCCTTTGTTTGTATCATCTTACCTTGGTATCTCATACCCTGACATGACAGAATTAGAAGACCCTGTTTCACATGCCGGCAGCCGGAATAATTCAATCCCTGCCGGTGATTCAAAAGACCCTTAACCGGCTGAAATAGTTGCCCGGAAATGGCAAAGTTACAAAGTATTACCATGAATGCTGTTTTGATAATGATACCGATCTGCAATTTTTCTTTCCTTGTATTAAAAATCCAAAGTAAGGATGTATTTTTGAACATTGTTGAAAAACAGACCCGAAAATACCTCAATGCTTCGGTTTACCATTGCATATCAGACAACTTCCGGCCTCCGGGCCGGCAACGAGGATGCTTACCTTGTGAAGGAACTGAACGATACGGGGTTATTTGTGGCAGTGGCCGACGGGCTGGGTGGCGAACCGCACGGCGACATCGCAAGCAGTTCGGCACTGGCAGCCATTCAGAAATATCTGACCCGGATTCATCCCGATACCTTAAAGAAAGAAAATCTCAGGAAGATCCTTTCCGAATGTTTTGAATTAGCGCAATACACCATCCGCCAGCAGATCATGGACCATGATGAATTCAGGGGAATGGCGACCACACTTTCGGCAGTTTTAATCCTGGAGGATGCTTACGTTGTCGGCAATATCGGCGATAGCCGGGTTTACCTGGTGGGACCTGATTACAGCAGGCAGCTAACCATTGATCATACGTATATCAGTGAATTTGAGCAAAATTATCATGAAACGGTCTCTCTCGAATTCTTGCAACGATACGGATCTATCCTGACCCGGGTTGTCAACGGCCGGTTGGACCGGCCCGACCTTTTTCCACCGGGGGAAGATTTCCTGACCCTGAACGAAGGTGAGACACTGCTTTTATGTACCGACGGATTGATCCTCGATAAAAGGGCACTGAAAACCGAGTTCATATCGCCTCAGATAAGAATTTCACAAAACCTGTCGGAAGCGGCCTCCAACCTTGTCGGGTATGCGCTTGAGAACGGCGCTACCGATAATATTACACTGATTCTGGTCCACCGTAATTTCCTAGTTCCGGAGCCGCAACCTTTACCTGTAACAAAAAGTCCTCCTGTACCGGTAGTGGTTCCACCCATTCAGACTCCCGACACGAAACCGGTAGCTGAGAAAAAGGAACCATCCCTCCCTGAAAGCCCGACAAAACCCCATCCCCGGATTCCTCCGCACCCTCTTATTTCCCGCACCCGACCGGCAGATTCGCCGGTGGCGCCAGCCAGACCGGTTCCTGTTGGGCGTCCCGGCTTGTACCGGTCAGGGGCTGGAAAACCGGAGCCGGTAAAGAGCCCGCCACCCGATCCCCTGGACATCTATTACGGGAAAACCAAATTGCCAAAAGATCAACCATCACCGGTAAAGGAGCAACAACCCAATCCATTACCCGTTGTTGCCACTGGCAGGGAAAAATCATCACGGTCGTTCCGGAACAGAACCCTGAACATCATCGGGATTATCCTCCTGATCGGTTTGTCGGCGCTGGCGCTTCTGAGTATCTTCGATTTCCATCCCTTCAAAAAAGAAGATTCGCAGTCCGGACGGCGCATACTGTATAATGGTAAACCTGTGGTCGCACCCGACGGTTCAACGGTTGTAAACGGTAAAAGCCTGCTCTTTGCTCCCGAAAGTGTCAACGCTTCCCGCGAAAAATACCTGTTGATCCTGTCAAATATCCTGACACAGGGTTTTAATTTCCAGTTCCTTAAGGCAGTAGTCGCCGACCTTAAAAATATCCGTCCCTCTTACCTGACCGAGATCCGCATCGATACCTGGGAACATCTGCAACAGGAGAATCTGATCGAAAACGGAACCGCTCCGCAGGCTGCGCTGGTTCAACCCGGGCTCATCGTCAGCGCGACCGACTCCGGAAAGTTTTTGACGATCCGGTACAGCCGCGATACGGAAGGATCTACCGACAGTGTGGATTTCATTTCGCGGAGCGGGGTACATTTTTTTTCATCCGGACTTGCGATTATCGCCGGAAAGTATTTCGATGCGGCCTTTTTGGTCCGGATGGTCGAAAAATATGTCTTTTACCTGGTAACTTATGATCCTGAAGGAAATATCATGGAGAATCCCCTCTCTTTTAATCCGGAGCTGGGCTCTCCAAACCTTTTCACCGGCAGCGGTCCCTGCAGTAGTCCCGAGCCTGTTCCACGGTTTGCAACTTACCGCAATCAACCCGTGATCGATATATCCTGTAAGTTACCTGATGCCCGTGGTTGTTTCCGAATCGGACTTCCATGGTAAGAGGATCATGGGATGACCCTGGCAGGACGGATTCATCAGTATGCGGCTGTTCCTTACCGGTTTTCTCTTAAAAATTGATATTGCAAAGGAATGTTCCCATGTTTTTTAGCCGGATTGGTCCTGCTTTTATTATGAGTCAGTTCGAGGGCCTGAATCAGTTTTGACTGGGTCTGCCTCGGGTAGATAATTTCATCAATATATCCCAGTTCAGCAGCCTTGTAAGGATTTGCGAAGGTCTTCCGGTAGGATGCGACTGCATCGGTACGCTCCTGTTCACCCAGTTTACCCTTGTGAATGATGTTCACGGCGCCTTCGGGTCACATAACCGCGATCTCAGCCAAGGGTAGGTATAGTTGACATGCCGCCAATATGCTTGCTTGACATCACATCGTATGCTCCGATATAAGCTTTGAGGGTGATCACGGTGATCTTGGGAACAACATTTGTTTTTTTAAGGTTTCAATAATTGACTTTTTCATTGGGTTGAATTAAAAAGTGAGTTTAATGATTATTTGTATTCTTAAGTTCCTTACTTGACATTTTTACTGTACTCTAAATACCTTTCGATTGGAGTTTTAGCTCATACCCTCATGAATACTTTGTCAATAAACGATCTTATGAATTGCATTAAAGTTTTGTCCTGTTCTTAGTCCTTTTCATCATATTGTTACTAATTTTTTAACTGTATCTTTATTGTATCAGTTATGATAGGTTCACCCACACATGTAATGAAATTTGAAGGCAAAAGCAAAACTGTTCCAGTTGCACTTTGATATGGTACAGTTGAATTTAGATTGAAGTTAAAAGATAATATATCTCCATCTTTTGTTTCTATTTCCTTTACTGTAAAGTCTTTATTGTTCAATTGAAAATGAATAGTGGAAAGCATATCTTGGCTAGAAGCTGCTTTTATTTTTAATGAGTCGATATTTATATGATAATCCCCATTAAAAGTGCAAGAAACCATTATAGACGTTGAGAATGAAGAACCTCTTACTACAATTGTTCCGCATTGACTATGTGAAGTATATATTTTTTGACCGTCAATAATAAATGGTTTCGAATAATCACAGGAAACACAGCAAATAATGAGTAATACTAAAACTATGCTTATTCTTTTCATAATTCTAATTTTTGCATTACCACCAAAAACTTCCATCGGCTTGGTCTTCAAAATACTTATATACTCATGAAGGAAAGAACCTCCCATAAACATAGCCCCTATTCCTTGCATTCCCTAATTCAAAAGAAACATATCTCCAAAGGTAAGGCTTTGTTATTCATTAATTCAGATTGTTTCCTACCAATTATCTAGATATTAGACACAAGGCCTAAATTACAAGTAGTGAATTTGTTGACATTCTCCAAACCCGGTTGGGATGGAATAATCTAATAGGTATTTTGTATATTTAACATTCCGGAGTGTGAATAACTTTGGGGATAAATTTCCGGGCCGGTATGGATGAAGCGGATAAAAATTTCGATATTTGCGGTTGTGAGCGTTCAAAGCATGTATTTCAAAAGGTTTCTGTGGATACTCATCCTGTTCCTGACGGTTCTTGCATCCTGCCGGAACGGTCAGGAGCAAAAGCGTGTGACAGCGGCCCGGCCGGGTACGGAGACACCGGATGCCGATCACACCTACGATACCTTGGTTCAGTCGCTGGCATCTTTGAAGCGGGATCCGCTATTCCAGGATGCTTCGATCGGTTATCTGGTAGTTGACATCACCTCAAAGGAGCCGGTCATCGTAGCTGATTATCATGCACGAACTCCCATGATCCCGGCTTCTACGTTAAAAATTTTCGTCACCGGCGCCGCGCTTGAATTTTTTGGCCGCTCAGTCATTCCCGAGGTCATGGTCACCAATCAGATGAGTGTCAACTGGCGCTCCTCGAAGTTGCTCCGTAAGATCGGCGGCAAGGTTTATAAATCGGCGACCACCGCGGCCGGCGCAAGGGCAATCCTGCAATTCTGGAGCGAAAAAGGAGTCGATACAAGGGGGATGTATTTTTACGACGGGAACGGATTGTCGCGAAACAACGCTATTTCTCCCAAACAATTAGTCGATGCCCTGTATGTTATGCGCGAATCACCGTACTTCGAAACCTTTTACGAATCGCTTCCGGTAGCCGGTATGACCGGCACGTTACACAGGGCCATGAAGGGCAGTATTGCCGAAGGAAGGATCAGGGCCAAGACCGGTACCATCAACTATGTCAAAAGCTTCGCCGGCTACTGTAACACCATTACCGGCCGTAAGCTGATCTTCTCTCTGATTGTCAACGATTACGAAGGTCGTACCCGTATTGTGAAAAAGAAATTGGAATCGGTGCTGATCGATATGGCGAGGATTTAGGCAATCGGGGAAAAAATCATTAATTCAAAATTAGCTCCGCTTCACTCCGATTAAAAATGTATATTAGGAGTGTTATACACTGATTTTTAGTATTTCTTTTTTGGTTTGTTTAAGTAACTTTTCCAGGTTGCCTCCCTTACTTGAAAAACCGATTGCAAGTTTATCAGAAAGGTCAATCATAAACTGGTTTCTTATCATTGCTGTCCTTTCGGTTATCCGCTTTATATCCGGTCCGAATGGCGTAAGTACCAATAACCTTCCCTTCGCTATTTCGTGGTTTAATTCTGGTTCCATACGCTGTTTTAGTCCTCTTGCCATAGCCAAAATAATGGGTTGGTCGCCTTTGAGCAAATAATGAAGAACATCCTTTTCAATCTTGCTATGGAACCCTCCGATAATGCAGTTCCCCTGCTCTCTTTGTACAATAGCCCAGTCATAGCATTTTAGTACAATGCTTGCGGGGATTTCCCTGCTGCACAGGAAAGCTGTTTTTTCCAGCTTCAGGAGTTCTGTATTCCCAATATGATCTAAAACTTCCATATTTATATTTGGTTGATTCCCAATAGTAGCTTTTCATGAACAATGCAACGTATTATCTTTTTCATTTTTATCAATAATCCGGCAATATCCGGTAATAACATCTTAACTGATTATTCTATCCATCAGATTGTTAACATCTCACCCATGAACTTATCCGATAACATCCTGTAAATCTTCTGTTTTAGCATGTCCTGGTTTATTAAGAATCTCATCTATCATACCATACACTTGGACACATTGTCCAGGTTTCTATCCAAGTTCATTATCAATTCCCCTCTTTTTATTTGTTTATCATCATACAAAATAAAAATGCTCCTATCTTACATTCTACCAACTCTATTTCCCTCTCTTGATTTAATTTTTTGAAATACAGCAATATATGGTTTTCTCTATCTTAATCTCTATCTTAATCCTTGTCTAAACCTGCATTACTTTTAGTAAGCACCCACATAGGTTTTGCTGTTGATCTATTTCTATTCAAGATTGTTTTATCTTTCTTCGACATTTCATAGAGCAAGTTTCGGATTTTATTTCTTTTTTGAGCTTCATTCAGGATATTAGAAAGTTTTTCCATTAACAAATTATCAATATCGTAGCGGCTTGCATGTTTGTATTTTACAATAAATTCAATAATCAAATCCTTGTAATAAGCTTTATCAAATGCCTTATTTTTAATATATATTGCTTTTTCATTTGTAGCCTCAGCAACTGAAGCAGCTACAAAATAATTTGGTTTTCTTCCTTCAATGAGTTTTTCTTTTCTTAAAGCAGAGGCAGCTTTTTCGGTAATGGTTTGTTTTTTCTGAACCTTATCCAGAAGAACAATCCGGTCTAATGGCAAGTCCTTTCTTTCCATAAGGAGTTTTGAGTAGTTTTCATCAATGGCATGACCATAAATATGAAGAACTACCTTGTTGCAATCTGACAGAAAGTAATCGGGCATGGGAAAGAACCGCTTGCGTTGAGACAGGTAAATCGTGTGAATGCCATAACCAAGGCGATCAATCATGCCAAGATTTACCATGGCATTTGCAAGCCATGAATTTCGGTAGCGTTCAGGAGTTTTATCACCGGCAGTATAATCCTCCGGGTTGCCCTCGAAAAAACTGCCTGCATTCGAAAAGATAAGTTTATCAATTTTTTCTGTAACAATAATCCTGCTGTTCAACGAATAATCCTGATGAGCAATGCAATTGTTCATTGCCTCAAGAACTGAACGTGTATCATATTTGCTTACTGTAACGGAAAGTAATTCGTTATCAGGAAAAAACTTGTATTTCACATTCCGGATTTGTTGCAATACCCTCGTAGTGTTTAACAATAGCGGGGGGCCAAAATGTTCATATGCTTTTTCTTCGGTTTCCAGTTTCCAGGTTATTTCGGCCATGGACGGAAGGATAAAGTGTGAAGATTCTTCTTTACCCAATAATATAATGGCAGCATTGGTAATTTTACCCTTAATGGTAACTTTTGCCTTATCAAGAAATGTAACTGTATCCCATGAATCAATCTGATCATAAAAACTGCTCCTGGTGTTTCTTTCTTTAAACTTTGCACGTGAAAGGTTTATAGCTTCGGTATCCAAATCATCGATTGTTGCCTGCCCGATGATGCCGGCACTCCAATCTGCCTGTGAATTGTAAATGATCCGGATATATTCGGGAAAATTTCGCAAGTCCGTTTTATTACTGCCAATGCGGATGAATGCTTTCTTTTGAAAATGGGTAGGTTCGCCTTTTGCAGCAGGTATCCTGATTAACACAATATGCCGGCCATGGTAATCAAATTCAAATATCTCAAAGTTGATTTTCGGGTGCATCAAATTTCTTAACCACAATTCCAAATCCTGGTTACCCTGTTTTGCAGTAGTAAAGCTAAAATTAGTGCCTGCAACAGCATGTGTCCCATCCTGCACACCCCATACCAGGTAACCAAAGGGATGATTTGAAATGGTGGCCCCATTGCTCATGGCTGAAATGTACTCACCAATCTGCTCATTGGAAATGCTGCCTATGTTTAATTTAAACTCTACCCATTCCGTTTCTAAAGGCAGTTCGACCAATTCATCCAACAGGCTGCATAATTTTTCGTCATTCATTTGTGGCATTTTTATTCTTCACTTTCTCCCGCATCATCACCATCCCCATTCTCCAACTCCTTTCCCATACGGTACTTGATATCGTAATTGATGATGAAATCCAACTCCTCCTCGGTGAAAGTGTAATGCTCGGCTAAAAGTTGATCGATTTGATCAATAATAGGCTTTGAAAGTACAATTTTAAATGATTGAGTTTGAGTGACTCCTTTATTCTTTTGCACTCTCTGGAGCATTACACTATTTCTTTTTAAATCTTCAATATATGATTTACTTAGATCAATAAGTGATCCTGTGTCAATGGTTTCATTTCCAAATCTTAAACCATGAATATCACTCGGATTCATATCTCGTAAATTTGAAGTTATTGTGTACCACCACCAAAATATGTTACTGCTTAACAATCCGACAAACTGAATATTATTGTCCTTACCATTTACTGAAAACGAGGTTTCACGACTTGAATGCCCTTCTTTACCTTCAAAATTAAATTTTGGGGAGAAATCAGTAAATACTTTCCAATACAAGCCGCCTGTTGTTCTGTAAAACACTCGATTAGTCGTACGTCCAAGATAATTTGAAATACTTGATTTTTTCGATAAAACTTTTTCTAAAATTTTCAATTCGATGTAGGATGATAGTTTTGGAAACCAAAACGACTCTCTTTTAACGTTGTATTGTACATAATAAATTGTAGGTATTAAGTTATCTCTATGTTCAGCATTCCATTTCATGTACTGTGTGGAGTAGGTAAAGCGTGTATCTGATTGATTCAGACAGAATATTGTTAAAGCTCTATTAACCTGGTCAAAAAGTTTCCCTGGCCTCCAAGAAAAATTACTATACCATGTTGTTCCGTGGTTTTCAATTATTCTCTGAACTTCAATCATTCTTTGAGTACAAACTATTGATAATGGAACAATCATACTCATTGAGCCAATTTTGCTTAGAACGTAATGACTTCTCTCAATGCACATTGCATGAACAGCATTGCTATCATTAGTTCTCAATCCTAAAATTTTATAATTTATCTGTCTAGCTTCTAAGTATGGCGGATTCCCAATAATCACATCAAACCCGCCCCGGCCGTGAATAATTTCGTAAAACTCGGCAAACCAGTGAAAGGGCTGGTGACTGGCCAGCCAATCATTGTAAGTCATATTACTGCTTTGTTTGTGCAGTAAAAGACTCAATTCCCGGTTCAGATCTTTTAGTCGTTTATTCAGCTCTTCCTTTGCGGTTTTAAAGTCGTGGTAATCGTCGCCAGTACTTAGCTGGATTTCCTTGTAACGGGTAAAGGTACGAGCCACTATGTCGCACTTCTCTTTCATCATTTCAGCTTCCTGGTCCAAATCGAGGGTTACGGCAAAGGCATTGTTTAGTTCTTCTTCCGTGGCAAAGCCTACCAGGGTATTACCTGCTCGTATGTTAAAATCAATATCGGGCAGGGGTTCGAGCCCCAGGTTGGGTTTGCGGTAATCGGCATCCACGGTGGCTACCAGTTTCAGGAAGAGGCGGAGTTTGGCAATTTCAACTGCTTCTTTCATTATGTCAACCCCATAGAGGTTTTGCAGGATAATGCTTTTGAAAATGAAATATTGCAGGTTGGTATGGCGCTCATTTTGCGTTTCAGCCAGCGCCTGCCTGAAAAACTTGTACTGGTTTTTGAAGGTACGTTTTTGTTCTTCGTTCAGCTGGTCTTCTTCTGCCACAAAAGCGCGCATGCGCATCAGACAGGCTTCGTACAGCGGTTCCAGAATATTCATGGCAGCAAACAAAAAAGCGCCGGAACCACAGGTGGGGTCAAGGATGGTTACCTTGTTAATGGCTTTGTAAAAATGACGAAGGAAATCAGGGTCGGTTGTGTTTTCAATGACATCCTGTGTAAACTGCCGGATGTTGAGGTTAAAGGTGACAAAATCGTTGATTTGGGTAATTTCACCGTTTTCAATCTTCGTTTTTACATCGGCATAACGTTTCCGGCGTTCAATCACTTCACGGTAAATTTCGGTGGGCAGTGCAACCTCAGCAGGCGCTTTCTGGTTCCAGGGTTTGCGGATCTCCCATAAATGCGGCGTTTCATCTGCCTTTACTATGTTCTGCTCCAAATCGGGCCGAAAACCGGCTGTTATTTCATCCGTCAGGTCGTCAAACAATCCACCTTCCTTCGGTATGCCATATTTTACAGCATCGAAGATGTAATCGTCACCACTGTTTTTAACTAATTGCCAAATCTCACTATTCTGATCAAAAGCTTTAGGATAATTGCGTTTGGTCTCATCAAACAGCCAGGGCAACACGGTATTTTTACTGATGTATTCGGTAATATCTTCCTTGGTGTAATAGGCGCCCATCTGCGCCCGGTCGTTTATGTATTTCTCAAAGATATAACCGATCACATCGGGATTGATGTCCTTGCCTGTTGCAGTAACCCGGGTATCGAGGTGCCATTCATACTGGTCGAAAAAATCAAATACACGTTCAAAGGCTTTGTCGTCAATATCAATGTCTTTGTAAATTTTTTCCAGTTCGTGCTCATCGAAAAGACCGCCATTAAGATAGGGTATTCGCCCGATCTCCCCTTTTACTTCTTCCTTTTGCTGCAGTTCGTTGAGCCCTTCGTGGAAGAGCATCAGAAGGAAATTCCTGTAAAATGAATAGAACTTGTTCTTGCCTTTCTTTTCCTGGCAGATTTTGAGTTTGTCGCGCAGGTAGTTTTTGTTGTTATCGAGAAATCCCTTTTTCTGGATAAAATAGCAGAACATTAGGCGGTTGAGCATCAGTGAGGCGTACCAGTCGCGGTCAACTTTTGTTTCAATGCCTTTAATGAAATCAAGGAATAAGGTGTGTTCTTTCTTGAACTTGTCGTAAAACTGTTTGGTAACCTTTTCGGCATTTTGGTGGAAATTGGCAGCAACGCGTTGTGTAACATCTACAATCGTGATCTTCTCTTCCTCATCCAGTTCAAAAAACAAACCAGATGCATGCTGGTAGAGTAATTCCGGATCCTGAGTTACATTGTAACGTGTTTCAGTTACTTTTAGCGGTTTGCCTGTTTGCCGGATGGCCAGTTGCCAGATTTGTTCCTGTTGTTTCTGATCCGTAAAAATAATCAGGTGTTCCTGGAAAAGTTTGGTAACCTTGCTTTCAATTTTTTTGCGAATATTATATTCAGGAATTACTCCTTCAGGATCGGGTGGGCAGGTCAGGATTTTAAACCCGCTTTTTTCGGCAACTGCCTGAAGGGTATAAATGTTTTCATCCGGTGTGATCTGAAGTTTTGTGCGGTCATTGTTCCAGCCCATATCATTAAACAGTTCCCTGAAATGAAACTGTTTAATATAGGCTGAAAATTCCTGTTTACTTAATGCCATATTTATTCCATGTTTTTCAATCCTAATGAACAGATGATTTGTGGTTCTTTGTCGGGCATTTCGTCCTGGTTCACAATGCAAAGTTTATCTTCCTCCCGAAGCGACACAACCAAAGCAGCAAGGTCTTCATCAGAAATGCCTGCCTTTAAGTTGCGGTTTAATGTTTCACGTGCGAATTCCTTAAATGGATATTTATAGATATCATCTATTGCCTTTTTCAATGCTTCATTAACAAACAGCGTGTTTTCATATTCTTTCACATATCTGTCGAGGCGCATATACACCCTGTATTTGGCCCCGGTTTTCTTTCCCAGTGATCCACCGGTATTTTTTTCATCTTCCTTTATATAGTCTACTCCCTTTCTTACCAGTTCGTGGTGCCTGGAGACTTTATAACAAGGTTTTACATCCGGCTCACAGGATGCGGCTTTTAAAATAGCCAGTTGCGATTGCGTAATGATTTTCCCTTCGGCATTTACCCAGGCAAGCACATCATTTTCGTCAAATGTGCGTGTATAAACCACAACACCTTCTTTTTCAGGTGGAAAATGGTTTTCTTTTGTAGCATAAACCACATTGGGTAAATCAGGGATCGTTTTTTTCAGGACCGGGTTTTCATCGATGGCATTTTTCCATATCTGGTATGCATAGGATGCAAGATCAACTTCACTGTCTTCCTCTTCATCAAGGATGCCCGCTTTTTCGTTGTAAAGGTCTTCGATGTTAATCGGGTCGCCATCAAAGAACACTTCATCAGAACCTACCACCTCAGCATTTTGCCTGATCCGATTGGTTAACCTTCTTCGTAGCCGAATAATATTTTCGATTCCCTCTTCAGGTAAAAATGAATAGCATAAAATTTCTTCCGATTTTTGTCCGATACGGTCAACACGCCCTGCCCGCTGAATTAACCGTATGATGGCCCAGGGCAAATCATAGTTAAGGATTATATGGGCATCCTGCAGGTTCTGCCCTTCACTTAATACATCGGTTGTGACCAAAACACGGATATCGTTGATAGATTTTGGCAAACCATTACTTACCGGGCTGAATTGCCGAGCAATTTTTGTTGGATCTTCGCTATCTCCGGTAACATGCTGAAGGTGTTTAATGTTTCTTTTTTTTAGGTGTTCTGAAATATAGAGAGCTGTATCGGCATATTGAGTAAATACCAATACTTTCTCCTTTTTGTGTTTTATAGTCAATAACTCATCCAGTGCATTTAGTTTCCGGTCGTCTTCCGCATTCCAGTCTTTTCCGGTTGTAAGAATGTTAATAATCTCCTTGCTGTCAGTGACCAAATGCTTCATCAAAACCGGAGAAAAAAGGTGGCTACGAATCCAATCAAAACGATGTATATATTTATTTCCTGCGTACAAATCGTAAACCTGAGCAGCCTTTTTCAGGTAGGTGTCTTCATCCAGAATAAAGCTAATGTTATTATCATTTCCATCATCGCTGTCGGTATCCGAGTCGTCTAAAAAATCATCCAGATTTTGCGAAATGTTTTTCCCAATCGGTACGGGAAGATTATTTTGCAGGGCATAGAAGAAAACATAGTTTCTGAGGATGTGCCGGCTCAATGAGATCAAAAATGAAAAGCCGCTGCTTTCTAATCGTTTAAAAAGGTTTGTACGGCTAAAACCCATCAAACGTTTTCCGGCCCGCGAGAGATTTGCAATAATTACTTCTTCTTCTTTTGTGGGTTTTATGGTTGGTTTCTGTAAAATATAGTTGCCTAATCCATATCGGGGTAAATCAAGCCCATTAATTGTATCAACAATTTGTTGCGTGTACAATTTTGCATATTGATCCTTTGGATTGTCAGGGTCGAAATCAAACTCAACTTTCTTCGGCACCCTGTCCGGAAAATAAGAACGCGTTCCATCTGAAAAAGCAAGATATTTTCTGTCCTTCTCCGGATCATATTCAGCGTAATTGTCTTTAATGAAACTCCTGGTTCTTCTTACCAGATAAAGCCTCATCAGCTCGCGCCAGTCATCTGCATATTCACTTTTCTCAAATGCCTTTATGCTACGGATGAATGTTTCGGTATGCTTTGCCGAGAATTGAATCTGGCCTCCAATGCTGTTGATGTAGTTTTCAGGACTTATACCAAGATCTTTGTCATCAGAAATAAAAAGCCGTAATTGATTCGACAGATCAAGATAGGTTTTATTGTATGGAGTTGCAGAAAGCAGGATTACCTTACTGTTATTTTCTTCGAGATACGCTTTGATTGAACGGTATCGGCTTCCCTGATCATTTCTCAGATTATGACTTTCGTCAATGATTACCAATTTGTACATGCGAAGATCAGGGAGCTTTCTCTGAACCTCACCTATAGAAATGACATTAGCTTTCAGGTCGTATCTGCTAATGTAACCATTCCACATGGTTTTCAGATTTGGAGGGCAAATGACCAATGTTGAATAGAAGAAGTCTTCTTCAAAAATCTTGGCAAGGGCACATGCAGTAATTGTTTTACCCAATCCAACAACATCTCCAATAAATACACCCTCTCTGGTATTTAACTTTTTAGCAGCAATAAGAACCGATGCCTGTTGAAATGGTAGTAGTTCTTTTCTGAATGCAACAGGAATTTTAAATTCATTGAGCCCGGCCCTGGCTTCCTGTGAAAGATGGTAAGCCATCTTAAGATAGATGTGGTAAGGAGAAAATAATTTATCTGCCGCCCAACTATTATCAATAAGCTCAATAAGTTCCTTTGTAATATTGATACACCAGCGGTCGTTCCACCGATCATCAAACCATTTTGCCAGCTTATTGGAGGCGTCCTGTTCGAGGACATCAATATTCAGTTCACCTTGTTTTACAAGTCCCGCCAGGGTTAAATTACTGCTTCCCAAAAAACCAATAACCGGAACACGCCTGTCATCACTATAAGCAAGATAAAGTTTTGCATGTAAGGGATATTTCAGATGAAGTTTTACAGCAACTTTCTCTTCCCTCATCTGTCTGCTCAACTTCCTCAAAGCAAGCTCATCCGTATCTGTTGGAGTTCCAATGGTAAGTTGTTCTTTAAATTCTTGTGCCAGTCTTTTCTTGAGTTTTAGCGCTTCACTCTGATCTAAGACATACTCATTATCTGTTCTGAAATAATCCCTCAGAAAATCAACCGGTAGTTTTTGCATGCCTACAAGCAATCGGCATATACGATGATGTTCATCTTTCCCTTCGACAACCTGTTCTCCTGGAAGCATTTCAATATAATCTGCAACTTCCTTCCATCCTCGGAGATTAAAATAGCCCACACAGCAGTCCGCTCTTTTCGATACTTCAAGGGTCTCAGTTAATCCTTCAACAAGGTTATGTTCTATGTTATCATATATTTTAGGCATGAATTAAATTTTTATTCAAAATTAGTAAATGATCTGAATTCTATTTCAATCAATTTATTTAGAAGGAAATAGATTACTCACAATCCATAACAGTCTTTTTCATGGATTGCGTTTACTAATCACGATATACAAAATCAGATTGTAATTTTCTTTCGGATATAAAAAACCTTCCACGGCAATAGCAAGGGCACTTGTTTCATATATTCTTCGTAATCGGGTCGTCGGATTTTCATCCTTTTTTCCATCATGGGGATACTGATGAACAAGAACATGAGCGTGATTGCGACAGGTCCGATGATCACATTCCAAAATCCGGGATTGGCGGCCAGTGCAAAGAGATAGAGTCCCCACCAGAAAAGGATCTCGCCTAAATAATTCGGATGGCGCGAACGCGCCCATAATCCCCGGTTAATGGTTTTTCCCCGCCCGTCAGGCTGTTCTAAGAATTTTCGCATCTGCCGGTCGGCGGTCGCTTCGAGAAGGATCGCACCTACCGTCACCAGTAATGCCAGTATATCGATCCAGTTCAATGGTCGTCCTCCCCGGGTTGCGACCACCCAAATCGAGAGGGTTCCACCGAAGACCATCAGCGCCGGGAACAGGTGAATACCAAACAGACTTACCAGCCAGTAGGCTTTCCCCGCCGTTTTCCGGAATCCCGCGTAGCGCCAGTCTTCGTGACTGAGTCCCTTCCATCCCCGTAAAAAATTCCCCGTGAGGCGTATGCTGTATATCATGACCAGGATGAACAGGATCAGGAACCGTGCAGTATTCGGAAGGGCGCTTAAAATTCCGCCGTCATTGCTAAGCGACGCAGTATGCACGCCGGGTTCCAGCGACCATGACCCCATATCGATCTCCTGTTGTCCAGGTGCGGGAGATTGTCCTGAAATAAAAATGGCAGCATAATAGACCACCATTAACGGAGGCGCCACACTCCAGTAGGGATCGAAAACGCTGGAGTTATTAAAATCGACACTTCCGATGAAAATGATCAGAACTGCCACTCCAACGGCAACAGCCGATTTCAGCAGGATGGAATAGTCGCTGACCGTGCTGACCCAAAAACCCAGGCCGAACGCGATCAGATAAACGACCAGCAGGATCAGCCTGCCTTTTACTTTTTCATTCATAAGCATTGTGGTTTTTTCTCCGGATCAGTATCGGGCAGCTCCTGATCACACAAACGACTGCAAATCATAAAGTTTTCGGTAAACGCCATTCTGCTCCAAAAGGTCGGTGTGCGATCCCCGCTCTACCAGTTCGCCACCCTGCAGAACGATAATCTCGTCGGCAAACTGGATAGTCGAAAGCCGGTGCGCAATCACGATAGAGGTACGGTTTCGCATGAGGTTTTCGAGGGCCTGCTGCACCAGTCGTTCCGATTCGGTGTCGAGAGCCGATGTGGCTTCGTCTAAAATGAGCACTGGTGGATTTTTTAGTACTGCCCGGGCTATGCTGAGCCGCTGTCGCTGACCACCCGAAAGTTTGGTCCCGCGGTCGCCGATATTGGTATAATATCCCAGCGGCATCCGTTCGATGAATTCGTGGGCGTTTGCAACCTTGGCTGCCGCGATGACCTCCTCCTCGCTCACATGTTCCATCCCGAAGGCAATATTGTTGAACACCGTATCATTGAACAGGATTGTTTCCTGCGAAACAATACCCATCAGTCCCCTCAGGTCATTGATCACCAGCTCACGAATATCGGTCCCGTCGATCAGGATGGCGCCGTCGCAGCAATCATAAAAACGTGGGAGAAGGTCAACCAACGTCGATTTCCCGCTTCCGGACGGACCTACCAGGGCAATGGTCCGGCCTTTGGCAATGGTCAGATTGATATTTTTCAGAACAGGTTCGGCCGAATAGGCGAAACTGACACCCCGGTATGTGATCTCCGAATGGAACTCCTGTTTTTTCAGGGCTTCAGGTTTCTCTACAATCACCTCGGGTTCAAGCAGGATATGCTGGATCCGATCGACCGAGGCCGCCCCCTTCTGGATGTTGTAAAAGGCTTGGGTAACGGCTTTGGCCGGTGGCAGCAATTGTGAAAAAATGCCTAAATAAAACAGGAATACCGCGGCATCCAGGAAGCTTCCCGGTGTAAAAACGAGCTTTCCACCGTACCATAGCACAATGGTCACCACGCAGGCGCCCAGAAATTCACTCAGGGGCGATGCCAGGTCACGTTTCCGGTAGAGCCGGATCATCAGCCGGTTGTAATCGGAATTGGTTTTATTGAACCGCTTATCTGCAAAGTCAATGGCGTTGAACGCCTTAATGATCCTCAATCCCGAGATGGTCTCCTCGATCATCGACAGGATGATCCCCATGCGAAGCTGTCCCTTGTCGGAGGTACGTTTCAGACTTTTTCCGATCCTACCGATGATATATCCGCTTACCGGAAGCAGCACCAGCACGAAGATGGTCAGAGAGGGGCTGATGATGAAGAGGGTGATCAGATACGTGATCAGGGTGATCGGATCGCGAAAGGCCATTTCAAGAGAGCTCATGATCGACCATTCCACCTCCTGGACGTCATTGGTCATCCGGGCGATGATATCGCCTTTGCGCTTTTCGTTAAAATATGAGAGGGGAAGGATCAGCACCTTATGATAGAGGCCGTTGCGCAGATCTTTCACCACGCCGTTCCTTACCACCGCTAAAAAATACATCGCAAGGTAACGGAAGAGATTTTTTAAAAAAAAGAGGATGATGATGATAAGACTAATGTAGATCAGCATCCGCTCGTTACCATAACGTTCGAGCATCTGACCGTTAAAGTAATAAAAATTATCGCGAAGCGCCCCAACATCCAAGCGTAAAGGCGGCGCCGACTGCGGGATCTCCATCTGGTGAAAGAGCATCTGCAGTATCGGGATAAACAGTCCGAACGAAGCCAGGGAAAAGATCACCGCGAGAATGTTGAAGACCACATTCAGCAACGCGTATCCCCAGTAAGGACCGGCATAACGGAGAATTTTAAAAAAATTTTTCATCTGGAAATGATTCCTGTTTATCGGTCGGGTGAACTATCGGGGAAGACTCCCGGTATCTGTTGTTTTTGCCGGAATCGTCACGAATAGTTTATGACTGCAAATATATGGATTAAGATAAAACAGAGGAGATTAAAACTAACCTCAATTTTCTTACCTTTGTGACATGGAATCGACACGACAACAGAAAATTTCAAGGCTTATTCAGAAGGATCTTGGTGTGATTTTTCAACAGGAAAGCCGGAACCTTTTCGACGGAGCCCTGATCACCGTAACCAAGGTACATGTTACAAAGGATCTCGCCCTTGCCAAGGTCCACCTGAGTCTTTTCATCACCCGGAACAAGGAGGGATTGTTGGAGAAGATCCGACACCATTCGAAGGAGATCCGTCACCTGTTGGCCAGGCAGGTGCACGACCAGCTCAGGATCATCCCGGAACTGCAATTTTTTTTAGACGATTCGCTCGATTATATCGAAAATATCGACCACCTGCTGAACAAGGACTAGCGGACAAAGAGTTGGACGAAGAGCGGACAAGAAAGAATTGACAATGGACAATGGATAATGGACAATTGAAAATTGAAAACGGAAAACGAAAAACGAAAAATGAAAAGGAAAACGAAAGACCCTTTGCCTATTTGCTAATCGCTAATATCTAATCCCTTCTTTGAACTTTATTTCTCCAATTTCCAACGCCTAACACCCAATGCCTTCTTCTAAATTATCACGATGCACTACGATCCGATAAAAAAAAACCTGGGCAGGGTTTTTAACAAAACGCCGTGGTTGCGGATCCTCTTTTACCGCCTGCTCGATCTACTGTTGCTACGGTCATGGCATGTGCGAAAGGATATCCGGAAATGGGCAGCATCAAGATTGCATCAGGGTAACCGGCAGAAGGAACCCCGCGATCCCGCAACACCGGCCCTTCCTGTTCGGTACATTCTGGATGCCGGTTCCGGATTCGGACAATATACCTGGTTTCTTTCCGGCCTGAATCCGCACTGGTTCATCGAAGCGGTGGATGTGAAAGAGGAGCAGGTGGCCGACTGCAATCATTTTTTCGTGAGGCGGAACCGGCGGAATGTGTTGTTCGAAACCGGCGATCTAACCCGTTTTGTGCAAAACGACCGGTTTGATTTCATTTTGTCGGTCGATGTCATGGAACACATTGAGGAGGATGAGGTAGTCTTCCGGAATTTCTACGATTCGCTGACCCAGGAGGGGATGGTGTTGATCTCCACTCCTTCCGACCAAGGAGGATCGGATGTACATGATCATGATACCGAAGGTTCGTTCATCGGTGAGCATGTACGCGACGGGTACAACATTCTGGAGATTCAGGAGAAGCTGCGAAGGGCCGGGTTCAGAAAAACAGAAGCACGCTACACTTATGGCGCGCCCGGGCAGGCAGCCTGGAAATGGTCGATGAAGTACCCCATCCTGCTCCTGAACCACAGCAAACTCTTTTTCATGATCCTGCCGTTTTATTATCTGCTGGTATTTCCCATGGCCTGTCTGCTGAATTACGCCGATACCCGGATTCAACATAAAACGGGGACCGGACTGGTTGTTAAGGCATGGAAGTGAAGGAGCGGACAAGCGGACAAGCGGACTGGCGGACAACAATGGACAATGAACAATGGACAATTGAAAATGGAAAATGGAAAACGGAAAACGGAAAAATGGAAAACGATTTGAGGATTTGAGGATTTGAGAATGTGAAAATTTTTAATTATTGTTATTTTCCCTATTACCTATTGCCTAATGCCTTTTGCCTATCGTCAAATGGCTAATGGCCAATGCCTAATGCCTGATTTGAATTTTGAACTTTGAACTTTTCCCTCTATATCGCCCGTCGTTACCTGATTTCCCGGAAATCACACAACATCATCAACATTATTTCCGTCATTTCGGTCATTGGGGTTGCCATCGGGACGATGGCCCTGATCATTGTTCTCTCGGTTTTTAACGGATTCGACCGGCTGGTCGTTTCCCTTTTCAGCTCCTTCAATCCCAGTTTCCAGATCACGGCCGAAAAGGGGAAGACCTTCGTCGTCGATTCGTTGCCGGTTGATAAAATCAGAAAGATTCCGGGCGTTGTGCATTTGGTGGAGGTCATCGAGGAGAACGCGTTGATGAAGTACCGCGACGAACAGTGTATTGTGACGGTTAAAGGGGTCAGCGAAGAATTTTCACGGATGAGCGGCCTCGACACCATGATCGTCGAAGGCAGGTTCACGCTTCAGGAGGAGGATAAGAATTTTGCCATTTTAGGGATCGGTGTTGCGGGAACCCTGAACGCGAACCTGCAGGATTATCTCAATCCCATATCGGTGTATGTCCCCCGAAGGGATGCCTCCTATTCCGCTTCGATGGATCAGGCTTTTAACTCCGACGTGATCTTTCCGTCGGGTTTTTTCCAGGTTCAATGGGAATTCGACGTCAAGTACGCGCTGGTGCCGCTTCGCTTTGCCAAAACCCTGTTTCAGTACGATCGCGAACGGACGGCCATCGAGATCGGAACGGTCGCAACCGCCGATCAGAATCTGATCCAGAAACAGATCGAAATGCTGACCGGCCCGGAATTCAGGGTGAAAAACAGATTCCAACAACAAGAGATCCTTTACAAGATCATGGTCTCAGAAAAGAACTACATCTTCATGATCCTCACCCTGATCCTCATCATTGCCACCTTCAACGTGATCGGGACCCTTTCGATGTTGATACTCGACAAGAAAAAAGACATTGCCGTTCTGCAAAGCATGGGCGCTTCACAAAAGCTGATCCGACGTATATTTTTAACTGAAGGAATGTTGATTTCGTTGATCGGCGCCATCTCCGGTTTAGTTTTAGGAGCTCTGGTCTGTTGGCTTCAAATGCGGTTCGGCTTTGTCAGGTTAGGCGGCGCCGACAGCAGTTTCGTTGTGAATGCCTACCCGGTATATATGCAGATACGCGACTTCATTGTGATTTTCCTTACGGTCATGATCATCGGACTGCTGGCAGCCTGGTACCCGGTCAGAAATATCAGGAAAATCCACCTTTCGGAGATCAAATTAGATTAGTATCATGAAATCATAAGGAACTGCTTAACGTATCGAATTAATGCCTATCTTTGACCCACCCTATCTTTCCGATCTTATCCAGAAAATCTAACCACATGACACCTATTTACTCCCGCCTGATATTGGCTTTTACACTGACTGTGAGCCTGATGCAGGCAGTTTTGGCCGGTGATATTCAAATCGCTTCCGGTAAAAACGATCAGCATTTCCAATCGGTTCCCTACGACCATCTCACCGTAACTTCGACCCTTGGTAACATCGAATTCAGGGCAGTTATGACCCGGCTGGGAACATTTACCGAACTTTACATTCCCGGTTATTGTCACAGCAGCTCCATCGGGGATCCCGATCTCCCGACCTTCGGAAAACTCATTGAAATTCCTGTAAATGCGATGCCCCAGGTGACCCTGATCCGGCAGGATTTTCAGGAAATTGATCTCTCTGCATACGGTATCAATACCCGGTTGATCCCTACCCAGGAATCGGTGTCGAAGGGCATTACCGATCCTTCGCAAATTCCCTTCGTGATCAATGAGGCAACTTATCAAATGAACCAGTTTATCGGCGCCCCGCTCGTTCAGATCAGCCGGGCCGGAACCCTTCGCGCGCTGAACCTTTTCCACCTGCAAATTTCGCCCGTGCAATATAATCCGGTAACCAACCGGCTCAGGATTTACACCACAATCGAGTTTAAAATCACGTACCCGGATCAGGATATCACTGCAACGAAAAGACTGAAAGCCCGTTATGCTTCTGTCTTTTACGACAATCTCAACCGTCAGATCCCCAATTCCCACGGTCAGGCCGATTCACTGGTTACCTCCTCGCCGGTTACCTACGTGATCGTTTCACCCCGCATGTTTGAAGCAGCGTTACAGCCCCTCATTAAATGGAAGACCCGCAAAGGATTCAGGGTCATGGAAGCCTATACCGATGATCCGGCCGTAGGTTCGACCACCACCTCTATCAAAGCCTATCTCCAGAATCTCTATCTGAATCCACCGGCCGGACTGAATCCTCCCAGCTTTATCCTTTTTGTCGGGGATGTGGCACAGATTCCTGCCTTTATGAACAACGGGCAGGCGACCGATCTGAGATACTGCGAATACACCGGTGACGATCTGCCGGAAGTTTATTACGGCCGCTTTTCAGCATCGTCGCTGACCCAATTGCAACCCTATATTGAAAAAACCGTTGAATACGAAAAGTATGAATTCCCCGACGACTCCTTTCTCAACGAGGATGTGATGATAGCGGGATATGATGCCGGAGGTAGCGGGCTCACCTATGGAAACGGACAGATCACTTATGGAACCAATGAGTATTTCAATACTGCTCATGGGTTCACCTCTCATAATTACTTTCAGCCTGAGCCGTCGGGAGCCAATTATTCACAGCAGATCCGGACCAATATCTCCAATGGCGTAGGTTATGCCAATTACACGGCGCACGGGTCTGAGCAGGGCTGGGCCGATCCTCAGTTCAACATTTCGCAGATCCCGGCGCTTCAGAACAATCACAAATACTGCCTGATGGTAGGGAATTGCTGTCTGACCTCCAAATACGAAGTAAATTGTTTTGCCGAAGAGGTGACCCGGGCCGCAAACAAGGGAGCCGTCGGCTACATCGGAGCCAGCAACAATTCATACTGGAATGAAGATTTCTGGTGGGGATGCGGACTGAAAGCGATATCCACCACTCCGGTTTATACTGCCGATCATTTAGGTGCTTATGATGTGACTTTTCACGATCATGGCGAATCCGTTCAGCAATGGTTTACTACCATGGCGCAGATGGTCGTCGGCGGTAACCTGGCTGTTCAGGAATCCAACTCAAGCATGAAGCTTTACTACTGGGAAATCTATAACCTGATGGGTGACCCCTCCCTGAGTATTTACTATTCTGTTCCCCCCGCGATCAATGCGGTATTGCCTCCGGTCGTGATCGTGGGAACCAACCAGGTCACCATCAACACCGAACCCTGGTCGTATGTGGCCTTCTCACTGAACGACAGCACCTTGTTAGATGCACAGTGCGCCGATTCAACCGGTATCGTGACTCTTCAGTACCCCACGCTGAATGCCCCCGGGATGGGATATGTGGTTATCACCAAGCAGAACCGGAAACCCCTCTTCGACTCTATTCCGATCATTCAGCCTGCCGGACCCTATATTACCTTGGGCCAGGTTACCATCAACGATTCCATCGGTGGCAACAACAACCACCTGGCTGATTTCGGCGAACACATCACCCTGAACATGAACATCCAGAATGTCGGCATGCTGGCCACCACCAATCTTCAGTGCGTTGCATCAACTTCCGATACCAATATTGTCATTGTCAACAATGCCTTTACTTTTGGCGCCGTTCCCGCTAATTCGACCTTTACCGGAACCAACGCATTTAATATCATCATCCGAAACAATGTCACCGATTTATACCATGTTCCGATCACGCTGACCTTTACCGATGGCGCCGACTCTTGGACCCGGTCTTATACCCTGATCCTTTACGCGCCCTCGCTGGCCGTGGGAGAAGTCACTGTGGTCGATCCCCTGCCGGGCGGCAATAACAACGGGGTTCTCGATCCGGGTGAGACTGCTGTATTGAAGATCAAAGTGATGAATAACGGTCATTCGACGGTTGGTAACAGTTTCGGAATGCTCACGGTATCACCGGGTTCGTCGGTGTATATCCTTGTAAACGGACAGAATACCGTGATCGGGAATATTCCCGCTCTCGCATCCACGTATAGTTATTTCACGGTAGTTACCAACGGAATCACGCCTTCAGGAACCAGCATTGCATTGAATTTCAACTTAACTGCCGGTCAGCAGGGGCAATACGTCGCCGGCAAGGAGCTGATCCTGACCATTGGTCTGCCGCCTCAGCTCCTCATGGGTAACACTACCATTTCGACCTGCAACAACATGTTTTACGACGCCGGAGGTCCCGATCAGAATTATAACGACAATGAAAACTTCCTCATGACTGTTCATGCGGGAAATCCGGGAGCCAAGCTGAAAGCCGAATTCACCATGTTTGAGGTGGAGAGCGGCGCCGGCGGAATGAATGACTACCTTTCGGTTTATGACGGGGCATCGATGGTGGATCCCCTGATCGGAACTTATTACGGCACAACTTCTCCCAACACGATTATGGCAACCAACAGTTATGGTTCGCTTACCTTCATGTTTCATTCCAATTACAGCATTAACAAACCCGGGTGGAGCGCCCATTTGACCTGTGTCGGAGGGTTGCTCGGACTGCTCGCCAACTCGTTCCCTGCCAATGTATGCGAGGGAGGATCGAGTCAGCTTGTGGCCCTCGCCAACGGAGGGTCAGGAACTTACACCTATCAATGGAGTCCTGACACGTACCTGGATGATCCCACCAGCCCTACACCGATTGCCACCCCGCAGTCGAATATCACCTACACCGTGACTGTGAGCGACGGGACCTCTACACTCGCCTCCGGTCCCGTCAGCCTGACCATTGCAGCCAAACCTGAGGCTCCGGTAATATCACAGACAGGAACCTTGCTTGCATCGAACATTGCTACGGGCAACCAATGGTATTTCAATGGAATACTCATACCCAATGCAATGGGACAGACCTATCAGCCTGTCGCTTCGGGCGACTATACTGCCCGGATTGTTGATCAGGCTACGCATTGCGAATCGGATCCCTCCAATTTTATCACCTGGCTCATCACAGGCATTACCCCTGAATCCAACCTGAACCGGCTTCACCTCTATCCGAATCCTGCACAGGAATTTATCCTGGTTGCCTACCAACTGCCGGCTGCTGACCAGGTTACTCTTTCAATCGTAAATGCCCTGGGAAAAGAGGTTGCAACGCCGCTTTCCGGTGTATCCAGAAGTGAAGGTGAACACCGCGAAGGGATTTCTGTTGCACAGCTTCCTGAAGGAATTTATTTCTGCATCCTGAAAGCTTCAGGCAACCCATCAGTTTCGAAATTTGTCATCAACAAATAAAAACCGCCCATGAAACGAATCATTACTTTATTATGTGCCCTTGCGGTCAGCATCCCCATGTTCAGCGGAAACTGGACAGGTATCGGATCTCCCAGCCCGGCACCTGCAAAAGTCACGTTGCTATCGACCGACGGAACCCGTTCGACGGTGAATTTTTCCCTGAAGGGTTTTTATCTCAACCCGGTTCAGACCTCTAAAGGTGAGGCCCAGATCATCACCCTGGGTAAATCAACCTCACTACTCGAAAAAAATGCGCCGGAACTACCCAAACTGACGGCTTCGCTGATCATTCCCGATCAGGCCGCGATGCAGGTCAGGGTGATCGCCTCAAACTACCGCGACTTCTCCGGTATTCTGATAGCGCCATCTAAAGGAGTACTGACGCGTGATATCGATCCTTCGACCATACCCTTCGAATTCGGACCGGAGTACCAAATTGATCAGTTTTATCCCGGATCGCTGACAGGAATGCGCGATCCATACATCATTAGGGACGTCCGCGGACAGACTGTTATGGTTTATCCTTTCCAGTACAATCCGGTTACCCGGGTTCTGCGGGTTTACTACGACCTGACGGTTGAGATTTCCAAAGCCGGCGACAACGGGGTTAATCCGCTGATTACCGGAACGGGGAAAAAGCAAATCTCCCAGGATTTCACCTCCGTGCTGGAACGTCATTTCCTGAACTTCGATGTAACAGATTATACCCCGCTCGAAGAATACGGAAACCTGCTGGTGATCTGTTACGGGAGTTTCATGGATGCCATTCGTCCCTATGTTGAATGGAAAATTGCCGAAGGGTATCATACCGAACTGATCAATGTGGATTCGATTGGAACCCTGGCAAGCGATATCAAGACTTTTATTGCCAATTATTACAATGAACACGGACTGACCCATGTGCTCCTTGTTGGCGACGCGCCTCAGATACCGACCAATACCGGTGGTGGACTGGGAGGTCCTTCGGATAATGCTTATGGCTATATCGTAGGGAACGACCATTATTCCGATGTTTTTGTCGGCAGGTTCTCGGCGGAAAATGTAGCCCAGGTTGAAACCCAGGTTCAGCGAACCTTAGACTATGAAAAAAACCCGCAGTATCTCGAAGATGACTGGTTGACCACGGTGACCGGAATCGCATCGAGTCAGGGACCGGGTGATGACAACGAGATGGATTATGAGCACATCAGAAACCAGCAGACGCAGCTTTTAGCTTATACCTATACCTGGAATCCCGAGCTTTTCGATGGTTCGCAGGGAGGCAATGATGCCCCGGGAAACCCCACCCCTGCCCTTGTTGCCACTGAGGTGAACAATGGTACCGGTTTGATCATTTACACGGGTCACGGAAGCAAAACCGCCTGGAGCAGCTCAAATTTCAGCAATACTAATGTAAATCAGTTACAGAATGCCGGAAAGCTGCCCTTTATCTGGTCGGTAGCCTGTGTGAACGGTGAATTCATGAACGGTTCACCCTGCTTCGCGGAGGCCTGGCTGAGGGCTTCACAGAATGGTCAACCCACGGGAGCCGTCGCATTTTTAGGTTCTACCATCAACCAGAGCTGGGATTCACCGATGGAAGGACAGGATGAAATGACCGATATCCTGGCCGAATCTTACCCCGACAACATTAAACGGACCTTTGCCGGAATTTCCATCAATGGCTGTATGAAGATGATAGATAGCTATGGAAGTGACGGTAAAAACATGGCGGACACCTGGACGGTTTTCGGGGATCCGACCATTATGGTCCGGACTGCCATCCCTACTCCCATGACTGTTACGAATGAGCCGTCGGTGATGGCAATTGACTCGACTTATTTGGTTGTTTGTGATGTTCCGGGAGCCAGGGCAACCCTGTCGCTGGGCGATTCAATCCTTGCCACCGGAATTTTTCAGAGCGATTCGTTGATACTCACCTATTCCCCGCTGAACCTTACTACAATCGATACCATGACACTGGTGGTAACAGCATATAACCGGCTGCCTTATATCGATGATATTCCGATTTACCCCGATGTAACTATTACCGTCGGATTCTCTGCGTTCCCCACTGAAGTAATCCCCGGCAACACCGTCAGCTTCGCCGATACCTCTTACGGATTCAACCTCCATTATCTCTGGTCGTTCCCGGGCGGAAGCCCTGAAACCTCTACCCGTAAGGAGCCTGTTGTGACTTATGAAAACAGGGGGATTTTCGATGTTCAACTGATCGTTACCAACGGTTTTACCACTGATACGTTGCTCAAAGAAGGATATATTACCGTCGATTTCCCTGAATCGGTCGGTCATTCAGCAATGAACGCCTCGTGTAAAGTGACGCCTAATCCCAGTAATGGTAAGTTCTCGGTTATGTTAACCTCCCCGAAGGCCGGCCTCTTTCAGGTTACCATTTATGATCTTGTCGGTAATCCGGTATTTGTGAAGCGGGATATTCCGGTTACCGTTACAACCGATATCAAAGCAGATCTTCAGGGACTGCCCCGCGGACTCTATTTCCTTAAGGTGACCGGTGAAAACGGTGAAACCATGACACAAAAAGTCATGCTAAAATGACTTTGAGGTTCTTGTGAAAGTCAGAACAAAGAGGGCGGCTCAAAAGGCCGCCCTCTTCTTTTTTCACAGGCAAACTCAAACAATCGAAGTACTAATCTATTAAAATTTCAGATTCAGTTCTTAACCAGATGTTTCTTGGTAACCTGGATGATCTCATAGGTCGTGGGATTCATGAGGAATGCCAGGACACTGAGGTTTTTTATCTTCCATTTGCGGTTAAGGGTCATGGTATAGGAGGGACTGGTAAATCGTGTCAGAGAATCGGGATGCGAGATGACCAGTTCGCCATAATCGCCATTCATCGATCCTCTCAGCATGTTCATAAACAGATGGTTGGTATCGATTTTTGCCCCATCCTGTTGTGGTGAGATCAGGCTGTCTTCCAAAATAAGGACGCAAATGTTATAAGTTCCTGCCATTTTGCGAAGGAATTTACCCTGAACCCGGGTAGTAAGCTGCGCATCCTGTCCGGTATTCACGACCTGGTTGCTGATGGATAAGATAGCGGGTTTGGCAAGTCCTGCCTGATAGGCCACCGCATCGGCCCACTGGTCGGTACCGATCCAGAACTTTGAATCGAAAGTGGCCCGGTTGATCAATCCCATAGGGTTTTGCGGACATTTGAAATCGTTGTACCAGCGGGTTCCTGCCTGCGTCCGGTAATCGGTTTTCCAGATACTGCCGGGCGTTTTGGCGGTATCGGCATAAAATCCGGCATGTACCTGGATTACAAACACCTGACCCTGATACATATCCTGAAGTCCTTCGGCGATAAGGGTTGCCGGGGGGCAATTCGGGCACCGCATACCCGTGTAATCTTCGAGCAGGATTGAACGGTGGGCAGTCGTGTCGATCAGTACATTTTTATAGGTTAGGAATGGTTCCTCCACTTTGGTGCAGGATGGTAGTACCATCACTGCCAGCAAAAGGAGGAGGATCGCATATCGATAGATTTTCATTGGAACTTATTTTATTTTATGGTTATAATCATTTCTGTGGTCATCGGTTTCAGCAGGGTGGTCAGAAGCTGGTCGAAAGAGTCAGTGTGAAACCGCTGGAAGCCGGAACATAGCGACACACGCCTCCGACGCAGATAACCCCTTCGCGCTGGCGTCCGTAGGATAACGAAATACGTGTGCTGTTCCAGTTATATCCGCCGCTCACATTGTAATAATGTAGCTGCATCTCTTTGTCCGTATTCCCGTAATTCCACTGATCCTGCAGTGTGATAAACCAGTGTGGCGCCACTGTGAACTCGAGCAATGCCGCCGCCCAGTCGCCTTTATCCTGTTTTGTCCATAACCCCTGTAATTCACACCGAAGGCTGTGTTTCGGATCGATATTCCAGGTGACATCGGCAATGCCGATCTGTGAATAGATAAGGTTGTTATCCTGGTTGTCGGAATGTCCTTCAGCAATAAACTTATTGTAGGTTTGATAGAGATAGGTAAAAATCCCTTTCCACTTTTTACTGAATTTCTTGGTCACCTCCAGGCTGGCTTCCTGGTAGTAGACCTCGTCGCCAACACTGAAAAATGTGGTGGTATAGCCCATCGTCCCTGATTGTCCGACCGCGGTGCTGTCGTTGATCGGTGATTTTTTGATGGAATTGACCTGAGTGAAATTGGCGGCGATCGACATTCCGCTTTTTCCGCCCAGTTTGGAATTCTTTTTCAGGTGATAGGTCACCGTACCCGATAATCCCGCTTCACCGTTAGGTTGGGTGGCGTATGGGTACATGCTGGCCAGGGCGTAGGTATGCTCTTTGGTTATCGCCGGAAGGTAATTGATATCCAACATGTTATTGGTGATGGTCCGGTCCGACTTATAGCTCATGTTATCGATCCACTTGGTCATCAATGAAATACCTAATCCCGGCCTGGTATAACCCAGGTTGGCAAACAGGGCATTCCCGTTTTTATAGATGTATTTATTGCGTGCCGATGGATCGTTGATTTTATAGGCATATTCCGAATAGAGGCTGAATCCGGCAAAATCGAGGTTAATCCGGCCCCCGTAATTGGCGACATTCTGTGGCATTTTCATCTCATAGATCTTTCCGTTGAGTACGATATCGCGGGTGGCGTCCTTCTGAAACACACTGACAAAGGAACCTCCCAGCGATACTTTCAACTTCGAATCGGCCATTCCCGAAAAAAGATCGTTAAGATAGATATCCCCATCCACACCTTTCACAATGCCCCGGTTTCCGTCCTTGTAGGGATCCCAGTAATACCGCTGTACGCCATATATCCCTTTCAGGGTTATTCCTTTTGTCGGCATGACCTTCACACGAAGACCTCTCAGGGAGTTATCGAACCCGAGTGTCCATTCCTGATAGGTCCGGAGCATCATTCCATAACCGAATTGTTCGTAAAAATTACCCGCGGTGACATCGATGAAGTCGTTCTGGTAACGGGCATACCAATAGGGCACTCCGACACCTTCATTCTGGGCATCGTAACCCAGCAACGGAGGAAGGTAGGCTTCGAAACGCATACCCGCCGTAAAGTTGCCCAGCGAATAATTGACCTCCGTATAGCCGTTCATGCGTATCAGCCGGCCGGCTAAGGATGAATCGGTGATCCCTAATTTGGTGTCGGGTAAATAATAGATGGCATCGGCCTGGGAACTTCCGTGAACTTCACTGCTTTTAAGGAAATCCTGCGCAAATAACGCTGTCGGGAAAAGACCGGAGAAGAGGAGTCCTGCCGCGATTATGTGTAAAATCTTTTTCAAGGTTTTCTGATTTTATGGTTGCTCAAAATGGGAGATGGCTATTTAATTTCTTCTCCCCGGATCACTTTTCTGACCAGGTCAATCAGTTGGAGTTCATCTCCTTCGGCAAAGGTGGTATGTTGCCACACGACCTCACCCTTCCCGTTCAACAGGAAGGTTTGGGGAACGGTCACCACATTCATGGCCCTTTTAAAATCGCTATTCGGATCAAGCAGTACCTGATATTCCCATCCTTTACCATTAATCATGGGAGCCACCAGCGGAACCGACCGCGAATCATCGATCGATACCGCCACGAGTTTTACGCCGGTCTCCTTTACCCAATCGTCATACACATCTGCAATGGTGGTAAGTTCTCTGACGCAGGGCTTGCACCAGGTTGCCCAGAAGCTTACAATGATCGGTTTACCATCGTTGGTAATGTTGTCGGTGCTGAAAGGCTGTCCCTTCAGGTCTTTGATGTTCACCGACGGTAGTTTTTTGTAGGTGAAAACATTCTGAGCGTGCACAGCCGCAGAGATCACCAGAAAGAGCATGATTACTGAAATTCTGTTCATGAATGGGAGTGTTAATGAAATCACAAAAGTAACTATTTATACAACACGAACCTCGAGGAGGGTGGACTTACTTTCGGATGTTATGGTAAATTGATCGATCACCGCGGGTATCAGGACTACCTCTCCCGTTTTCAGCCCTACACGATGCTCTTCGGCTGTCAGGGTACAGGCGCCTCCGGTCCCGATGAAGATCAGGCAGGAATCGTTGTCGGAATACTCTTTTTCACTCCCGGGTTCCAGTTGCACGAGGCTGGTCTTGAAATAGGGACCAGTGACCAGTTTCCTGTAATTCCGGTCGCCGGTGGGTCGTTCCCCATCTCCGGGCCGGTATCTCCTGAAATCGATGGCATCAAGCGCCAGATCGAGGTGGAGTTCACGCGATTTTCCCTGGTCATCCACACGATCCCAATCGTAAATCCGGTAAGTGATATCGGAAGTTTGCTGTATCTCTGCAAGAAGGATACCGGGGCCCAAAGCATGAACCGTCCCGGCGGGTATATAAAAACAGTCTCCCCGGTTGACCGGTTCAACCTGCAGGATCTCCTCCAATTTCTTCTTTTTAAGATATTCAAGATATATCCCGGGAGTGACATCCCTCGAAAATCCGCGGATCAGGCTTGTCCCCGGTTCAGCGTCCAGAATGTACCACATCTCTGTCTTTCCGTGGCCAATATTCCTTTTTTTTGCCAGGATATCGTCGGGATGTACCTGGATCGAAAGATATTGATTGGCATCGATGAATTTGATGAGGAGCGGGAACTCGTTGCCATATCTTTCGAAAACCGCGTCGCCCACCAGTTCATCCATATAAACCTCTAAAATTTCATTGAGTTCATTGCCTTTCAGGAACCCATTAACGATCTTCGACTGGTTCCCGGGGACTCCGGAAAGCGCCCAAACCTCGCCGCAATTGGGTAAGGGTGAGAAATCAAGCCCCAAAACGGTATGGATTTTCTGGCCGCCCCATATCTTCTCGAAAAAAACAGGTTTAAACTTCAGAGGATATAACATAGTCGAGAATTTAAGGTCAGGGAGCCGGGATATTTGTTATCTTTGACACGTATGATGATACAAAAATAGTGAATCTTCACGGAACCTGTCAGGTTGTTAAAATCAAATCCCAATCCGACACAAGAATGAAATCACTCACCGAACTGCTTCCCGAATTGATTAACCTGCGTAAAGAGCTACACCATAATCCTGAGCTCTCGGGCCAGGAACAAAAGACGGCCCGGTTGCTGCTGGACTTTCATTCACGGGTCAAGTCCGATCAGATTATCGAAAAAATCGGCAAAACCGGCCTTGCAATTATCTTTGAAGGGAAGAAACCAGGGAAAACACTCCTGTTCAGGGCCGATATGGATGCGTTACCCATCGAGGAGGACATTGACATTCCCTACCTTTCCGACCGGAAATCGCTGTCGCACAAATGTGGTCACGATGGCCACATGGCCATCTTAGCCGGGTTGTCGCTGATGATCTCCAACCATCCCCTGCGCAGTGGCAGGGTCATTCTGCTCTTTCAACCCGCGGAGGAGACAGGCAAAGGAGCCCTTGCCGTGTTAAAAGATCCCAAATTCCGTTCCATCAACCCCGACTATGTTTTTGCCCTGCACAACCTGCCCGGCTACCCCAGAAATGCAATCATGGTCAGGAACGGGACGTTTGCCATTGCATCCGAAGGAATTCTGATCCGGCTCAAGGGCCATGCCTCGCATGCCGCTTATCCTGACCAGGGGATAAGCCCCCTACCTGCGATAATGGAATTGTTAGACAAACTTCCAAAACTGACCACCCTGTCAAAGAGGTACAAAGATTTCCTCCAATTATCGGTCACCTATTCCAAAATCGGCCGGTTTGGTTTCGGGACCATTCCCGGTACCGCTGAGATCGGGCTGACGATCAGAGCGGTTGATACAGGCGATCTCAACCGGTTGCGGGAAGATATCTTAAAGCTGACGGAGCGGATTTCGACACGTTATTATCTCGAAGAAGAGATCAAACGGTATGAGCCCTTCCCGGCTACTGTTAACCATGCCGGGGCAATAGAGGCCGTAAGAGCTGTAGCCTTACGACACGGATTGGCGGTCGTTGAACTGGAGGAACCCCTTCGCTGGTCAGAAGATTTCGGCCATTTCACAAGTCAGTTTCCGGGTGCCTTGTTCGGACTGGGAGCCGGCGAAAACCATTCGGATTTGCACACATGGTACTACGACTTCCCGGATGAGATCCTCGAAACCGGGATCAGGATATTTTACGGACTTATCCAGGATTTGTTAAATGATTAAAAAAATTTGTGTTTTCTGTGGTTCGAGCCTCGGGACCAGTCCGGTATATGCCAGTGGAGCACAACGATTAGCCCGGATCCTTCTGAACCGGAATATCACCCTGGTTTATGGAGGAGCCAACGTGGGATTGATGCGCGTCCTTGCCGATTCGGTGCTGGAAGGCGGAGGAAGGGTGATTGGCGTGATGCCCCGTTCACTGGTGGAAAAGGAGGTTGCACATCAAAACCTTTCCGATATGCATATCGTGGAAGGGATGCAGGAGCGGAAAGCCATGATGGCTGACCTTTCGGATGCATTCATTGCGCTTCCCGGGGCCTTTGGCACCTTCGACGAGATCTTCGAGGTGCTGACATGGAATCAGTTGGGAATAATCCGTAAACCCATCGCATTATTCAACCTCGGAGGGTATTTCGATCCCCTTCTGGCCATGCTCGACCGGGCAGTGGAAGAGCAGTTCCTGCGGCCGGAACACCGGAATATGCTGCAGGTTAGTAATGATGCTTCCCGGCTGTTAACCCTTCTCGAAAACTATCAGCCTGTTACTGCACACAAATGGATCGAACGGTTAAAAGAGGGAAAGATATAACCTGCGGACGAAGAGTTTGACGAAAAGTTTGACCTTTGTACGCATAACATAATCTCTGATGCTGATCATTGGTATAACAGGAACTCTTGGCGCAGGGAAAGGTACCATTGTCGAATACCTCACCGGTGAAAAAGGATTTGTACATTACTCGGTACGTGCCTGGCTCCTCGAAGAGATCCGCCGCAGGAAGATGCCCGAGAACCGCGACAGCATGTTTACCCTGGCCAATGATCTCCGCACCGCCAACGGACCTTCGTATGTAACCGACCAGCTGTTTTACCAGGCTCAGCGATCCGGCAGGAACTGCATCATCGAAAGTATCCGGACCCCCGGCGAGATCGCCTCACTCCGGGAAAAAGGAACGTTTTTTCTTTTTGCCGTTGATGCCGATCCCCAGATCAGGTACCGGCGGATCCTGCTTCGCCGGTCAGAGACCGACCGGATATCATTCAAAACTTTTGTTGAAAATGAGGCCCGCGAGACCGGAACCACCGATCCACACGTCCAGAACCTTCAAGCCTGTATCGAACAGGCAGATTTTGTATTCAGGAACAACACAACAAAAGAGGAGTTGTTTAAATCGGTAGAAAAAGCGTTGGAAACCATCATGTCGCATCAAACCAAATAAAAAACCAGGAAATTATGGAAGATAAACCTTATTTCCGTCCCTCCTGGGATGAGTACTTCATGGAGGTGGCGCGTACCGTTTCAAAACGGGCCACCTGCGACCGTGGCAGGAGTGGTTGTGTCATCGCCCGCGACAAGCAGATCCTGGTTACCGGATATGTAGGTTCTCCCCGCGGATTACCGCATTGCGATGATGTGGGCCATCTGTTGAAGAAGGTGCTGCACGAGGACGACCGGATCACGCAGCACTGTATGCGCACGGTTCATGCCGAACAAAACGCCATCTGCCAGGCAGCCCGGCTCGGCATTCCACTTGAAGGAGCCACCCTGTATTGCCGGATGACACCGTGCCGTACCTGCGCCATGCTCATCATCAACTGCGGAATTGTACGTGTGGTATGCGAACGGAAATATCACGACGGCGCCGAATCAGAAACCATGTTTTTGCAGGCCGGCGTCGTCATCGAGTACGTAAATAACGAAGTTCAACAGTATGATAATCAGTGACTTTTAAGATTTATCCCCATCTCCATCCTGAGTTTCTGAACCGCCGCATAATCAAGTATGACCAGACGGCCATCGTCCCCACCGGAAGGGAGAACCGGACAAAATACTTCGTTGATTCAAACAACCACCGCGGAGCGACGATTGAGGGATCCGGGAGCAGCCGGATAAAATACCCGAAATCGGCGGTATAAAATATCACCGGACCGTTCAGGATCAGGGCGACCAGTACCAGAAACCAACGGTACCTTATTTTCAGATATATCAACCCGACTATCGTCGTCAGTACCAGAAAGTAGGTCAGCCCTTCGGCGATCCGTATCAGCCGGATCATTCCCAATTCCTGAAGCCGCTCCAGGGTGTCATCCTGGGGATTCAGCAAGATAAACCTGACATTCATCCCCGCTTCACCCGGAATCGACAGATGGTTCCACTTTTGACCGTCTCGTATTCGGGGAAACCAGTCCGTTCCATTCTCATCCGGAATCCTGAGCAGACAACCGTCGATAAAACGTTGCAGGTTCATTCCTTCCGGATCGCCGCCCTGAAGGGTCAAACAGAGCCTTCGGCCCGGCAGGAGGGTGTCGGGTTGACCCAGGACAGGATGGGTGATAGTGTCTGAATTTTCAATACCTGAACAGGGAGGATCGGCTTGGTAATAAATCCGAAACACATGATGGGTATTGTTAATCAGCCATATTTCAGTAACTCCGGGTTGTGCAGCGTTGCATGCGCTGAATAGGGTCAGCGTCATAATGAGTATGAAAACCTTAAATCCCGGATGATCAGGCTGCATGATCTACTGGATTTTATACTGAGTGTTTAATAGTCGGTTTAAATTTTGGATGCTCAGGCACAAACTTTATATTTACGATTGTACCTATTTGTATATCTTAATCTGCATTGAATCCTTTGATGACGCGAAACCCCTGATCATGGCGGAGGTATTAAACGTCATGGTAATATTTCCCTTGTGATCGACCCCGATGATGCCTCCAGTTCCTCCCTGTGCGGCCAGCTTATCCATCACCACCCGGCGGGCAGCCTCTTCCAACGATACTCCCTGGTACTCCATCCGGGCTGCGATATCATAAGCCACGACATTGCGGATGAAGAATTCGCCGTGTCCAGTAGCCGAGACAGCACAGGTGTTATTGCCGGCCCAGGTTCCGGCGCCTATGATGGGAGAATCGCCGATCCGGCCCGCCATCTTTCCGGTCATCCCTCCCGTCGAAGTAGCCGCGGCCAGATTCCCGTGCCTGTCGAGCGCCACCGCCCCAACGGTCCCCTTGATCTCATTTGAACTGGTATTGTTCCAGCCGATATCCCGTTTTTTCCTGTTCCATCGTTCCCAGTCATCCCTGCGGCCCGGCGTGACAAACCAGGCCGAATCGGCAAATTCAAGACCCTGTTCCCGGGCAAACTGTTCGGCTCCTTCGCCAATCAGCATTACATGTGTGGTTTGTTCCATGACCCTGCGGGCGGCAGTGACCGGGTTTTTAATTCGCCTGACCCCTGCTACCGCACCGGCATTCCCGGTTTTTCCGTCCATTACGGAGGCATCCATCTCAGGAACACCCCCGGCATTCAACACAGCGCCTCTTCCGGCATTGAATTCAGGCTCATCCTCAAGATACCTGACCACCTTCTCAACCGCATCCAGGGCCGATCCTCCCTCGCGCAACACCGCACTTCCCTGGTTCAGCACCTCCCCGATTTTTTGCATGATTATTTTCGCCTTTTCTTCCGGCATCGAGCGCGGGTCCATATTTCCAGCTCCCCCGTGAACCACAAGCGCCCATTTTACCTTTGAATCCAATTCCCGGACCCCTGAATTCACCTGATTCTGCGCCTTTAAACCGGTTGTGATTAAAACTGTCAGAATGGATAAAATCAAAATATGGATTTTCTTTTTTTTCACTTTAGCAGACAAATTGAAAAAATTGAGTGAATGAGTGAATGAGTGAATTAAAATTTAAAATATGCTAATATGCAAATTAATATCTTTTCTTTTTCACTAATTCCTAATTCCTAATTTTGAATTTTGAATTTTGAATTTTGAATTTTGAATTTTGATTTATTGTTTTTTCCCAAAATGGCCAATGTCTAATGCCTGGTTTGAATTTCGAATTTCTGTTTTTCCCTAATTCCCAATTCTCAATTCCCATTGCCTAATTTCGAATTCATATCCTGCTATGTCGTCGGCTATACCCGAAGTAAATCGTCAGTCCTACGGCGAGCCAAATTAAAAACCTCAGCCAGTTGGTGACCCCGAGTTGCGCCATCAGATAAAAATTGGTCAGCAGTCCCAGTACCGGAATAAGCGACAACCTCTTAATCACGGCGACCACCGTCAGAACAACGGCGCCCACGACGAAGATCATGAGCGGGAAATGGTGCATGAGCAGGGAAATCAGCGATGGCTGATCCGTTACGGGTGATGCAACAGTTACGGAGCCTGCCGAGGCTGTACGGGCATTAAAAAACGACCGGATATCCTGTTGATACAGGTAAAACAGCAGGATGAGTACTCCTGTCCAGATCAATGGAAGATAAAACCGGCTGTTGATGTAAGGAACCTGAAACCGTTTTAGCATTCCCGGAATCTTGTTATTTGCTGCATTGTCTTTTTGAAGCATCAGAACACCCCCCGACACCAGGATGAAGGCAAAGAGGGTGCCGATGCTGGTCAGGTCGGTGACTTCGGTCAGGTTCATAAAGAGCGAAGGAATGGCGACCAGGATGCCGGCGATGATAGTTGAGAACCAAGGAGTCCGAAACCGGGTATGAATCCTCGAAAATGAAGGAGGAAGCAAACCGTCGCGACTCATGCTCATCCAGATACGGGGCTGACCGACCTGAAAAACAAGGAGTACGCTGGCCATGGCAATGACCGCGCTCACCGATACGATGCCCGAGATCCAGGGCATGTTCAACTGCTGAAAAACATACGACAACGGATCGCCGACTCCCAGATTGGTATAAGGGCTCATACCTGTCAACACCAGGCTGATAGCGATGTACAATACGGTTGTGATAATCAGCGCCAGGATGATGGCCCGGGGAAGGTCGCGGCCGGGGTTGCGGCACTCCTCAGCCGTCGTGGAGATGGCGTCGAATCCGATATAGGCGAAAAACACAGCCGAAACGCCTTTCATAACACCCGAAATCCCATTGGGGGCAAAGGGATGCCAGTTATCGGTGTTTATATAAAAAGATCCTGTGACGATGATCAGCAGCAGGATTCCGATCTTGATCAGCACCATGGTATTTCCGGCTACTTTGGTTTCATAGATTCCAATATAGACCAGAACGGAGATAAAGACCACGATGGAAAAGGCCGGGATATCGGCAATGATCCTGACACCCGCGAAAGTGGGCGCCTGGAGCCAGGCCTCATAGCACATCCTGACCTGATCAGGCAGTCCGGCAACAGGAGTACCTGCCATGATCTCCCTGATGGCCGACTGATAGCCCCGGGCGGCAGTAAGATAGTCGGTCGTGAGATAGCCGGGTATCTCCACGCCCAATCCCCCCATCAGGCCGGTAAAATAATCGGACCAGGAAATGGCAACAGCGATATTCCCGATCGCGTACTCCATGATCAGATCCCATCCGATAATCCAGGCGATCAGCTCGCCGAAACTGGCATAGGCGTATGTATATGCGCTGCCGCTGATGGGTATCACCGAAGCAAACTGGGCGTAACATAACGCCGAAAAGGCACACGCGATGGCTGTAAAGAGAAAGAGAACCGATACGGCCGGGCCGCCCTGAGCCGCAGCCGTACCGATCGTGCTGAAAATTCCCGCCCCGATGACCGCAGCAATTCCAAGGGCTGTCAGGTCAACGACTGTCAGGCTCCGCCTCATCTGCTGACCTTCGCCATTCACGCCTGCATCCGTGAGGATCCGGTCAATCGACTTTTTACGAAAAAGCGGGTGGAACACCTTGATTTTTTGGTAAAGATAACGGTTTTTCAAAAGTCGGGATCAATGTCCGCAAATCGATCAGCAGGTCATCGTTACCATATCGGAAAAAATGTATTTTTGCATCATCGACACCAGTGTTAATCCTGGATAACGAATCCAAAAAAGAAACTGACCGACTATGAACCTGTGTGTTTTCGGAGCAAGCGGGAGGACGGGGCTGCTGATCGTATTTCAGGCTTTGCATCAGGGGCACCGGGTGACTGCCTTCGCACGGAATGCCGCGAAGGTCACCATCAGGCACCAGAACCTGACAGTGATTGAGGGAGAATTAACCGATTTTGAGACTATAAAGCGTGCTGTTGCGGGTCACGATGCGGTGCTGTGCGCGTTAGGCGCCGACCGCGGGAACCCCGGAAATGTGCTGTCGCATGGCACTGAAACCATCATCAGGGCCATGGAAGTAACCGGTGTTAAAAGACTGATTTGTATGTCGTCGGCCGGGATCCTGGGAAACGACGCCGGTTTCTGGTTCGGCAAGGTCATCGTCCCACTCTTCCTCAGACGGGTCTTCGCTGAAAAACGCAAACAGGCCGAGATCATCCGTAATAGTAAACTTGAGTGGGTCATTGTCAGGCCGGTGCAGCTTACCGACTCTCCGCGAACGGGAAGTTATAAAATCAATCCGGATATTCCGGCCTCGCACACCGTTCCCCGTGCCGATGTAGCGGATTTCATGATCCGGTGTGCCTCCTCAAAACAGTATGATTATACCCTGCCCGCTCTTTCGGGACATTGAATTTAAGGCAACAACTTTATTTTTTTATCATCCAATTTGAAAATCGCAAAAGAAGATGGATCAGAATTTTAAGCTTACATTCCTGAAAAATTGGTCGGAATATTTCGGTGGGGCCGACCTCCCGCTCGCTTTTTTTTACGCTGACGATCCCGGCACAGCCGCCCTGGCCAATATCCCCGGGAAACACAGTTGCTTTATCAGTGAATTAGCCATTGTACGGAAAGGCAAGCCGTTGGCATGGAATGTTAAATCGTTGAGTTGCGAAGGAGCCAGGCGTTACCTGGGTTATACCACCCAGATGCGGCCCGATTTTGAATATTTTCTTTCAACCGGTATCCCCGGGAAGATGGAAGGGGAACGGTACATCCGAACACCTGAAATGGTGAAGGAGATTATGGAACATATGCCGTGCGTTCCGGCGCTGGGCAGGTATATTATCTTTAAGAGATTCGATCAACTTACTCCTGCTGACGATCCGATTGCGGTTATCTTCTTTGCCAAGCCGGATGTGTTATCGGGACTATTCACCCTGGCCAATTTTGACCGTACCGATGGATTCGGAGTCATTGCGCCCTTCGGTTCGGGTTGCGGTTCCATCGTTCACCAGATTTATTTTCAGCAACAGTCGGATGATCCTAAGGCCGTGTTGGGTATGTTCGATGCCTCTGCACGACCCTTTGTTCCTGCCGAAATGCTATCGTTTTCCATACCGATGAAGAAGTTTGTCAAAATGGTTTCTTACATGGATGAAAGCTTCCTGACTACCGGTACATGGAAGACGATGAAGAGGAGGATTGGACAGGCGGACTAGTTTGACGAAGAGTTGAACGAAGAGTTGAACGAAGAGTTGAACGAAGAGCGGACAGGAAAGAATTGACAATTGACAATTGACAATTGAAAACGAAGAATTCTTTCAACAATTTCAACCATGAGATCTGCCATCATTACCGGCGCATATGGCGCTATCGGAAAAGCGATTTGCGAAGGGGTTGCCCGGGCGGGTTACGAGGTGACCCTGGCAGGTCGGAATCCTGAGAAACTGGCTGAAACAAGGGATCAGTTAGCGCGTGCCACTTCCAATTCCAACCTGTTTATCGAGGTCGTCGGCCTTGCCTCGCAGCAGTCAATTAAGGATTTCAGCAGGCGGTGGAACAAACCGCTTCATCTGCTGATCAACGTTGCGGCCACAGCTCCCCGCCGAAGGACGGAGACATCCGAAGGAATCGAGATGCAATGGGCAGTCAATGTGCTGGCCTATTTCTGGATGATCCGGTATTTTCACCATTTTATGGAACATCAGCCCGATGCGAGGATCATCAATGTAGCCAGTTACTGGGCAGGCGGAATGGACCTGCGAGACCCGGAATTTAAACATCGGCCGTACGACAACGATACCGCCTACCGGCAGGCTAAACAAGCCAACCGGATGATGTCGGTTGCATTTGCCGAACGGCTAAGCCCCATGGGAATTACCGTCAACTCCTGTCATCCGGGTGATGTCGATTCGAAACTTAGTAATTCGTTTGGTTTCAAAGGAGATGAATCGCCCCGCGAAGGCGCCGCCACCCCGCTTTTCCTTGCTTTGTCGGACCAGGTGAAAGGGGTTACAGGAAAGTACTTTGAACACCTTCATGAAGTCAGATGCACCTTTTCAGAGGATAAAAAAAATGTCGATGCCCTGTTTCAACTCCTGGAAAGCACCGGGGAAACGGGCGGACTGGTTTGACGAAGAGTTGGACGAAGAGTTGGACGAAGAGTTGGACAAAGAGTTGGACAAAAAGCGGACAAGAAAGAATTGACAATTGACAATGGATAATGGACAATGGAAAATTGAAAATTGAAAACGGAAAACTCCCTAATCGCCATTCGCTTATCCCTAATTCCTTTTTTGCTTTTTGACAATTCAAATTCACTCAATCATCCATTCATTCTGTAATTCACTCATTCACTCATTCACTCATTCAGTCATTCAATCTCTGGAATGATCAACCATCTTCGTTTTCATTTTCTTTTTCTATGTTTGCATAAAATCCTGCTGACCGCGTATGACTACCGGAGCCGCTGAACCAGTTGTTACCACCAAATCCCAGTTTGAAAAGATCTTCCGTGATCATTACAGCAACCTTTGCGCCTATGCCAACCATTTCCTGAAAGATACCGATGCTTCCGAGGAGGTGGTCCAGGAGGTGATGTATAAACTATGGATGCAGCGTTCGGCGATTGTCATCACTGGTTCGCTGCAGAGCTACCTTTTTCGCGCTGTGAGGAATGGCTCGCTTAATGTGCTGAAACATCTCGACGTACGTGAAGAGTACCGGCGATACCGGGAACAGGAATCCACGGGTACCGGCACCGCTGATGGCCTGATCATCACTGAACTGCAGGAAAAGATCCGCAAGGCCATCGATCTGCTGCCCATCGAACGCCGTAAGGTGTTCATCATGAGCCGTTACGACGGACTTACTTACCAGGAAATCGCGGAACGGTTGAACATCTCCATCAAAACAGTCGAGAACCAGATGGGTAAAGCATTGAAATTCCTACGTGAAGAGTTAGCCGAATACCTTCCCTGGCTCATCCTGTTCTTTTTCGACATCTTCCGCGACCAGAAGGGAGGATAAAAAATGGACAATGGACAATGAACAATGGACAATGGACAATGACAATAATGAAAATGGAAAATGAAAAATGGAAAGTTGAAAACGAAGATTTCCCTAATGGCTAATGCCCAATGCCTAATTCCTTATTAACTATCGAATTTTCAATAGGGGTTTTCACTTCCCTGGTTGTCATGATTAAGTGAACCATGAATGAGCACAAACACGATATTGACGAAAACCTGCTGCTAAAGTTTCTCCTCGGGGAGACCTCAGACGGTGAAAATCGCGCAGTGACGGACTGGCTCGGCCGCGATCCGGCCCATCGGTATATCCTGGAAAAACTGGAGTCGTTGTGGCTGGAAACAAGGAAACTGGTGCCGGTGCCGGTGGCAGTCGATATCGAAATGGCGTGGCTGAAACTGACTGACCGGATCGATTTCGGGGCAACAGATCAGTCAGAAGAGACGGAAACAGGAAGTCCCGGTCTTTATCGATCATCTCCTGACGGTATGAACGGGAAACCGGATGTTACGCTAGAGCTGGAGAACAATAGAAACATCATTAACATTGACGATATTGATGGGTTAACGAAAGGTACAAGACCAGGGAACGATACAGAGGAGAACCGGATAGAAAAGTCGGAAGAAGAGGCCGGTTCAGGGATGTTGCTGCACATGGAACCTGAAATCAGGGAGGCCGCACCGGGGAAGGTTCAGGGGCGTCAGCTCCGAATCTATGCCCTGAGGATCGCAGCTACCCTGTTGATCCTCATCGGCATATACCTTGTCATTTTCTTCCTGACCCGTCCGGCCGGTGACGTCGTGATCGCGGCCGTCACTGACAATGTGACCGATACGATCCCTGATGGAACCATTATTACCCTTCATAAGGGATCTACCCTGGCCTATTCACGGAATTTTAATGAAAAAGAAAGACGGATCCGTTTATCCGGCGAGGCATTTTTTGATGTCACCCGTGATGTGCAACGACCTTTTATAGTTGAAGCAGGCGGAGCCGGTGTGAAGGTGCTTGGAACATCGTTCCTGGTAAGCGTTACATCGGCTGGAGAAGCGGAGACAGGACAATGGACAATGGACAATGGACAATGGAAGATCACGCGTCAGGCGGCATCTGTTGCGCATTTCGCATCGCCGGTTATCCACTTCGCCTCACTCATCAACAGAGATAAGAGCGCCTCTCAGTCAGATAAACCTGCAGAATCCGGGACTTCCGTCTGGATTGAGACCGTGGTCCGGGTTGAGACCGGTCGGGTGAATCTGTTCAGGGTGGATGAGCGTACAGGTGATACGCTATCGCTGTTCCTGGAGGCCGGTATGCGCGGACGTTTGGCAAAGGGAATGAACGCACCGGTATTGTCTGAAACGGTACGACCCGACGAGATGTTCTGGAAAGACCGGAGCCTCGACTTCAGGCAGACTCCGCTGAGAGAGGTGATCGCCCTTGTTGGAAAGCATTACGGGATCGCGATCGCCGTTGCACAGAACGAAGTACTGGATTGCCGGTTGACTGCCAGTTTCCGCGATGAAAACCCGGAACAGATCGTGTCGGTGATCGCCGCCTCCTTCAACCTGGAGATGCGCAGCACGCCATCCGGTTACCTGCTTGTCGGCACTGGATGCTTAGCTAAATAATTGACAATTGACAATTGACAATGGAAAATGGAAAATGGAAAACGGAAAGTTGAAAACGAAGATTTCCCTAATGGCTAATGCCCAATGCCTTTTTTGACATTTTGAATTTTGAATTTCCCTTTAAAAAATGCCTTTCCCGCTCCCAAAAAATATTCCACACCTGCCAGCACCAAGCAAAATCCTTCTCCCGGTTGTTATTATGTTTTCATTCTTACCGCTGTTCGTTTTTTCGCAGGAGAATTTCCTGGCAAAGCGGATCTCCGTCAACCTGAACCAGGTCACCGTTGAAACAGCGCTCAGCAGGGTGGCCGCCGGCGGAGGTTTCCGGCTGTCGTATGATGCTTCACTGACTGGAACCTCGCGTAAGGTTTCTGTGCATGCTTCCAATAAAAAAGTATCGGAAATCCTGAAAGAGATTGTGGGCAACGAAGCAACGCCAAAGCAGATCGGGCATCACGTGATCCTCACCCGTCAAATCCGAGGGAAGAATGCTGAACAAAGGAAGGAGACTTTCCAACTCGCGGGTTCAATTACCAATTCGGCGACTGGGATGCCCATTACCGGCGCCACGGTGTATGCTGTTATTCAGAAAACCGCGGCCGTGACCGGCGATTCGGGTCAGTACAGGATCGCGATTCCTGCATATCAGCCAATAAGCCTGGGGATCATGCGAAAGGAATTCCGTGATACCGTCATCTTCATCAATATAACAGCCGACAAAAGGCTTGACTTGGCATTGACTCCCAATGTTCAGGAGGAGCTCACCGGACTCAAGTCGCGGAAAGCCATCCTGGGCACTCACGTACCTGATACCCTTTCGATAGGCATTACACCAGTGGCTGAAGTGGAGCAGATCGGGCTGGTCAGGTGGCTGGTACCCGAAAAGCAGCGTAACAATGCCGGGAATGTCCAGGTTTACGGAAGCGGCTCAGTTCAGATATCCCTGGTTCCATACCTCGGTTCACATGGAATAGCGGGAGGATCATTCGCCAATGTTTTTTCATTCAATGTTCTGGCAGGGTATTCACGGGCTACGAACGGGTTCGAACTGGGCGGTCTGGTCAATATCAACCGGCAGCGGATGAGGGGTTTTCAGTTGGCAGGCTTGGGAAATTTTATTGGCGAAGAGGTCACCGGCTTTCAGTTGAGCGGACTGGTCAATGTCACGCTGGGCGCAGTGCGGGGCTTTCAACTTGCCGGACTGGTCAATTGGTTGCCCGACACCCTGAAGGGGGTACAGGTAGCAGGATTGTGCAACATCACCACCGGAAAGATGCGCGGGATGGAGTTAGCAGGACTGGTCAACCTGGCTTTTCACCATGTTAACGGATGGCAAGTGGCCGGACTGGCCAATGTCGGCATTTACGAAATCAACAAGGTACAGATTTCCGGTCTGGCTAATTACGGTCGTGAGAACTGGGGCTGCCAGCTTGCCGGACTGATCAATGTCGTGAAAAAGGAGAACCGCGGATTTCAATTGGCTGGACTGGTGAACATCTCCGGAAGGGAGAACCGCGGGGCACAGATCGCGGGTTTATTCAACCATACGCGGATTCTCAATGGCTTTCAGCTTGCCTTGTTCAATTATGTCAACACTGTTGAATCGGGAGTCCCGATGGGACTTGTCAGTATAGTGCGTCACGGAGGGTACTACAGGATGGAAGTTTCGGCCGACGAGGTGTTTTTTGTCAATGTGGGCCTGCGTGCCGGCACCAGAAATTTCTATAACATTTTCAGAACCGGCATCGGCGAGTCCTGGATGGTCAACTTTACCTATGGTTTCGGAACGCTTGTGAAACTCGGGAGGGCAGTCGATCTCGGATTTGATCTCACCACCGGGGTGGTCATGTCAACACAAACCGGGCTGAAATACCACGGACTGGAAGGGAAATTCAGCCCCACCGTCGATATCCGGCTGCACAAAGCCGTATCCCTGTTTTTCGGTCCAAGCGCCAATGTTTACTGGTTCAACACCGGAAGCGACATCAAACCCGACGGTATCGCCCCCTATACTTTCTATGATCACGCCTTCACCACCGGGCCTCACCGGATACAGCTCTGGGCCGGAGGGGTGGTTGGGATTAAGCTTTTTTAGAAGGCAAAATACAAAATAAGGTATTGGGCATTGGGGATTAGCCATTAGGGAAATCTTCGTTCTCAACTTTCCGTTTTCCATTTTCAATTGTCCATTTTCAATTCCTTTCATTGTCAATTGTCCATTGTTAATTGTTAATTGTCTCCCCAATAGGGGTATTCCTCTTCATGGTTGTCTTCTTCCTGTATTCATTAACCAATTTCTTACAAAATGATGAAAAGGAAGATCTTGTTGGGTTGGCTGGTGTTTGCCATCCCGGTTCTGCTTGCAGCCGAAGAGGATTCACTGAAAACACGCACATTCCAGGTTAGTTTGCTCACCCCCTTGGGGACCAACGGTCTGGACTCATGGAATGTGAAAAATAAAATCTCCTTTAACCTGCTTGCCGGCTATGGAGGCGGGGTCAGCGGCGCCGAATTCAACGGGCTTTTCTCGGTGTTGCGGACGGATATGAACGGCGCCCAGTTCTCCGGACTGGGTTCCATTGTGAAAGGCACTGCGAGGGGAGTTCAGTTCAGCGGGCTCGGAACCTCCGTGAAGGGATCCGTTGCGGGCGTCCAGTTCTCGGGGCTGGGATCGGTGGTTGGCGAAAAGACCAGGGGCGTCCAGTTCTCCGGGCTGTTCAACATCAATGGGAAGAAGGTTTCCGGGGCTCAGTTCGCAGGGCTTATCAACATCGCCGGTGGACCGTTAGCCGGAGTCCAGTTAGCAGGTTTGGCCAACATCACTTCGCAGATTTCCAAAGGGTTACAGCTTGCCGGACTTGTCAACCTTGTCCCGGGTGGAAGGATCAGCCAGGTAAGTGGAATACTGAACATTACCACAGAAGATACAAAGGGGATACAGGCCACCGGTTTGCTGAACATCGCTGCGGATAGCCTTAATGGAGCACAAGTTGCCGGTCTTGCCAGTGTGAATGCCGGAAAGATGCATGGAGTGCAGGTTTCCGGACTTACCAACATCAATTCCGGTCGACTCCGGGGTGTGCAGATCGCGGGATTGCTGAACTACACCCGGAAACTTTACGGAGTACAGATCGGGGTTTTCAATGTCGTCGATTCCGTGGAACGGGGCGTACCAGTCGGTTTCCTCAGTTTTGCAGGAAACGGTTATCGGACCTTGGAAATAGCAGCATCTGAAAACTTTTACGGGATGATCAGCTTTAAAACGGGGGTCAGGAAATTCTACAATATCCTTTCAACGGGGATCGGGTACCGGCACGATATGGTGATCTGGGGATGGGGATATGGTCTCGGGGGAATGATCACGTTGTCGGACAAGTGGGATCTTGCCATCGAGGGTACCTGCTACCAGGTAAACGAAGGGGAGTGGTTTACAAACCGGCTCAACCTGCTGAACCGTCTTGCCGTTACCGGTTCATTCCACCTCTCGAAGCACCTGGCACTATTCGGGGGTATCTCGTGGAATGTGACGGTAGCTAAAATAACAGATAAATACGGAGAGCCTGTAGAGTCATGCATCGCTCCCTGGTCGGTGTTCGATGAGGTGTACGACGGCCATATCAATGTGAAGATGTACCCGGGCGTTATGGCGGGGATAAGGCTTTAGGAGAAATTCATAAATAAAAATGCAAAGTCAAAATGCAAAGTCAAAAAGCAAAAAAGGAATTAGGGATTAACGAATGGCGATTAGGAAGTTTTCCGTTTCCCATTTTCCATTTTCCATTTTCCATTGTCAATTGTCCATTTTTTCTTGTCCGCTCTTCGTCCAACCTGTCCGCCCGTTTTCTTTTTACCCTGATTCTGTTCAGTTCTCTGACCTTGGGTTTTCCAGCCTTTTCGCAGACGCCGGTGCAGGTGATAAGGGGGAGGGTGGTGGATGCAGGATCAAAGACGGGGCTGCCTGGAGCCAATGTGGTTATTGCCGGTACCAACCCTGTGATTGGCGGCACGACCGATGCAGAGGGGAATTTCAGGATCGGGAACGTACCGGTAGGCAGGCATACCGTGCAGATCACCTACATGGGATATAAGCCGGTGGTAATTCCCGAAGTGCTGATAAGTTCAGGAAAGGAGCCATTCATCAGTGCGGAACTTGAAGAGATGGTGATCACGGCAAAGGAGGTGGTGATCACGGCTGATGTGGAGAAGGACAAGCCGGTTAATTCGATGGCCATGATCAGCGCACGGTCGTTTAACGTGGAGGAGAGCCGCAGGTATGCCGGGTCGGCCGATGACCCGATGCGGGCGGTGTCGAACTTTGCCGGGGTGGCTTCAAGCGCCGATGTGAATTCAAACGAGATCGTCATCCGGGGAAATTCGCCCAAAGGGTTGCTCTGGCGTATGGATGGCATCGACATCCCGAACCCGAACCATTTTGCCTATGTCGGAGCTTCGGGAGGGGGGATGACGATGCTCAGCAGTCTGGTGCTGAGCAACAGCGACTTTTATACAACTGCATTCCCGGCGCAATACGGTAACGCTCTGTCGGGAGTTTTCGACATGCGGTTCCGCACCGGGAACAATACACGGCATGAGTTTGCCCTTCAGGTTGGGATCCAGGGCCTCGATGTTTCGGCCGAAGGGCCGTTCAGCCGAAAGGGCCGTTCATCTTATCTTTTCAACTACCGCTACTCCATCCTTGCCTTTCTGCAGCTCATTGATCCGACGATGAAGAACAAGATCCCGCAATACCAGGATCTTTCATTCAAGATAAACCTGCCCACAAAGAATGCAGGGACATTCTCGCTGGTCGGCATCGGGGGCATCTGCCGTTCGAGCGGAACCGCAATTGAAGACACCACGCAATGGAAAACCCTGGATGACCGGAGTCAGTCGATGCTGAATAACAACATGGGAGCAGTCGGCCTGATCCACCAGATCGCCCTGAACCGGCGCTCCATGCTCCGGTCGTGGATCTCCGCCACTTACAGCGATATCAAGTCGAATTATTACATCATGACCCCTGCATATACGTTGGATCCCCGCAACGAGGTCTTTTACCGGATGTACCGGTTCGGTGGCGGCATTTCAGCCAACTTAAAATTCGGTCCACGGCATACCAATCGCACCGGAGCGACCTATACGAATATGTCATACGACATCGACATAAAAACAAAAAATATCCTCACCGGGGTGTTCGGAACGGTTGAGGAGGGAAGCGGAAACACCGACTTCGTGCAGGTTTTCAGCGAATCGAAGATCGATATTACGCGCAACCTGACCGCCACGGCCGGTCTTCATTTCCAGTATTTTCTCCTGAACAGGCATTATGCCGCCGAACCCAGGATTGCCCTTCGCTGGCAGGCTTTTCCGAAACACACCTTCAGCATCGGGTACGGAAAACATTCCCAGATAGAAGATGTCGGCGTTTACTTAGCCGAACAGCCTGTTACGCCTGAATACAATGTTCAGCCGAACCGGAACCTCGATTTCAGCAAGGCGCACCACTTTGTGGCAGGATACGATTATCTGATCCTGAGCGACCTGCGTTTTAAGGCCGAAGTTTATTACCAGCATCTCTATTCCATCCCGGTGATGCCCGGTAGCTATTACTCCCTGATCAACAGCGACGGGGGTTACAGCAACGATTCACTCGTGAACGACGGTACCGGCAGGAATGCGGGGATTGATCTGACATTCGAGAAGTTCCTCACCCGACAATACTATTTCCTGCTCACGGTCTCTCTCTTCGATTCGAAGTACAAAGGGGGCGATGGCGTGGAACGCAACACCCGTTATAACTCAAACTATGTGTTTAATGTTTTGGGCGGCAAGGAGTGGACCATCCGGAAGAAGAACATTCTGGGCCTGAATCTCAAGGCATCCTATACCGGCGGACAGTATTACGTGCCCATCGATCTGGAACAATCGAAGATTAGTCACTACGCTGTCCTCGATGTGTCACGGGCTTATGCCGAACGGCTCCCCGACTTCTTCTACCTTGATCTGACCCTCACCTACCGCACGAACCATAAAAAGTTCAGCGGCATCTGGGCCATCCAGGTTAAGAACATCCTTAACCAGAAACCCCCGGTGGGCTATGTTTACAACGACTTCAACCAATCAATCGAACCCATAACCGGTATGGGAATTATTCCGTTTATCAGTTATAAGATAGAGTTTTAAAATTGAGAATCAGGCATTAGGGATGAGCAAATGACAATCAGAAAGTTTTCAATTTTCCGTTTTCAATTTTCAATTTTCCATTTTTCATTGTCAATTGTCCATTGTCCATTGCCTACTTCCTGACCCCCATTTCATCGAGGATAAACCCGGCTTTTCCAAGTTTTTCGGTGATGAAAAGCACATAATGGATATCGACCGAGATGCAGCGTTGCAGCTTGAGGTCGTATTGCCAGTCGCTGATCATCGATTCGTAATTCCCGTCGAACGCGACTCCTACGATCTCGCCTTTGCCATTCATGATCGGGCTGCCGCTGTTACCGCCGGTGATATCGCACTGGCTTAAAAATGCCACCGGTATATCTTTCATGACCGGATCAGTCCAGCGTCCGAAATCCTTCCGGTCGTAAAGTGCCACAAGGTCGGCCGGGGCATCAAAGGGCTCTATGCCGGTATTCTTTTCAACAACGCCTGCGAAGGTGGTGAAAGGATCGTACCATACGGCATCACGGGGTTTATAGCCCTTTACCCTGCCCCAGGTAAACCGGATGGTACTGTTGGCATCGGGATAGAGGCCGGTACCTTTCCATTCGAACAGGCCTTCGAGATAAACCTTGCGCAAGGCAACCACATCCGCGCTGAACCGGCTGTTTATGTTATTGATCTCCTCCGACATGGGATCGATACTGATAGCCATCCGGATAAAAGGGTCGTTCAGCGCTTCCAGTTCCTTCACACTTTTATCGAACAGGGTCTTTGTAAAAGCCAAATCTGTGAGTTTGGTCGTTCTGAATGCCTGGTCGGCGAATTGTGCCGGTGTCGTGTTCCCGTCTTTGAACACATATTCAACTCCCGTGATCCGTTGGTCGGCAGTAAGTTCACCGGCCATTTTCAGCGCCCTGACAAACAACGCCTTATCGGCAGGTTCAAAGTAATTGTTATAGGTAAACTTGAGGTTTTCGATGGTTCTCGAAATATTCTCCTCCGTATATCCCGGATCGCGTTCACCGGCAGGTTTGTCTTTCTGCTGTGCAAAATACAAAACCGTTTGAGCAATCGACAGGGGCATCCCGGCCAGTCCCTGGAACACGCCGAATACATTGTCGCGCGTCTTGGTTTTTGCAAGAATCTCATACTCAGCCCTCTCTTTCTGAAGGATGTCACCGTATTTTGCCTTTCTTTCAGGTTGGCTGTTTGCCCAATTTTGGAACTCCTTTTCAAATTCCAGTTTTTTCTCATAAAACCGGGTCTTTTTCATCCCTTCCACCTTTCCCTGGTAGTTCTTCATCACATTGGCCAGTCCCTTCTTCAGGCTTGCCACTTTGATTTCGCCTTCATGGTTGTTTTTAGTAGTCTCCTCCAGCAAATCGATGATCTCCCGGTAATTCTTTATAGAAAAGGGATAGTTCACGGTTTCATTCCAGTGGACAGAGGTAGATGAGCGGTACCGGGTCGTCTGGCCCGGGTAACCGATGATGAATGTGAAGTCGCCATCCTTCAGATAACTATTGGCCACCTTCAGATACACCTCGGGGTGATACGGAACATTGTCTTTATGATATTCCCTGCCTGTTCCATCGGGCGCTACATAGACACGCAGAAACGAGAAATCGGCGGTATGGCGTGGCCACATCCAGTTATCGGTCTCGCCACCATAGTTCCCGACCGACATCGGAGGGGCATAAACGATCCTGACATCCCTGAAGGTTTTATAGACATACTGAATGTACTGTTTCCCGTTGAAGTTGGAGGCAATGTAAGCCCTGATATCCTCCTTGCCCTTGCGGATCTCTTCCGACATCTTCCCGATCTTTTCGTCCATCTTCTTTTCGCGCTCAAGGGGATCCGAAATACCGGCGCCAGCAGCAACCACATCACTGGTAACATCGGTCATGCTGATCATCAGTGATGCCTGGTATCCGGGGGCACTGATCTCTTCCGACCGCTGCCGGGCAAGAAAACCGTTAGTCAGGTAGTCGCTTTGAACGCTCGAAGACCTTTGCAAGGCCCCGAAAGCAACGTGATGGTTCGTGATCAGCAGTCCGTCTTTCGAGACGAAGGAAGCGGTGCCGCCGCCAAGCTGAACGATGGCTCGGTTCAGCGCTGCCTTGTCCTTGCTGTAAAGTTCACCCGGAGCTATTTGCAGTCCTTTTTTGTTGAGATCAAGTTGATCGATCTGGTTAAGCAGCCACATGCCCTCCTGGCCAATGACTGTAGTCATAAAACCCATCATCAGCATGGTGATGATGGTCAATTTTGTAAGATAATTTTTCATGGGCTAATAGTTTTTGATTTCAATAGTCACATGGAATATCCATGATTATCATTCAAGATCTGCCCGAAATGGTTTCTAAGGGCATTTCATGGGATTCCTTGCTTTGTTATTGTAAATATACCCTGTGAAAGCTAAACTAGCAACAAATCTTGATATAAATCACTGAAGAATCGACCACACGGGTGAATTAGACGAAGAGTTTGATGAAGAGCGGACAATTTAGGGAATAGGGAAAAATAGAAATTAAATTTCGTTTTCAATTTTCCATTTTCAACTTTCAATTCCGTTCTTTCACTGCCTTGATGATCCCTTCGACATCGTAACCACATTCGCGATGCAGTTCAGCAACGGTTCCCTGTTCGATGAAGCGATCGGGAATGCCAAGGCGTTTGACAGAAGCTCTGTAGCCGTGATCGGCCATGAATTCCAGCACGGCCGATCCCATTCCCCCCTGAACGGATCCGTCTTCGACAGTCAGTATGGTAGAAAATTTTTTGAAAATATCATGCAACAGGTCTTCATCAAGGGGCTTCAGGAAACAGAGATCAAAATGGGCAACATCAAAGCCCGATTCCCGGAGCCGGTCGCAGGCTTCCACGGCATAATTCCCAACATGTCCGATGGTGATGATCGCGGTATCTTTACCGTCGCGGATCATCCGACCTTTTCCCACTTCCAGTTTTTTCAACGGGGTTTTCCAATCAGGCATCACGCCCCTGCCTTTCGGGTAGCGAATGGCAAAGGGTCCCATTCCATCAAGCTGCGCTGTAAACATCAGGTCGCGCAACGCCTCTTCATTCATGGGCGCGGCAACGATCATATTGGGAATGCACCTCAGGTAGGCAAGATCATAGGCACCGTGATGGGTAGCTCCGTCCTCTCCTACCAATCCCCCGCGGTCGAGGCAGAAAACCACGTGAAGGTTTTGCAGAGCCACATCATGAATGATCTGGTCGTAAGCCCGTTGCATAAAGGTCGAATAGATGTTGCAGAAGGGCACGTATCCCGATGCCGCCATGCCGGCGCTGAAGGTAACGGCGTGTTGTTCGGCGATGCCTACATCAAAGGTCCGGTCGGGCATCTTACTCATCATCAGGTTCAGCGAACAGCCGGTCGACATGGCCGGTGTGATCCCGACGATCCGGGGATTCATTTCAGCCAATTCAATGATCGTCCGTCCGAAAACGGTCTGGTACTTTGGCGCCATCCCCTGGCACTGGTCCACCCTGATGGTGCCGGTCGTTTTGTCAAAAAAACCCGGTGCGTGATACACCGTCTGATCCTTTTCCGCCTTCTCGAAGCCTTTTCCCTTTACGGTGTGAATATGAAGTAGTTTCGGGCCTTTGATGTTTTTCATATCGGTCAGCAGCTTGACCACCCTAATCACGTCGTTCCCATCAACCGGTCCGAAATACCTGAAATTAAACGCCTCGAAAAGATTTCCGCCCCGCAGCAGGGTGGTCTTAACGGCATTACCCAACTGCTTGACAATCGCCCTTGAATTCTTTCCATACCGGGTACCTCCGCCCATCAAGAGCCATATCTTATCGCGGAATTTATTATAGGTCTTCGAAGTGACAATATCAGCCAGGTAATCATGGATAGCCCCTACACTCTTATCGATGGCGATCTGATTATCGTTGAGGATCACCAGGAGGTTGGCATTGGATACGCCGGCATTGTTGAGCGCCTCCATCGCCATTCCGCCGGTCATCGCCCCGTCGCCAATGACGGCCACATGGTGCCGGTTCTCCTCCTTGCTCAGCGAGGCAGCCACACCCATTCCCAGCGCGGCAGAAACGGAAGTCGATGAATGACCCACTCCGAAGGCATCGTATTCACTTTCCGACATCTTCGGAAAGCCGCTGATTCCATGAAATTTCCGGATGGTATGAAAACGCTCTTTACGGCCGGTGAGAATTTTATGGGCATACGCCTGATGTCCCACATCCCAGATGATTTTATCGAAGGGGGTATCATAAACGTAATGCAGTGCAACGGCAAGTTCGACAGTTCCCAGACTTGCTCCCAGATGGCCGGGGTTGACCGACATCACGTCGATAATGTATTGACGGATCTCTGCACACAGCGCAGGCAACTCCTCAATATCCAGCTTTTTCAGGTCCGACGGGAGATTTACTTTCGAAAGAAGCGGTCCGGTCTTCGGGATCATGATTCAGATTAAATCCAGGCAAAATTAAGAAAAAACGAAGAGTTTGACGAAGAGTTGAACGAAGAGTTGAACGAAGAGCGGACGAAGAGTTGGACAATTCAGGAAATAGTGAAAAAAACAGTTCAAAATTCAAATTAACGAATAGTGATCAGGGATTAGCGATTATAAAAAAGCAATAATTAGAATTTGTTCAGCCGAGCTTCGCTCCACTCCGGTTCAAATGTCAAAATAAGGGATTAGTTGATGCACCACTGATTTTGTAATAATCATAAGAAACAGGAACCGTTCCCCCGTCCCCACCCCAAAAATGTGTATAATTCCAGCTTGGACCGTTATGAGATGCCTGTTATGTGCGGAACGATACGATATCTACACTTCGCCGGTCCATTTAAAAAATTGTATTTCAAATGCATTGAAAATATATGGATGTGATTAACTTTGTTTAAATATCTGATCCTATGAAAAGAATTCTGCTAATTGTCATTGCCCTTATGCTGATGCAGTCAGGTCTTGAGGCGCAACCGGTGAAGGGAATCATTTATGCCGACACTGCCGGTGTTCAGGTGGTAAAAGTTTGGGGGACACACCAGGAGCGGGGCTTCGCCCTGGGGTATCTGACCGGCGGCAAGATCACCGATGTGATCGTGAACTATATGAAACCGGAGTTCGGGGCGTTTTACAACATGGCCCGGAACATTGTGATCCAGGGGAACGACCTGGAGATCGACCCGGTGTATAAAACGGAGGCCCAGGCCATTATCGACGGTATGAATGCATCGGGCACCAATCCTTCGAACCTGGACCAGACCGATATCCTGGTTGGAAACACCTTCCTCGATATCACGACCCTGCTTATGTTGCAAAGCGGCATGAACTGTTCGGAGCTGATGAGCTGGGGGGATGCCACGGCCGGGACCGACCTTGAGGGTAAATCGGTGATTTCGCGTCATCTTGACTGGGAGTATTCGACGGTACTCAGCCGGAACAACGTGATCACGGTTCACTTTCCGGCCGAAACGGAGGAGAGCAAATGGCTGCTGATCGGTTTTTCGGGGATGCACAGCGCCCTTTCGGGTTTCAATCCCGAATTCGGCGCCTTCCAGAACATGATGGATGACAACAACAACCAGGGAACGAACGGCAAGCACTATATCCCGATATGGTATGCCCTTCGTAGGGCGCTGGAGGCGACCGATTACAATGGCGACGGCGCCAGGAATGTGCAGGACGTGCGATCGTCGCTGCATGATTGCACCATGGGTTTTGCCGATGGCTTTATCATCAGCGCCCTGGCCAAGTCGGACGATGCCGACAGCCTGGTGGCAATGGTAGCTGAGCTGGCGCCCGTCGCCCCGACTCATACCTACCGATACAGCACCTATCCCGACAGTATTCCCGGGGATAACCTTTATACCGCGAATTACCAGATTGCCCGGAATAACGCGATGCATTTCTGCAGCCGGTACAACGGCATCAGGAACCATATCGGCAACGGAACGCTGATCGGGCTCGACACCAATTGGAACCTGTTGCGCGACTGGTCACATCTGCCGGCCAACCTGCAGTTTATGCAGTACGCCCCTGAGGCCGACTTCATGAGAATTTCCGTTTACCGTAACAGCAAGCCGGCCTGGCAGAATGAACCCGTGACCTTCACCCTCACTGAGTTATTCGAAGATCCGACGGTGGGCACGGGTGAACCGGTGAACCTCGCGTATGCTCACTGCTTACCCAATCCTGCTTCTGGCTCCGTCAGGTTCATGACCGGTGAAGCCGGGAAAACCGTAGCGCTTGACATCACGGATGCCACCGGCAGGATGGTGCTGCGCCACGACCGGTACCTCCCGGGCGAACCGCTCAACATAGTGTCTTTGCGGCCGGGGCTCTATCTGGTGCGGCTGGTGACCGATTCAGGAGTAAAGTTCCTGCGGCTTATCAAGGTATAGTGTAGAGAGGGAGCGCCCCCATCCCGGCCCTTAAAGGAGAAGTGGTAGGGTTGGAATCAGAATAGACTGCAGATATACAATCATTTGCAGATTTATTTCTGAAGCAGTTTAAGCTGAAAAACAAAAAATTGGATTATTCATTTTCCGTTTTCAATTTTCAATTTAATTACAGCAGTCCCAACTCCAGCAACGCCGCCTCCGACAGCATATCTTTGTCCCAGGGAGGTTCGAAGGTCAGCTCGACTTTCACTTTGCCGACTCCCTCCACCAAGCGTACCGTATCCTCCACCTGACCGGGCATGTCTTCAGCAACCGGGCAGTTGGGCGTGGTAAGGGTCATCAGGATGTAGACATCCCTGGTATTTTCATCGATTTTAAGGTTGTAGATAAGTCCGAGGTCATAGATATTTACGGGGATCTCCGGATCGAAGACGGTGCGTAATACAGTGATCACTTTTTCCTCAAAGGGGGTATGTATCGGGTTTTTGACTGAATCCATGGGTCGTTATTTTTCTGCAAAGATATGAACAAGTGGACAAGTGGACTGGTGGACAAGTGGACCAGTGGACTAGTGGACAAGTGAACCAGCGGACAAGTGAAAATTGAAAACGGAAAAAGATTAAGGCTCAAATCAGGCATTAGGCATTGGCCATTAGCCATTAGGGAAAAATAATAATTCAAAAGTTAAATCAATCATTCAGTCAATCAGTCAATCAATCATTCGTAAATCGTAAATCATGTCAATCGTAAATTATTTTCACATTTTCAATCAGTCAATCAATCATTCAATTAATATTTTCATTCACTCATTCACTCATTCACTCATTCACTCAATTACTCAATAAATCAGTCATTCAGTCATTCAACGTTTCTCCAAAAATTTGTTCGCCCGGCGGAGTGCGTTTTCCTGCAGGTTAAAGTAATAGAACGGGTAGTCGTAGCTGTGATAGACACCGGGGCCGAATCCAAGAATCAAATTGCTGTCGACCGCGGTGGTACAGATCAATACGCCCAGCGTCGGATCTACTCTGGCATCCGCGTATTGCGGTACTTTGGTGAAATGGCCGGCTGAATCAGGCATGAACGAGCCAAGTCCCTGTGAAGTGGTTGCCGGGGTGGTTTCCCTGGTCCAGGTGATCGGGTTGATGACAAGCCCAACCAGATTTGACACTACCAAATTTCCCCCGGGGGGTACGGCAGGCGATTGGGTGTTATACGAAATGATGACACCGGTATCGTCGGGCCCCATGGCGAACTTCAGGTGCGAATTGGCAGTAAGATAGCTTTGCGTAACCGGATTACCGATTATATAAGCCGCTATCATCCGGGAGTAAACTTCAGGATGTTGTTTAAGATAACCCGACAGCAGAAATAAAAGAACATTGGAACCCTGCGAATGGCCGGCGAGGATAAAGGGATGGCCCTTATTGAAGTGGTTCAGGTAAAAATCAAAAGCAGCCGTTGCATCGAGGGTTGGTATGCCGCCAATGACCGAATCTTTTTGGTCCTGGGGAAGATTGAGAGCCCAGTTCGCGTCGGCCTGCCGATAGAAGGGTGCATAAACATTCCCGACGGTTTCAAATGCCGTCGCCTGGCGTTGATACGCGGAAGCTGCCCACTGAAGCATCTGCGGGTTATCAACGGAACAGATATTGGGATCATCCGGATTAGTTTTACGCCAGGCAGTCGGGTACAAATAAAAAACATCGACGGCCTTTTCCGTAACAGGAACCGACAGCCAGTGGGTCGCCTGGGAATAATCGGTGGCGACAGGAGCCGGTTCCGGAGGATCTTCATTTTTCTTGCTGCAACTCCAAAGGGTTGTGATGATCAGGGCAGTGATCAACGGGATTGTCAGGCAGTACGGGATCATCTGGTTTTTCATCGAGCAGTATTTTTGGTCAAAAGTAGAGAAAAAATCTATCGAAATTAAGATCTAAAGCGGAGTTGCCAGTTGTCCATCCAAAATTAAAATACGATCGTAAATCGTCAATCATGTTCAATCGTAAATAATTAAATCAGATTCCATTCTTCATGAAAAACAAAGGTTCCAGAACAATGATCAAGGAATGTCGACAATGCTCCAGTTTTCCATGTTGGCAGTGGTTGCCGGTATGTGGGGAATGATCTGAACAGGCCCGACTACCGGGGCAAGGCGGATTTCTCCGGTTTTCTTAAAACTTTTAAATACCATGGGCAACCCGTGCGAAAAGCCGGGATCCGGCAGATCGGTAAGCTGAAAATGGAGATGGGGTTCGGTTGAGTTCCCCGAATTGCCGAGCAAAGCGACAGGTTGTCCTTCGGTAACCACATCCCCTGCCCTAACCATGAAAGAGAAAGGCAGACAGTGCATATACATGGCATAAACGCTGCCTCCGATATCAAGGATAAGGTAGTTACCGTAATATTCATCGCTCTTTGTGAGGACTGCGTTGCGCAGGTTACCCGAATTCTCCGCCCTGTTATCGGTGACTTTCAATACCTTTCCCGATGCAACGGCATATAGCGTGTCGCCATAGGCAAAATAGGATTCGTTCTTTGCCGGATCTCCCGAATAGGTCTCCTCCCAGGTGGAATCGATGCGGGTGAGGTCGAAGGCAAATTTCTCATTGGTCCATATCCCACCATTCACGAAGAATGCCAGGTAATAATGGTATCCGAGAGTCGATTGGTTGTGGAACAGATAATAATTGCCTTTTACGGGAGCTGCAATGAGGCGCGGGGCTTCCTGCTTCCTTACCGGAACGATGCCGCCTTCAACGGTAACCGTTTGGCCTTTCACCGTATCCGACAGGATGAAACGATGGCTCAGGGTCGCCGGGGCCGGCAGGTCCAGCGGTATGGGAACCTGCAGCGAGAGGTAGTAGCGGGTAATGTTGTCGATGGTGATTTCGGAACTTTGCGGCAGGGGTGATTTCCAGATGAACGGCAAATCGGCCTCAAGAATGGTGTCGAGCGGGATCTTTGTGTCGTTGTTGTAAACGATGATTGTCTGAAGTTTAAGACCTTCTTTCATAAACTCCCAGGTGCTGAGCATATAGCAGATCCGGAGATATTTTTCAGTTTTGTAAGGAACATAGTTCTGTGCCAATTCAATTTTCCCTAACGGAGCGCCCTCATCCGCAGGACTGCTTTTCTTACAGGCCGGGATCAACAGCACGGGTAATAGTAATGTCAGTGCGATTCTGATTTTCATGTTTAATATAATTTCAAATTTCATAGGTCAAATGGAATATCCATGATGATCATTCGCGATGTGCATGAACCTGGTTCCAATGTATATATCATCTGTAAATAATTTTATAGGCCCCATGGTATGCCATTATGATCATTCATGGGGCGCCTGAATCTGGTTCCAATTTATATTTCATAACGGTACTTTAGTTTACTTTCAGGCCATTCAATCAGAGGATCTCACACCGCTTTTGTCGGTAGCCTTTCCCTTTCGGCAATGGGTGTAAAATTATAAATTTATTATTTTTCTGGATGATGAAAAAAAAAGATACCCTATCCGTTTGTCGTCACCATCGCAAAAAAGTTTCAAATAGCAGCCATTCTTGCTTGTGGAATCAGAAAAATGAATCGCGGGTGAAGCATGGCGATATATTGACTTGGTGGTTGGTAAAGCCGGTCAAACTTCTTTATCTTTACATAAAAAACAAGAATGACTACCATAAGAGTCAATGAAAGAACAAAAGCAGGTAAGGCTTTGATTGAGACTGCCCGGTTGATGACGGAAAAATTCAAAGGGATTGATATTACTGAGGATTCTGAGGAAAATGATACTGCTTTGTTGAGAAAAATGATAGCAGCGAGAAAATCCGGTGTTGTTGATCGCTCGGTAATCTTTGATGCCCTCAACAGTATCATTAAAAAATGAACCAGATTTCTTTGATATCTTTGTAATTCAGCAAACCCACATGATGATGGACAGACAGGTATTAATTAACAATGCCATTAGCAAGATAAGGCAGTTGCCGGATACGAAAATCAAAGAGGTGAATGACTTTGCTGATTTTTTGTTGAGCAAAATGGATGATCAGATAATCCGGGAAGGAATTAAGGAAATTATATCCAATTCACAATCATATGATTTTTTAAAGGAGGAAGAAGATCTTTACACAGTCAACGACCTGAAAGAGAGATACAAATGATTAAAGGTGACATCGTTCTTATTCCCTTCCCTTTTACAGATCTGACCGGGAATAAGACAAGACCGGCTTTAGTATTGATTGATTCTGAGGAAGATGTCACTGTTTGCTTCATCACCACTCAATTGACCTGTCAATCCGCATATGATTTTCTTGTTCAACCTTCAGAATCAAACGGGCTTAAAAGGACTTCATTGGTGAAGCTGAATAAAATGGCAACGCTGGATAAGGATCTTATAATCGGACGTCTTGGCTCAATCGAAAAGCAGTACATGGTTTCATTGAACAGAAACCTTATCGGGATTTTTAAAATTTCAGATGATAAACTCCTCCCTTAGCTGTCTTTGAATATTTCATGGATCCTCTCATAAGGCTGCCTTTATTTCCATCTTTTGGCCTCAGGCCGGCCTGGCCTTGTCACCGCCCCGCAATTGAAGCTGGCGTTAAGAAATCTCTCAATCCATAACGATTAACATGTAGAACAAGGACAATTAGACTTCGTTCAGTTTCCGGTCTTCCCGAAAACGATTGTTCAGGTACAATCCTTATACGTTTCAGGTTCCTATATGGTTCCTATATGGTTCTGATATTATACAACGATTGGAGGAGTGATTTTAGATTTATGCAGGAATGTGTAAGAATATTCCGGATCAGGCGGAAACTGGTAAAAAATCGCATCCGGTACTATGAGAATCGATCTAAATATAAGATTTATATCATTGTATACGAACTTGATAAGGTCTGTAAAAGCCAAGCAGGGAATTCAATCAGAGCGAATGAAACTCTTCACCCCAAGCCGCAGGTAATCATTGAAATTAACGTAACTGAGGTTACCGACAGAGAAATCAACCAGTGTAAATGAAACTCCCCTTCAAACGCTTAAGCTATCTTATTGATTGTCACTTATCACCGCAAATAGCGGAGAATTAACAATGACAGATTTACGAATTAGTTGTCAAATAGCCCTATCCTTACGAATGTTTCATCTTGAAAACCTGCGCATACAACTTCATCTGTTTGATCATGGCGGTGAGGCCGTTGCTGCGGGTGGGCGACAGGTGTTCGCGCAAGCCGATTCCATCGAGAAAGGCAAGGTCGGCCTGTATGATTTCATCCGGTGAGTGGTCCGACAGAACCCGTATCAGAATGCTTACAATACCTTTGGTGATGATGGCATCGCTGTCGGCCGAATAATGTACTTTTCCTTCGCGATACGCGGCATGCAGCCACACTTTCGACTGGCAACCGGTAATGATATACTGATCGGTTTTATACTGCTCGTCAATTTCCGGCAAACTCTTTCCCAATTCAATCAGGTAATTGTATTTGTCCATCCAGTCGTCGAACAAGGAGAACTCTTCGGTAACGCGGGCTTCAGTTTCGGCAATGGTCATTGAAGGAATTTTTCTGCAAAGATAAAAAAACAAAGGAGCGGGTAGGCAGGGGAACCGTCTGGCTGTCGCTTTCAATCCTGAACTTGTCGCCGAAAAGCTTTTTGAACAACGGATACAGCAGCGGGGTTTTGGCGTCTTCGTTTTTATCTCTCCTCAGGTATTCACGGAATGATTCAAGCTCCATCCCCACCTGTTTTACAGCCATATTGCTTTCTTTTAGGTCAGTTTAATAAGGTTGTTCCAAGGAAGAACCGTTGCATTGCTTCTGGTTTGTGACTGTTCTCCACCAAAGACAAGGAACACTCCGCCCTTTGCTCCAGTGGTCATTGCCTGCCAGTAATTCAGGTTTTTAAAGAAGCCCTGATCGATTGTTCTGCCGCTTTTGATCTCCACAGCAACCGGGCCTTCCGCGTCATCGATGATCAGATCAACTTCATTCCCTGTGCTATCTCTCCAGAAATACAAATCCGGGTTCATTCCCCGGTTCAATCTGTTTTTCATGATATCGGCGATGATCATATTTTCGAACAGGCCGCCTTTAACGTAATTATGCTGAAGTTCTGTCGCAGATTTTATCCCTAATAGGGCACAGGCCAGTCCGGTGTCGTAGAAGTAAAGTTTTGGCGTTTTGATCATCCGCTTTTTAAAATTTTTGTAATACGGATAGAGCCTGAAAACGATAAAGCTGGCCTCGAGTACCGAAAGCCAGTTTTGGGCGGTGTGGTAAGAAATTCCCAATTCATTCCCGAAGGAAGAAAAATTCACAAGCTGGCCGGCGCTTCCGGCGCAAAGTCTCAGAAAGTTTTCAAATTTGTGGAGATCGCCGATATTCTGAAGCTGTCTTACATCTCTTTCAATATAGTTCAGAATATAATCATTGAGCCATTTCACGGCATCCAGTTTCCGGTCGTATATGCGCGGATAGAATCCCCTGGCGAGGTAGGATTCGTACTCCTTTTCTTCAAAGATACACAATGCAAATTAGAATTCAAACTTCTAATTTACAAAGATTGAGGTTCTTTTTTGCACAATATGATTTTTTACTTCGTATTGTTCTTGCTTTTCATCCAATGGTTATCCGTGGAACAATGAAAGATATCGGGTTCTATTAATACCCGCAGCGAACTCCGTGGATGACCAGAAAATGACGTGCTACCGAAATTGGTGAAGAGGTCAGGAATGCGAAAGAGATAGTCCCCCGGAATTTCGGAGAGCTGTTATTGATCCAGGGAAATGGAAAAGCTGAATATGAGATGGCATTGAAATTCATTCTTATTTACAATATTTGATCATTCCGAGAAGCATCATCCTACGTCCATCCTGCGACCATCCTACGTCTATCCTCCATGGACCTCAATTTCGACACTTTCTACACGGTTCATTTACATTCAGCTCCTGTTTACTCACCTGAGAGGCTCATATTCTCCCTTACTCCCTGTCCGCTCAATACCTTTCCCGTTGTGGAAAAGCACCGCAGGGTGGTTTGATACCTGCTCCTGATAGCCGATACCGATAGGCCTTTGTGTTTAAGTTTTAATTCATATTCTATCATCATTGCAATAGTTATGCGCTAAGCGTTCAGTGGTGTGCTCCATTCGCCGCTTCGCGCTCATGGCGCACATCAATCTTTGAGGCATCTAACAGAAAATCCGTAACTTTTATTATAGTACGCGGATCCGTTCATGTAAACATTAGTATAAGAAAGGTACCTGTACCATGAACTGGTTGCCGAATACTCCGAAGCAGCTCTGAAGAAACCATAGTAGGTCCAATTTATGAAAGACCCATTCCCTCCCCCTTGTCTATAACCTCCTGGTAATCCTGTGAAGCCACTCTCATTGGTGGCCCCTGTGTTTGGTGAACACCAGTGAGAAGTTCCTGCTTCCTTCATCTTTCCTCCGGCAACACTTTCACCACCTAAAAGTGTAGTCAGTGTCGTCCATTCTTCATCGCTCGGCAGATGCCATCCCGGTGGACATATCCCTGTCACATTTACGGTCGGAACAGGGTCCCACGAATTTGTATTTGTTGTACCGTTCAGGTATTGAACCATCTCAGCCCATTGATAAAGCCCTCCATAAACATTGCAATTAGCCTCATCATCAGAAATACAGTATTTCTCAATAATCTGATTATTTGTTTGTTCCTGACTTCCATAGATTCTGGTTCCAATATTCAGGTTCTCTCTCATCCAGCATTGGGTACCATACAAAAAGGTGTTGTAAGTTTTACCATCACGCGGATCGGTGAGTGGCAAACAATTAGCCGGACAACCGAGTGTGGTCTGGGTCATGGTCGCGACCTGTGATAATCCGCAGGTACTATAGGCCCAAACATATCTGACGATCGTGGTATTACAATTTATCCCGTTTTCTGTTGTTGAAGTAGCGGTACCCATGTCAAGCGCAGTACTATAATCATTTGTGTAATTCCATTTGTACCCGGTAGCCCCTGATACCGGATTCCAGTTCCAGATTATATAATATGAAGAGGGAATATGTACTCCTTCAACCGGGCTTGGTATTGCCGGGGCAGAAGTTGATTGAGTAAGTATTGCACAGTTTGGATCTGAACCACAAGCGTTATATGCCCAAACATATCTTGTGTAGGAAGTAAAACAGGTCAACTCGTTTTCTGTGTAAGAAGTCGAATTACCCAGATCAATGGCAGTACTGAAATTCTCTGTCGTATTCCATTTATATCCCAGAGCGCTGGGTATGGGATTCCAATTCCATATAATCTGATTTACAGAAGGAATATGTGTTCCTGCTATAGGATAACCAGGAGTCTGGCAATCGTAATCAACTGAGTACCATTGCCCAATCGAATCCCATTCCATTTTGAGAAAAATATTCAGACTTGGTGCGCTACCTCCTCCCCACTTCGCTCCGCAATTGGTACAAATCACCATAAGTCCGACTTGCGGATTCTGAATGGCATTCCGCTGGGCGAAGGTCATACGTGGTATCAGAACGCCTTTATTTGTCGATTTAACATCCAGCATCGCGGAAGGATCCGGGGGGCTGTTGTCGGTGTTGATCCCAACCTGGGAAAATACTAAACTGCTGTTGAACAGTAACATCATGATAAAAAAGGAGATTTTTTTCATACTTCGTTATTTTTGGTCATACTACTACAAGAAATTTTCATGAAAAATGAGTCATAAAGTAATTGTCAATTGTCAATTCTTAATGATTTTCGCAATCTCGGTCCGGGTATCCGTCCTGACCTTTATCACATAGATCCCAACGGGAAATCCAGCCAGGGAAAACTGATGCTGCCCTTCGTTTTGCAGCGTCTGCCTTGTAATGGTCTGCCCCTGCAGGGTATAAATGACTACGTATGCCATAGCGGGGATTTCAGTCTCGCTGCGTTCGAGGATAACAATGTCTTCCGTGGGGTTTGGATAGATTTTTATCCATGCCGTTTTGTTAGCCGGATCAATGGAAAGCAGGTTATCAAGATTCCCGGGATTTAAGGCAAGGGGGTTTAACAGGGTATTACAGAAATCAGTGGATATCTTTCCAAGCAGGTATCCCCCTGAATTAACTTTAACGCCGGGCAGAAGTGTTATTTTAACTCCCGCAATCAGGGTGATGCTTCCGCCATCCTCAACCAGAAATGTGTTCCCGTTCCCTGCGACGGTCAGTACCTGAACGGCATCGTAACACGTGGCGGTCTGATCCGGGATGATGATGTTCGCCAGCTCCTGGTTTTGCGGAGTGGTGGTGCTCTTTAGTCCTGTGTAGAATGAAAGTGAACTTAACATTTCCCAAATGTATAAGATAATCATATGAAATGCAACTTTTATTGAAAAATTTTACTCAAATCTGTGATAGTAATCAATCATGAAATACTTGGGGCAATCGATACGGACCGCCATCGAATATACCGCATTAAAGTTGGTTTCCCTTCTGATCCTCTTTTTACTATATACTTTTTTGCCCTGAAAAAATATTACAGTCAGAGAACCGGGAAAACGCCGGGGAGGATGTTACTCCTCAGGCATTCACGGAATGATTCAAAATTCTAATTTACAAAGAAAGAAGGCTCAGAATCAATACAGGTAATCATCATCGGGGAGGTCGCCGATGCGATTTCCGTGATGGGGCAACCATCTGAAATGGATGAGGACGACACCGCCCATACCTCCGGAACTGGTGATCACGATAACACCGTAAGGCAACTCTTTTCCCTGAATCCTCACGAAAACATCTCCCTGACCCGATAAACTGCCTTCACCAGCTCATCGATTTCTTCGATGGTATTGTAAAATGCAAAGGAGGCGCGGATGGTGCCGGCGATCTTCAGGTAATCGATCAGGGGCTGCGCGCAATGATGGCCGGTGCGGACCGCGATTCCCATCTTGTCGATCACCATGCCGGCATCGTAGGGGTGAATATTCCCGATCAGGAAGGAGATAAGACTTGCCTTTTGCGATGAAGTTCCATAAATCCGGATATCTTTTACCAAGGCCAGCTTCGCGGTGGCGTAGTGCAGGAGGCTGTTCTCATAAGCCGCGATCTCCCCCATTCCCAGCTCCTGAAGGTACTTTACGGCGCTCCGCAAACCGGCAACCCCCTCCACATTGGGTGTTCCGGCTTCAAATTTAAAGGGAAGGTCGTTGAAGGTGGTTCGATCAACAAAGACCTCCCGGATCATCTCTCCCCCCATCTGATAGGGCGGCAAAGCCTCCAGCCAGCGCTCTTTCCCATAAAGAACCCCGATACCCATCGGAGCATACATTTTATGACCACTGAAGCAATAAAATTCGCAATCCATCTCCTGTACATCGACCGGCAGGTGCGAGATTCCCTGTGCGCCATCGATCAAGACCGGGATATCGTGGCGATGGGCCAGTGCAATGATTTCGCTGACCGGGTTGATCGTACCGAGTACGTTGGAAACGTGGGTAACCGCGATCAGCCTTGTTTTTTCGTTGATCAACCCTTCCAATTCTTCCAGGTTGAGCTTTCCCTGATCATCGATCCCCGCCACCCGCAGCCGGGCTTCCCGCTCCAGGCACATTTGCTGCCAGGGAACAAAATTCGAGTGGTGCTCCATGATGGTGGTGATCACCTCGTCGCCGGGCCTAACAAATTTTTTCCCAAAGGAAGATGCCACCAGGTTCAGCGACTCGGTGGTTCCTTTCGTGAAAATGATCTCGTGGGTGCTTTTTGCATTGATGAAATGCCGGATCTCCCGCCGGGCTTCCTCGTAAGCTTCGGTCGCCTTGACGCTCAGGTAATGAACCCCCCGGTGAATGTTGCAGTTGTCCGACTCGTAATAGTGCCTGATGGCATCGATGACCTGACGGGGTTTCTGGGTCGAAGCGGCATTATCAAAATAGATCAGCGGCCGCTTGTAAATCTGCTGTTTCAGGATCGGGAAATTCTCCCGTATCTTTTGAATATCTAACGACATATTTCGATTTGTAGATTGTTAACGGGTCGCCCGGTCATCCTATAAATAATCTGGCGACTATGCAAAGGTAAGCCGATTCCGTAAAAGATTACAAACATAACACAGCCCGGAAAATGATCTGTCGTTTATGGGTAACGGATTTTTCTTTATGTTTGTTCATTGTTGAAACGAAATAGAATCCTGTCCATTTATGATCCGGATCAAACCGATGATGAAAAAATACAAAAATCTTATTGCCGGATTGGCGTTCCTGATAATCGCAATGGCAGCCTTGTTCCTGGTAAGGCCGGTCAACTTCTTTTTCTCGACCCAGGAGACGGAATTAAGCGGAAACGCTGACTTTGGGAACCTCTTACCCGGGGTTCTCTTCATCCAGGAGGTCACCATGAAAAAAGATTTCCTGGAGGAGATTGAAGTTTATTTAGGTAAGACCAGCGAAACGGCTATAAATAACAATACCCTCCTCCTATTTGATGAGACGGGAAGGGTGTTTTTTACAAAAAGATTCTCGTCGGAGGAAATCGTCAAAGCTGATTATTACTCCTTCAAACCGAAGAAGCCCGTCAGGATTGGGGCCGGCAAGAAGTTCTCGGTGGCACTGGCTTCCTTCGATGGTAATCCCTCCAACTGCCTTGCCATTCCGCTGAACAAGACCAGCCGCTTCGGGAGGTTTGTTGTCGCCCGTATTCAGAACGATGACATCACGGCAACCATCGCCGATCCCAGGGAGGTCTCACCCCTCGGGGGAAGTATCGGGATCAGAACCCACGAGACCAACTTCGCCTTCATGAATGGCCCGGCTATCGTGGTTTGCATCATCATCCTCCTGTTGACCATTTCGATCATCCTGTCGACTCAGATCCTGCGATTGCTGCGTTCCTTCACCGTGAAACCCGAATACTTTTTTGTCGGGACGGCCACGATTTTCGGACTGATCTTTCTGTTTATAACACCCCCTTTTCAGACTCCCGATGAGCCGGCTCATTTTTACCGGGCTTACGAGATCTCTGAACTCAACCTGGCGCGGATGCCTGACGAGGTGCCGGTCGCAGTAAAACAGACGGCAACGGCCTGCGAACGGATGAAATTCAAGTCGTGGGAAAAGTTTTCCCCAAAAGAGATGGCCGCGCTGAAATCCATCCGGCTCGATTCCCGGCAACGAACCTATGTCGAATCGGTTAACTATACCCTACCCTACCTCCCACAGGCATTGGGAATCGCCATCGGGAAACTGTTTTCAAACGTGCCCGTAATTTACCTGTATTGGGCCCGGTTTTTCAACCTGATTACAGCCATCTTCCTCATTTTTCTGGCCATCCGGATAACGCCAGTGCAAAAATGGATCTTTGTCCTCCTCGGGGTTATGCCCATGACCGTTTCGCAGATGGCCTCCGCTTCGTACGATGCTCCGACCATCGGACTGTCGTTGCTGCTGATCGCGCTGATCCTGAAATTCGCATACTCGGGAAATGATCGGCTGACAACAAAATCCATCGTTGCCCTATTTATCCTGACGGCGCTCCTGGCCTGCATGAAACCACCCTATTTCCTTATTTCGATGGTATTTCTCATCGTTCCGGTATCCAAAGCAGGCAACATTAAAAAGTACCTTCTCATTGCGGCCGGGTTATTGCTTTCCGGAGTTTTAATTTCCCAATTCAGTCCACAGGTTGTCGCAGGTGTCCGAAGTCTCCTGGTTCAGGAATCCCGGGCTGCCGTAGCCATTCCGTCAATTCCTTCTTCCCCCGGCCCGACTGTTACTGCCATGCCAGTTGGGGTCAGCGCCGCACAGGTACAGGATGCTTCCGGCAAGGCAAGCATGCCGCAAGAACCCGCTGATACCCATAAGAATCCTGCGGTACAAACCGGAACGACACCGGAACAGGCCTCAACGGCACAGGATCCCGGCGCTGTCGTTTCCGACAGGTCGGCAAAAGATCTTTACAATGCCCGGGAACAGAAGGATTTCATCCTGAGCAATCCCGTCCGGTATCTTGAAATCATGATCACCACTATAATTAAATATACCGGGTTGTATCTGACCAGCTTTGTCGGGCTTTTCGGATGGAACGATACCGGAATTCCTGCATTCATGGTCTTTCTGTACCTGTTGCTGGTTTTTATCGTCGTGGCGATTGACCGGAACGGATCGATCCGCATCTGGTGGCCCCAAAAACTCATACTGTTCGCGATTTTCCTGGTTTGCCTGGCGATCATCGAAACGGGGCTTTACCTTTACAGCAACCTCGTTGGGGCCAAATATATTATCGGGGTCCAAGGCAGGTACTTCATCCCCCTGGCTCCTCTGCTGCTGTTGATGTTCTATGCCTCCGGACCGGCCGGCTTTTTACATCGCAGGTTTTCAAAAACAGACCCGGGATCCCTGAAAGCGAAGAACCCACCGAAAAAACCAGTAAAACAAGAATCTCAGGATTTTTCCCGGTTTCAGACACATTATCTGCCCTGGTTCCTGTTGCCTGTTGTTCTTTTTGAGTTGATTTACGCCCTGATCATGGTAATTAACCGGTTCTATATCGTTTTGGTTTAAGAGACCGTATTAATTTACGATTGAACATGATTTACGATTGACGAATTATTGAGTGATTGAGTGATTGAGTGAATGAGTGAATTTTTAATGCTGTAGATCTACTTTAACGTTGATAATTCATGACTTTGCGCGCTGTGGCTCTCTATGAAATTCTCGGTTCTCTGTGTAACAAAAATCACAGATTTTCACTGGGGAGCTGTAGAGAATCTAAAACTAGTAAAACCCTCCGTGGCTTTGTAAAAAATTTCATGGAGGTTCCACAACGTAACAAGGAATGTAATAGTTTTTATGAATAAATATTTGTTCCCACTCCGGACAAATTCAGTTTGAATACTCTTCCAAACATGAAAAAAATCGGTTCTTTATAAAAGTAAGTGGGTAAATTTACAGAAACAATCATAAGAGATCG